>NZ_JALPRI010000004.1:0-472969 GCF_030464785.1 Paraburkholderia sp. SEWSISQ10-3 4
ACTAACAATGCAAGGAAAGGCACCAAGGCCAGAGCCACGAACAACAAGCGCCGCGCAGGCAAAACCCCAGCCCATTAAATGGGCCCTTCCTTCATCAACAACTTCAACAAAACCGGCAACAAAACCAACACCAACGGCAACTGCACAATCAACCCAGAAATAATAGCAACCGCCAAAGGCTGCTGCATAGCAGCCCCTTGCCCAAGGGCAAAAGCAAGCGGCAGCAGCGCCAAAATAGCCGCAATAGTGGTCATGGCAATCGGCCGCAACCGATTCCTCCCAGCCGCGATTAGCGCCTCCTCAACCGCAATACCTTCATCCCGCACCAACCCCTGCAACTCCGATACATAAAAAATCGCCACCTCGGTCACGATACCGATAATCATCGTCATCCCCATCATCGCGGAGATGTTCAACTCGATACCGGTGATCCACAACCCAATAAACACAGCGCCCGCCGCGAGCAACGGCATCGCCATCACCGCCAGCGCAATCCGGAAACGCTCGTACAGAAACAGCAGCAATCCAAACACCAACGCAATCGCAGCACCGAACACGCTCAACAAACCCTTGAAAGCAATCTGCTGTTGCTGGTACAAGCCGCCCAGTTCGTAATACACGCTGGTCGGCAACAAGCTCTTGTCACTTAGCGCCTTCTGCACATCCGCGATCGTCGAGCCCAGATCGCGGCCGTCGATGCGCGCCGTCACCGCCACCATCCGCTTGAGATTGTCTCGGCTGATCTCCGGTTGGCCCGTCACCGTCACCTGATCGGCAACACGGTTCAACGCGAACAGATGGCCGTCCGGTGCGCGAATCTGCAGCAGTCCCAGTTGCGTATCGGTGAGCTTCAGTGCGCCCGCCACGCGCACCCGCACGCCCACCGTCTTCGGTCCGGTCTGGAATTGCGTCGCAACGTTGCCTTCCACCATGTCGGACACGGCCTGCGCAATCGACTGCGGGTCCATGCCCTCGGCGGCTGCGGCCTCAGGGCGGATGTGCAATTCGAGCGCGTCGCCCGCCGGATTGATGCCGTCGTTCACGTCCACCACGCCCTGAATCTTGCCGATCTGCGCGGCGACCTTGCGTGCGGTGGTGTCGAGTGTGTTCTGGTCGTCGGAATAAATTTTTATCTGCACCGGCTGCGGCACCGCGGTCAGGTCGCCGATCAGGTCTTCCATCAGTTGCGCAAGTTCGATGTTCACGCCGGGCACCTGCGTTTCGATCTTCGAGCGGATTTCTTCCATCACCGTTTCGATCGGCTCGCGGCCAGTCGATTTCAACCGCACGAAGAAGTCGCCCTTGTTGGGCTCGTTCAGGTCGCCGCCGAGTCCGGCGCCGGTGCGGCGCGAGTAAGTTGCAACGTTCGGATTCGCGCGGATGATGCCCTCGATCTGCTTCATCAAGCGGTCGGTTTCCGTGACGGATGTGCCCGGCTCGGTGTGATAGTCGAGCACGAAACCGCCTTCGTCCATGCTGGGCATGAAGCCGCTGCCCACGCGCGTGAACGCGAATGCGGCCACCACGATCAGCGGCACCAGGCCGAGCAGTACGAGAACCGGGCGTGCCGTGACGTGCTCGATCAGATAGTCGTAGCGCCGGTTCATCCAGGAAGCGAAGCGGGTTTCCTTGTGTTCCTCGGCGTCCTTCGGTTTCAGCCAGCGGTCGCACAGTATCGGCACCGCGAGCCACGTGACGAGAAACGAAATGAACAGGGCACTTGCCATCGTCACCGAGAGCGCTTTGAAAAACGCACCCGTCACGCCCGACAAAAACGCGAGCGGCACGAAAATGATCAGCGTCGCCGCCGACGAGCCGGCAAGCGGCCGCGTGAATTCAAGCGCCGCCGCCATCACGCGGCCATGGAACTTGTGCGCACCGCCTTCGCGCATGCGTCGCACGATGTGTTCGATCATCACGATGGCGTCGTCGATCACGAGGCCGACCGCAGCCGCCATGCCGCCGAGCGTCATGATGTTGAAGCCCATGCCGAACACGTCGAGCAGCAGGATCGTCGCGGCCATCACGACCGGCACGAGCGCGACCGCGATCGCGGTGATCTTCCAGTTGCGCAGGAAGGCAAACAGCGTGAAGGCGGCCAGCACCACGCCGATCATGATCGCGTCGCGCACGCTGGTCGCCGAGGCGATCACCAGTTCGCTCTGGTCGTACCAGTTCGAGAGATGCACGCCCACCGGCATCTGGTGCTGAAAGTCGGCGAGCTTTGCGCGGATCGCCTTGGCCATCGCCACGCTGTTCGCGCCCGGCTGCTGATAGACGTTGAGCAGCACGGCGTCCTGGCCGTCGGCGGTGACGCGCATCCATTGCGGCACGACGCCCTGGCGAACCGTTGCGATGTCGCCGAGGCGGATCTGGGTCGCACCGTTGGTCGACACCACCACGTTGCGCAGTTCGTCGAGTTGCGTGATCGTGGTGTTGGCAATCACGAGGTACAGCTTGTAATGATCCTCGATGCGGCCCGTGGCCATCAGTACGTTGCTCGCGCCGATCGCTTTCGATACATCCGGGAGCGAGATCTTGTAGGCGGCAAGGCGCGCCGGATCGATCGCGACTTCGAATTCGTCCTGCGCGCCACCCGTCACTTCGACGCGCGCCACGCCCTCTACTGACGACAGCAACGGGCGCATCTGGAACTGCGCGAGATCGCGCAGCGCCGACAGCGATTGCTGGTTCGATGTCAAGCTATACGCGAGCACCGGGAACACGGTTGGGTCCATGCGCCGCACCTGCATCGAGGTCCCTTGCGGCAGCGTCGCGAGGATCTCGCTGATGGCCGACTGCGCCTGTAACGTGGCCTGAGCCATGTCGGTGCCCCAGTCGAAATTGATCGAGATTTCCGCGGCGCCGCGGCTCGTGGTCGATTCGACATCGCGAACGTTCGGCACGCGTCGCAGCGCTTCTTCGACGGGCATCGTGACGAGTGTGGCCATCTGTTCAGCAGGGCGGTCGCCCGCGTCGAGCGAGACGACGGCGCGTGGAAACGCGACGTTCGGGAACAGCGAGATCGGCAGGCGGAACGCGGTGAGTGCGCCCGCGATCGCCAGCAGCGCGATCACGAACAGCAGCGAGCGCCGGTGCTTCTGCATCCATTGACCGAAATTCATCGCGGCGCGCCTCCGCCAGCCCGCACCGCCATGCCGTCCTTCAATTCATAGTTGCCGCTGACGACGAGGCCTTCAGCAGCGTCGATCGGGCCGTCCACGCCGTAGCGCTCGCCGTTCTCGACCTGCGTGACCACGGCCACGCGGCGCGCCTTGTTTTGCGGCGTGATCTGGAATACGTACGCGCCTTTGTCGTCTTTCAGCACGGCGGCACGCGGCACGACCCAATGCGTGCCGCTGCGCGTCGCGATATCGGCGCTGACACGCGTACCTGGAATGAATGCGCTCTGTCCGAGCGGGACGTTCGCGCCGACGTTGACGAGCTGGCTTTGCTGATCGATCGATGCCCCGACCAGCACAACGTGGCCGTCCGCTGCGGCCTTGGCGAGCGAGGTGGACAGGCCGTGCAGCGTGACCGTGTCGCCGGCATGGATAGCAGGGATGTCCGACGGTTCGACGCCAAGCATCACATTCGCGCGGGCATCCTTGCCGTTTCCGCCTGCCAGCTGCAGGATCGCCGCGCCGGGCTGCACCTGATCGCCCTGTGCCGCCGTTATCTGCAAAACCACGCCGTCGATCGGCGCCGTGACGATCTTGTTGCCGCTCGCGACGCCCGTCTGGCTTTGCGCCGCGAGCGCCTGCTGCGCGTCCTCGGCGGCCTTGCGGGCCGTGGCGAGTTGCGATTGCGTGGCGAGCCCTTTGTCGTACAGCGATTGCGTGCGCGCCAGTTCGCCTTGCGCCAGTGTCACCGCGCTCTTCGCCTGAGTGGCGGCCAATACTGCGGCAGGGTCGGCCTGCACGACGAAAAGCGGCGCGCCGCGCGTCACGCTCTGGCCGGCTTGCACGCGCATCTGCACGATACGCGCGAGGTAAGGCAGGTTAACCGTGGTCAGATTCGACGCGGACGCGGCGACGATGCCATACGCGCGGACCGGTTGCGCGATGACGGCGCGCTGCACCCGTACGGTTTGCACGGATACGACGGCCTGGTCGGCCGCATCGTCGCCAGCGGACGCGCTAGCCGCATCGGCCGCATGCACGCCGATGCTCATCAGTGCAGCGCAGGCGAGAGAAATCGCATACGCGGCGATGCGCGGCCGCCGCGCTGCTAGTGGGCTATTTCGCATGAGTTTCGGTGAAGGTCTGAGCGGAGGTAAAGGCGTCGGGGATCGCGCTGCCGAGCAACGCCTGCAAGCCGACGCGTTGTTCGGCGAGCGATTCGCGCAGCGTGGCGACGTCGACACGTTTGGTGAGCGCGGCGCTTTCTGCATCGGTGTAGGCACCGAGCACGAGTTCGTGCTGCGCGTAGGCAGCGGCCGCATGCTGCGCGGTGAGATCGACGTCGGGCAGCGCGGCTTCGGTCTGCTGCAACTGTCGCGTGAGAATTACGCTGTCCGTGCGTAGATGGGCCACATCGGCATAAGCCTGGTTCAGGCGCGACTGATACTCGTCGCGCAGGCGCTGACGCGTCGCTTTTTCGATCGCGACGTTGCCTTGATTGCGGTTGAAGATCGGCAAACTCAGATTGATCTGGAAGCCGCTGGTGTAGATGTTCGAGGTGTCGCGCGCACGCACGAAACCCACGGAAAGGCTCGGAAACTGGCTGAGAATTGCCGCGCGGTATTTCTGCTCCTGCGCTTCATAGCCTGCCTGCAGCGCGATCAGATCGGGGCGGCGTTGCGCGAGTTTGGCCAGCGCTGCGTCGAGCGTCGCGTCGGACAGTTCGGTCGCGTCTTCGCTGCTGGTGAGTGACAACTGCACCTCCGGCGAAAGGCCGAGTAGCGCGTTCAGATCATGATGCGTCTGTTCCGCGGCGCGTTCGGCGTCTGTATATTGCTTGCGTGCGTCGCTGTAGGCGGTGAGTGCGGCTGTCAGCGTGTCGTCGGTGAGATTGCCGTCGCGGTGCGCTTCGGCCATGCGCTCATAGCGCGTGCGCGCGAGGTCGCGCTGCTGTTGCAGCAGCGGCAACGTGTCCTGCTGGAAGCGCGTCTTGATGAACAATTGCCGCGCCTGGGCGACGATCTGCCATTCCTGCCACAGCAGCCCGAGGTCTGTTTTGGCGACCGTCGCGTCGGCGGATTGTTTGTTCGCGCTGCGTAGCACGATCGCCATCACGTCGATGCTCAAACCATAATTGAACGCGCGCGTGGCGCCGGCCGCGCCCGGGTAATCGCTCGATACGCTCAGTTGCGGGTCGGGCAGCAATCCGGCTGAATAGGCCTGCGCTCGGGCAATGCCGAGATCGTCGCGGGCCAGCTTCAGGTCGGGATTGTTCGCCACTGCGAGCATCGCGACTTCGTCGATGTCGAGCCCATCGGACGGATCGAAGCGATGCGTGGCCAGTTCAGGCAGCGGCATGGTGGACGGATCGATCTGGATGCGTTCGAGCGAACGGGCCGAGGTCGACGTATCCTGCGCTGCGAGCGGCTCGCGGTGATACCACGTGCAGCCGCCGAGCAGCATCGCGCAGATCGGCACGAGCACGCGCAACCGCGCCGCTGTAGCGGTGTTGAAAACGGGCAAAATCCGGCTCCTGAACAAAAGGTGAGACGGCCGCGAACGGCTGTCGCCAAACAGGTGCCGATTCTGCTGACGGGGTGCTTAAGGAACGCTTAACGGACATTAAGCCTCGCCTAAGCGTCCCCTAAGCGTTTCCTAAGGGACGCATAAGGAAGCGTTAAGCTAACGGGCCGGACAATGCGGGCAAACTGGAGAGAGGAGAGGCCATGCGTCTGCTACTGGTCGAAGACGACGACATGATTGCCGAGACGGTTCTGGGCGCGATGCGCCGCTCGGGCTACGCAATCGACTGGGCTGAAGACGGCCGCGCGGCGGAACTGTCGCTGGGCAACGGCGTGTATGACCTCGTGCTGCTCGATCTCGGCCTGCCGAAGAAGGACGGCATCGACGTGCTCAATGCGTACCGCAAGAACGGAGGCGCCGCGCCGGTGATCATCCTGACCGCGCGCGACGCGGTCGATGAGCGGATTCGCGGCCTCGATGCGGGCGCCGACGATTACCTGATCAAACCATTCGACCTCGACGAGCTGGCCGCGCGCGTGCGCGCGCTCTTGCGGCGGCGCACTGGCCAGAAGCAGCCCGTCTATGCGCACGGCGATCTCACACTCGATCCCGCGGCGCACGAAGTCACCAAAGGCGGCGAATTGCTGCCGCTCGTGCCGCGCGAGTTCGCCTTGCTGCAGGCATTGATCGAAGAGCCTACGCGCGTGTTCACCAAACCTGAACTGGAAGAGAAGCTCTACGGCTGGGGCGAGGAGGTGGGCAGCAACACCATCGAAGTGCACGTGCACAGCTTGCGGCGCAAGATCGGCGCGGAGCAGGTGGTGACCGTGCGCGGCGTGGGCTACCGTCTGAAGAGGTGCTGATGACGTCGATTCGCCGCTGGCTGCTGGGCTGGCTGATTTTCGGTCTGGCCGCGGCCTCGGGCGCGGCCGGCTTCGGCATTTTTCACACCGCACGCGAAGAAGCGGGCGAACTGTTCGACTACGAACTGCGTACCGTGGCGCTGTCGTTGCCGTCGAATCTGGCCGGCGCTGGCGACGGCGAACATCGCAATCCCGACCTGGGCGACCTGGCTGACGACCGCGTCGTGATCGAAATCTGGGACCGCTCCGGCAATCTCATCTATCACTCGAGGCAGGCGCCGGTATTCTCGCGTTTGCCTGCCGGTTTCAGCACGGTCGAGCGCGGCGAGAATCACTGGCGCACGTTCGGGGTGGAACAGCGCGACCGTTATGTCCAGGTTGCACAGCCGATCTCCGTGCGCGAAGACCTCGCGTTGAAACTGGCGCTGCATACGCTCTGGCCGCTCGGCGTGCTCGTGCCGGTGACGATCGTGCTGGTGTTGCTGGTGGTGGCAAGGGGGTTGGCGCCGATCGGTGGCCTGACGCGCGCACTGACGACCCGTTCGCTCGATTCGCTGGAGCCATTGCATCTGGACGGCAGCGTGCCGGTTGAAATCAAGCCGCTGGTACAAGCGCTCAACGATCTTCTGCAACGTCTGAACGTTGCATCGCAGGCGCAGCGCACGTTTATCGCCGACGCCGCACATGAGCTGCGCTCGCCGCTTGCGGCGCTGAAGCTGCAATTGCAGGCGGCTTCCCGTGACGGCTCGCTAAAGGGCGAGGGGCAAACGCTGGAGCGCGTCGAGGGACGGGTCAACCGGATCATTCACCTGGTGCAGCAGTTGTTGACGCTGGCGCGTGAGGATGCGCATCCGGTGACGTCGATGGTGCCGGTGAGTCTGCGCCGGATCGGCGAGCAGGTCGTCGGCGATTTTTCGCTGCTCGCGGAGACGAGGGAGATCGATCTCGGGCTTGAGTGTGAAGACGCGCGCGCGAACTACGATGTCTACACGGTGCTGGCTGAACCGCACGGGATGAGTGTCCTGTTGGGGAACCTGATCAACAATGCGATCCGGCATACGCCGCGGGGTGGGCGTGTCGACGTGATTCTGAAACGGTCGGGCGAGCGCGTGGGGTTCAATGTCGTGGACAGCGGGTCCGGGATCCCGGAGGCTGAGATCGAGCGGGTTTTCGACCGCTTCTATCGCGGGGAGGAAGCCCAGGGAGACGGCAGCGGACTTGGGCTGGCGATTGTGGCCCGGATCGCCGCACGGCATCAACTGCAGCTTTCCCTGCGCAACAATGCCGGCCGGCCCGGCTTGTGCGTGTCGGTTTTTGGCCTGACGGCGGTTGAGGTGACGGTGCCTGTGGCGGTCAAAAGCTAATTTTTTCCTCTGTTTTTACCTTGGCGGCAAAAAACAAGATCTTCAACTCCATCCTTCGAAAAGCGCAATGAAATACGGGCTTTATTCGCGCTCACTGAAATGCGAACGCGGCAAGCGGGGCGGAAAGTATCGAGTTTAATCGTGCCATAGCAGAAGGTTCGCCACTGCTGGCGCGCGGCGTCTCACCGCCTCTCACGAGCATGTTTCAACACGCTGCTACAATCCTGTCTTTCTCGATTGATTGTGCGCTATGGGTTTCGAACAACTTGCTGAATTAAAGAAGCAACTGGCCGCGGCACGCGCCGAAGCTGCGCCTGCGGCCAAGCCGGTCGCCAAGCCCGGTGCGAAGCCCGCGCGCAAGCCGTCGCCGCCGCGTCGTGCCGCGCCTGGTCACAAGCCAGCGACAGACGCCAAGCCGGCGGCTGACGCCAGGCCTGCGGCCGACGCGAAGCCGGTGGACCCGGTGGTGAAATCGATCGGGAGACTGCAAAAGCGCTTCCCGAATGTTTTCCCGAAGAATCCGGCGCCCAAGCTGCCGCTGAAGGTTGGCATCTTCGAGGACCTCGTGGTTCATGCGAAGGAGCTGTCGCTGAGCGAAGCCGAGTTGCGCGACGCGATCAAAACCTGGTGCCGTGGCAGCCGCTACTGGAAATGCCTGGTTGAAGGCGCCGCGCGCGTCGATCTGACGGGTGGCGAAGCAGGCAAGGTGACGGCGCAGGAAGCGGCCGGCGCGCAGCGTCTGCAGGCGCATCGTGCGGGCAGGGGCGCGGCGAAAGCAGCGGCTTCGTCGGCTGATTCGTCCGCCAATGCTTCTGCTGCGTCGGCCACTCCGCAAGCCGAGGCAGAGAGCCAGCCGCAAGTCGCTTCGACGGACACCCCCGACGCTGAATCGGCTACACCGCCGGCAGCACCGTCGGCCACCGCCGAAGCGTAAAGCGTAAAGAAAAGGCCCGCCGCCCGGTTAAAGGCGGCTGCCTTGCGCCGCCAGTCGGACCCTCACGAAGCCGACGTGCTCGCGCAGCACATAGAACGCGTCGGCGTATGCGAGCGGCATACGCAAGCGGCTCAGCGAGGCCTCGATATGATCGAGCTCCGCGAACAGCTGCTTGCGTTCCTCCTCGGTCGAATCGGCCAGTGCGCCACGTTCGATCGCAATCAGCGCCCCGTAATAGCGATAGATACGCGAGCGCACGCGCCACCGGTACAGCGCCGGGATCAGGCGCATCGCCGGAAACAACAACACCGCCATCGGCAGCAGCAGAACGAGCGTGCGATCGCCGATGCTCGCGAGCCAGAACGGCAGCGTGCGGTATAGAAAACTCTTGCCGGTCTTGTAGTAGCGCTGCGCGTCTTCGCTGATCTGATATTCATGGGCGACCGGACTCGGAAACTCCCCCGCGCGCTGCAACAGCCCCGGCATGCCGTGCACCTCCTGGGCGGCCTCGATCAATAAGTCGGAAATCGCCGGATGCAGACCGGTCCGGGCCACGAGCTCGACCGTCGGGCTGATCAGATGGATGGTGTCGGGCGGAATTCTGCGCCTGAGATCCAGCACGCCGGGCGGCAGGTCGATCTCGTCGAGGTAGGGAAAGAGACGCGTATAGGCGCTCGCTTCATCGAAATCCATCACCGAGATGCCGGGCACTTTCAGGAGCCGCAGCATCAGGCCGCGTGTCGCGGAGTCGCCGTTGAGGATCGCCGCGTCGACGTCGCCGGCCACGAGTTGCGTGGCGGCCTGCATGCCGTCGCTCGGCACCAGCACCGTGTTGCCGCCTGGTTGGATGCCGTTTGCTTCCAGCAGTTTGAGCGAGAGGAGGCGCGTGCCGCTGCCTTCGCGGCCGATTGCAATCCGTTTGCCCTCCAGTTCTGAAAGCTCGCTGATACCCGAGCCGCGATAGAACACCACCACCGGAATATAGAAAACGCTGCCGAGCGACATCAGCGACGAAGTATCGAGCCCATCGGCCACACCGCCTTGGACGAGCGCGAGATCGACGTGCTGCTTCGGATCCAGCAGACGGCTTAGATTCTGCACCGAGCCATCGGACTCCAGCACCTTCAGCGTGATGCCGTTGCGGGCGAGGATCTTCTTGTACTGATTCGCGGTGACGAGGAACGAGCTATCGTGCGGACCCGCGCTGATGGTGATGGTCTTCGGCGGCGCCGGATCGACCACCCAGACGATGAGCGTGATGATCAGCACGATCAGCGCGGCCACGATGATGTATGGCAAGGTGTGATCGCGCCACTCGGCGTGCGACTGATCGCCGGGAAAATGCGGGGGACGCGGGCGATACGCTTTCATGGGCACTCCGTGCCGGTAGCCGGGATGAGGCATTGTCCACTGTCTGCTGCGTATCGGCCAAATGTTCGGCATAACCGGCGCCTTGGCGGCCAGGACACGCGTTAGGCCATGGCATAATCTGCGACAGCTTCTTATCGTGTCGCCGGGCGCATGTTGAGTCGTTTCCATCGGAGGATCGGCAGTTGGCTGGGATTGTTTGCGATCCTGACGGCTACGCTCGCGCCAACGATCTCCCATTCGCTCGCCGCACGCAATGGCGGTGAAGCCGGAGTGGGAGGCGAGCATTGCTCGATGCCGTCGATGGCTTCCATGCCGGACATGGGCGCCATGTCGTCGATGCCCTCCATGTCCTTCATGCACGATCAGGCATCGGACAACTCCGGCAGCACACACGCTCAACACGCTGCCATGTCCGACGGCGACGCCTGCGGCTATTGCAGTCTGCTCGCTCACATGCCGGCGGTGCCCAGCGTCGAGGCGCTGTTTTTCGTCACCGTCCGTGCTGTCCAGCACACCGTCGCGACCCGCTTCGAACGCGTTCGCCGCGTCGAGCCGCTCACCTTCGCGCAGCCCCGCGCCCCTCCGTTCGCATCCTGATTCGAGTCATACCGTTGCGATGCCATGAGCGCATCGCGATGCCGCCGCACGTCCGTTAGTTGACGCGCGCGCCGGCATTGTCACGACCCATGAACAGGATGAACCATGCAAACCCAGGCAACGCGCAGCGCGCTACCGCTGCGCGCGGCGTCGCTCGTTGCGGCGACCGCCAGCGTATTTCTCTTCGCTCCTTCCTTCGCCAGTGCTCACGCGATTGCAGGTAATCGCGTCTTTCCGTCGACAATGGCCGTCGACGATCCCGGTGTCGGCGACGAAGCCAACCTCGAGTACGGCCATCAGCGCGTACCCGGCGACGCCGGCGATCAAAGCATCAATACATTCGACTTCGAGTACGACAAGCTGATCACACCGCGACTGGCGGTCTCGGTAGACGGCACCTACGCGATGCAAAACAATCCCAAAGCGCGTGGCTTCGACAACTTCGGTGTCGGTCTGAAGTACTTGCTCTACGTCAACGATGAACACGAGTTCATGACCTCGGTCGGTGTGAACGCTGAACTCGGCGGCACGGGAAACCGAGCGATTGCGGACAACTTTTCGACGATCTCGCCGACGATTTACGCCGGCAAGGGCATGGGCGATCTCCCTGCATCGCTTGCATATTTGCGGCCGATCGCAATCACGGGCGAAGCCGGCCCGGCGCTGACAACAGGAGCGGGGCAGCCGAACGCCTTCAACTATGGCTTCACGGTGCAATACAGCTTGCCGTATCTGCAGCAGCACGTGCACGACATCGGCTTGCCGCAGCCGTTGGCGAACGTGATTCCGCTGGTGGAAGTTCCGCTCTCGAGAAGCCAGGGGCAGACAACCGGCACGGTCAATCCGGGCTTCATCTGGATCAACCGTTATGGCCAGTTCGGCGTTGAAGCGCAAATCCCGATCAACCGCGCTAGCGGCTCGCATGTGGGCATTCTGGTTCAGGCGCATATTTTCTTCGACGATGTCGCGCCCACTACTATCGGCAAGCCTCTCTTCCAGTAACAGTAACGTATGAACACCGTAACGCAGGAGCAAGCGATGAAAAACGATCGACATGACTGGCTGCGCGCCGCAGCGAAGGTGCCCTTGCTGATTGCCGGGCTCGCGTTCGCGAGTGCCGCTTTCGCCCATGTATTTCCGCAGAAGCAGGAGCCGGGTGCCGGCGCGACGGTGGCGTCGCCCGCTCAGGTCCGCGTGATATTCGACGGGCCGCTCGAGCCGTCATTCAGCTCGTTGACGGTGACCGACGCGAGCGGCAAGCAGGTCAACACGGAGAAGTCCGCAGTCGACGCCCATCAAGCGGCGGCGATCGCCGTGCCGCTGCCGCCGCTCGCGGCGGGTCACTACACCGTGCATTGGGTGGCGGTGGCCTCAGATGGGCATCGCACGCATGGCGACTATGCATTCGACGTGAAGTAGCACTGAAATCGTGCCGCGCTGCGTCATCGCAATGGTGGCGCGGCGTGTCCGAGTTCGCCCGGGATCGGATGCGCTTGAAAAGTACTATCATCGAATGCAGGCGTTAAGCGCCTGGCTGTGCAACGCAGCCGGCCTTGGCCTCCCGGGAGAGAACCCATGGTGGAGTTTGTGAAGGCGCTCCTCGGCGAGGAAAACGGCCATCAGCGCCGCCAGATCGCATGGCTGTACGCGTTACTACTTACTTTCAATATCGCGGCTTGGGTGGCGGCCTTCGTGGCATTCCGCGGCTATCCGCTGCTGATGGGCTCCTGCCTGCTGGCTTATTCGTTTGGTCTGAGGCATGCGGTGGACGCGGATCATATCGCGGCCATCGACAACGTCACGCGCAAACTGATGCAGTCCGGCCAGCGTCCGGTGACGGTCGGACTGATGTTTTCGCTCGGCCACGCCACCATCGTCGTTCTCGCGACCATCGGCATTGCGGCGACCGCCATGGCGTTGCAAAGCCGTATAAGTGGCTTCAAGGAAACCGGCGCCATGATCGGCACGCTGGTGTCGACGTTCTTCCTGTTTGCCATTGCACTCCTGAATCTGATCGTGCTGCGCTCGGTGCTGCGCGCTTTTCGGCGCGTGCGCCGAGGCGAGCCTTATGTCGATGAAGATCTCGACATGCTGCTTGCGAATCGCGGTTTGCTCGCGCGTATTTTCCGACCGTTGTTCCGTCTGATCAGCAGGAGCTGGCACATGTACCCGCTCGGCTTTCTGTTCGGGCTGGGTTTCGATACGGCAACCGAAGTCGGGCTGCTCGGCATATCCGCTGCCGGCGCCGCGCAAGGCATGTCGATCTGGTCGATCCTGGTGTTTCCGGTGCTGTTCATGGCCGGCATGACGCTGATCGATACGACCGACAGCATCCTGATGCTGGGCGCCTATGGATGGGCCTTCGTGAAGCCGGTCCGCAAGCTCTACTACAACGTCACCATCACGACGATCTCGGTGCTTGTCGCGCTTCTTGTCGGCGGCATAGAAGGCCTCGGATTACTGGCGGACAAGCTGCATCTGAATGGCGGATTCTGGCAGGTGGTGGGCAGTCTGAATGAGAACTTCGGCATGATCGGCTACGCGATCATCGGCGTATTTCTGGCGAGCTGGTTATTGTCGGTCGCGGTTTACAAATGGATGCGATTCGAAGAACTCGAGATCCACTCGTGAGCGTGGCGGCAGATCAACGGTCGCGATTGATGACGCTTACGCGGCATTGAGCTAAACCCTTAAGGGCTATCGTCAGAGAATTACAAAAGGCACGCCTGCCGAGTCCTTATCGGTCCAATACGCTGCGCGTAGTTTAGTGAGTTAGTTACGGAAATTGGGTTATTTCGTATCGCTGAACTATACTCAAAAAAGTTTTTCGGGCTCATCACGGTGGGCACCTATCACCAACAATACATGCAGCAAATCCGATCCTTTTAACCGCATCGCGCGGAATACTTATCGATCGATTGCTGGACACGTGACTGCCGTGCGGCACTCGCCACGTATCTTTGCCTGACCTGAAAAGAACGTGGTTCGCAGTGGAGACACTCATCATGGCAGAAGCAGACAACGTCCCCTATGGGCGCAAGACTCAGCACGCGCCGGCTCTCAAGGAAGTGCACATCATCTGGATTACCGCGGGCCTCGGCTGCGACGGTGATTCGGTATCAATTACCGCGGCGACTCAGCCGAGCATCGAGGATGTAATTCTTGGTGCTATTCCCGGTCTACCAAAGGTGCATTTGCATAACCCCGTATTGGCGTATGAAAACGGCGACGAGTTTCTCAAGCCGTTTCATCAGGCCGCGCGTGGCGAGCTTGAGAACTTCGTGCTGGTAATGGAAGGGTCGATTCCAAACGAACGTATCAATCGTGAAGGATATTGGGCCGCACTGGGCACCGACCCCGATACGCAGGAACCGATCACGATTCCGCAATGGCTCGACCGGCTTGCGCCGCGCGCGCTGGCGGTGGTCGGCGCGGGCACCTGCGCGACCTACGGCGGCATTCACGCGATGGAAGGCAATCCGACCGGCTGCATGGGCCTCGCCGACTATCTCGGCTGGGACTGGAAGTCGAAAGCGGGCTTGCCGATCGTCAACGTGCCGGGTTGTCCGGTGCAGCCGGACAACTTCATGGAGACGTTGCTCTATCTGCTCTATCAACTGGCCGGCCTCGCGCCGATGATTCCGCTCGACGAAGCGCTGCGGCCGAGGTGGTTGTTTACGCGCACCGTTCACGACGGTTGCGATCGCGCGGGCTCCTACGAGCAGGCGATCTTCGCCACCGAATACGGCAGCCCGAATTGCATCGTCAAGCTGGGTTGCTGGGGGCCGGTCGTGCAATGCAACGTGCCCAAACGCGGCTGGATGGCCGGCATTGGCGGCTGTCCGAATGTGGGGGGTATTTGCATTGGCTGCACGATGCCAGGCTTTCCCGACAAGTTCATGCCGTTCATGGATGAGCCGCCAGGAGCGGTGCTGTCGTCGAATCTCATCAAGAGTTATGGGCCGCTGATTCGCAGTCTGCGCAAGCTGACCAGGAACACGCTCAACGACGAGCCGAAATGGCGTCACAACGGTTCGAAACTCACTACCGGCTACCGTCGCTGATCTGGCGGCGTAGTTGGCGGAATTCGACTTGTCAGCAGGGAGAAGGTCATGGCCGTTAGTACCGCACCTGAAGCGACCACCAGTACCCAGGCAGCGCCGGGCAAGCTGGTCGACATGAACTGGGATCCGATTACGCGGATCGTCGGCAGTCTGGGGATTTACACCAAGATCGATTTTGCGAACCGCCGCGTGGCGGAGTGCTACAGCACGTCGTCGATCTTTCGTGGCTACAGCATTTTCATGAAGGGCAAAGACCCGCGCGACGCGCACTTCATCACGAGCCGCATCTGCGGAATCTGCGGCGACAATCACGCGACCTGTTCGGTGTACGCGCAGAACATGGCCTACGGTGTGAAGCCGCCGGCAATTGCCGAATGGATTGTCAATCTGGGCGAAGCGGCCGAATACATGTTCGACCACAACATCTTCCAGGACAACCTCGTAGGCGTGGATTTCTGCGAGAGGATGGTCAAGGAAACCAATCCCGGCGTGTGGGACAAGGCACAGAAAACACCTGCGCCGCACGCGGACAAGCACGGCTACAAAACCATCGCGGACATCATGACCGCGCTCAATCCGTTCACCGGCGAGTTCTATCGCGAGACCTTGATGGTCAGCCGCTATACACGTGAGATGTTCTGCCTGATGGAAGGACGTCACGTGCATCCGTCGACGCTTTATCCCGGTGGTGTGGGTACGGTGCCGACCATTCAGTTGTTCACGGACTACATCACGCGCTTGATGAAGTACGTCGAGTTCATGAAGAAAGTCGTGCCGTTGCATGACGATCTGTTCGACTTCTTCTATGAAGCGTTGCCGGGTTACGAAGAAGTCGGCCGCCGTCGCATTCTGCTCGGTTGCTGGGGGTCGTTCCAGGACCCGAACGTATGCGACTACAACTACAACACGATGACGCAATGGGGCCGTGGCATGTTCGTCACGCCGGGCGTGGTGGTGGACGGCGAACTGGTGACGACCGATCTCGTGGATATCAACCTGAACATCCGCATCCTGCTGGGCAGTTCCTATTACGACGACTGGGATCACGAAGAGACCTTCGTCAAGAACGATCCGCTCGGCAATCCGGTGGACCGTAAGCATCCGTGGAATCAGACCACGCTGCCGCACCCGCAGAAGCGCAAATTCGACGGCAACTACACGTGGGTGATGTCGCCGCGCTGGCTCGACAAGCGCACTGGCGATCACCTTGCGCTCGATACCGGCGGTGGACCGATCGCGCGCTTGTGGGCCACCGCGTTGGCGGGTCTGGTCGATATCGGCTATATCAAGGCGACGGGTCACAGCGTGAAGATCTATTTGCCGAAGACCGCGCTCAAGCCCGAAGTCGAATTCGAATGGAAGATTCCGAAGTGGAGCAATGCGATTGAACGCGATCGCGCCCGCACGTATTTTCAGGCGTATTCAGCGGCTGCGGCCTTGTACTTTGCCGAGCAGGCGCTGGCCGAATTGCACGCTGGACGCACTCGTACGTTCAGCGACTTCACGGTGCCGGAAGAGGGCATTGGCTGCGGTTTCCACGAAGCGGTGCGCGGCGTGCTCTCGCATCACCTCGTGATCCGCGACGGCAAGATCGCCAACTATCATCCGTATCCGCCCACGCCGTGGAACGCCAATCCGCGCGATATCTACGGTACGCCTGGGCCCTATGAAGACGCGGTGCAGAACACGCCGATCTTCGAAGAGAACGGCCCGGACAAGTTCAAGGGCATCGACATCATGCGCGCGGTGCGCAGCTTCGACCCGTGCCTGCCGTGTGGCGTGCATATGTACGTCGGCAACGGCAAGACGATCGATACGTCGCACTCGCCGACCTTTGGCGTGATGCAGGGAGCGCACACGTGAGCAACGAGAGCGCGGTCGTCGCCCAGCAACGCCGCATCGAGGAATTGATTGCGGCGCTGGAAGCGCTCGACGATCCGCGCGCGAGAGAGCCGGCGAAAGAACTGCTGCAGGTCGTCCTCGATCTGCATACGAACGGGCTCGCACGGCTGATGGAGATCGTGTCCGAGGCGGGCGTGATGGATGACGCCATGATCGAAGCGTTCGAGCGCGACGCTGGTGTGTCCGCGTTGCTGCTGTTGCACGGCTTGCATCCGCAGGATCTGCCGACGCGCGTGTCGCGTGCAGTCGAGAAGATGCGGCCGTTGCTTGGCGTACAGGGCATCCAGATCGAGTTGCTCGACGCCGCGGAGGAGGCCGTGCGTGTGCGCGTGGCCGGCCGTCTGCAGGGCAAGCACAACTCAGTGGGCGAATTGCAGCAGGAAATCGAACGTGCGATTTTCGAAGCAGCGCCGGAAGCGATGCGTGTCGAGATTGCAGGTCTGACGGACGTCAATGTGCACGAGCTGCGCTTTGTGCCGCATCACACCGATGCGGCGGATGACGTAGCAAAGGACGTGACAAATCAGGTAGCAAATGAGGTAGCAAGCCGGACCGAGGCCGGCGCGCAATGACGCCCGCCGCTCCGACACGCGGCTGGGTCGCGCGGCTGCGCCAATTCGTGCGCAACGCCGACGACATACAGTGCGAGTTGTGCGGCCTGCCGCTACTGCCCGATCATCCGCATCTGTTCGAAACCGCCAAACGAAAGCTCTTTTGCTGTTGCCGCGCGTGCGCGCTACTGTTCGGCAGTCAGCAGAATGCGCGCTATCGTCCGGTGCCGCGCGACGCACACTATCTCAACGGTTTTCGCATGAGCGATGCGCAATGGGACGCGCTGGCGATTCCTATCGATATCGCGTTCTTCTTTCATGACAGCGCGGCGCAACGCGTCGTGGCGCTGTATCCTGGACCCGCCGGCGGCACGCAATCGTTACTGGAACTGCGGGCGTGGGACGAACTGGTCGCGGAAAACCCGTTGCTCGCGCAACTGCAACCCGACGTCGAAGCGCTGCTGGTCAACCGCAGCGAAGGCGCGCGCGATTACTACCGTGTGCCGATCGACCAGTGCTACGCGCTAACCGGCGTGATTCGCGCGCGGTGGCGCGGACTGTCCGGCGGCAGGGAGGCGTGGGATTCGATTCATCGTTTCTTCGCCGCACTGAAGGCCCATGGCCGCGTGCCGGAGGGCCTGCTCCATGCCTGATCTCGAGTTCACTGTCGAGTCGGCGGAAGTCGTGCCGTTCGCCGCAGCGCCGCTGCTGACGTTCAGGCTGCGTATCGCCAATACCCCGGCGCAGGAAGAGATCGCCAGCATCACGTTGCAATGCCAGATCCAGATCGAAGCAACGCAGCGCCGCTACGCGCCCGCCGAGCAGTACGGACTCGAGGACCTGTTCGGGGCGCCGCCGCGTTGGGGCGAGACGCTGCGTACGCTGCTATGGGCGCATACGTCGATAGTCGCGCCACCGTTTGCCGGCGAATGCACGCTCGATTTGCCGGTGCCATGCAGCTACGACTTCAATGTGGCCGCAACCAAATATTTTCACGGCCTTGAAGAAGGCGAGATTCCACTGATGCTGCAATTCAGCGGCACGGTGTTCTATCGCGAAGACGACGGCGCGTTGCAGGCCGCGCCGATTCCCTGGCACAAGGAAGCGGCGTACCGGCTACCCGTCGCGCTATGGCGCGACATGATGACCCGCTACTACCCGAACGGCGCCTGGCTGTGTTTGCATCGGGACGTCTTCGATCGCCTCTCGCATTACAAAAGCAGGCGGGGTCTCACGAGCTGGGAGCAGGCGGTGTCGAGCCTGCTCGACGGCGTCGAGGAGGACATATCGTGAATGCGGTCGAGAGCGTGGTTCAGGCGGTGCTGTACGAAGGCTACATGCTGTATCCATACCGGCCGACTTCGGTAAAGAACCGGCAACGCTGGACCTTCGGCGGCGTGTATCCGCGCGCCTATGCCGAGGGGTCGGGTAGCGATCCGTGGGTGACGCAAACCGAGTGTCTGCTGCGCGGCGACGAGCACACCCGCGTGGCCGTGCGGCCCGGTTTTCTGCAGGTGATCGAGCGAACGGTACTCGACGTGGACGAGGGTTCCGCCGCGCGGCCGGAGTCGGGCGAGCCGGCCTGGCGCACTGTGCCCGTGCTCGATATCGACGAGCGGCGCTACACCCCATGGCAGGAAGCGGCCGAGCGGCACATCGCCGTGCCGGTTCTGATGATGGGCGAATTGCTTGACGCACCGCTGCGGATCGCCTTTTCGTTCGATGCCGCCAGCGATCTCGAACCGCTCGCTGACAGGCAAGGCACGCTACGTGGCGCTCTGCGCCGTATCCGCGCTTCGCTGCAAGGCCATGTCGAATTGAGCGCCGCGAGTGTAGCCGCCGGCGTTTATCGTTTGACGGTGCGTATCGTCAACGAGACCCTGCTCGACAATGCCCACGATTTGAAGCGCGATGCGGCTTCCCTATACGCGCTGGTGTCCTGTCATACGGTACTGACCGTCGAGGGCGGCACGTGGATTTCTTCCATCGATCCGCCCGCGGAGCTGGCCGCGGCTGCTGCCGCGAGCCGCAACATCGGCGTGTGGCCCGTTCTCGTGGGTGACGAACAACAGCCCGACACGATGCTCGCCTCGCCGATCATTCTGTACGACTTCCCGCAGATTGCGCCTGAAAGCGCCGGCGATCTATTCGACTCCACGGAGATCGACGAAATCCTCACGCTGCGCATTCTCACCATGACCGACGACGAAAAGCGCGAAATGATCGCCACGGACGAGCGTGCGCGTGCCTTGCTTGCACGTACCGAAAGTCTCGGTGCCGAGCAGATGGAAAAGCTGCATGGCACGTTACGGCAGGTGCGCGTACTCGACGGCGCGAGTGTCGGCGGATTTTCACCGCTGGAAACACCCGCCATGCCGGTCTCACCATGGGCGGAACTCGACGCGCGGCCGCATCTGGCTTGCGTGCGGGTGGCGGGCGTCGAGATCCGGATCGGCGATCAGGTGCGTTTGCGTCCACGCGGTCGCGCGGACATCTTCGATATCGCACTGAGCGGCATGGTTGCCACGATCGAATCGATCGAGCGCGATTTCGACGATCACGTGCACGTTGCCGTGACGGTCGACGACGACCCCGGCAAAGACTTCGGCCTGCAGCGCATGCCCGGCCATCGTTTCTTCTTCGGCCCGGACGAAATCGAGCCCCTGGTCAGTGGCGCCGGCCCGTCCCGGCCATTCGGCTCGTTCAGTCAACCGAGTCGTAAAGGAGGGCACGCATGAGCGCGATTCTGGTGGCGGGCATCGGCAATGTGTTTCTCGGCGACGATGGTTTCGGCGTCGAAGTGGTGCGCCGACTGCGGGAGAAACTGGCGGCCGGGGAATTGCCGGCGTTCGCTGACGGCGTGAGCGTGGCGGACTTCGGCATTCGCGGCATCGATCTCTGCTATGCGCTGCTCGACGGCGTGGACAGCGCGATTCTGATCGACACGACACAGCGCGGCTGCGCGCCGGGCACGCTGTATGTGATCGAGCCGTCCGTGGAAAATGCCGCCGGCGATGAGCCGGGCGATCCGTATGCGGCGCCGATTCTGATGTCGCCGCACGAAATGGATCCGGCCAAAGTGCTGCAAACGGTGCGGATGCTGGGCGGTGGCTGCGAGGACATTGTCGTGCTCGGTTGCGAGCCGCAAGACTTCGGGTTCGAGCATGGCGAGGAAGGAAGAATGGGGTTGAGCGGCACGGTGGCGGCGGTCGTCGAGCAGGCGGTCGAACTGGCTGTGACGCTTGTGATGGCAAGGATGGAACGGTTGCCCGCGCGAGCCGCCTGAGCGCTCGGGCTGCGGGCGGCTAAGCGGTGGGCCGTCACGGATACGGTGTGAAATAACTGAAGTGGGAGGCGTCATGAAAGGCTTTCTGAAGTACCTCTTGTTGCCGGCGTTGGTGCTGGGCGTGATGGCGAATATGAAGGACATCAAGCGCTATATCCGTATCCGCAACATGTAGGCGACAACAGTCAGGGAGGTGGCCATGAGCACGCATTCACAGCCTGCAGGACAGTCTTCACCTCCACTCCCGATGGTTCACGGACCGGTCGGTGAGGAAATCCGTGTGCGCGGACTGGTGCAAGGCGTCGGCTTTCGCCCGACCGTATGGCGGCTCGCGCATGCGTGCGGTGTGGTCGGCGACGTGCGCAACGATAGCGACGGCGTGCTGATCCATGCGTGGGGCGATGCGTGGACGCTGCAACGCTTCATCGAAAGCCTGAGCGCGGAGTGTCCGCCGCTCGCACGCATCGACGCCATCGAGCGGCATCAACTGAGTGAAGCGGCCGAGGCCAGCGATTTCCGCATCGTGGCGAGCGAGACCGGCCATGTGCAGACCGGCGTCACGCCTGACGCAGTGATCTGTGCGGACTGTGCAGCGGAGATCGCCGACCCGGCGAATCGCCGTTACCGTTATCCGTTTACGAACTGCACGCATTGCGGACCACGTCTTTCGATCGTCCAGGCCATTCCCTACGATCGCGCCAATACGACCATGGCCGCGTTCGACCTGTGCGAAGCGTGCCGCGCCGAGTATGAGAATCCCGCCGACCGGCGCTTTCACGCGCAACCGGTTGCGTGTCCCGTATGCGGCCCGCGTGTCTGGCTGGAAACCCGGCACGGCGCACGGGCTGATGGCGACGATCCCTGTCGTGCGGCAAGCCTGCTGTTGCGGCATGGTTCGATTGTCGCGATTAAAGGCCTAGGCGGCTTTCAGCTTGCCTGCGACGCGTGCGATGAAGCCGCGGTCGCCCGTTTGCGTCAATTGAAACGGCGCGAGCGCAAACCGTTTGCACTGATGGCGCGCGACCTGCAGGCCGTACGCCGCTATTGCAAACCCGACGAGACAGAGCTCGCCCTGCTGCAGAGCGCGGCAGGACCCATCGTCATCCTGCGCGCCGACGGCGCGGAGTGCGTCGCATCTGGCGTCGCGCCGGGTGTGGGCACGCTCGGTTTCATGCTGCCGTCCACGCCGTTGCATCGGTTGCTGATGGAGTCGATCGACACGGCACTCGTGGTGACAAGCGGCAACACGAGCGACGAGCCGCCGTGCATCGACAACGCGGATGCCCGAGCGCGCCTCGGTCGCATTGCCGATGTTTTCCTGATGCACGATCGCGATATCGCACGCCGGGTCGACGATTCGGTGGCCCGCGTGGTGCAGGGCGAACCGCGTGTGCTGCGTCGCGCGCGTGGCTATGCGCCCGCTCCGTTGCGGTTGCCGGCGGGCTTCGCCGAAACGCCGGCGGTGCTGGCAATGGGCGGCGAACTCAAGAACACCTTCTGCCTTGCGGGCAATGCGCAGGCAATCGTCTCGCACCATCTCGGCGATCTGGAAGACGCGCTGACCTATGCGGACTATCGTCGCTCGGTGGCGCAGTATCTGCGCCTGTTCGAACATGAACCGCAGGCAGTGGCGCTTGACTTTCATCCCGAGTACCTATCGCGCAAGATCGGCTATGACCTCGCACAAACATGGCAGGTCCCGGCGGTCGAAGTGCAGCACCATCACGCGCATCTCGCCGCGTGCATGGCGGAAAACGGCGTGGCGCTCGATGCGCTGCCGATGCTCGGCGTCGCGCTCGACGGTCTCGGTTATGGCGACGACGGCACGCTGTGGGGCGGAGAGTTCATGCTGACGGATTATCGCGGCTTCACGCGTCTCGGGAGATTCAAACCGGTTGCGATGCCCGGCGGCACACGTGCCGTAGACGAACCGTGGCGCAACGCTTACGCGCATCTGCTGGCGGCTTTCGATTGGCGCGGCTTCACGCGGCAATACGCGGGACTCGACATACAGCAGTTCCTCAGCAGCCGTCCGCGCGACGCGCTCGATACGATGATCGCGAAACGCGTCAATAGTCCGCTGGCAAGCTCTGTGGGGCGTCTGTTCGACGCCGTGGCGGCGACACTCGGCGTGTGCCGGGAGCGCGTGCTTTATGAAGGGCAGGCGGCTATCGAGCTCGAGGCGCTGGTCGATCTGCACGCGCTGCGAAACGACAGCGACGCCCATGCGTACCCGTTTGAAATCATCAGCACCATGCCGGACGGCCTGCGTTGCATCGAACCGCAGCCGATGTGGGAGACCTTGCTGGACGACCTGTTGCGCGGCACATCCGTGCCGGTGGTCGCGGCACGATTTCACAAGGGGTTGGCCATTGCGATCGTCCGAATGGTCGAATGCCTGGCCGACCTGCTGACAGGCCCGGTCGATGCGCGCAGTGTGGCGCTGTCCGGTGGTGTTTTCCAGAATCGCATCCTGTTCGAACAGGTAGCCGGGCGGCTCGGTGCAGCCGGTTTTCGGGTGCTGACGCACCGGCAGGTGCCGGCTAACGACGGTGGGTTGTCGCTGGGGCAGGCGGTCGTGGCGGCGGCCAAGGGGCGCGACGGGTTCTGATCGTGGCGCTGAGGCGGCGGTGTAGCGGTAGTGGCGCGGAAGTAGCAGTGCGGAAGTAGCGGCGCACAAGCGGGTTAAAGGGAGAACACCATGTGTTTGGGCATCCCGGGACAGATCGTCGAAGTGACCGATGCGGCGAACGATCTCGCGCTCGTCAACGTCGGCGGTGTGCGGCGCGTGATCAACATTGCTTTCGTGATCGGCGAGGGACGGACGGCGAACTCGTGCGTCGGCGAATGGGTGCTGGTGCACGTGGGCTTCGCGATGAGCCGGCTCGATGAGCAGGAAGCGGCGCGCACGCTCGCGTTATTGCACGAACTCGGCGTCGCGCAGGGCGAGATGGACGACATGGCCAAGGTGGGCGAACTGCAGGACGAACTGCGCGAAGAATTGCGCAGCGCGCCTTAAGCGTCCGATCGGAAGCCAACGGAGACCGGCATGCCCGAACATGAATCTCTGCAGGCGTTGTATCCGTTCCTGCACGGCGCACGCCAGGACGCGGACAAGCTCGACGCGGCGTTGCTCGATTCAGTGCGTCTGAAAGCCAAGGACAGCGTCGACACCAAACAACGCTTCTTCGACGAAAACGGCCCGGCAGTAGTGCGGATCGCTCACGCGATTGCGGAGATGTACCGCCGCGACGGCAGGCTCTTCACCATGGGCAATGGTGGTTCGAGCTGCGACGCCTCGCATATTGCCGTCGAATTTCTGCATCCGGTGACCACGGGTCGCCCGGCACTCACCGCCATCAACCTTGTGGCTGACACGGCCATGATGACTGCGGTCGGCAACGATGTCGGCTTCAGCCATATTTTCGTGCGGCAACTGGTGGCGCAAGGCCGGCGTGGCGACGCGCTGGTCGGCGTGTCGACCAGCGGAAATTCCGAAAACCTGCTGACCGCCTTTGCGAAAGCGAAAGAGATGGGCCTGCTGACCATCGGTCTGTCCGGCCACGACGGCGGACGCATGGCTGCCAGCGCGGCTGTCGATCACTGCCTCGTGGTGAGAAGCGACAGTATTCATCGCGTGCAGGAGACCCACGTCGCGATTTATCACATTCTGTGGGACCTCGTGCATACCCTGCTCGCCGACGACCGCGGCGGCCTCGCCGGTTCGGCTGGACTGGCCAGCTCGGCGGAGGGAGGTGCGCCATGAAATACGTCGATGAGTTTCGCGATCCGCACAAGGCGAAAACGCTGGAGAAGGAAATCCGCGCGCTGGTGTCCCGCATCGAGCGCGCCAAACAACGGCCGCTGCAAATCATGGAAGTGTGTGGCGGCCATACCCATACGATTTTCCGCTACGGTATTCAGCAAATGCTGCCCGATGCGGTGGAGTTCGTGCATGGTCCCGGTTGCCCGGTGTGTGTGCTGCCGATGGGCCGCGTCGACGATTGCGTTGCGTTGGCCGAGCGCCCGGAAGTGATCTTTACGACCTTCGGCGATGCGATGCGCGTGCCGGGTTCGAAGAAGAGCCTGCTGAAAGCGAAAGCCGACGGCGCGGACGTGCGGATGGTCTATTCGCCGCTCGACGCCTTGAAGATCGCGCAACAAAACACGGATCGTGAGGTGATTTTCTTCGGCCTTGGCTTCGAGACGACCATGCCCAGCACTGCGATGACGGTCCTGCAGGCACACGCGCAAAAGATCCACAATTTCTCGCTGTTCTGCAATCACATCACGATCATCCCGACCATCAAGGCGATTCTCGATTCGCCCGACTTGCATCTCGACGGCTTTCTTGGCCCGGGGCACGTCAGCATGGTGATCGGCACACGGCCCTATGATTTCATCGCGCGGCACTATCGCAAGCCGATTACGGTGGCGGGATTCGAACCGCTCGATATATTGCAGTCGATGTGGATGGTGTTGCGGCAGATCGAAGCAGGGCGCTGCGAGGTGGAGAACCAGTATGGCCGGATCGTGACCGAGGACGGCAATGCGCAGGCTTTGTCGGCGGTGATGCGCGTGTTCGAGACGCGCGAGTTCTTCGAATGGCGTGGACTGGGTTCGATCGATCACTCGGGCGTCAGGGTTCGTGAGACGTTTGCCGCTTTCGACGCGGAGCGCAAGTTCGACGTGCCGAACCTGAAGATCGCCGATCCGAAAGCATGTCAATGCGGCGAGGTGTTGAAGGGTGTCATCAAACCGCATCAATGCAAGGTGTTCGGCACCGCCTGCACACCGGAGTCGCCGCTCGGCTCGTTGATGGTGTCGAGCGAAGGTGCCTGCGCAGCTTACTACAACTATGGACGTATCGATACATCGCGGATCGATGAGCGGCGCGTTGCTCGGCAAAGCGCGAAATCAACCGATGCGACAGCCCAGGCGTGCCTTGGCGCAAGCGGCTTGGCCGTTGTGCCTGATGCGCCTGCGCTGATTGACGATACGATCACTACGGCGGCCACGCGAGGCCATTCATGAACGACCGCGTGCCCGACCCTCTACAGCCCACGGCGCCTCGCCGCGTCGCCCGCATACACGACGCTTCCGTCAATCTCGCACATGGCGGCGGTGGCCGCGCGATGCGGGATCTGATCGAAGACGTATTCGTCTCGACCTTCGACAATCCCACGCTCGCGGCGCTGGAAGATCAGGCCGTCTTCGCACTCGCCGATCTTGCTACGCATGGAGACCGTCTCGCGTTTACGACCGATAGCTACGTAGTCGATCCGCTGTTCTTTCCAGGTGGCGACATCGGTACGCTGGCTGTATCGGGAACGGTCAACGATCTTGCCGTGTGCGGAGCGACACCGTTATATCTCTCGTGCGCGGTGGTGATCGAAGAAGGTCTTGCCGTCGATATCTTGCGGCGTGTTGCCGCGAGCATGCAGCGAGTCGCGCTCGAAGCGGGCGTCGCGATCGTGACGGGTGATACGAAGGTGGTCGAACGTGGTTGCGCGGACAAGCTCTTTATCAACACCGCCGGCATCGGCGTGGTGCGCCACGACGTGTCGATTTCAGCCCGCAACGCACGCCCCGGCGACGTCGTGATCGTCAACGGTTATCTCGGCGATCATGGCGCGGCGATTCTGGTCGCACGTCAGCAGCTTGCCCTGGAAGCCGATGTGGAAAGCGATTGTTGCCCCCTCAACGGCCTGATTGCGGCAATGCTCGATGCGTGTCCGCAGATTCATTGTTTGCGCGATGCGACCCGCGGCGGCGTCGCGACGGTGTTGAACGAGTTCGCACAGAGTTCGAACGTGACGATACGGCTGCGCGAAGCGGACCTGCCGTTGCGGGAGGAGGTCAAAGGCGCGTGCGAGATTCTCGGCCTCGATCCGCTGTATCTGGCTAACGAAGGCAAGCTGGTGGCCGTCGTGCCCGCCGATGCAGCCGGGCGGGTGCTCGCGGCCATGCGCGCGCATCCGGCGGGGCGCGAGGCGGCGGCAATCGGTACGGTGGAGATGAGCGAGGCGGGCGCGGGTGGTCTTGTCGTCATGCAGACCGCGTTCGGTGGACAACGCATCGTCGACATGCTGGTGGGCGAGCAACTGCCGCGCATCTGCTGACCGCTGGAGGAGCGCGCCATGCATGAGTTGAGCATTGCCAACAGCGTCGTCGAGATTTGTGCGGAACAGGCCAACGGCGCGCGCGTGCGAAGGGTGACGCTGGAGATCGGGCGATTGTCGGCGGTGATGCCGGACGCGATCCGGTTTTGCTTCGACGTCTGCGCGAAAGATACAGCCGTGGAGGGCGCGACTCTGGAAATCATCGAGATGCCTGGGCAGGCACGTTGCCTCGCGTGCGGCGAGACGCTCGACGTCGATGTGCCGTTTGGGCAGTGCGAATGCGGGAGCGACAATCTCGAACTGATTTCGGGGCAGCAGTTGAAGATCCGGCAGATGGAGGTGGTGTGATGTGTACGACATGCGGATGCTCGAATACGCAGGGCGCGGCGGTGACCGATCTGGATGCGGAGGAGGCGGCGCAGACGCAGGTGGACGCGCAATCGCAATCGCAAGCTAAGCGAGAAGGCGCCGCAGCCGGCGCGCGTGAACCGTCGTATCGACGAGTGACTGACAATGAGCAGGGGCATGCGCACCTGCATCCGCAGAGCCATTCGCACGTGCGCGGCCAGCCACATTCACACGACTCGCAGTATCCGCACCATCACGAGCATGAGCATTCGCACGACGGTGTCCACGCGCATTCCCATCCCCATGAGCATTCACATGACGGCGACCACTCGCACGATCATAGCCATGCACATGATCACCCGCATAACCACGGGAGCGAGCACGTCACGTCAATCACCTTGGAGCAGGACATTCTGGCGAAGAACCAGTTGCTGGCCGAACGCAATCGCGGCTGGCTGGCGGGGCGATCGATTCTCGCGCTGAATCTGATGAGTTCACCGGGCGCGGGCAAGACTACTTTGCTCGAGCGCACGATCCGCGATCTTGGCGAGACGTTGCCGCTCACGGTGATTGAAGGCGACCAGGCGACGCTTAACGACGCCGAGCGCATTCGCGCCACGGGGGCACGTGTGGTTCAGATCAATACCGGCACGGGGTGTCATCTGGATGCGGAGATGGCGTCGCGGGCGCTGACGCAACTCGATCCGCCGATGCATTCGGTTGTGGTGATCGAGAATGTCGGCAACCTGGTGTGTCCCGCGTTGTTCGATCTTGGCGAAGGGGCCAAGGTGTTGATTCTTTCCGTCACGGAGGGTGAGGATAAGCCGATCAAGTATCCGCATATGTTTCGGGCTTGTTCGTTGTTGTTGTTGAACAAGATCGATCTGTTGCCGTATTTGCGGTTTGATGTCGAGAAGTGTATTGGCTATGCCCGGAAGGTCAATCCTGGGATTGAGATTCTGCAGGTGTCGGCGCAGAGCGGCGAAGGGATGGAGACTTGGTATGCGTGGCTTCGGGCGATGCGGTAGGGGTTTTTGTGCCTGCTCGGCGCTTTTGTCAGTGTTCTTGGGGCTTTGGCCTTTCCTTGTTTTGTTAGTGGTCTATTAGCGTTGCCCCTGTGCGGGGCGGCACCTACTTCTCTTTGCCGGCTGCAAAGAGAAGTAGGCAAGAGAAAGCAGCTCAAACCGCTAATGCTAAGTGGGCACCGTGGTCTGCTGCGGGTAGTGGTGCATCTGGAATCTGGGTTCGTGCCCCTGCATACGCCAGTGACAAGGGCGTCATACTTCCGGCGGCGCTGCGCGCGCCGAAGAGCAGTTCATAAAACCACCCGCTACGTTTTAACGTCTACGCCTCGCCACCGGGCCGTGGCTCGCCCTTGCACCGCCGCAACTGTGACCGTGATTGAGGGGCACCGACGTATCATTTGAAGCGGGGGTTCTCGGGCGAATGCAGGAGCGCGTCGCCGAGGCGAAGCCGACGGCCCCCTGCAGACTTGAACCGAAGCCTGTGGTTTCCCATGCAGACCCGTCCGCGACGCACGCAGTGCGGAGTGGGAGCTGATGAGCCCCTTGTCACTAACGCGGAATGTGCGAGAACACGGATTCCAGATGCACCACTACCCATGGCAGACCACGGGCCCCACTTAGAATTAGCGGTTTAAGCTGCTTTCTCTTGCCTACTTCTCTTTGCAGCCGGCAAAGAGAAGTAGGTGCCGCCCCGCACAGGGGCAACACTAATAGACCACTAACAATGCAAGGAAAGGCCAAAGCCCTAAGAACACTGACAATGAGCGCCACGCAGGCAAAAGAGGAATTCAGAACTTGTGCCGCAGGACCACCCGTGCTGCCAAAGAACAAAGTATTCGGATTGGCGACATCGAGACAACCCACACCCAGCGCCAACGGCCCATTCCCTTAATCTGATCGACTGTTTCGTTGAAGCCGTCGCGGCGGCGCCGCAGTTTCAGTTCGATACCGATAGCGCGGGCGTAATTTAAGCAGGCCACGCGCCGCGGCTGGTTTCAATCGTTCCCGTCGCACCTCAATGCGACGCCGAGCGCTTGATGCGGTGGAAATTGCGATCGAAATAGATCAAGCCATCGCCATCCGTGCGCACGCTGATGCAGGTGGTTTTGACGAACATGACCGAGTGCGAACCCACTTCCTTCAGATCGACGATCTCGCCCTGCAGACTCGCGAGTGCGTCGCGCAAAACCGGCACGCCGTGCGTGCCGTCGTCCCAGATCGGCCAGCCAAAGCGTTCCTCCATCGGCACCTGCGTCATGCCGGCGAAGTGACGCGCGAGCAGTTCATGCTCACCGGGCAGTACGTTGATGCAAACATGCCGGTTGCGTTCGAAGGTGGCGTGCATCGCGCTCGAGCGGTTCAGGCAAACGAGCAGCGTGGGCGGCGTATCGGTCACCGAGCACACGGCGCTCGCGGTGACGCCGCAGCGTCCATGCGGACCAGCAGTCGTGATGACGTTCACGGCCGCGGACAGATGCGCCATGGCCTGACGGAATTGCTGCCTGGCTGCCAGGTCAGGATCGGCGGCGGGAGTCGTTTGCGTTACTTGCGAGGTCGGTGTCATGTTCTGGGTTCCTGGGGCGCGGTAGGGATCTGGATTCAAGCGTAATCAATCCACGCGCGGAAAAAAATCAGCGCGAGCGGTGCGCGTAGAGGCCTCTTTCCCAGTCCGTCTAAAGGTTTCCCCAATGCCTGTCTGCATGGTGCAGCGTATGAGCGATTTTTATCGCCGCCACAGGGTAATTATCGCTTTGCAGCGCTTTTTCCACTGGTTATCATGAACCCGCAAGACGCTTCGAATTGCACCCATCCCGAACCGTTCCACAGACGCCATGTCCCAGCAGCCTCAGTCCGCTCCGTCCCTCGCACCGATCGTCTATATCGTCGACGACGATAACGGCATGCGTACCTCGCTCGCCTGGCTGCTCGAGTCGGTCGGCGTGAAGTCGGCGGGCTTTGCTAACGCTAGTGAATTTCTGAGCGCGTTTGATCCGAACGTGCCCGCGTGCCTCGTGCTCGATGTGCGCATGCCGGAGCAAAGCGGCTTCGACGTGCAAGCGGAGTTGAACCGTCGAGGTGCGACGCTGCCGATCATTTTCGTCAGCGGTCATGGCGACATTCCGATGTCGGTGCGGGCTTTGCAGAATGGCGCAATTGACTTCGTCGAGAAGCCGTATAACTCGCAGCAGATGCTCGATCGCGTGCAGCGTGCGTTGAAACTCGCGTCGCAACGTCATGCTGCCGATCAGAAGCAGCGCGAGTTACGCAAGCGCCTGGCGTCGCTCACGGCACGCGAGAAAGAAGTGCTGCGCGGCGTGATCGACGGTAAGGGCAGCAAGCGTATCGCCTCCGATCTGTCCATCAGTGTGAAGACCGTCGACGTGCATCGCGCAAGCATCAAAGACAAACTTGGCGCGGCGTCTATCGCGATGCTGGTGCGCGACGTAATGGCGGTGTGGGATCAGGAGGCGGCCGCGTCGAGCACTAACGCATGAACAGGCCGCCGTTCACATCCCAGCATGCGCCGTTTGCAAAGTAAGCGTTCTCAGCAGCCAGCATGACCGCGACATCGGCGACATAGTCCGCTGAGCCCAGACGTCCCGCCGGAATGTTGGCGATCACCGCCTTCAGTTTGTCGGCCGCGACGCTCTCGTGCACGATCGGCAGATCCATCGGCCCAGGCGAAATTGCATTGACGGTCACGCCCGCTGCGCCGAGGTCACGTGCGAACACCTTGGTCAATGTAATGACACCGCCTTTTGCTGCGGCATAGTGCGCGCCGGTGGCCGATCCGCCGTTCTGTCCCGCCAGCGAGGCGATATTGACGATGCGGCCCGCGCCGGCGTCGGCGAAATACTGGCCGAACACCTGGCAGCCGAACAGCACGCTACGCAGGTTCACGTTGATCACCTGATCGAATTGCTCGGCGGTGATCTCCATCACGGATACGACTTTGGATGCGCCCGCGTTGTTGATCAACGCGTCGATGCGGCCCCAGCGTTGCAGGATCGCATCGCGTGCGGATTCGAATGCGCTCTTCGAGGTGACGTCGAGATTCAGTGCGAAGGCGCTCGAGCCGTCCGCGCTCAGATCGCGGGCGAGGGCCTGTGCGGCATCGAACGCAATGTCGCCGATGGCGACCGCATAACCCGCTGCATGAAAGCGTGTGGCAATCGCGGCGCCAAGACCACGCGCGGCGCCGGTGACGAGTACGACTCTTTTCTGCATTGCTTTTTACTCCGAGATAAGAGCGGCTTCAAATCGCGCCGCAATCGCGCACACCTGCTCATCCGCCCCTTTGCGTCCGACGATCTGCAAGCCGGCCTTGAGCGGCGAGCCATCGATAGGCAAGGGCAAGCTCAGTGCCGGATGGCCACTCAGATTGAACGGCCGGATCAACGACGACATGGCGATGACGGAGGTGCCGCCGCGTGCCTCGTCGAGCGTGATCGGCAGCGCGGAAAGTGTGGGCAGAATCAATACGTCCACGCTTTCAAGCGCGTGATCGACAGCGGCTGTGAATTGCCGACGCACCGACTCTGCCGCCTCGCATTGCGCCGCGGTTGTATTCGCAGCGGCGCGCAGCCGTGCGTCGAGATCGGCGCCGAGCTTGCCGCTTGCCACGAGATGGCCGAACGCATGAAAAGTTTCTACGTTGATGATCGCGAGGCCTGCTTCGAAGGCTGCGGCAAGCCCTGCGAGTTCCAGCGTGCGAGCGGTGCAATCGGCTTGGTCCGCGGCGCGCGTGACGGCTTTAAGGATTTCCGGCGCTGCGTCGACCTGCACGATACCGACGTTCCACGCGCCGCTTCCTGAAACTTGGGCCGCCTGCGTGTCGAAGTCGGCGGTGATCGCCTGCATCGCGGCGACGATCATTTGCATCTCGCGCGCGAACGGCCCGACGCAATCGAGCGTCGATTCACGCGGTGCGACGCCGCGCCGCGAGACGCGTCCAAAAGTCGGCTTCAAACCGATTACGCCGCAACACGCGGCGGGGCCGCGAATCGAACCACCGGTGTCCGTGCCAAGCGCGGCATCCGCAAGCTTCAAACCAACGGCCGCCGCCGATCCACTCGACGAGCCGCCAGGAATGCGCGAGGCGTCCTGGGGATTTTGCGGTGTGCCGGTGTAATCGTTGATACCCGTCATGCCGAACGCGAGCTCGTGCATATTCGCCTTGCCGACGATGTGCCAGCCGGCATCGAGCAAGCGCTCCACGACTTCCGCGTGCTGCTGCGCGGGTGGTGCGTCGGCCAACGCACGGCTCGCCGCCGTGGTCGCATAGCCGTCGATATCGATCGTGTCCTTGATCGCGATGCTGGGGCCTGTGCCGCCTAACGACAAAGTCTGGATAAACTCGTTCATGGGTTCGGTTTCCTTGCGTTGACTTGCCAGGGCGCATCGAAAAGGCGTTCGGTGCGAAAGTGCGTGATGAGCCAATCGTGGCCATTGTCGGCGGGTGCGAAATCCACGTCGAGGCGCGCCGAGATCAACTCAGCTTGCGCGTCGACATAGCCGGACGCTTGCAGCATGATCCAACGGCCTTTCGCGCTTGCGCCCCGCACCTCGATGGTTTCCGACGTGAGGAAATGCACGTTGACCGAGAAATGCGGCGATGGCGGCAAGTAGCGCGTGAGCATCGCGAGAATTTCCGCGTGACCTGTGAGGTGGCCGAACTTGCTCGCGTACTGCGGGCCGATGCCTTCCCAGATCGCGTCGGCAGCGAAGAGGGCCGCAAGCGTCTCGCCCTCGAGCGCCCCCGAGGGCACGTCGCAGAGCGCCATATAGCGCGCCATCGTGCGGCGCACGGCGGATTCGGCTTCGAGCGCGGCAAGCCGTTCGGTCAACTTGGCAAGCGTATCCGGGTTCTCGTTCATCGCATCGTGCTCCGGCGCGTTCAAGCCGCGTTGGCGTGTTGCGGCGGCACTTGCAGCGCGCGGCCAACGCGCGCTTCGATCTTGCCGTACCGCCACAGGTTGTATTCGCCGACCGGCGTGGTGCGATACAGATTGCACACCGCCACGGCGGTATCGAAGTCGCGCACGTCGGCCATGATGTAGAAGGTCCACGGCGAGTTGTCGGCATTGCCGACGGTCAGGCGATCGTCGTCCATGATGCCGAGCACGTTGACGCCGTCCATCGATTCGACGGCAGCCAGCATCTTGCCGTAAGCCTGCCAGACTTCGCCGATTTTCTCGCGCGGCAAGTCGAAGAAATTCTGCGTCACGCCGCAGCAGAACAGAACGCGCAAGGGCAGGTTCGGGTTATCGGACATTGTGTGGTTCTCCATGAAATCGTTTGAACGGCAAAATCAACAAAATCAGAAAATAGCTTACAGGTAGCCCGGAATCGGCGGCACGCCGACGAACACCGCACCGGCGCCGTCGAAGTTACCTTCGCCGAGGAACGCGTGCTGGGTGACCACCATCGCGTCGCGCACCAGGCGTTGCAGCGGATGCGAGCGATAGATCGCCATCGTGCCACCGAGCCGGTAGGCGCGCTGCACGACGTCGGCGCCTTCGCGAGCGATCTGCGTCGCGGCGAGCCGCAGCAGGCTGGTCTGCTCGGGTGTAACGGGGTTGCCGGCGAGGATCGATTGCCAGACGTCGTCAGTGGTGTCGTAGAAGAATGCGCGGGCCGAACGCAATTGGGCTTCGGCTTTCGCGAGTTCGATCCGGTAGTACGCGCGGTCGGCGAGTTGTGGCGCGCCGGTTGTCGTCTTGCGGCCGCCGGCCATCTGGTTGGCGACATTGAGCGCCGCGCGTGCGAGGCCGAGGTTGACGACGGCCAGCACTTGCGCCGCGTAGGCGATGGTCGGATAGCGATACAGCGGTTCGTCCACGCACGGTTCGCCGCCCCGCACGAAGGTCCAGTCGTCGGTGACGAACTGATCGGTAACGCGCAGGTCGTGACTGCCGGTGCCTTGCATGCCGACCACGTCCCAGTTCTCGACGATCTCGACCTGATGCGGGCGGAACACGGCGGTGCGCGGTTTGCCGGGCGCGCCAGCGCTTGGGCCGGCCGCGCCAATCCCCACGCCAAGCCAATCCGCGCCCTTGCAGCCGCTCGCGAATTTCCACGTACCGTTCACGCGCCAGCCGCCGTCGGCAGGCTGAGCGGCTTGTACCGGGAAGAGACCGCCTGCGAACACCTGATCGGGACCGTCGGCGTAGATCTGCGCCTGAGTGGCCAGCGGCAAGGCCGCGAGATACACGTTCGCCGAGCCGAAGCTCGCGACCCAGGCGGCTGAGCCGTCCGCTACCGCGATACGTTCGATCATGTCAAGAAACGCGGTAGGCGCGAGCGCATCGCCGCCAAAACGCTTAGGCGTTGCCGCGCGATACACACCCGCGCGTTTGAGTTTGGCGATGACATCGCGCGGCACATGCGAGAGGCGATCGAACTCTTCGCGCCGTGCGGCGATTTCGACGATGACGTCGGCGAGCGGCAAGCGCGCTGCATCGCGGCTGGCTTCTGCGACGGCGGCAACAGTGTCGATGGCGGTGTCTGACATGGCGGGGGCATCTCCTTGATTCGTTATCGGCTGGAACACGAGGCACGTTTCGGTCGCGGGCAAAGACGCCGACGACGGCGCGTGCAGGGTGAAGCCAGTCTAGAAATGCAAAAAGAACGCTTCAATTGGGACGCAAGACGTGTTTTTAGGTACGGCGCCGGGGGTATCTAAAGAAATCTTCAGACGCGAATCATGCCGACTGGTGTTATGTTCCTCCACGTACGCGATCGAACTTTTGTGCAGCCTCGCCCGATGAATTTCCCCGCCGAAGAAGATTTCCACCGCCTGCTCGACGCGCTGACGCTGTGCGTGCTGCTGCACGACGCCGAAACGAAGGCGATCGTGTGGGCCAATCGGGCAGCTTGCGAGGCGCTCGGTTTCACGCTTGAGGAAATGCTGCCGCTCAAGGCGAAAGACATGACCCGGCCGGTACCGAAGTATCGGCGCGAGATCGGCGTCGGGGCCATGGACCGTGCGATCACGGAAGGTCCGCAGGTCTACGAGTGGTGTTACCGTTCGCGCACGGGCGCCGACATGCTGTCCGAAGCCATTGCAACCTACGTGCCTTTGCAGGAGCGTGCGGTGGTGATGGTGCAGTTTCGCGACATCAGCGTCGAGGACACGCTCAAGCAAACGCTGCGGCGCTATGAGTCGCGGCTGCGCGAGTTCATGCAGGATCTGGGTGAGGGCGTGGCCGTACTGACGCCCGCGGGCGAAGTGGAGTTCGTCAGCGAATCCGGACGGCGTGTGCTGGGTCTGGAAGAGGGCGCGCCGATGGGCGACGTGCTCGACTATTGCAGCGAGCCGGATCGCGACCGGCTGCTCGAACAGCTCGCCACCGCACCGCGCATCCAGCCTTCGCCACCGCAGCGTTATCGCATCACGCGCCGCGACGGCACGCCGGGCTGGTTGCGCATCACCTGCCGACGAATCGAGATCGAAGACGACCTCAACGGCCGCCTCCTGCACTTTCGCGACATCACGGACGAAGTGGCTATCGAAGAGGCGCGCCGTAACGAGGCACGGCTGCTGGAATACGCGGGGCGCTACAACGCGATGGGCGAAATGGCGACCGCCATCGCGCACGAGTTGAGTCAGCCGCTCGCCGCGGTGCGCAATTTCATCGAGGGCGCGATTCTGCGGCTCGGCCAACCCGGTCCCATCGACGATGCATTGTGGGGCCTGCGCAGCGCTGATCGCCAGGCCGAGCACGCGGCGGTGATCATCAAGAGCGTGCGCGATTACATTGTCAAGCGGGAGCCGAGCGAGACCCAGGCGGACTTGCGAGACGTCGTCGCGGACGTCGCATACTTCATCGAATTGCGCGCGAGAGACGCAGGCGTTGCGGTCACGATCGAGCAGGCACCGGAAGTCTTGCCGGTGTATTGCGAGCGCGTGCTGATTGGCCAGGTGGTGCTGAATCTGGCCTTCAACGCGATCGAGGCGCTGACTGAATGCCTGAATGCCGCTGCGCGGCGCGGTGAATTGCGCCTCGTCACCAGCCTGCGCGGAAAATACGCGCTCGTACAGGTCATCGACAACGGCCCGGGCGTGCCTGCTGAAGCGCACGGCCGCCTGTTCGACGGGTTTTCTTCGTCGAAGGCGGGCGGCAACGGCATCGGTTTGTCGCTGTGCAAAAACATCGTCACGCGGCATGGCGGCGAAATCTGGGCCAAACCGGCGCGGCAGGGCGGGCTTCAATGCAGCTTCACGCTGCCGATTGTGGCCGCTCCCGCCGGCTGATCGCATTTCAGTCATGCGCCGTGTTGATGTTCTTCGGAATGGTCACGAGTGTGATCGCGGTGATGAGGCCGAAGCCGATCAGCATCAACGCGACTGGCCAGGGCGCATGGAACTTCGAATACAGCGCGATAGCGACGAGAGGTGCGAGTCCGCCGGAAAACACCGAGGCAATTTCATGGCCTAGCGCCATGCCCGAATAGCGGACCTCGGTGGGAAAGAGTTCACCCATCAGCGCGGGCTGTGTACCGATCATCGCGGCGTGGCAGAAGGGCAAACCTAATGCGAGCGAGAGGAACACCAGCAACGGTTCATGCGTATCGATCAGCCAGAACGCGGGAAACGCGATCACGACGAGGCCGAGCGCGCCGATCATATACACCGGCCGCCGGCCGATCACATCCGATAGCCGCCCCCACAGCACGATCGTGGCGAGTTCGAGCAACATCGCGAGCATCACGCCGCCGAGCATCACCGAGACCGGCACACCGATCGTCTTGCCGTACACCAGCACGAACGAAAGGAAGATATACGTGCCGCCGTTTTCGGCGATACGCAGCCCCATGGCCTGCAATACCTGCTTCGGGTGATTGCGCAGCACGGTCAGCACCGGCATGTGCTTCGGTTTGGCCGCGGTAAAGTCGCGGCTCTCGGGCAGGCTTCGGCGAATATAGACACCTACGCCGAAGATCAGCACGCTAGCGAGAAACGGCAGGCGCCAGCCCCACGACATGAAGCTCTCTACTGGCAGCCGCTGCACCAGATAGAACGCGGCCGCCGACAGCACGAAGCCTCCCGCCACGCCCAACTGACTGAACGATGCGTAGTAGCCACGGCGATTCGCCGGTGCGCTCTCGCTGATGAGCAGCACGCCACCGCCCCATTCGCCGCCGGATGCGATGCCTTGCACGACCCGCAAACAGATGAGCGCGATAGGCGCGAGGAAACCGATCTGCGAGAACGTCGGCAACAGGCCAATGCCGAAGGTCGCGACGCCCATCATCATCAGCGTCACGACGAGCGCGCGTTTGCGGCCATGCCGGTCGCCGATGTGCCCGAACACGATGCCGCCTAGCGGCCGCGCCAGGAAGCCGATCGCGAAGCCCGCAAACGCGGCGAGGGTGCCCATCAGCGGGTCGCCGTGCAGCGGGAAGAACAACGGCCCGAAGATCAGGGCCGCGGCCGTGCCGTACAGAAAAAAGTCATACCACTCGAGCGCGTTGCCGATCACGGAGGCGACGATGATCCGCCGCAGTGTCCGCGAGGTCGCAGGCGCCGCTGGCGTGGCGGCTGATACGGCCGAGGGAGAAAGCGTGTCGTTTGGCATCGTCGTGCTCGCTGGTTCGCTTGTGGGGGGAAGGGACGCTAGCGCCCGAGTGACTTCGCGGTCTGGCCGCCGATACCGAAGTCGGTATTCGGAATGTCTTTGATCATCACGCGGGTGGCGTCGAGCGGCGAGTCGAGCACAGCAGCACTCGTTTCACTGAGCATGGCGATCAGCGCGGTCTTTTGCGCGGGCGTGCGGCCCGCAATCAGGATCGCGACGATCACGAGCAGCGATGCGCGGCTGCCTGCACGATCCGCTGCGCTCGAGCCGCCGATGCCGAAATCGTGCGGCGGCAATTCACTCAGCAGAACTCGCACCGATTCGGCGGGTGCGCTGATCGCGTCGACAGTGGCCTGAGTGAGACCGGCAATCAGTTGCGCTTTACGCGCTTCTGCGTGGCCGGCCGGTAGATAAACCTCTAGTGTGGGCATTGTTTTGCTTCGCTTGCGTTTCGAGAGTTCACAGCAGGAACCCGATCGCGCTGAGCGCCTCGGTCGAATCGATCAGGCGGATCACCTTCTGCACGATGCGTGGCTCGCCGCTCGCGAAACTGATGCGATGCGTGAGATCCGCCGCGAACAGGGTCGACTTGCCGCGTTTGTACGCGACGATGACCTGCGCCGAGCTCACCTCGACCTCGTCGCTCGCATCGCTCGACAGCGTGAAACGCGAGACCGTGCGCACGGTGCGGGCGGCGTCGCTCGCCGAGGCCGAATAGCCGGACGTCATGCGTTGCACGCGCTTTTCGCGCATGTCCTGATCGTCGTATGCGTAGTTCAGCGTGGCGGCGAAATCGGTGGTGTCGTGATCGATCGGCACCACGTAGAAGCCTGCCGGGTCCCACAGCGAAAGCCACGCGTGATAGTCCTTGCGGTCCAGCAGTTCGGCTTCCCGCCAGATCAGTTCGATCGCGCCGGCAAAGGTCTTCTGCGAGAACAGCGTGTTCCTGTCATCCATCATGCTTGCTCCATCATCGTGCGCCATTGCGCGTACGCTTCCCGCATCCCGGTTTCGTCGGTAGCGTGGGCGGTCTTTTCGCCGTTCGGCGCGGTGCTCTCGCGATTCAGGCCGCGGTTCACGAGGATCGGCAGATCGGGGCCGGCATGCGAGCCGCGCTGCACGCGTTCCCATGCTTCGGCGTCGTCCGGGCTGCCGAAACCGAATGGGCCCTGGAAGTGCTCGTGAATACGCAGACGCACGCGGTTCGCTTCGTCGGGGCCGCCGTCCATGGCAAGGGCGACGTGACGGATTTCCGTCTCGTTTGCGGAGATGGGCCGCAGCACGCGGAAAAACGCCATCGAGAGTGCAAGGTTCGGAAACAGATTCAGGTTGAACCCGACGCCCATCAGCGAGCGCACGATGCGTCGCACCTCGTCGGGCGTATGCTTTTCGCCAAGCGTGGCGGCGAGTTCCTGGAAGCGTTCGGGAATGGGCGCGCCGTCATCCTTGTCGAGATCGATGAGTTCCGGCACCAGCACGGCGAGGCTATGGCCGTTGCCGAGTGAGCGGCAGAAGGCTTCGTCGCTTGTCATGAAGCTCGTGATCGCCGCGGCGGTTTCGTCGTCGATCGATTTCATCCACGACTTGTGGACGACCGGGAAGTGATACAGGTCGGTGGTGTTTTCGAGCTGGATCTTCCAGTTACCGTTAAAGCGGAAGCGATGTTCGCCGTTGGCTTTGATAGGATAGCCCGCGCCTTGCTTCATGAAGAGGTCGATCCACGGCTTGGCGCCGCCGAGGAAATCTTCGAGCGGCTCGATCTCCTGATTAAAGCTCGCGAAAATCAGACCTTGATAGATCCCCACGCGCAAGCTGGCGAGCGGCAACTCGGTCTTGTCGATCACGCCTTCATAGCCGTCGCCATAGGGCAGTGCGCGCAATGCGCCGTCGAGGCCATACGTCCAGCTGTGATACGGGCACGTGAAGCCTTTCGCATTGCCCTTGTGCTGTTCGCAGACCGTCGCGCCGCGATGGCGGCAGCGGTTCTGCAGCACGTTGACGGCGCCGCTCTTGTCGCGCACCACGATCACCGGCTGACGGCCGATCGTGGTGGTGCGGAAGTCGCCCGGATTCGGCAGTTCGCTTTCGTGCGCTACCCAGATCCACGTCTTGTAGAAAATGCGCTCGAGTTCGGTTTCGAAGACCGCCGGGTCGTAGTACAGCGAGGGGGCGACGCGGTCGGACTGCGCGCGCTGATACAAGGCGCTCGCGTCGACGGTCTGATATGAGGAATCGCTCATCGTGGTGTAGGTGGGGTGGTCGATGGAGCAAAGTCTCGCTGAGCGACTGATATGCGTCAAATTGATCTAAAATAAAATATAAAATCAATCTCATGGATATCTAGATGAATTCGCTAGACCACGTCGACCTCAATCTGCTACGCGTTTTCCAGGCGATCGTCGAGGAGCGCAGCCTCACGCGGGCCGGTCAGCGGCTTGCGCTGTCGCAGCCGGCAATCAGTTACTCGCTGGGGCGTTTGCGAACCCTGTTCGACGATCCGCTGTTTATTCGCACGCGCGCCGGTATGCAGCCCACGCCGATCGCGCTCGAACTGTCGGGCATCGTCGCGCGGGCGCTGGATACGGTGCGTGAGGCGCTGCGTTACGCGGAGCATTTCGATCCTGCGGCGAGTACGCGCACGTTTCGCTTATCGCTGTCCGATGCGGGCGAGTTGGCGTACTTGCCGCCGATTTGCGAGGCGTTGCACCGGCAGGCGCCGCGCGTGAAGTTGCGCATCGAGCCGCTGCCGGTGGAAGAAATCGAAGATGCGTTGCGCGCCAGCCGGCTCGATTTTGCAATCGGCAATCTGCCGACCTTGACCGCGCGCACGCGTCATCAGGCCCTGTTCGAAGAGACTTACGTTTGCATGACACGCAAACGGCGCGGCCTGCCACGCACGAAAGAACTGGCCATGAAGACGTTTCTGGACGCGTCGCACGTGCAGATCACGTCGGTCGAGCACAGCCACTATGCACTCGACGATGCGTTTCGTGCGCAAGGTGTGGGCCGGCATATTGCGTTGGAGCTACCGCATTTCGTGGCCTTGCCGAGCGTGCTGGCCGTGACCGATCTGTTCGCGACGCTGCCGCGGCGTCTTGCGCAGATTTTCAATCGTGATGGCGGGTTTCAGCTCTACGAGTTGCCGGTTACGTTGCCGATGGCGGCCGTCACGATGCATTGGCACGAGCATTTCGATCAGGACGAGGGCAACGTTTGGTTGCGCAATCTGATGGGCGATATCGTGCGGCGGTTTGATGAGCGGTGAAACGGGCGCCCGACGAGTGCCAAGGATTTGGCGTCGCTGAGCGCTTTTGGCTGCCTTTTCAGTTACTGCGGTAGCGCGGACAGGGCGATTTCGCCGGCGCTGTTCAGCTGCTCGACTTGCCAGCACGTGTCGATCAGCTTGCGTGTTCGATCCGGCGAGAGAATGCCTTCGGTCAGATCCGAGAATTTCTTCTCGAGTTGCTGATCGGTCATCGGCACTTCGGTGCTGCCGATCGCGTGCTGGATGAATTTATGCAGCTTGCGCCCATCCTTTAGCGTGATGGTCATGTCAACCTGCTCCGGTTTGACCGCCGGGTCGATGATGGTATTTACCTTCTCTCGCAGTGCCACCGTCATCGGGTCACGTACTTTCGCGTCGCTGAACTGCTTTTCACCCGCTGCTCCGTCGATCACGGCAATCGCCACTGCGTGATAGATGCTGAACTTGCCCTCGAGGCCGATCTGCGGGGTCTTCTTGCCGGTTAGTTCGATGACGAGAGGATTCACGCGCAAATCGATACGGTCGATCTGCTCAGCTTTCAGATGGTATTGATTGCGAAGCTGGATTGCTGCGTCGATCGCCGGGTGGATCACGATGCCGCACGCAAAAGGCTTGTAAGTGTTTAACGTCGACTCGTAATGGGAGCCTAAGCCCTCGGTGATTTCGCGGTAGTCCTGTTTGGTGCTGATGGTGTTCGCCCATCCCCGTTTCGCTTCGATCATGCCGTCCGAACTGGTGTAATCCTTGCCTGCCAGCAGCGCGGCGAAAATACCATCGGCGGCCGCGCGTCCTGGGTTGAAGCTCTTGTTCATCGAGCCGAAAGATTCCCGCAGCCCGACCGGCTGCGACGCGGCGAGGCCCAGTGCCCAGATCATTTGCTGAACGCTCAAGCCCATGAGTTTGCCGGTCGCCGCCGCCGCACCGAATACACCGCACGTGCCCGTGATATGCCAGCCGACATCGTAGTGGTTCGGATATACGGCATTGCCGATGCGCAATTCCGTTTCCACGCCGAGCACGAGCGCATTCAGAAAGTCTTTGCCCGACACTGGACGATACTGTGAGTACGCCAGAATGGCGGATACGACTGGACCAGCCGGATGAATAATCGTCTTCAGATGGGTATCGTCGTAATCGAAAATGTGACTGCTGACGCCGTTGATAAACGCCGCGTTCATGATGTCGAAGCGCTCGGTACGGCCAAGCAGGTTTGCCTGCGGCGCCCCGGAAAACGGTGTGAGCGCCGCCACTGCGCGATCCACGGTTTCGTCATGCGAACCACCGACAGCGACTCCGACCCAGTTCATCAATGTCCGCACGCCCTCCTTACGGACCTGAGCGGGCAAGTCCTGATAACCAGTCTTGACAATAAACTCCGCGAGGATGCGCGTGACTTTCGGCGGGTGTGCGGCGTCGCCGTTGGTGGGCGCAGGCACGGGGGGCGCACTGGCTGCGTCTGGCGCTTGAGCGAATACCACCTTGCTGGCGGCCGCCGATGCCAAGGCGCCCACAGCACCTGTTTTCAGAAAATGACGCCGGTCGATCGTAGACATGAAAATTGTCTCCTTCAGGTTCGATATTCGATAGCCTGGACGGCAGTTTTCACCTTCAAGGCTTGTTGGATGTTGGATGAGCTCGCGCAAGGACACGTCATGTCGTGATCAACGGCCTGAGTTCGCGAATGTCCTTAAGCGTCTCCAGGTGGTTAATTCTCTCGATCAGCCTGGCGGTTTTCGCCGCGCCGAGTACGGGCGCCATCAGATCGCGCGCTTTCGCGTTGACGGCCTCGGTGGACAGCGGGTTCTCCTTCGTGCCGGGCGGAAAGCGCGTGAAGTGGTCTACGGTGCGGCCATCCGTCAGCGTGACTTCTACTTTGGCGCCGCGCGGCGCGGCGGGGTCCATCAACGACTGGTCAGGTTGCACGGTGACTTTCGCGCGCTGCGCGACGATCACTGGATCGTGCATCAACGCGACATCGTGACTGTCGCGAAACGACACCGCGCCTTTGACCAGTGCGAGCGCCACCAGGTGCTGACAGTTGACGTCGGGCATCGCACTGTCGCCGACGATGCCTTCCGCGTCCGACGGAATCCGGACGACGATGCTGCGCACGTTATCCGGCGTCAGGCCGTACTGCTTGCGCAGGCTCAGCAACGCGTCGAGGGGCGACTGGATCGGATAACCGACCGAGTAAGTCTTGATGGCCGTTTCGGTCACGTAGAAGCGGGTGCCGAGTCCGTCGAGCATGGCTTGCGGGTTCGGCTTCGTCGATAGCGCGATGAACAGGTTGTGCGTGCCATCAAGCACATCGTAGACGCCGGTCATACCCGACCGAACCATGCCGACTGCCGTCACGCCGTTGCGCGCACCCATGCCGGCAAAATCGAAGGCCTTTTCGATGTGGTCCTTGTCCTTGACCCAGCTCCATAGTCCCGACACCTGTTGCGCCGAGTAGGAAAGTGCATAGCGCATCTGGGTTTCGTCGAGCCTCGCCATCGATGCCGCTGCACCGAGCGAGCCGAACGTCGAAGCGGTGCCCTCGGCACTCCGATGCGAGCCTCTCACGAGATCGGGCCCGAGTGCCATCAACAGCCGACAGGCGAGATCGTATCCGAGTGCGACAGCACGGATCATTGCCTCGCCGCTTTGTGCCTGATGTTCGCCGACCGCGAGGGCCGCCGGCACCACCGAACTGCCGGGATGCGCCTTTGTCACCGGCTCGAAGTCATCGGTTTCGTCGGAGTGTGCGCACATGGCGTTGGCCAGCGCTGCGTTGACGGTCGTCGTGCGAAACGACGAGCCGATCACCGATGCCTGCGGTTCGCCACCCAATTCGCGCACGTAGTTCGAGGCCATCATGCCGGGCCGCATCCGCGCGCCAGAAACCATTGCGCCGAACGTATCGAGGATGCGCTGCTTGCAGGCGACCATCGCCGCCTCGGGCAGCGGCGTATCGCGCGTCGACACCATGTAACGCGCGAGCTGGCCGGTGATATCGGCGCCTTTCGCGGCCTCATTGCCGTCCTCGTTTGCCGCGCTGGCGACGCGCAGCGGCATGATCGATAGCGCCGCCAGCGCGCCCGCCGATCGCAGCAGCCGGCGACGTGCCGATATGAAGTCTCCGTCCATGAACATGGCGTCTCCGTGGCTTTTTATGGCATTGTGTCGGGACCTTAGTGTCGACACTTTTGGCGGTCTAGTCAAATATTACGCTGGATTTTGGCAAAACGTACGCCAACTGTGCTCACTTTGATGGAGATGAGAAAGACCTGCCGTCCTTGAGGCAGGGGGCGAGTCGGCACCGTTTGGTAGAGTTGGTTTGGTGGCGCGGCAGCCATCCCGATCGAATGAGGAGTTGTGATGAGCCAGAATGTCGACAGAAGCAGGATAGAAGAGGGCACCGAATCGCCGCCGGTCACGGAGATCGTCGACTGGGTGGCGCGCGGAATCATCGAGGGGCGACTGTTGCCCGGCGACGATCTGAACTCTGTCGATCTCGCGAAACGGTTCAACGTCAGTCGCACACCGGTGCGCGAGGCGCTGTTCGTGTTGAGCCGCGAAGGACTGGTCGACTGGTCGCCGCGCCACCGCCCGCGCGTGTCGGCAGTCAAGCTGAAGGACGTGCGCGAGATCTATCAATTGCGCGCGATTCTTTACGCACAGGTGTCGGCCGCGATTGTCGAACACGCGACCGACGCCGACATCCAATCGCTCTGGGACGCTCATCGCCGTCTCGCCGAAGTTGCCGCGCGAGGCGATGTAGACGGCTATTTCTGGGCGAACGTCGCGTTTCGCGACGAGGAACTCCGGGTGTGCGGTAACGGCATTTTCAAGGAAGTGCTGGACTCGATGCGCATGCGCACCAACCGGTTGCGTCGTTTGAGTACGTCGTTGCCGGGACGTTTGCAGCGCTCATGCGCCGATCATCAGCGACTTTGCGAGGCGTATTCGGAGCGCGATGGGGTGCTTGCAGCAGCGCTGAACCGGTCGATCGTGTTGAGCGCGCTCCAGGCAATCGAGCAGGCATGGGATCACGTGCCTGAAAGCGGCAATATCGCGACTCCGTAGACCGTATTAAAGCTGTCGCCGTTACGTGCGCATCACGACAGCCGCAGTCGCCTCACGTCCTGCTGGGGAGGCGCGCCGAACAGACGGCTGTACTCGCGACTGAACTGCGAGGCGCTTTCGTAGCCGACCTGGATCGCGGCACTACCCGCGTCGATGCCAAGGTTGAGCATCAACTGCCGCGCTTCCTGCAGGCGCAACTGCTTCTGATATTGCAGAGGACTTGTTCCGGTGATGTTGCGGAAATGCTGACGGAACGTTGAAGGACTCATGTGCGCGTGCGCGGCCAGGTCATCCACCCGGAGTCCCTTCGAGAAATTCTGCTTGAGCCATCTCACGGCCCTGGCGATCTGTTGGCTCGGCGATCCGTTGGCCGCAAGGTGCTGTAACTGCGGACTGTGCGGACCAGCGAGAAGCCGCACGATGATTTCCTGCTGAAAGAGCGGCGCCAATTGCGGAGCCAATGCCGGTTGGTCCAGCAATTCGATCAGCCGGATCAGGACGCCGATCAAGGCATCGTCAAGGGTTTCGATCGTGATGGGCGTGAAGGCAGGTGTTCGAGGCGGAGCCGGCAACTGCATCTCCGCAGCTGTCTTCACGATGTCACGGCTGTCCAGTGTCAGCATCAGGCCCAGCATCGGTTCCTCAATACTCGCGCGCGTGACGTGCGAGATCACAGGCAGGTCGATGCTTGCCAGCATCGATTGGCCGGGGCCGTAGTTCACCACCTCTTTTCCTACCAACGCCTGCTTATGGCCCTGGGCAACGACGCCCAGCCCGAGGCTAAAGATGCAGTGCAACGGCTCGGTTGGCCCTTTCCGGCGGTGAAGGGAAAGGGCTGGTATGGCTGTGGCGTAGTCGCCGTCAGACTGGGCAAAGCGGGCGATGGCTCGCGCGAGGCCGTGCGTGCGTGTGGCAGTCGTACTCATTGGCTGGGAAACCCGGTATTTCATGCGCAATCTCTAATGCCAGGACGGCGGAAACACTTTACTCCGGTAGAAGACCATTCACGTTGCTTTAAGCACGCTTCGTCAGTTTGGGCAAGAAGTTCGGCGCTTTCGGCAACCTCCCCGGTGCCAATCGCGCGACACTGAAGCCAGTTAATTCATATCCGATGCTCGAATTTTGGGGCATCAAGAACAGAGAGGACCCACGTATGAATAGCAAGAAAGTGTGGCTGATTACCGGCGCTGGCCGCGGCATGGGCGTGGATATCGCCAAGGCAGCCTTGGCGGCCGGCCACGATGTTGTGGCGACCGGCCGCGATCCTGAAAAGGTCAGGAACGCCATCGGCGATCACGATAATCTTCTGGTCGTCCAGTTGGACGTGACCAGCTCCGCGGATGCCGAGGCCGCCGTCGAAACCACCGTCCAGAGCTTTGGTCGCATTGACGTGCTGGTCAACAACGCGGGCAACTTCTATGGGGGCTTCTTCGAGGAGCTTAGCCCCGCCCAGGTGCGTAGCCAGCTCGAAACGCTTCTGTTCGGCCCGATGAATGTTGCCCGGGCTGTATTGCCGGTGATGCGCAAGCAGCACTCTGGCCTGTTAGTCACAATCTCATCGACGGCTGGCATTACTGCCGGTGTGTTTTGCAGTGCATATGCCGCTGCAAAGTTTGGCGTCGAAGGATGGATGGAGTCGCTTGCCCAGGAAATTGCTCCCTTTGGCATTCGCACCATGCTGGTAGAACCAGGTTTTTTCCGAACAGACCTTCTCAGCGCAGACTCAACGACCTACGCCGAACTCTCCATTGATGACTATGCGTCCCGCACTCAGGAGACCGTGACTGCGTGGAAAGGCATGAACGGCAAGCAGGGTGGCGATCCGGCCAAACTTGCCGCCGCGCTAGTGGAGTTGACGGCACAGGAAGAGCCGCCCGCTCGCTTCGCCGCCGGCGCGGATGCAGTTGAGGCTTTTGAATCCAAAGCGAACACCTTGCTCGCTCAGGCGAATGCCCACCGCGAGTTGTCTTCGTCGCTTTCATACGCCCCAGAATAAAGACGGGCGCCGCCGGACAAGTGGCGACGCCCGCAAGTCGACTTAATAGGGCACTCCAAGAAGCAACGGCTGGGTTTTCTACGGAACCGCAGTCAGAATTCGCCTCGCTTTTGTCGGATATTTCTCTAGATGCAGCCTATGATCGTTGTCTCGACTGTGTTACCTCGATCGAGTCACCGACGATATTGCCTTTCATTCCCGAATAGACGGCCGTGTTGGTGGCCTTCCGTCTTTTTATCCATCAGAACCGCGAGAGTCCGAACAGCGTGCAGTCATCGCCGCATGCGCGACACTGGCGCGAGCGGCCGTTTGTTAAGCACTGGATTCAGGCGCCTCAGCACCGCGCGGCCCGCCGCCGGTGCGTCTGCCGAAATCGTGCGACGAGTGCAACAGATGGGGACCCGTCGCGACACGCTGAGGGAGCGACCATGCGCGCACTCGACATCATGACGCCGTCCGTCGTCACAGCCACACCGGACATGACAATCCACGACGCGGCACGACTGTTCGTCGATAATCGTATCAGCGGCATGCCGGTCGTCGACGCGAACGGACAGGTCGTCGGCATCGTTAGCCAGGGCGATCTGCTGCATCGCGTGGAGACTGGCACCTGCCACGGAAAGCGCTCGTGGTGGCTCGAACTGCTGTCGTCTTCGCCCCGCGGGGAGGCTGCGAGGTATGTGAAGGAGCACGGACATGTCGTCGGCGACGTGATGTGCGACCGGGTGATTTCGATTCCCGAGGACATGCCGTTCCAGCAGATCGCGGACCTCATGGAGCGCCGGCATCTCAAACGCGTGCCGGTACTGAAGGACGGCAAGCTGGTCGGAATCGTGAGCCGTTCGAACCTGATTCGCGCACTCGCGAGCGTCGCACCGGCCGTGGACTCGGCTTCGCACGACGATGTGAGCCTGCGCGAGGCAATAGTCATGGAAATGCACGGGCAGCGCTGGGGGTTGCCGAAACAAGGCGTGCTCGTCACGGACGGCGTCGCGCATCTGTGGGGCGTGATCGAGTCCGAGGAGGAAAAGCGCGCGATCCGAATCGCGGCCGAGGGCGTGCCCGGCGTCAAGCGCGTAGAGAGTCACCTGGTGTTTCCGAGCGTGATGCCGTCGCTATAGCGCAGCGCCGATCAAGAGGCGCTTGGAGCCCGCTTCAAGCGTCCTTCCGCGCCTTCAACCCCGCTTGAACAACTCCCGCGCCAGCGAACAGAGCAGCGTGGTCGTCGGCGACTCGTCCTGCAAGCGTCGGCTCATGATGATCGGCGACGAGATATTGGCCGCCGGAACCGGCCGGTACACCACGCCATGCGCGCGCAAACCTTCGACGCTTTCCGGCACGAGACACACGCCAACCTGCGCCGCAACCAGCCCCAGCGCGGTTTGCAACTCCCTCACTTCATGAACCGCTTTCGGCTCCAACGCATGGTCGTGCATTGCCGATAGCTGCTGGTCCGCATAGCTCGGCCGCGGTGTGCTCGGATAGACGATCAGCGTTTCCTCAGCAAGCGCGGCAAGCGTCAGCGCCTTCTTCTGCCGCGCGAGCGGGTGATTTTGCGGCAATGCGGCAATCATCCGTTCTTCGACGAGCACTTCGCGCGCCAGTTGCGCATCGTCGAAGCGCAAGCGGCCGAAACCCACGTCGATACGGCCGCCTTTGAGGGCACCGAGTTGCTCGATCGTAAACATTTCGATCAGCGACAACTCGATATGCGGCGCCGCTTCGCGAAACGCGCGGATCACCGCGGGCAACGCGCCATAGAGCGTGGACGGCACGAAGCCGATCACGATGCGCTCGGCCAGTTGCGCGAGGCGCCGCGTGAGCGGGGCGAGTTCGTCGGCATCGTCGACCAGACGCTTGGCCTGCGCATAGAAAATGCGGCCGGCTTCGGTCAGCCGCAGCGGCCGCGAGCCGCGCTCGAACAGCGCGAGGCCAACGCTTTCCTCGATCTGCTGGATCTGGCGGCTGAGCGGCGGCTGCGTCATATGCAGGCGATTGGCGGCCCGCGTGATGTTCATTTCTTCGGCGACCGCGATGAAATAGCGGAGTTGGCGAAGTTCCATGCATACCCCTAAGGTATGGAAGTAGTCGGAATCGGTGTTGGACTGCTTCGCGGGTTGTTTCTACTATGGGGCTCTCATGAAAGCAGTTCAGGAGAGCACCGAATGATAGCAACACCCGTGAAGATCGAGAGCGTGGAGACGATTCTCGTCGACGTACCGACGATTCGTCCGCACCGGCTTTCGGTTGCAACGATGAATTGCCAGACGCTCGTGCTGGTGCGCATCCGTTGCGCCGACGGCATGGTTGGCGTGGGCGAAGGCACGACCATTGGCGGCCTCGCATACGGCGAGGAAAGCCCGGAAAGCATCAAGGTCAACATCGATACGTACTTCGCGCCGCTGCTCAAAGGCATGGACGCAACCCGTCCGGGCGCGGCGATGGCGAAGCTGCGCACGCTGTTTCAGGGCAACCGCTTTGCGAAATCCGCGGTTGAAACCGCTTTGTTCGATGCCCAGGCGCAGCGTCTCGGCGTGCCGCTGTCGGAGCTGTTCGGCGGCCGTGTACGCGATTCGGTGGACGTGGCGTGGACCCTCGCAAGCGGCGATACCACCCGCGATATCGACGAAGCCGAGCGCGTTTTCGAAACGAAGCGGCATCGCGTGTTCAAGCTGAAGATCGGCTCGCGTGCGTTGGCCGACGACGTCGCGCACGTCGTGGCGATTCAGAAAGCGCTGGAAGGCCGGGGCGAAGTGCGTGTCGACGTGAACCAGGCATGGACCGAATCCGAAGCGATCTGGGCCGGCAAGCGCTTCGCCGATGCCGGCGTTGCGCTGATCGAGCAGCCGATTGCCGCGGAGAACCGTGCGGGCCTCAAACGCCTGACGGATCTCGCTCAGGTGCCGATCATGGCGGACGAAGCGCTGCACGGCCCGGCGGACGCATTCGCCATCGCCAGTGCGCGTGCGGCAGACGTCTTCGCCGTCAAGATCGCGCAATCGGGTGGTCTGACTGGCGCCGCACAGGTGGCGGCGATTGCGCTCGCCGCGAATATCGACCTGTACGGCGGGACGATGCTCGAAGGCGCGGTGGGCACGATCGCCTCGGCACAACTCTTCAGCACCTTCGCCGAACTGAAGTGGGGCACTGAACTCTTCGGGCCGCTGCTGCTGACCGAAGAGATTCTCACCGAGCCGCTGCGCTACGAAAACTTTGCGTTGCATCTTCCACAAGGACCCGGTCTCGGCATCACGCTCGACTGGGACAAGATCGACCGTTTGCGGCGCGATACGTGCAAAGGCGCAAGCGTTACCACGAACTGACGGTTCATCCGCTAACCGCCGAGAACATTAAACGAAGGAGATACCCCATGAACAAGCAAGCTATCGACGCACTGCTGCAGAAATTCAACGACAGCGCCACCAGCGAAGGCAATCCGCGCACAAAGCAGATCGTCCAACGCATCATCCAGGATCTGTTCTATACGATCGAAGACCTCGACGTGCAGCCGGCCGAGTTCTGGACCGCGCTGAATTATCTCGGCGACGCAGGCAAGAGCGGCGAGCTCGGTCTGCTGGCCGCGGGCCTCGGCTTCGAGCATTTTCTCGATCTGCGTATGGACGAAGCGGAAGCCAAGGCCGGTATTGAAGGCGGCACGCCGCGCACCATCGAAGGACCGCTGTATGTGGCGGGCGCACCGGTGTCCGACGGGCATGCACGACTCGATGACGGCACCGATCCCGGCCAGACGCTGGTGATGCGCGGCCGCGTATTTGCTGAAGATGGCAAGCCGCTCGCCAACGCGCTGGTTGAAGTGTGGCACGCGAATCATCTCGGCAACTACTCGTACTTCGACAAGTCGCAGCCGGCGTTCAATCTGCGCCGCTCGATTCGTACGGATGCCGAAGGCAAATATAGCTTCCGCAGTGTGGTGCCGGTCGGTTACTCGGTGCCGCCGCAAGGGCAGACGCAGTTGTTGCTCGATCAGCTGGGCCGTCATGGGCATCGTCCGGCGCATATCCACTTCTTCGTGTCGGCGCCGGGCTGCCGCAAGCTGACCACGCAGATCAACATCGACGGCGATCCGTATCTGTGGGACGACTTTGCGTTCGCCACGCGCGACGGCCTCGTGCCGGCGGTCAAGCAGGCTGAGGGCGCGGAAGGCAAGCCTTATGGCGTGGAAGGCCAGTTTGCGTTGATCGACTTCGACTTCACGCTGTTCAAGGAGCGTGACAACCTGCCGGGCGCTGAAATTGACCGGCTGCGCGCCGAAGCCTGAGGCTGTGGCTGTGGCGCTCTAACGCGCCGATGACTGAAAACGCATACACGTACCGCATGAATCAATCGACCCTGGCTGCGCGGCGGAGTATTCCGCGTAGTCGGGGTTTTTCATTACCGATCAGAGAAGGAGAGCCAGCATGCTGTTTCACGTTGAGATGACCGTCAACCTGCCGCTCGATATGGACGCCGAGCGCGCCGCGCGCTTGAAAGCCGATGAGAAAGCCATGTCGCAGAAGCTGCAGGAAGAGGGCGTATGGCGGCACTTGTGGCGCATCGCCGGGCGCTACGCGAACATCAGCGTGTTCGATGTGGAAAGCCCGGCGCAACTGCATGACGTGCTGAGCCAGTTACCGTTGTTTCCGTATATGGATATCGAAGTGCGCGCACTGTGCCGGCATGCATCGTCGATTCGCGACGACGACCGGTAAGGGCGTAAAAAAGAAGGTGCTGCGAATGCAGCACCTGGTTTGCATTAAAGAGTCTTAGAGATCGAGCACCAGCAGCGGTGACGTGGCGCGCGAGACGCAGCAGCAGATCACTTTGCCGCTAGCCCTTTCAGCTTTGCTCAGGCAATGGTCGCGATGCTCGGGCGTGCCGCTCACCACATCGACCATACAGGTTCCGCATACGCCTTCGCCGCATGAGGTATCGACTTCGATACCGATCGACGCCAGCGCCGCGACGATGGTCGTATTTTTATCGACATGAACCGTAGCCCCGCTGCTGGCGATCTGCACATCGAATGCATCGAGCGCGTTCGATTCGCTGCTAGCTGCCGAAACGGGCTCGGCGGCGAAGCGTTCAAGGTGAATCGCCTCCGAAGCCACGCGCGTTTCGCCGATCGCCACCACACGCTCCATGAAGGGCCCCGGGCCGCAGGTATAAATGTGCGAACCTTCGCCCGCGCTTGCCACGCAGTCGGCCAGCACCGCATCGAGCTGTTCTTTTTCGACGCCGAAGTGAGGCCGTACGAAATCGCTGAACGGTGCGCGTGAGAGTAATGGCAAGAACGCCGCATGCTCCGCACTGCGCGCGAAATAATGCAACACGAAGCGCTCGTTCTGCTTGAGCAGGCGATAGGCCATGCTCAACAGCGGCGTGACGCCAATGCCTGCCGCAATCAGAATGTGCTCGCTCGCGCCGGACGCAAGCTGGAACAGATTGCGCGGCGCACCGATCGTCAATTCGCAACCGACCGTCACGTCGTCATGCAGCGAGCGCGAACCGCCGCGCGACGCGTCTTCACGTTTGACGGCAAACAGGTGCGCTTCACGATGATCGGGGTCGCCACACAGGGAATATTGCCGCGTGATGCCTGAGGGCACGGTGACGTCGATATGGGCGCCGGGTTCGTAGCGGTCGAACGGTTGTCCGTCCAGACGCGAGACACTGAACGAGCGCACGCCGTGCGCTTCGTCACGCACGCTGTCGACGCGTACGCTGAAGGTGGTTCTTTCCATGATCTTGCTGGCCAAAGGACAGAGAGGGGCAGAGCGGACGCCGCATGCAATGCGCAGCGCCCGGTTGTGCGTCAAGGATAAGAAGCCGCCGACAATCAGGCAAATCGATTAAAAATCGGTTATGAAATAAGTCGAATTGATAATATGGTGCGCAGCCATGCGCCCTCGTCATCCTTCGACACCGGCCAGATGCCGGACCAGCGCCTTTTCCGGCCGTTTCAGCGCGTTCAGGTCGCGCATGCAGATCAGCAACTGACGCGTGGCCCAACTGTCCGTCAGTTCGATCGTGCGAATGCCCGGCGTGCCGCGATAGCGTTTCGCGGCGGTGGCCGGCACGATGGCGATGCCCGCGCCCTGTTCGACCATGCAGCAGATGCTGTCGAAGGTTCGCATATGCGCGCGGACGCTGAGAGGCTGTCCGGATAGCAGGGCGCGTTCGCCGAGATACGCGTGCAACGCGCTGCCCGTACTCAAGCCGATGAATTCATGGTCGGCCACTTCCGCAAGCGTCACGCGGCGACGCGCGCCCAGCGGGTCGTCGCGGCTGGTAACCAGCACGAGTTTGTCGACGGCGAAAGGCACCGTTTGCAACGCGCCGTGTTCGACGGCATCGGAGATGATGCCGATCTCAGCCGCGCCGGTCAGCACCGCTTTCACGGTTTCGCTGCTTTGCCGTTCCTTCAGATCGATCTGCACGTTGGGGTGATCGCGCAAAAAGAGCCCAACCGGGGCAGGCAAAAACTCGGTGATCGCGGCGGTATTGGTCCACAAGCGGATGAGGGCTTTGCTGCCGGCCTGATGTTCGCCGAGCTCGCCTTGCATCAGGTCGATCTGGCTGAGCACGAGTCGCGCATGATGCGCGAGCGTATCGCCCGTTGCGGTGGACTCCACGCCGCGTCGGCCCCGCTCCAGCAAGGGCACGCCCAACGCGTCTTCCATGCCGCGCAAACGCGCGCTGGCCGATGGCAGCGACATGTTCGCGCGCGCCGCGCCGTGCGTGATGCTGCCAGTGTCGAGGATGTTCAGGAAAAGGCGGAGATCGATCAGGTCGAAGCGCATGGGGTCGAATTTTAGTTGGTGTCGTAACCGTGACTGGCGTTGCGGTTGCAGATGCAGTTGTGGTTTTAGCCTTAGCCCTAGCCTAAGTCACAGTACGTATCTTACGCATTGTGGACGGCGCTGCGGCAATCGAAAATCGCGGACATGACATCCAGAACCTCATCCCCATGACCTCTTCTTTTGCGCTGCATGTAAGCGTGATTGCCGCGACCTTCGTGCTGGCCGGCTTCGTCAAGGGCGTGACCGGTATGGGCCTGCCGACCGTCGCCATGGGCGTGCTCGGCACGCTGATGCTGCCGGCGCAGGCGGCAGCGATGCTGTTGCTGCCGTCGTTCGTCACGAACGTCTGGCAGCTGTTCGCGGGGCCCAGCGTGCGGGAATTGCTCAGACGTTTGTGGCCGATGATGGTGGGCATCGTCGCGGGCACGCTCGCGGCTGCATCGTTCATTGCCGGCGGCGGTGGCGAATGGGCCGTGGCCGGCTTGGGCGCCGCGTTGACGCTCTATGCCGCGGCCGGGCTGATGGCGTGGCGCTTCTCGGTGCCGGCACGCCACGAGCGCTGGCTGTCGCCGGCGGTCGGCGTGGTCACCGGCGCGATCACCGGAGGGACCGGCGTGTTCGTTGTGCCGGCGGTGCCTTATCTTCAGGGCTTAACGTTAAAAAAGAGGATCTGGTCCAGGCGCTCGGCCTGTCGTTCACCGTTTCCACCATCGCGCTCGCGATCGGACTGACAAGGGAGCATGCATTTGCGGTCGACGACCTCGGCACGTCGCTTTGCGCCGTAGCACCTGCCTTGCTCGGCATGTGGATCGGCCAGCGGGTGCGCGGCCACATTAGTCCGGCGACCTTCCGCCGCTGGTTTTTCATTTGTCTGCTCGGCTTGGGTATTCAGTTACTGGCGCGCGTATTCGTTTGATCAGGAAGTGGGAAGCGTGAAGCAGGAGGGCTGGATTGTGTGGTCGACTATTCTGGATACGTTAGGCGCGTTGGCTGTACTGGCAAGTGTGGCAGTGCAGATCGCGTTCATCCGCAAATGCGGAAATCGGTGAGCCGTCAGGTTCATCTTCGGTTAGCGCGGCGCAAGCCGTTCAGGTAGCGCGTAGCGTTGCATCGTGCGTTCCATGCCATCGAGAAACGCCTGCTCCGCGGCGTTCATCTTGCGTGCGCGCAGCCACAGCAGATCGATGTCGACGTCGACCAGACCCTCTTCGGGTGGCAGACGCCACAAGCGTTGCTGTGCGAGATCGTCGCGCACGATGTGCTCGGGCAGACAGCCGATGCCATAGCCCGCGAAGATCAGCCGCCGCACTTCATCGAGGCTCGGCGAGGCCGCCACGATGCGCCCGGTAAAGCCGCGCTGATCGCGAAACACGGTGAGCGGCGACAAGCTGTCGCCAATCTGGTCGCTGGTGAACGATACGAAGTTTTCCGCCAGCAATTGATCGATCGACAATGCATGCCGCCCGAACAGCCGATGATGCCGTCCGCAGAAAAGCGCATACCGTTGCCGCAGAAAGCAGCGCTGTTCGAGTTTATCGACGGGCGTGCGGCACAAGCCGAGCCCGGCCGTGGCCGTTTTTTGCAGCAACGACGAGATGATGTCCGACGAGCGCATCACTTCGATCTGCAAATCCACGCGCGGATAGCTCTTGTGGAATTCCGCGAGGAATTCGTCATAGACGCCGGAGTCGATCCGGCTCACCGACAGAAGCCGGATCGACCCGGTGATGTCGTCGCTGCGGTCGTCGAGTTCGGTTTCCAGCCGCGACATATGGCCGTAAATATCGCTGGCAATGCGGTACACCTCCTCGCCGGCGCGAGTCGGTTCGAAGTGCGGGCCGCGACGCTGGATCAGATTGCGCCCCAGCGTGTCTTCGAGCCGTTTAAGCGCCTGGCTAACTGCAGGTTGCGTCAGATGCAAACGGGCCGCGGCACGGCTAACGCTGCGCTCCTGCATGATCACGAGGAAGGTGCGCAACAGGTTCCAGTCGAGCCGGTCATTCAAAAAACGCGTGACGTCCGCGCGCAACTGAGTCATGGAATCACCTTCGACATTAGCCAGATTTATAGCCGGGATAATAAACCGAAATTTGACTAATATTTTATGGCTGGCGATAAAACACCTCACAAGATGGCCTGATATCAGGCATCGCGACAGAGGAGCCGCCATGAACGCTTCACCCCAAGCCACCCGTCAGCCCGTGCGAGCGGCCAGCGCCGCTTTCATCGGCACGATGATCGAGTGGTATGACTTCTACATCTACGCCACGGCCGCCGCGCTGGTGTTCGGCGAGTTGTACTTCCCCTCGCATGACCCGTTTGTCAGCACGATGGCGTCGTTCGCGACCTTCGCGGTCGGCTTCTTCGCGCGGCCGTTGGGCGGCGTGATCTTCGGCCATCTGGGCGATCGTATCGGCCGCAAGAAGGCGCTGATGACCACGCTGATGATGATGGGTGTCGCCACCGTGTGCGTCGGCTTGCTGCCGGCTTATACGAAAGTGGGCGTGCTCGCGCCTGTGCTGCTGGTATTGCTGCGCGTGGTGCAAGGCGTGGCGGTGGGTGGCGAGTGGGGCGGCGCCGTGCTGATGGCTGGCGAACATGCGCCGAAAGGGCGGCGCACGTTCTTTGCTTCGTTCGCGCAACTGGGCAGCCCAGCCGGGCTGATTCTTTCGCTGATCGCATTTCGCGCGGTCACGTCGATGTCGCACGACGATTTCATCGCGTATGGCTGGCGTCTGCCGTTTCTGGCGAGCGCGGTGTTGCTCGTGGTCGGCATTTTCATTCGCCTCGGTGTGAACGAGTCGCCGGAATTCCAGCGCGAGAAAGAAGCGAAGCGTACGGTCGAGTTGCCGATTGCCGAAGTGTTCCGTTCTTCCGGCGCGCTGGTTGCACTGTGCATCGGCGCGAACACGATCGGCATTGCGGGCGTGTACTTCACCAACACTTTCATGATTTCGTACACCACGCAAAACATCGGTGTGTCGAAATCGTTGATTCTCGATTGCCTGTTCGCGGTCGCAATCATTCAGTTTCTGTCGCAACCGCTCGCCGCGTGGCTCGCTGAAAAGATCGGCGGTGCGCGCTTCCTCAAGTTGGCCGCGTTCGCCGCGATGCTCTCGCCGTATCCGATGTTCACGCTCGTGCAGAGCGGCAGCCGGCTGTCGATGATTGTCGGCATCGCGCTTGCCGTGGTGTGCATGGCGAGTTTCTATTCGGTGATCGCGGGCTTTGTCAGCGGCGTGTTTCCGGTGCGGGTGCGTTATTCGGCGATCTCGCTGTCGTACCAGGTGTGCGGTGCGATTGCAGGTGGTTTGACGCCGCTGGCGGGGACATGGCTCGCGCACAAATTCACCGGGCAATGGTGGCCGCTTGCCGTGTTTTACACGTGCCTCGCGGGCATCTCGTTGTCGTGCATCGTCGCACTGGATGCGCTGAAACACCGTCGTGCCGACGCACCCGAAGCACTGCCGGCACGCTGAATCAAATGAAATCCAAGACGTTGCCGGCGCGTGCGATGATGGCCGCACCGGCCTACGCCTGAAGCAAAGGAACTGGACTATGCAGACGTTTTTTCATCCGGCGCAGTTGAAGCATCATCCGCGCAGCTATCTGTCGCGTGGCCAGATGCGCACGCCGCAGGAAGTGCCCGAACGTGCGTTGCGCCTCGTCGAAGCCGTGAAGAAGCTCGGTTTCGACGTGCAGGAGCCGACGGATTTCGGGGCCGCACCGCTCGCCGCGGTGCATGGCATGAACTATCTGCGCTTCCTCGAAGAAGCGCATCGCGAATGGAAAAAGATTCCCGCGGAGTGGGGCGACGAAGTGATGTCGAACGTGTATATCCGCGAGAACAATCCGTTGCGCGGCGTGCTGGCGCAAGCGGCTCGCTATCTCGCCGACGGCAGTTGTCCGGTCGGCGCGGATACCTACGAATCCGCTTACTGGTCGGCACAGAGCGCGCTGGCCGGCGCGCACGCGATTCTCGACGGTGCGGGTGAAGCGTACGCGTTATGCCGCCCGCCGGGTCATCACGCGCGTGCCGAAGCGGCAGGCGGTTTCTGCTATCTGAACAATGCAGCGGTTGCAGCGCAGGCGCTGCGGCAAGAGTACGGGCGCGTCGCGATTCTCGATACTGACATGCATCACGGCCAGGGCATTCAGGAGATTTTCTACGGTCGTGACGACGTGTTGTACGTGTCGATCCATGGCGATCCGACGAATTTCTATCCCGTGGTAGCCGGTTTCGAAGACGAACGCGGCGCGGAGCAAGGCGAGGGCTATAACGTCAATCTGCCGATGCCGCATGGTTCGTCGGAAGCCGTGTTCTTCGAGCAACTCGACGCGGCGCTGCGTGTTCTCGCGCGCTTTCAACCGGATGTGCTGGTCGTTGCACTGGGCTTCGACATCTACAAGGACGACCCGCAATCGATGGTGGCGGTGACGACCGAAGGCTTCGGCCAACTCGGCGGCCAAATCGGTGCGCTGAAACTGCCCACGTTGATCGTGCAGGAAGGCGGGTATCACATCGAAACGCTCGATGTGAACGCGCAGTCGTTCTTCGGCGGGTTTGCGTCGAAGCGATGAAGTCAGGCGGGTGTCGCGCCGGCGTCAGCGTCGGTGCCCGCCGTGCCCTTGTCTAACCTTGCCCCACGCGTTCCGCCCCCAACGTCTTTCCGATTGTTCGGCTCATCCGACGTATCTATTCGTTTCCAGCCGCTTTATCCATGCGGCCAGTGTGCCTACATTGTCTCCAGTGACAGCGCCACTGCCTGTCTCGCTTCATCGGCGTCAGCCCTCGAATCTTCGCGGCAGCGACGCCGGCGCGAACTCCATCCAAAGGAAACGATCATGAGCAAACTCACAGGTAAGGTTGCGGTTGTAACGGGCGCATCGAAAGGCATCGGCGCCGGGATTGCCAAGGCACTCGCTGCGCAAGGCGCGTCGGTGGTGGTGAACTATGCGTCCAGCAAGGCAGGCGCGGATGATGTGGTTGCCGCAATCACCGCGGCGGGCGGCAAGGCTGTGGCCGTTGGCGGCGATGTGTCCAAGGCAGCGGACGCGAAAGGCATCATCGATTCGGCAGTCGAAACGTATGGCCGCCTCGACATTCTCGTCAACAATTCCGGCGTGTATGAGATGGCGCCGATCGAAGACATCACCGAAGCGCACTTCCACAAGCACTTCGACGTGAACGTGCTGGGTCTGCTCCTGGTCACGCAAGCGGCGGTGAAGCATCTGGGCGAAGGCGGCAGCATTGTGAACGTCAGCTCGGTTGTCAGCCGCATCACGCCGCCGGGCAGCTCGGTCTATACCGCCACCAAGGGCGCGGTGGACGCCATCACCGGCGTGCTCGCACGTGAACTCGGCCCGCGCAAGATTCGCGTCAACTCCGTGAATCCCGGCATGGTGGAAACGGAAGGCACGCATACCGCCGGCTTCATCGGCTCGGACTTCGAGACCTGGGCGCTCAGCACAACACCGCTTGGCCGTATTGGTCAGCCTGACGATATCGCCGACGTCACCGTGTTCCTTGCGTCCGATGACTCGCGCTGGATGACTGGCGAAAGCCTGATTGCTAGCGGCGGTATGCGGTAACAGGATTGGCTGGCAGCGCGTTGTGATGGGTTCATGTGGCAATGCCATGCATTGCCACGATACGCGCCCGCTGCGCCAGGACTGGATGAAAACGCCGCCGGGCAATCGTTGCCCGGCGGCTTATTGTTTTATTGAGCCGTCACAGTAGCGGCGCTTATCAGCTCCACCGCAAACAACGCGTCCAGCAGATTCGACCCCGGCCGTTCAGCCAACCGCGTGAGCGATTCGATCATCTGCACCTGGCAATCCTGAAGCGGAATCATCCTGATCCGCCGCGATTCCTTGAATTCGGCGCGCGCGATCACGCCTACCCCCATGCCTTGCGCGACCGCTTCCTCCAGCGCTTCGCGCCCATCCACGTACATCACCGGTTCAACCTGCAACGACTCGCGCACCAACTCGATCTCCAGCAACTGCTGCGTGACTGATTGCCGCTCGCGAAAAATCATCGGCTGTTGCACCAGTTCCGCGTAACTCAGCTTGCGTTTCTTCGCCACCGGATAGCTCGCCGGCACCATGGCCACCAGCGGATCGCGCCGCAGCACGCGTGACTCGAGCCGGCTATGCACTTGTGGAGCGGCGGTAATGGCGGCGTCGACCGCGCTCGACAGCACGCGCTGCATGCAATCTGCGGCATTGGCGATCGAGAGCGTTACGACGATGCCCGGATGAAGCTTGCGAAACGCGCCGATCAGCGCGACGGCCAGATCGGGCGCGTCCGCCGCCAGCGAGAGCGAGCCGGACTCGAGCCCACCTGCCGATTCGAGCAGTTGCCGCGCGTCGCGCTCGCAACTGAGCATCTGCCGCGTCACGGTGAAAAGACGCAGACCGAGTTCAGTGGTTTCGACGCCGCGCGGGCCGCGCTCGAACAATTTGACACCGAAATCCTGCTCGAGCCGCTTCACGTGATCCGACACCGCCGGCTGCGTGAGCGACAGCGCCTGCGCCGCTTTGGAAAATCCGCCGTGTTCCGCGACCGCATGAAAGGCCCGCAATTGCGCGTATTGCACGTCTGCCTCGCCGAGAGATAAGTTTTTGCGATACCTGCATCGATTATATCGATTTTACCGATGGACAGCCTTTATGTACTGTGTCATGACCGCAACAGCGATATCGGAGATTCCGACCATGGAAAGCGTCATCGGCAGCGCCCCGACAGTGTCCGCACTGCCTTCAACCGTGATGTGCGCCGCGCCGGCCCAGGGCGAGCCGTATCTGTTGACGCCGGGACCGCTGACCACGGCGTTCTCGACCAAGGAAGCGATGCTGCGCGACTGGGGTTCGTGGGACGGCGACTTCCGCGCAATGACCGCTCAACTGCGCCGCAGCCTGCTGGACATTGCCGGCGACACCGCCGGCGAGTACGACTGCGTACCGCTTCAGGGCAGCGGCAGCTATTGCGTCGAAGCCATGCTCGGCAGCCTGATTCCGCGCGACGGCCATGCATTGGTGCTGGCCAACGGCGCCTACGGCAAGCGCATCGCAACCACCCTCGGTTATCTCGGCCGCGCCTGCACGGTGCTCGACAAGGGCGACTACCTGCCGCCGCGCGGCGCCGAAGTCGAAAGCATGCTGGACGCCGATCCGCGCATCACGCACGTGGTCGCGGTGCATTGTGAAACGAGCTCCGGGATTCTCAACCCGATCGAAGAAATCGCCGCAGCCACCGCTAAAAAAGGCCGCGAGCTGCTGATCGATTCGATGAGCGCATTCGGCGCGCTGCCGCTCGATGTGCGTCAGATTCCGTGCGAGGCCTTTGTCTCCTCGGCGAATAAATGTATCGAGGGCGTGCCCGGCTTCGGGTTTGTGATCGCTCGCAAGAGTGCGTTGCAGGAGGCCAAGGGCCGCAGCCATTCGCTCTCGCTCGACGTGTACGACCAGTGGGACGTGATGAACCGCACCGGCCAATGGCGCTTCACGCCACCGACGCACACCGTGGCCGCATTTATCGAAGCATTGCGTCTGCACAAGCTCGAAGGCGGCCAGCCCGGGCGTCTCGCACGTTACGCGAACAATCGCGACGTGCTGGTCGCGGGCATGCAGGAACTCGGCTTCGAGCCGCTGCTGAACGCGCGTTGGCGCTCGCCAATCATCGTGACGTTTTTTGCGCCGGCGCATCCGTCGTTCAAGTTCGAACACTTCTATGAATTGATGAAGAAGCAAGGTTTCATCATCTATCCGGGCAAGCTGACGGTGGTGGATAGCTTCCGCATCGGCTGCATCGGCCAGGTGGATGAGCGCGTGATGCACCGCGTGGTGCGAGCCTGCGCGCAGTCGCTGCAAGCGATGGGTGTTGCGCACGCCGCGCCGCCGGCGGCCGCGCTCGAAGAGCGCAAGACCTTGGCCGAAGCGGCTTGAGTACGGAAAACAAATGCGCGGCACGTCGCGCGAGCCTTACAACTTCCAGAGAATCGAAGTAAATGAAACACGTAAAAGCAGTGATTTTCGACTGGGCCGGCACGGTGGTCGATTATGGTTCGTTGGCGCCGATGGGCGCTTTTGTCGAGACGTTCGAGCAGTTCGGCGTATCGATCACGATCGACGAAGCACGCCGCCCGATGGGCATGGCCAAGCGCCCGCATATCGCGGCGCTGATGGCGTTGCCGCGTGTGTCGCAGGCATGGGCCGACAAGTACGGCCACAAGCCGGGCGAAGCGGACATCGACGCCGTGTACGACGTCTTCGTGCCGAAGAACATCGCGGTGGCCGCGAGCTACAGTTCGGTGATCCCGGGTGTGGCAGAAGTGGCGAGCGCGCTGCGCAGCGACGACATCAGGATCGGCACGACCACGGGCTATACGCGCGAAATCATGGCCGAGATCGTGCCCGGCGCGGCGGCTCAGGGTTTTTCGCCGGACAGTATCGTGTGTACGGGTGACACGCCGGAAGGGCGTCCGTCGCCGTACATGATCTACAAGACGTTGCCGGAACTCGGCGTGTGGCGCGCGAAGGATGCGATCAAGGTCGACGACACCGAAGTCGGTATCGAGGAAGGGATCAACGGCGGCACGTGGGCGGTGGGTGTTGCCGTGAGCGGCAATGCTTTCGGCATGGCCGAGGATGATGTCAAGGCGCTGGCGCCGGATGAATTTGCATGGCGGCGCAAGGTGGCGATTCAGAAGTTGCAGGCCGCTGGTGCGCATTATGTGATCGATAGCGTGGCGGATCTGATGCCTGTGGTACGCGATATCGATGCGCGGTTGGCGCGAGGTGAGCGGCCTTAAAAAGCAACAAACCCGGCAAAAGCCGGGTTTGTCGCATCTGGAGCAGGTATTAGTCGGTACGAAGGCCGCCGCGCTGCCTGATCTGCTTCTGGGTCATGGGCCTCCCCGCGATCGCATAGTCGTGATCGAGAGAAATGGTGATCTTGCCGTACCTGTGGTCGACGCTGAGCATGACCTGCTGCCCGGGGCGGAAGCCGATGCGTTCGAGCAACGTATCAGTGACAAGCATCCACGGAAAGGCGACGCGCCTCGCCTGTTGCTGAGGGCTGTCTGTGGCAGGTGCCCGTTCAAGTGTTGCAGAAATGTTCGTTGGTGGTTCGGCGCGGGTGCGGCGTGGTTTAAGATTGATGTTAGCCATGGTCAACTCCCTTTTTGAGTTGGTTGTGGTCAGCGGGCCGTGAGTGTTGGTAGCACTCATGGCCCGCGCTTCGTTTACCTTCTGCGTTTGCCTCTCGGTTCGGTACATGCACCTTGTTGCTTCACGTCAGGCACGGTCGCGGCGCGGACGTTATGTCATGACTTCGTGTTCGATAGCCCGCTCGATGAGCTGGTTGAGACTGATCCCTTCGGCCGCAGCAGTTTCGACCGCGCGCGCATGAAGCTCGGGGTTGATGCGTGCATTGAAGCGGCCGGAGAAGTGGCGAAACGGATCGATGCCGTTCTCCTTGCAAACCTCAAGGAAAGCCGCCAGGGACCTGGAGCCCTCGGCCTTGAGAGTGGGGATATCGCTGGCGTAGAAGTCAGCACCGCCGTTCAGGCCGAGGAATTCGCCGCGCAGCATATCAGTGTCGGGGTCATACGTGACGACTGCGCGATGGTTGTCGATGGTAAGGATGTTCATGGTTTGACTCCGTTCGATTCGAGCCATTTGCGGATGCTGGCGACCGCGCCCTTGTCGGTGGTGGGGCGCGGGTGCGGGCGGTGATAGACCTGCACTTGGCCGAACAGCACAACAGCGATTCTGGAGCCCTCGCGCTCGGTGATCTTTGCGCCGAGCTCGAGGAAGAGCGCTTCGATGTCGGACCATCGCACATTGGCCGAAACGGGGCGTGCGAAGATCAGTTCAAGGGTTCGGGAATGGGCTCGCTTCATGAGGGAAAATGGTACCACAAATTGGTACTGTGGTGTGGCTATCTGAACCAGTTGGCCTCAGCGTTTGTGAACAGAGCATACAGATCAAACGCCTCGAAGGATTTACGACGATGGCCGGGGTCTACGCTGCTGTGTGAGAGCAGGGCAGGTGGTTAGCACGCACAGAAGATTTATTTTGTCTGCGTCCCTGCCGAAGATATGCTCGATTCGTTCTAATAGAACAATCCCCCATTCACACCGTTCGTGGAGCGCCATCCGATGACCTGCATCGCGCAGATTTCCGACATCCACGTCCGGCCGAAGGGTTCGTTGTATCAGGACCTGGTTGACTCGAACGCCATGCTCGCGCAGGCGATTACCGCGCTGAACGAGGTGAGACCGGCGCCTGATCTAGTCATCATTACGGGCGATCTTGTCGACGAAGGCAGGCCCGCTGAATACGCGATGGTGCGCGAACTGCTCGGCGCGCTGACGCTTCCTTACATCGTAATGCCCGGTAATCACGACAACCGTGATCATCTGCGCGAAGCGTTCGCGGATCATCCATGGCTGCCTCGCAGCGGTCCGCTGCATTTCACACGCGACGTCGGCACGGTGCGCTTGATCGCGCTGGATACCTCTGTGCCTGACAAGCATCACGGCGAACTGAACCGCGACGATCTGGCGTGGCTCGATGCGCAACTGGACGCTTGCCAGGACCGCACGGCCGTGATCGCCATGCATCATCCACCATTCATTACCGGCATACCGTATCTCGATCTTTATGGACTGCGCGATGCAGAGCCGTTCGCGGCCTTGATTGCTTCACACCCGCACGTCGATCGTGTGATCGCGGGGCATGTGCATCGATCGATGCAGACGAGGCTCGGCCCTGTGCCGGTGCTGACCTGTCCGAGCACGACGACGCAGATTGCTTTGCGTGTGGAGGCCGATGCGCAACCGGCGTCGTATCTCGAGCCGCCTGCTTTCATGCTGCATCGCTGGGTGCAGGGCAAGCCGGCCGTTTCGCATCTGAGCTATATCGGCCGGTTCGAGGGGCCGTTGCCGTTTGCGTGAAAGCGTAGCGCGGACCGTCTATTGGTCGCGGTCATCACTTTGCAGAGCTCGCCAATTCGCGCGACAGTCCCAGGACAGCTTGCAGAATCGCCGCGCGCGCCTGTCCGAGAATCATCCCCCGCCATGCGTCGTCATCGCAGTAGAAGGCTTCGCGAATAGCATGATGGATCGCGCTGATGTGCTGCTGCTCTGCCTGTGGATGCTGGCGCAGCCAGGCGTCGGCTCGCAGCATGTGCAACATGTCGACGAGTGGAATCGTGCCGTATTCGATTGCGATCGCCGTGGTATCGGCGTGCCTGCAGGTCCGGCGCAGCGTGTCGAGCACCGGTCCTGCTACATTGGCCGCGACCGACGTGCCGTCGAGCGGACTCGTCACGTCGGCACCCCACCAGCCGCGAGCGCGCTGCAGCTCGCCGTCACCGACTTGCCCCACGCAGATTTTCTCGCCGTGCCCGTACGGGCCCAGTCCGGTATGAAAATCGATCCAGCCAATGCTGTCGCACGCCGCGCCGTGCCGTTCGAACAGCGTTTGCAATAGCCGCGTGCTCCAGACAGAACGATGGCCGCCGAAGAACATGCCGTCGGCATGCTGATATTGTCCGACGGTCAGCGCCCGCTGATACGCTTGTTCACCGCGTTGTGAGATGTAGTCCGCAATGGCCGCCGCGTTTTCGTCCGACGGCGGCCAGCTCGACGGCACCAGCAATGCGTGCAGATCGTCATAGGCGGGATTGACCGGTAGCGGCAGCGAGAAATCGACGCTGTTGCGGTTCAGATCAACGTTGTCCTCGTTCGTGCGGCTCAAATGCGAGGAACCATAGGGATTGATCGCGTGGACCAGCAGGATCGCGACGTTCAACCTGTCGAGCAAGGCCTGCAGCGGGCGGTCATGCAACAACGCGATCTGCGCCGCCGAGCCGCAGAAGCCCTCCACCCCGTGTGTGCCGGACGTCAGCACGAGCAGCCGCCGCGCTGTCGCGGGGCCGAGCCGCACGACATCGGTGGACAGGTCTTCGCCTTCGAGACCTTGGTGCTCCGGTATCACGTGCGTTTCCACGCGTGCCTGAATAGTCGCGGCGGCCCGCCGATACCGCTCGCGGGCGTTCGCATAAGACGACTGGAAATACGGTGATTCGTTCAAGGGATATCCTCGTGAGACGGGTGCCTGCGAGCGGCCGACTGCTTAGGCCGGCGTCAGAAACGATTCGGTTAGGCGCACCCAGTAGGTTGAACCTAGCGACAGCACGTCGTCGTTGAAGTCATAGCTCGTGTTGTGCAGCATACAGGGGCCAAGACCATGACCGAGGTCGCGGTGCTCGCCGTGACCGTTGCCGATGTACGCGTAGCAGCCCGGCTTCTCGAGCAGCATGAACGAAAAGTCTTCGGCGCCCATGGTTGGATCGATGTTCGTCTCCACGTGATCCTTGCCCACGATGTCCTGCATCACGCCCAATGCGAAATGCGTTTCCTTCTCCGTATTGACGGTCGGCGGATAGTTGCGCCTGAACGAGAACTCGACGCTGCAGCCATAGGCGAGCGCGGTCGCTTCGGCGAGCTGCTTCATGCGGGTTTCGATCAGGTCCAGCACGTCCACCGAGAACGTGCGCACCGTACCGGCAAGCGTCGCCGTATCGGGAATCACGTTGACGGCTTCGCCCGCGTTGATCTGCGTGATGGACAGGACCGCCGCGTCGATCGGACGTTTGTTGCGCGTCATGATGCTCTGCAGGCCTGTGCCGATCTGCATCGCGGTGAATACCGGATCGATGCCGTTGTGCGGAATGGCCGCGTGCGCGCCGACACCCGTCACCCGAATGCGGAATTCATTGCTCGACGCCTGCGTCGCGCCGACACGCGCGCCGAATTCGCCGGCAGCCATACCCGGCCAGTTATGTAGCGCAAACACAGCATCCACCGGAAACCGTTCGAACAGTCCGTCCTGGATCATGGCTTTTGCGCCGCCACCGCCTTCCTCGGCGGGCTGAAAGATGAACACAACCGTGCCATCGAAATTTCTATGCTGTGAAAGATACTGCGCCGCGCCGAGCAGCATCGCGGTATGGCCGTCGTGGCCGCACGCATGCATCTTGCCTGTATGCTGCGATGCATGCGCAAACGTGTTGAGTTCCTGGATCGGAAGTGCGTCCATGTCGGCACGCAAGCCGATCGCCTTGCGGCTGGAGCCGTTGCGCAGCACGCCGACGACGCCCGTCTTGCCGAGTCCGCGTGTGACTTCAATTCCCCACGACGCGAGCTTCTGTGCGACGACGTCCGCGGTACGGTTCTCTTCGTAGCAGAGTTCCGGGTGCGCGTGAATGTCACGACGAATCGCCTGGATCTCGGCTTGAGCCTGAGTAATCTCGGGAATGATTTTCATAAGGATCCTTTCTTTAGATAGGGTTCGACGCACAGGCGTGACACGTCGTGACGCAACACGCCCAAGGCCGGGTATGACGTGTTTCCGGTTACGTTAGGGGTTGCTTCGAGCGGTCCTCCAGCAGTGCAATCGTGACCAATCCGATGACGCAGCCGAACAGCCCGTAATAGACGACCGCGAGCTTGTCGTCGGTTATCTTGATGAGCAGCGTCGCAATCGCGCCCGCGAAGCCCCCGAAGATCATGACCGCAAAGTTGTAGCCGATGGCCATACCCGTCGAGCGCACATGCGACGGAAACAGTTCGCAGACGAACGCACAGTACGATCCCTGAAAGAGGCCGAGCGATGCCATCAGGCAGCACTGGACCAGAATCAGCACCGGCAGTGTCGGATGGCCAGTCAGCAGCACAAAGAGTGGATAGGAGATCAGCAGACTCAGAATGGTGGAGATCATCATCGGCTTCTTCCGGCCGACAGCGTCCGAGATAAGCCCCGACGCGAAGGTCGCGGCAATATAGGCAATGGCCGCGCAGCACGAGGCAATCACGCTGCTCGAGAACGGGATGCCCAGCGTCTTTGTCGCGTAGCTCGGCATGTAGTAATAGAAGATGTAAGTGCCGATGGTGCCGTATACCGTCAGACCAAAACCGGCGAGAATCGCCCGCCAGTGAATCACGATTGATTCGAGAAAGGGCGATTTTGCGGTCGGCAACCGATTCCCTTGATGCTTGAAAACCGGCGATTCGTCCAGCTTTGAACGCACATAGAGTCCCACCGGCACGATCAGCAATCCGAGCATGAAGGGAATGCGCCAGCCAAACTGGTCGAGCTGCTCCGGACTCAGAAACCGCGTCAGCGCCACGCCGGTCAGCGCGCCGAGCAGCATGCTGCACGCCTGGCTGATCATCTGAAAACTGCCGTAAACGCCGCGCCGTTCAACCGGCGCATGTTCGACGAGAAACGCTGTTGCACTACCCACTTCGCCGCCGGCGGAAAATCCTTGCAGGAAACGTCCGATCAGCATGAGTATCGGCGCAAAGATGCCGATCTGCGCATAGGTGGGCGAAAACGCGATGATCCCCACGCCGGCTGCCATCAACAAAATGGTCACCACCAGGGCGGCTTTGCGCCCGTGACGGTCGGCATAGTTGCCGAGAATGATCCCACCGAGCGGCCTTGTCAGAAAGCCCACACCGAAGGTTGTCCATGCCGCCAGCAGCGAGGCGGTGGCATTGTCGCTCGGGAAAAACTGCTTCGCGATGATCGCCGCAAAAAACGAGAAGACGGTGAAGTCAAACCACTCGAGCGCATTGCCGATTGTGGCAACGACAATCACCCGCGCGTCGAACGGCTTCGCGCCTGCGGTGGCGAGAGACGACGCAGCAGATTCGCCTCGTTGAACGGATACATCCATTTCTGGCTCCTTGAGCACGGCAAATAGTCTGTTTTCGATAAATCAAGCGGTCCCGTCAGCATTGAAACGCAGGTGGGCCGCCTTCATGCCTTGTGCTTAATCCCGCTTCATCATTCGACTGCTCATTGTCCATAGCCGTGATCATCAAAGAAAGCTAAAATTTCTTGTGATTTGCTTCAGAATTTTTGATGTTTCAGCAGCGTCCGGATAGTTGCGGGCGCATTCGTTTCCGGTGTCGTCGAGGTTGACTTGAGCACGTTACGCTTTCTCCGTACCTTCGTAGCGGTGGTACGCCACGGCTCGTTTGCGGTTGCAGCCGAGCAGATGGCACTCACGCAATCGGCGGTCAGCATGCAGATGCGCGCGCTCGAAATCGAGTTCAAACATGAACTCTTCGACCGCTGCGGGCGCAAGGTGATGCTGAACGCGATGGGCAAAAGCCTGTTGCCGCACGCGCAGCAGTTGCTATCGCTGTATGAGGCCATGAGGCTGGTGGCGGGTGGCCTCGAAGAGGACGTCGGGCCTGTCTCCATCGGGGCGGTCGAATCGGTCGTGGGCGCGCTCGCCGAGGCTGCGGCGCATCTGAAGATCGCGCGACCGAACCTCGATGTAAGAATCATGGCTGCAAAATCCGTCGACCTGGCCGCGCGCGTCGACGCGGGCGAGATCGATGCCGCCGTGATCATCGATACCCCCGGGCGCCGGCCAGCCAGCGTGCAATGGACGCCTGTCTACTCGGAGCCGCTCGTGCTGCTCGCCAACGCGAATATGGTTCCTGGATCGGTACCCGAGTTGCTCAAGTCGCAGCGATTTCTGCGCTTTGACCGGACGCAGCGAACCGGCGTCGTCATCGATCGCGCGCTACGCAAGCAGCGCTTCAAGGTGAACGAATTTCTCGAACTTAACTCGCTGGAAGGCATTGCGGAATTGGTGCGCCAGGGGATCGGCGTCGCGGTTGTGCCGCTGTTGCGGCGTTCGTCCTGGATCCGCGACGAGGCGTTGCGGGTGATACCGTTGTCTCAGACAGATGCGAGACGAAACGTGGGCATGCTGGAGCGCGCTGAGCACGGCAAGATGGCCGTGACAGCGGCGCTTGTGAGGCACCTGAAGGAGGTGATTTGAACCTCGCCATGTGGGGGAGCCGTTTGGTCTGATTTTCTTCGCCGCCGTTGCCATTGCTGCTGTTGTTGCTGAATACCCGGGTCTGCGGACTGTTGTCGAGCGGCGCGCGCGAAGCTGCCCGCGACGGCGACCTTGACGAAAGCCTGCATGGCCTGAAAAAGATTGACCATGTGCGTGCGAAATACGTGTTCGTTCAAGCGCGTGGCGAGATTCAGATTGCGCCTGAGCAGCTGCAATTGTCTGTTGATTGGACGCGTTGTCTAACTTTGAGAGAAAACCCAGGCGGCGTGCGGCTGGCGCTCAAGTTTCGAATGCAGATGCCGTTGACACGAGCTAGTCACTTCCGGGAACCCAGCCGTGCAACTCGCTTACAGTAACGACCGTCTGTCCAGCAGGATGTTGGTTGATCCGTCCGCCGCTGGCGAACCCGAGGTGGAATCGTCGGTCATCGAATGGCTGTTGCACGACGATCAGGTGATGCGCGAATGCTTCACGCACGCGGCGGAAATTCTGAAGAGCGTGACCGGCGCGGCGATCACCGCGATCACGCTGCTCGACGAGGAGCATCAGCACTACCGGGCCGAAGTCGGCATGGCGATGCCGCTCGTGACCCGCGCGCGCTCGCTGGCCGACTACGCGGTGCGCGACGCGGACCTGTTCGTCATCGAGGATGCCCACGACGACACCCGTTTCGGCGAATGCATGCTGGTGCAGCGCCATCCCTTCGTGCGCTTTTACGCGGCGATTGCACTGCGCGCGCCGAACGGTGAGATCGTCGGCGCGCTGTGCGCGATGGACCCGGCGCCCGGCCGCCTCGATGCCTCGAAACGCGGCGTGTTTTACCACCTGCGCGCGATGATCGAAAACGATCTGAAAATGCGCACGGCCACCGCAATCGATCCGCTCACCCAGTTGTACAACCGCCGCTTCCTGCTGGAAAGCATCGCGCGCAAATGGAAAGACGCACGCGAGGGCGACGTAATGGGCTCGGTGGTGGTCGACGTCGACTGGTTCAAGCAGTACAACGACACCTACGGCCACCAGGCGGGCGACCATTGTTTGCGCAAGGTAGCTTCGGTGATGCAGGCGGCGGCCGACGGCGATCGCATCATTGCCGGCCGCATGGGTGGCGAAGAGTTCGGACTGCTGGTGCTGCGAGCGGAGCCAGTGGCGCTCGAAGACACGCTCGAAGCGCTGCGGCAGGGCGTCGAGGATCTGGCGATCGAGCATCGCGCCTCGCCGTTCGGCATGGTGACGGTAAGCGTCGGCGCCTCGCTGACGCGTATGACCGAGGGCTCGCGGCTGGCGCATCGCGAAGGCTTCGCGAGCGCGGACCGGGCGCTGTATCGCTCGAAACACGAAGGCAGGAATCTGGTGACGATGGCCTAGGACAGGCCGCCTCGCTATAGCGCTGCCGTTATCAGCTTCAACCCCGCAGGCAGCGATTCGCCGAACACCCGGCCTTCGTCGGCGTCATCGAGTTCCACGGTCTCGCCGACCATCGTGATCCACGCGCGCGGCGCATTGGCCGCTTCGAGTTTGCGCACCACGGCATGGCGCACGTCTTCCGGCAGGTCGCGCGAGCGGTCGCCGGTCATGCGGGCGATCTGCACGGCGGCGAACGCTGCGGGGTCGACCTTCTTCCAGTCGAGCGCGAGGATCGTGTTCAGCCAAAGCGCCGCGACGTCCGGCGGCACGACGCTATGCGCGCTGCCGTAGAACGGCCGCCGCGCACCGATGCGGCCGACCGCCCACCAGCTCTGATGATTTTCCGCGGGCTTCTTCAAGCGCGTGAGCACGGACTCGCCGAGCTCGATCTTGCGTTCGACCGGAATACGTTCGAGCGACGCGCTCAGCCGGACCATGTCGGTGAAGCCGGTTTTCGACACGTCGAAGGGCAACTTGTGACGCGATTGCGCGGCCGTTTGCAGATAGGCCATCGCGTCGAGCACGCGCAGTTGCGCGCTTTCATCGAGGCCTCCCGCAGCGCGGCGCCATAGCGTCCACCATTCCGACCAGACCTGGCTTTCGTTGACGTACTGGATGCCGTCGTCGAAGAGCGACCAGAGTTGCTCCACGCGCCATTCGTCGAGCGGATAGCCGAAGCCAGGCCGCACGCAATAGCCAGCAAGATTCAGCCACGAGCGTTCGTGATCCGCCGAGCGCCGCCGACGGCGCGCGCGTTCCCACAGCGCGCCGAAGAGTTCACGCAGCAGCGCGCTGTTCCAAGCTTCGCGAGGCCCGAGCAGCTGTTCGAGTTGCGAGCGCAGGCGTTTGATTTCTTTCGGGTCGATTTTTTGCGCGCGCGTGCCGAAGCAGCGGTCGATATGGTCGATCGCCTGGTCGAGCGCGGGGTGTCGGGCTTGCGATGCACCCGCCGCCAGGTTCACCTGAGCATCTTCGCGGCGCAACTGGAATTCGAGCAGCCAGCGCTGCGCCGGATTGTCGAGCTCGATGCAGTGCACTTCTAGCGTGCCGATTTCGGTCAGCGACGTTGCGATCTGTACGGCGGTTTCGCCGCGCGTCGTGCTCGCGCCGCGCGGTTGCACGATCGTCGCAATAGGTGGCAGCCGAACGAAATCGCCTTGTGCAAGGTCGGCAAGTTCGCCTAGTTGATAGACGGTATCCGCGCTTGAAGAGGCCAGGTGAAAGCGCACAGGGTGGCCGAGGCGCAACGCGAACGTACGGTCTTCGATCCGGATCTCGTGACCTTCTTCGGTACCGCGCGGAAGCAGGCAGATGCCGCGTTGCGTCGGTTCGGCGTCGCGTGCGCCGTCACTCGTTTCGTCCAGCACGAGGAAATAACTGCGCGCCGAGCCGCCACCGATTTTCGGCGCCTGACCCGCGCGGGCGAGGGCATAAGCGACCGCGCCACGCGCCACGGCGACGTCGGGATTGTCGTTGTGCAGAACGTTGAGCGCTTCGCCGCGCCACGTGCCCAAAGTGCTGGACAGGCGTTGCGCCAGCGCTTCAGCGCGGAATACGCCGCCGTTCAGTAACAGCGTGTCGGGCACCGGCAAAGGCTCGTCCTGAGCTTCACCCGCATCGGAAGGAAGCGCGGAGGAATCAGTAGCCGAACCCAGCGCCTTACGCGACTGCGCCGCGAAGCGGTTGAGAAACGCCGCGATATGACGCGTGACCGCGGCATCGGTGGCATAGGGCAGGCCGAACTCGACGATCGCGCCGCGCGGCCTGCCGGGCCGTTCGTTCGATGCCACCGCCGGAAAGAAGCCGTCGACGATGATCTGCTCGACTTCCTCTCGTGTGACCTGCACCGTGCGTGCGCCGCCGATCAACTTCGAGCCCGCGCCGAGCAGCGTGATCGAAGCCGACTCCGGCGCGTCTGGACCGAGCAGTTGTTCCTTCGCGCCGCGGCAACGCTCGACCAGTTGTGAGAGGCTCGCCGCCGACAGACGCGTGCGCTCGTTGCCCGCTTGAGGCAAACGTGCCTCGACGCGATGCGCGAGTGCGAGATCCATGTTGTCGCCGCCGAGCATCAGATGGTTGCCCACGCCGATACGCGTGAGCTCCGGCTCGCCGTCACGCATGCGGACTTCGATCAGCGTGAGGTCGGTGGTGCCGCCGCCGACGTCGCAGATCAGGACGAGTCGCGTGTCCGACAGTTCGGTCGCAAGGCTGTCGCGATGATGAAACAGCCAGTCGTAGAACGCGGCCTGCGGTTCTTCGAGCAGCCTTAATGTCGGTAAACCCGCCATGCGCGCTGCTTCCACCGTCAGCGCTCGCGCGCCTTCGTCGAAAGAAGCGGGCACCGTCAGCACAACGTCTTGCGCTTCGAGCGGCGCGTCGGGAAAGCGTTGATTCCAGGCCGCCCGCACGTGTGCCAGATAGCTCGCGCTGGCTTCGACCGGTGAGACCTTGCGGACATCGTCCGCGGCGCCCCACGGCAGGATCGGCGCGACCCGGTCCACGGACGCGTGCGACAGCCAGCTTTTCGCACTCGCCACCAGCCGTCCTGGCACCTGGCCACCGAGTGCACGCGCGAGCCTGCCGATTACTACGGGTGGATACTGCTGACTTTCGCCAGCACGATCGACCGCGTTGTCAGGCGCGCGCCACGGCAACTGCAGATCGCCCGCACTCAGCTCGCCCGGCGCCGCGTGATACCGCACCGAAGGCAGCAGCGGCCGCGCCGCGACTTCGCCGAGACTCACCAGTTGATCGATCTCGAAGACGCGAATTTCCTGCGAGCCCACCGCGGCATACGCCAGCACCGTGTTGCTGGTGCCGAGATCGATGCCGACGCTGTAGCGCTTCTGCTTCACTTCAGTCATGCATTGGCGTTGCCGCGCAGTCGAACTCGACCTTCCAGCGTTCGTCGGTGCCGCGCGGCACGGCTTCGAGTTCGAGCGTGCCGGCTTCCGTCACGCGCGCACGCAGTTTCACCGGCACGACTTCACCAGCGGTGCGGCCGGCGGACGGCAACGTTGCCTGGATTTCCTCCAGCTCCTGCAATTCCTCGGGGCCCCAGAAGTCGAGCAGCGTGCCGACCTGATCCTGACGACGCACCGACGATCCGAAGAAGCGGAAGTGCACCGGCTCGCCGACGACCAGCCCGAACTCCTGCGCCGGCAATTCGGCGTCCGTGCCTTCCTCCATGCCGAACGGCGCGACGCACAGCGCCTGCACCGGCGGCTCGAGACCGGGGACGGCGGGCATCGCCGATTCGATCGCGATGTAGTACGCGCGTGCGGTGCCGCCGCGGATACGCACGCCCTGGCCGCGCCGCACGTAGCCGTAATAAGCCGCGCCGCGCGCGACGGCGAGATCGAGATCCGCGCCCTCGAGCAGACGGGCTTGCGGCGCACCTTCGGCACCGAGCCAGCCGTTGAGCGTGCCCATGATCCGCTCGACCAGCAGCGGCGACTTGAACACACCGCCGTTGAAGAGCACGGCAGTAGGGTGCAGGAAAGTCGCGCCTTCCGTCGTGGCGATATCGCGCAAGCCTTCGAGTTCAGCCAGCGCGCCCACCTGACGGCCAAGGAAGGCCGCCAGATGCCGCGTGATGCCCGCGTCCTGCGCATACGGCAGGCCGAGTTGCGTCAGACCGGCACGCGCACGGCTTACCGGACGCGCAGCGCTATCCACCTGCGGGAAGAATCCTTCGAGGATCGTCTGGGTCAACTCCGCACGCGTGAGTTCGGTGCGGATCGAACCGCCGATCAGCTTCGAACCGCGGCTCGGCACGACGAGCGGCACGGTATCGGTCGACGGGTCGCTGAGCAGCGTTTCCTTCGCCGAGCGGCAGGCATAGGTGAGGGCGCGCAGTTGCCACGCGTCGGCCTGAGTACCCTGCGCCGCAAGTTTGCGCGCGACCACGTGGGCAAGCGCCAGGTCCATGTTGTCGCCGCCGAGCAGAATGTGTTCGCCGACCGCAACGCGATGCAGTTCGAGATTGCCTTCGCGCTCGATCACCGCGATCAGCGAGAGGTCAGTCGTGCCGCCGCCCACGTCGACCACGAGAATGATGTCGCCGACCTTGACCTGCTTGCGCCATTGGCCGCCGCTCTTCTGAATCCAGCTATACAGCGCGGCTTGCGGTTCTTCGAGCAAGGTCATGCGTCCGTAGCCGGCGGCTTCGGCGGCTTCGGCGGTCAACTCGCGCGCAGCCGGATCGAACGACGCAGGGATCGTCACCGTGATGTCCTGCTGGCTGAACGGCGCGTCCGGATGCGCGTGGTCCCACGCTTCGCGCAAGTGCGTCAGGTAACGCACCGAGCTTTCGAGCGGCGACACGCGCGCGACTTCGGGCGGCGCGTCGTTCGGCAGAATCGCCGCGCGACGATCGACGCCCGGATGGCACAACCAGCTCTTGGCGCTCGACACGAGCCGGATCGGCGTGGCCGCGCCGCGGCTGCGGGCGAACTCGCCGACCGCGAATTCGCGCTGGCCGGTCCACGGCAGGTACAGGTCGCCCGAGGCAAGTTCGTCCGGATGCGGCAGGTAGAGGAACGAGGGCAGCAGATCGAGGTTGTCGATCGCGCCTGGGCCCGTGAGTTGTGCGACCGGCAGCACGCCTTGAGTGGTCTTTTCCCCATCGCTGGCCGTGGTGTCCACGTAGGACAGCGCGCAATGCGTGGTGCCCAGGTCGATACCGATTGAGAAGCGTGCGTCGCTCATAGCTCCACCTCGGCCGGTGCGATGACCTTGGCGTTGTGGCTGTCGGTCAGCTTCGGCAGACGCACTTCGTCGACACGCCAGCCGCGGTGGCTGATGCTGCCGTTGAACGGCGCCTTGCCGACCACATTGCCGGTCAGGCGAATCGAGGTGGCGTCGAAACCTTCGGCCAGCGTCACGCGGCTGCCTTCGGCTTCGTCGCGCACCGGACGGATCGTGAAATGCTCACGCAGCGTCATGCGGCAGCCGTCGTGCACGAGGCGGGCAGCGGCGCCGATGTCGGCGTCGCTATAGGCCTTGATGTCTTCTTCGACGAAATCGATGAAGCGCGCGTCGCGTTGCAGCAGACCGAGCAGTTGGAGTGCGGCGTCCGGGCTTGCTTCTTTCAGCGTGGGGGCCGGTTGCGGGGCGGGGGCCGGTGCCGCGGCGGGAGCGGGCGTGGGTGCGGGTGCTGCGCTCGCCGCAGCGGCGCCGCTGTTACGCAGACGCAGCACGCCGGCGGCGAATTCACCATCGCCGAGGATGCTGAAAAATGTACTGACGGCAAGTGAAATCCTGCCGAGGAAGGACGGGTTCGAATCGGTCATGAATGCTCCTGAGGGGCTCTGTTAAAGGACGAGCTGTCCTGGCTGCGCCGCACGCGACGGGCCCGACGTGCCTGATTGGCGTGCTGGGCCGTCGTCATGCGTCATTGCGAGGGTCGGCGGCAAGCCTGCCGCCGAGGTCTGATTCATCCGGATTCGCGGCGCGTTTTGCGCGCGCAAAACCAGTATTTTGCCTTGTCGCGCGCCCGACGCGGGCAAAGGCGGGAATTCTAGCGGCTAATGGGTGGAGATTGGCGGGTGGTGGAGGCGCTCTTCCGGATGTGCACGGCGGCCCGTTTCACGCGGCGTGCGGCCCGAATTCGGCCACCACCTGATCGATAAACGCGCGCAGTTTCGGGGTGGCGCGGCTGGCCGGAAACACCAGATGCATGGGGCGTGCGGGCGCTTCGTAGCCGTTCAGCAGACGTACCAGCCGACCCGCGGCGAGTTCGTCCTTCACCGCCACTGCGGGCGCGAGGATTACTCCGCCCCCATTAAGGGCTGCGGCCAGCAGCGCTTTCACGTCGTTGGCCTGAAAGCGGCCCGAGATCGGCACCACATGTTCGCCCTCGGCATCAGTGAAACGCCATGCGGTGTCAACCGGCAGGCTCGTATAGACGAAGCTCAGGCACTCGTGCTGCGCCAGCGCTTGCGGCGTCTGCGGCTCGCCGCGCTCGGCCACGTAGCCGGGCGACGCGCAGGCAACCAGCCGGTACGGCATCAACTGCCGCGCGATCAACGACGAATCCGACAGCGAGCCGAGACGGATCGCGGCTTCATAGCCTTCGTCGATCAGATCGACGAAGCGGTCGGTCAGCGCCAACTCGACCCGTACCTCGGGATTGGCCTTCAGGTAACGCGTGATCATCGGCGCGAGACAGCAGACGCCGAAAGTCACCGGCGCCGTGATGCGCAAACGCCCGCGCGGCGAGGCAGACAGCTCCTGCGCGACGGATTCAGCCGCGTCGGCATCCGCCAGCAGCGCCTTGCAGCGTTCGTAGAAAATCTGGCCGATCTCCGTGAGGCTCTGGCGGCGCGTGGTCCGGTTGAGCAAACGCGCGCCGACGCGTTCCTCCAGCGTGCTGACATGCTTGCCGGCCATCTGCGCGGAGATGCCGAAGGCGAGCGCGGCCGCGGCGAACGAGCCGCTGTCGGCCGTTTTCACGAACACGGCCATGCTGGTCAAACGATCCATGATTCACCACTACTGGTTTCGACAGCCATCAAACTACGCCCGTTTATCCGATTGAAGTTTTGAATCATAGTGCTTCTCACCGATGGGCGGGCGCTCAGCCGAGCGATCCGCGGATAAACATGGAGTGTGAAACATGAAGATAGGCATTCTCGGCGCCGGTTTTCTCGGCCGCGCGATGGCGATCGTCGCGAAGAACCATGGTCATGAAGTGATGATCAGCAATTCCCGTGATCCGCGGACCTTGATCAGTACGGCCGCAGTGCTTGGCTGCGCGCTCGGTACGGCTGAAGAGGCGGCGAAGTTCGGCGATGTGGTGGTGGTAACCGTGCCCTTCAGCAACATTGGCGCGCTGCCGGTTGCGGCGCTCGACGGCAAAATCGTTATCGACACGTGCAACTACTATCCCGACCGCGACGGCCAGATTGAGGCGCTCGACAGTCGCTCGACGACCACCAGTCAGATGCTGGCCGCCGCGTTGCCGGGTGCGAAAGTGGTCAAGGCCTTCAACGCGATTCTGGCGAGGGACCTCGAAACGGACGGCAAGCCTGCCGATGCGTCGAATCGCCGGGCTTTGCCGTTCGCCAGCGATGACGAGCAGGCCAAACACGTTGTGCGCGAGCTTCTCGATCAGTTCGGCTTCGATCCAGTCGATGCCGGCGCGCTCACCGACAGTTGGCGTTTCGAGCGTGCGAAGCCGGTCTATTGCATTCCACTGGATCGCGCGGGCATCGTCGAAGGATTGGCGGCGGCGCAGCGGGACGTCGAGTTGCCGCATGGATCGTGGCGGCATTGAGTAGCGCGTGGCGATGTGTTCCCAAAATTAAATCGATATGCGACTATGCCCTCCATGGAATCCCGTAACGTACTGTTCAACTTTCACCACCATCACGGCCGCATGCTGTTGCGCCGTGGTTCGTTACGTCCATAGCAGGGAATCGGGATTTCACTGATCCCGTTTCATGCACCAACGACCAAGGCGCCCCCAGGGCGCCTTTTTTTATTTCTACGCACAAGAGACCAGATATGACCATGATCCGTGGAACCAGTTTTATCGTCGGAACCGAAGCCGCACAAATTCGTGCACTCGAAAATCGCTTCCAGAGCTACCTTCATTGAATCCGGGGCAGAGGAGGCGATCGTTCCCGCGCTGTGGGGACAAGACACCTTTATCCAGAAAGCCGGTGGCAGTGAGGTCATCGGGCAGATGTGGGCTTTCCCGGACAAGAAAGGCAGACCGTGCTGTCTGATCCCGGAGGCGACAGCGCTCTTCCAGGAGCGCTGCACGGAATTACTGGGACGGCAGACGGAGCGCATGCTGTTCTACGTTGCGCGATGCTATCGGTATGAACGGCCGCAGGCAGGCCGATACCGCGAATTCTCGCAACTCGGCTTCGAATATCTTTGCCCGGATCCTCAACGGGCCAGCCTGCGCAGCCAGGAGATCGTGGCGGGTTTTCTGGATTCGTTCGGACTGCGCTACGAAATCGACAGTTCGGCTCGACGCGGTCTTAGCTATTACCTGAACGGCATGGGCTTCGAGATGCGCTGCACCGAACTCGGCGCGCAACAGCAGATCGTCGGCGGTGGGGCGTATCGGGAAGGCGCGGGTTTCGGCATCGGCGCAGAGCGGTTGCTGCTTGCGATGGTGGCTCAGGGGCTAGCGTAGAAGGCCGTGTAGAGATTGATCAACACGAGCCGATCTGTTGACTGAAGCGCCTCGCGCTTCAGTCAACAGGATGTGGCTGCGGATTTAAGCGATGCCGGCGCCAAGAGCCGGGAACACATCGGTGAACAGCAACGTGATCAGCTGTTGTCCCGCAGGGGTGGACCAGTCCTGCGCGATTTCCGCCATGAGCGTGTTGGTGGCGGTGAGCACCACGCCCGCATCGTGCATCCGTTGACGCGAAAACTCTTCGGAAAGATCGCTAGGCGATCCCGAAGCATCCATCACTGCCTGCACGCCAAAGCCTTCGAGCGCAGCATCAATTGCCGGGAAGATCAGGCAAACGTCGGTGGTCACGCCGGCCATGATCAGGTTCTTGCGTCCCGTGGCGAGCACCGCTTCGCGGAAGTCGGGATAGGCCCATGCGTTGACGACGCCGGGGCGCTTGATTCGCGCCGCGTGCGCTTCGGGCAGAATCGCGGCGATTTCCGGAAGAATCGGCCCTTGGGCATGGTCTTCCTGACTGGACGTGATCACGACCGGCAGATTGAGAATCTTCGCCATCTTGGCCAGCGCAATCGACTGTTTCGCAGCGAGTTCGCGGTCGATGTTCTTGATCAGTTGCATCGTGCCGACCTGATGGTCGATCAGCAGCAAGGCGGTGTTGTCGGCAGTGAATCGTTCAACCTTCATGAAGTAACTCCTAAGTAGTGATGGGGCGTATGCCCCGGGTTCGTGGAGGCCTGTTACAGCCTTCCCATCTCGCCACGGTGGTAAGCGGCGGTTGCCGCGATCAGGCTCTCCTCGCTCGCAAAAGCCATAGGTCCGTTTGAAAGCACAGGCTGGTGCAGCGGTTCGCCGATGAACACGGCGACCCTGGCGCCGCCAGCAATGGCTGCTAGCTTGTGCGTCGTCGTGTCGGACGCGGACGGCAGGATCGGAGCACCGAGGTCGTCGAGGTCAAAGCCTTCGCCATCGAGCTCCGCGCGGCCGTGGATCGGCATGAAGAAGGCGCGCTCGCCCGCGGCCACCGGGAGCGCCAGCTCAGCGCCGGCCTTCAGCGTGATGTCCAGCAAGGTGACCTGCGTCGGCGGTGTCAGCGGGGAGCGCATGCCGTCAAAACTGCCCAATGGAACGCGGACGCGAACACCGGGGCGCTCCACCACCGGCACGTCCTCAGGGGCGAGGCTCAGCGCGAACGGCGCCGCATCCTGCTTTGCCTGCGGGAGATTGACGAAGATTTGCAGCAGGTGAGTGGTACTCCCCCGCACTGCGGGATTTTCTTCATGGACCACACCCCGTCCTGCAGCAGTCCAATGTAGGCCGCCCGGTTCGATCAGCGTGCTGTTACCGAGCGAATCGCGGTTGGCAATGCCTGTCTCCGAGTCGAGGAACAGGTAAGTCACCGCGGAGAAACCGGCGTGCGGATGCGGCGGGAAGGTGGGCGCACTCATCCAGGCGTGGTCGATACCCATGAAGGGATCGAGTTGCGAGGGATCGGAACCATGCAGGCGGTACGCGCGGAAATGGCTTCCCCGATTGGCGCGCTGCATGCGGGCGATGGCGGTTGACATGGCCCGGTCCTCAGACGTTACCGGCCGCACTCGGCGCGAAGTGATCGACGCTTGCGCCGAACAGGGCGACGTGGGTGAAAAGCTGACGCATCTTGTGCTCCTCAGTAGTGACGTGTTCATCAGATGTGGTCATCATCCGGAAAACCGTAGGTGGGATAAAGATGGCAAAATGGAAATCATTGAGCCATTTTTGGAGCAGTGAGGTGGAGTTTCTGAACGACATGGCGCTGTTCGTCGAGGTGGTCAAGGCGAAGAGCTTTCGCCGCGCGGCCGAGGCAATCGGGGTGCCCAACTCGACGCTGTCGCGCCGGATCAGTGCACTGGAGAAGGCAATCGGATTGCGCCTTCTGCATCGGACTACGCGCAAGATCGAGCCGACCGAAGCCGGTCAGCTCTACTTCGAACGCGCGAGGCGCATCGTGGAAGAGGCGCGGCTTGCGCACGAGCAGCTCGGTGAGATGCTGGCGCAGCCAGTTGGCGTGTTACACGCGTCGTTGCCGGTCGATTTCGCGAATATTTTTCTCGCGCCTTTGCTCGCGGAATTCGCCCGGCGTTATCCGGGCATCAGCTTCGAGTTTGACCTCACGCCGCGTCGCGTCGACCTGGTCACCGAACCCGTCGATGTCGCGATTCGCATGGGCGAGCCGCCGAGCTCGAATCTGATCGCGCGACAGCTCGCTCGTTTGCCGCGGTATCTCTATGCATCGCCGCGCTATGTCGAACTTTATGGTGAGCCAGGTGAGCCGGCCGATCTCTTGCGGCACGAGTGCTTGCGTCTCAAGCCGGCGGAAGTCGCCGGATGGAGTCTTCATCGGGGAAAGGAAACGGTCGAGATTGCAGTAGGCGGCCGGTTTTTGCTTAACAGCGTCGGCATGATCCGGCGACTGGCGACGCTCGATCTCGGCATTGCCGTGCTGCCTGAAGAAATCGCGGCCGATGATGTCGCCGCCGGGCTGTTGCATCGGGTGATGCCAGAGTGGCAAGCGCCGTCTGTTCCCGTCTACGCCATCACCGAGACGCGGTTGCTGCCCGCGAAGACACAACGTTTCATCGAGTTCTTGCGCGAACATCTGGGGGCGTGAATAGGCCGGAGCATGACCGGCCACATTCCCAACGTTCGATCTAACTCATCGCATCGAGCAATCCATACCACGCAACCCCAGCGCTGATATAAAAGCGCTGAAGCGCGTGCAGCGGGATCCGCCGGATCGATGTCGGCGGCAACGGCAGTCCACGCGTCGCGCCTGCCAGATGCGCAGCGAGGTGCTTGCCGAGCGTCGTGGCCATCGCGATCCCGCGGCCGTTGTAGCCTAGCGCGATTGTCAGTCCCGCTGCGGGCAGATGAACATGCGGCAGGAAATCCCGCGTGATGGCGATGCGTCCGGCCCAGCGATACTCGTACTCGACGTCCAACAGTTGCGGGTACAACAATCTGGCGGCGCGTTCGAGGTGCGCCCAGTCCGCCGCACCGCGTGGTTCGCGAAAAGGTCCGCGGCCGCCAATCAACAGGCGGCCTTCGCTGTCGCGCCGGAAGTACAGCAGCAAGCGCCGCGAATCGGACGCCACTTCGCGGCCAGGCAGTATGCTTGCGCTGATGCTTGCGGCGAGCGGCTTCGTCGCCACGATGAAGCTGTTCGCCGCGATCACCGACTGCGCGATCCCCGGCCACAGCGAATCGCTGTATCCATTGGTTGCAAGCAGGACCTGACGCGCATCGATGGCCGGTCCGTGAGCCGTGTGAATGCGCCATCCATCGGCGCGCTGTTCGAGACGGCTCGCGACCGTCGTGCCGTGAATCGCCACGCCACGCGCGAGGGCAGCGCGCGCAAGTCCACGCGCGTAGCTGAGCGGTTGCACGCTGCCCGCGCGCCGGTCCACCCATCCCCCGACAAACGCCTCCGTGCCGAGCCGCTGCGCAATCTGCGCGCGATCAAGTAACTCGACGCGCGCGCCACGCGATTCCCACTGGCGCGCCCGCGCATGCAGCGTATCGAGCAGTCTGGTCGAATGCGTGGGCTGAATCCAGCCGGCGCGTGTCGCATCGCATGCGATGCCGTGGCGCTCGATCAGATCGAACACCGTGTCGGCTGCGCCGCCCGCCATCCTGACAAGCGCGTCGCCATCCTCCGGGCCAAACCGGCGCAAGAGTTCGTCGGGGTCGTACTTGAGACCCGGGATCACCTGTCCGCCATTGCGTCCCGATGCGCCCCAGCCCGGCTCGTTCGCATCGATCACGCAGACGTCCACACCGAGTTCGCTCAAATGCAGCGCCGTGGATAAGCCCGTGTAACCCGCGCCCACAATCGCCACCTGAACACGCTTCGGTGCATCGAGCGGCGGCGTGCGCACCGCGGCCTCAGCGGTGGCAGCCCAGAGCGAGGGCGGCAACGGCTGGCCTGCTTCTACTGACTTCATTGCACGGTTCCGTTCGACGTGGGCGTGAGCATGCGGCGCAGAAAATCGCGCGTGCGTGGATGGGTCGGCCGCTCGAGCAGATCGGCTGCCGCGCCTTCCTCGCAAATGGTGCCGTCGTACAGAAAGCACACGCGATCGGCTACTTCGCGTGCGAAGCCCATCTCGTGCGTGACGACGATCATCGTCATGCCGTCGTTCGCGAGTTGCCGCATCACGCCGAGCACTTCGCCGACGAGTTCCGGATCGAGCGCGGAAGTTGGTTCGTCGAACAGAATCGCTTTCGGCTCCATCGCCAGAGCACGCGCAATGGCGACGCGCTGTTGCTGGCCGCCCGAGAGCTCCGCTGGATACGCGTCCATCCGATGCGCGAGGCCGACCTTGTCGAGCAGATGCCGCGCTTTCTCGCGTGCCGCATCACCGGCTTCCTTTTTCACATAGAGCGGCCCTTCGCAGACGTTCTCCAGCGCCGTGCGATGCGGAAACAGATTGAAGCGCTGAAACACCATGCCGACCTGCGTGCGCAACTCATGGATGTGCTTCGACCTGGCGTCGACGCGCGCGCCTTCGACAGTGATCGTGCCCGCGTCGTAGGTTTCGAGACCGTTGATGCAGCGCAGGAGCGTCGACTTGCCCGAGCCCGACGGCCCGATCAGACAGACGACCTGGCCGGCTTCGACGTTGAGGCTGACGCCCTTAAGCACCTCCTGATCGTGGAAGCGCTTGTGAATGGATTGAACTTCGATCATCGCTTTCCCTTCTGACCGAGACGGCGCTCAAGGCGCCGCAAGCCGTAGACGAGCGGCAGGCTGAGCGCGAGATAGAGCAGCGCGACGAGCGTGAATACCGTCATGTTCTGGAACGTCGACGACGCAATCAGCTGGCCGGCGCGCGTCATTTCCGCGACGGTAATGGTCGAGGCCAGCGACGAGTCCTTCAGCATCATCACGAGCGTGTTGCCATACGGCGGCAGCGCGATTCGAAACGCTTGCGGCAGGATCACTCGGCGCATGATCAGCGGGCTACGCATGCCGATGGATTGCGCGGCTTCGATCTGGCCGTGGTCGATTGCCTGAATGCCGGCGCGAAAGTTCTCCGCCTGATACGCCGAGTAAGCAACGCCCAGCCCGATGAAACCCGCCTGGAACGCGCTCAACTGCACGCCGAGATCGGGCAGCACGAAGTAGATGTAGAACAGCTGCACGATGATCGGCAGGCCGCGAATCACGTTGATGAACGTGGCCGCTGCGTTCGAGAGCACCTTGTTCGACGACACGCGCATCAGCGCCAGCACGAGGCCGAGGAGCGTACTGAGAACGAACGCGCAGAAGGTGATCTCGACGGTGACGACCGCGCCTTTCAGCAGGATCGGCAGGAAGTCGAGCGCATTCTGGATGAACATGACGTGATCTCCTCAGGCAGCGAGCCGCGTCATTCCACCTGCCACTTCTTGATGATCTGCGTGAGCGTGCCGTCTGCCTTGATCTTGCGGATGCCGGCGTTCAGCTTCTCCAGCGTTGCGTTATCGCCCTTGCGCACCACGAAGCACAGTTGGCCTTTCACGCTCGGCTGATAACCGTCGACGAGCCGCAACTGCGGGTTCGGGTTCTTCTGCAACTGGTACGCGATGATCGGATGGTCGCCAAAGCCTGCCTTGATGCGGCCGAGCGCGACGTCGCGCATGATGTCCGCGACCGAATCGTACGTGCGCACTTCCTTGAAGATGCCTTTCTTGTTCAGCGCGTCGACGAAGGCGGTGCCCACTTGCGCGCCGACCACTTCGCCCTTGAGATCGTCCATCGACGTGTACTTGCCCTTGTCGTCGGCGCGCACGATCAGACCTTCGCCGTACGAATAGACCGTGTCGGAGAAGTCGACGACCTGCTCGCGGGCTGGCGTCTTCAGCATGGCGGCGGAGATCACGTCGATCTTCTTCGTGGTGAGCGACGGGATCAGCGCGGAAAAGGTGGTCTGTTCCACCTTCACGTCGAAACCGGCGGCCTTGCCGGTTGCGGTGATCGCATCGACCAGCAGACCCTGGATCGAATTGCTCTTCACGTCGAGGAAGGTGAACGGCACGCCGGTGGCCGTCGCGCCGACCGTGTACTCCGGCTCGGCGGCTGCCATGGCCGGCGTTGCTGCGAGGACCAACAGCGCGACGACTGCGCCGGCGATGCGCTTGACTAACTGGATCATGAGATTCTCCACGACGGTGACGGACTACGATTGAGGAATCGGTGGCTGGTTTGACTTCATCATATTCGAGTCAAAAATATCGAATAACATTATTTGCGTATCGATATTCGATATGCTAACGTCAATGCATCACGATCACCATTGGGTATTTCCATGAGCGGCAAAGGGGTGGAGCAGGCAAGCGAGAGCGAAGCGCCGGGCGAAGTGCCGGACGCGCTCTTCAATCAATCGCTGGAAAAAGGCATCGCAGTGCTGCGCGCATTCAGCGCGCAACGCCGGACCATGAGCTTGCCGGAAGTGGCCGAGGCGACTTCGATCACGAAGAGTTCAGCGCAACGGATGATCTACACGCTGGAGAAGCTAGGCTACGTGCGCAAACATCCCCGCACGAAGCGCTATCAACTGACCCCGCGTGTCGTGCAGATTGGCTTCAACTACCTCGCGGCGGATACGCTCATCGACGTGGCCAACCCGTTCCTCTCGGAACTCACGAACGTGACCGGCGAGACGACCAGCCTGACCGAACCGGATGGCGCGGAGATGCTGTACGTCGCGCGTTTTGTCTGCATGAAGTTCGTACCGATTCACATGCCGATAGGCAGCCGTATTCCGATGTACTGCACGGCATCAGGCCGTGCTTATCTGAGCGCGCTGCCGGACGACGAAGTGCGCACGCTGCTCGAGGCGAACGACCGTGTCGCGCATACGCAGTACACGGTGACGGACATCGGCGAGATCGAAGCGCTGCTCGGGGAAGCGCGCCGCAGGGGTTATACGTCGAACCGTGAGGAACTGTTCATCGGTGACATGACGATTGCGGCGCCGGTGCTGGATGGTGAAAGAAGACCCGTGGCGTCGGTGCACGTGGTCGCGCCGACCAGTCGCTGGACGCTAGCCGATGCCGAGCAGCGCCTCGCACCCGCGGTGATCGATTGCGCGCGTGGCATCAGCAATTCGATCAGGACGCTGGGTTGACCTATCCGTGCAGTTCGCCGACAAGGCGGGAAAGGCGTGCAATGCGATGGCGATACATCGGCGCCTGCGGCGAGTTTTTCAGATGTTCGACGCGGTCGCGCCAGTAGGTCGGCGGAAAAGGTTTTTGCGGCGCGCATGCCACTACGCGTTCAAGATGAACGAGTTCGCTTTCGAAAAGATGGTGGTGCATTGTTCGATTTCCCCGTGGATGGCCAGTCTGGTCCGTTCGCGACGTCGCTAACTATCTGACACCGCTCAGGGCTTCTAAAGCAGATTCTCGTCCGCGCGGTGGACTGCGCGGTAATGCAATGCAACGCAACGCAAAAAGACCGCTTACCTGGCTATCCGGAAAAACCTGGGGGGGTGGCCGGGTGCGTGAGTGCCGCAACGTGCTTCACGCAGGATCGGTCGATGTGCCGCGATTGACGCGGACAAATTAAAAGGGCGGGCCGCCGCTGCCTGTCCCCGCAAAGGGAGGCAACGACGGCCGAACCTCGGAGCGGCCCGCCTGATGCATAGCCAGGCGGATTCCACCATGTCGGTTTTACGCATTGCAACGATCTTCTCTACGGAAGTATTCGGTTGCCGCGTGCCGACACACAACAGTTACAGCTACAACAACAGCACAGCCCTCTCTCAAACTGCCGCCAGCGACTTGGTATCGTTGGCGTTGATCGCGCGTCAAACATGGTTCGGATCACTAACCGCAGGGTCGTGACGATTCACGGCGATCCCTCGATCAGCAACGTCGGCGATCCGCAAACAAACAGGACGTCGCCAGACGTCGGTGCGTCGAACACATTGCAGCGCGCGATCTTTTTTGGTCCCTCAGGCTCCCCGGCTTGTCTGGCAGGTTTATTGCACGTTCTGGGTACTACTGCAGCCTTGGTGGTCGTTTTTATCGATCGGTGGCGGCCATCAACGGTATATAAGCAATCAATGTGCCATGCTGCGAAGCCGCATGGCAGCGGGAATGTCGAAACGTTTCAGTCGCGGCATTGGACAGTCTCGTCCATGCGCACGCCCGGAAGTGGACGATTTCGTCCAATCGGCAAATCGTGGCGCATTGAAGGACTAATTCGTCCGTATGACGACGAACCCGGCGAGTCGGCAGGAAGGCGTGTGGGGAAGAGGCTGATTGAGGCGAGAACATCCGGCGCGGCGCGGCAATCGCGCGCCGCGCCGGATGGACAGACAGGCAGGGAAGGCAGTGCTGCTTACGACTGGAGGCTGACCTTGCTATAGGTCAACCGGCTGGGGCGCACCTGCATACGCACCAATGACACGAGGAAGCTGAACCCGGCCTGATTCGGATCGATCACCGGCACATAGGCGCCCAGTTCCTTGGTGAGCAACTGGGAGACGCGGCTCGCGACATCCACGAAACCGGTGCACCCGAGCAGAATGGACTGCGCGCCGTCCTTCTTGATCGCCTTCAGCGCCGCTTCGAAGGTGCGAATGACCACCACATCGACGTCGTCGAGTTGCGCGACGGGGCAATTGATCGCACGGATCGACGCGAACGAGTCCTGGATGCCATAGGTCTGCGGATGACCGCGCTGCATCGCGAGCGTGCTTTGCAGGATCGTGACGATCGAGAAGCGCTGGCTAAGCGCGAGCGCCGTGAAGGCCGTAGCGGGAAAGCCGCCGATGATCGGAATGTCGATCACCTCGCGCGCGGCTTCAACGCCGCACATATCGAAGTCGGTCAGCCAGATCCCGTCAAAACCGTCGTTTGCGATTGCTTGCGCAAGTTCGACCACCGGCATGCCGTTCTGCAGCCAGTTCGTGCGGTTCTCGATATCGGGGTGCCCCTGCGTGATGTTGCGGATCTCGACCTGGACGTCCGGCGGCACGACCGGTGCGATTGCCTTCAGGATGCGCTCGTTGTATTGCGACGTGGCGACGGGCACGAGCACACAGATGCGCAGAGTGGGATTCAAAGGCGTGTTCAAGACAGGTTTCCCCTGGTCGTGGAGGGGAGCGATTCCAGCGGCACATACGGCCCGAGATAGCCGAGCGAGTTCAGCAGCTGCATGAAGCTGTCGAGAATCAGACCGGGCTTGCGCAGTTCGGCTTCGGCACGCCAGGCAATCAGCGTGACGGGGCGCTTGCCGATTGCCGGGTTCAGCGAACCGTCATCCTGCACGAGGTCGCCGTTGCTGTAGATCGACTGGCCTTCGCCGCCGACGAAATAGGCGACGCTGTCCGGCGACAGCACGATCGGCTGCGGACTCGCGCTGTCCCACGCGAGCAGCGACTCGTTCTGGTACAGCACCGTGTAATTATGCTGGCCGGCCTGAATGCGAATCTTGCCGACGTCGAAGCCGCCGCTCGTATCGACTTCGGCCGAGACCAGCTCGCCCGGCTCCGAGATAGCCCGCGCGGCGAGCCCGCAACGCTCATTGAGATAGCCGATCATCTGCTGGGCGCTGCCGATCTGCCCGGCCTGCACCGCGCGCCCGAGGTCCAGCGCGCGTTTTAGCGTGCCGCGGATGGGTGTCGCGCGGCCGATATCGGCCGGCGTCATGACCCACATCGCGAGGCCGCCGAACTGGCCGAACTCGGGATCGGCGACGACCGGACGCATCATCTGTTCGACGATCGCCGACACGTCGCGTTGATGAGTCGGACCGCCGTGGTTGCTGTCGCGCGGCGTCACGTCGAGTTCGACGCACAGGCCGCCCTGGCTCACGAGGAACGCCGGGCGCGGATCGATTTCGGCGGCTGCGAAGGTGAGCATCGGCAGCGAGGGAACGGCGCGGCCGGCTCCGTCAGCGTCGATGACCGCAAGGCCGAGCTTCGCCGCCACGAGCGCCGCCACCGTGAAGCCCAGCGCGCCGCTTTCCGGCGGCATCACATAGGCGAGTCTGGTGGATTGCGATGCGAGCCGGGCCTGGACATTCTGCACAGCCGTCACCGGCCCGAGTGGGTAGATGGCTGAATTGATCGCTTCGGGCGCACCGAGATAGGCGACCATGACCGCCGCGCCTTCGGTGGCTTCTTCGACGGACACAACCTTGATCGTGTCGGTCGAGTAGTAATCGCCGGGGACAAAATGCGCAGCCAGATGCCGCGCGGATTCGATTGTGCCGCCGCCACCGCTGCCAAAGAACGCGGCCCCTAGCAGCAGCGGTTCCAGGTCTTCCTTGCGTAACTCATAGGCCATTTGTTATTCCTTTCGTATAGACGTCGATAGAAACTTCGCGCTGGAGTTCGGCGAGCAAACTCATGGCGCTGGTGACACGCGTGGTTGAATCAGTCGTCAGCGAACGCAAACCGCGCTCGAGGATGTCGATTGCTTCGGCGATGCGGCCGGTGGCGCGCAACAGATCAGCGAGATAACGCGCGGCGTCCACGCGCGCCGGCACCGAACCAAACGCAAGCGCGGTGGACAACGCGGTACGCAGACCCAGTTCCGCCGCGTTCACCTCGCCGAGTGCCCACTGCGCCCGCGCCCGGGTAACCAGCAATTCGCCCAGGTAGACACGTTCCTGACGCGCGAGGGTCTCGTCGATCGCGGCGGCGAGCATCGTCTCGCAGGTTTTCGCGCGGCCGGCGCGCAGCAGCAGCTCGCCGTGCTGCCATGCCATGAAGGAATAGAACAGCGCACCGCCGTTGCAAACGACGTGATTATCGTAGCCGTCGAGCATGACAGTTTCCGCTTCATCGGAATGGCCGAGCGCACTGAGGTGGCAGGCGCGAAGGACCTGCCCGACGCCACGGTAGAACGCGAAGCCGTTCGCGATCGAGACCGACTCGAGTTCGCTCGCGAGGTGCCCCAGCCGGTCCATGTCTTCGAACAGGCAGGCGAGCCAGGAGGCGCCCTGAAGGTTGACGGCATGAGCGAACGCGTGCGCGCCTGGCTCGGAGGCGCGCAGGATCAACATTTCCATGGCGCGCCGCGCCTGTCCGAAGGCGCCGATCTGGTAGGCCGCGAGTCCTTCGAAAGTCAACGCGAGACTGGCGAGATCGATCCCTTGCGAGCCGGTACGGGTGTCGTCGCGCGCCACGCCAAGCAGGTTGCCGCGCGCGAGACAGGCGAGGGCTTCTTCGCTGTCGCCGAGCCAGAAGAGAGTGTTCGTCATTGCGACGTGAGCTTCGTCGAGTGACACCCGGTCGCCGCCGTTCTGCGCGCGCTCCAGCATGTTCTGCGCGGTTGCGCGCGCCTGCTTGAGTTGCAGCGTCGTCAGCTGCGTGGTCCAGACGCCGAACTGGATCGCGGCGATTTCGGCGGGGGTACAGACGCCTTCGCCGACGGCCAGCGCGGCGGCGTAGCAAGCGGTGGCCTCCGCGTACAGCCAGCCGTGCACGCTACGCAGGCTCATGCCGAGCAAGCGGTAGGCGTCGAACTGAAGACGGCGCGCGGCCTCCTGTTCGTGCGGTGTTTGCAGCAGGTCGAGGCAGCGGCGCAACGGCGGAATGGCTTCGGCGAACTTCGATTCCTCGATCAGCGCGCTCGCATGTTCGAGACACTTGCGCGCTTCACGGTGATGTTCCTCGCGCGACTTCAGACGCCGCTCGATTGTCTTGCGGCCTACGCCCAACAGGGTGGCTGCCGCACTCTTGTTGCGCCCGGTCCGCTCGAGCGCGCGGTCGATCAAAAGGTCTTCAGCGGCCGCGAGTTTGTCGCGCCCTTCGAGTTGCAACAGCATGTCGGCGAGGCTGGCGCGCGACACCGGTCCGCCGGTTTCGTTGGCGAGAAACGGCTCGAGCGAGTCGACGTCGATGTTCGTGTTCTCGGCGAGCACGCTCAACTGGCTGATCAGGTTGCGCAATTGCCGGATGTGGCCCGGCCATGCGTGCTGGGCAAGCCGGCGAACGGCGGCCGGCGAAAACTCCAGACGACGCGTGTGCTGCGACGCGAAGTGGGTGACAAGCGCGGGGATGTCCTCGACGCGCTGTTCGAGTCCGGGCACGGCCAGCACGAAGACCGCGAGCCGGTAGAAGAGGTCCTCGCGGAAGAGCCCTTCGCGTGCGAGTTCGCGCAGGTCGCGGTGAGTCGAGGCAACCACGCGTCCTGCGAAATGCAGACTGGTTGACGAACCAATCGGACGGAAAGTTCGCGTTTCAAGTACGCGCAGCAGTTTGGGTTGCAGCGCGAGCGGCAGTTCGCCGATTTCATCGAGCAGCAGCGTGCCCTTGCCGACCTGCTGGAAAAGTCCCTGGCGGTTTTCGCCCGCGCCGGTGAAGGCGCCTTTAACGTGGCCGAACAATTCGGCTTCGACGAGGTTCTCTGGAATCGCGCCGCAGTTGACGTCGACGAAGGGTTGATCCTGACGCAGGCTGTGTGCGTGCACACGGCGAGCGACCAGTTCCTTGCCTGAACCAGTCGGCCCAAAAATGAGCAAGGGATGATCGGTGGGGGCAACCCGATCGATCATGCGGACCAGTTGGCGAAACGCTGGCGCGCCGCCTACGAAGGCGCCGGAATCAGCCTTGTCGTGAGCGAACGGAACGTCAGGGGTGTAACTCATTACAAAATACGCTCCACTTGATCCGCGTGTTGCGCAACGCGGAAATTACCGTCGAAAAGACGGGGCGGACGGTCATGCAAATCGGTCTGGCGTCTGGCCAGTTTGTCCAATTGCGTGGTCGAATCCGTCCACCGTAATAAAGAGACAGAGTATGACGGCTTGTTGCCGATGTTGTCTTTTCGAAAATAACCCTCGCAACAACGCGATTGCGGATTGCATTGCAGTGTGCTGCGAGGGTGGGCGAGTCGATTTCTCTGTGGCGGCGGTGGCCGTAGAAATGAAAGTATCAGCGGGGAATGTAAATATCAGCGGGGAATGAAACGTGTCCCGGGTGCCGTGCCGGGCTCATCGAATGAAAGGTGAGTGTGAAGATTGGAGGCTGCGTTTACAGCCAGCGCCAGATGCCCGCGGCCCACCCCGTGAGCGGCATATGAGCCCAGGTCGCGACGAGCCACATAACGAAACCGCCCAACAATGCATGCAAGCCGAAGCCGCCCAGCCGCGCACGGCCAGCGGCGATCGCCGCGAACGGCAGGTAGCTCGTCTTCGACTCCCACTCAGGCCAGAGATCGGGCTGAAGCTGCTCTTTCTTCCGGTCCTGCAAGGCGGCGCCGACGAGCGCGAGAATCACAATAGCCGCTGCAACGATGTTGCTCTTGGCCACTGGGAACACAGCGATGTGACACAGCCCCCACAGTACGAACGACCACATCATCGGGTGGCGAGTCACTGCGTACACGCCGAGCGCCGCTGCCGGGAATGCAGCGGGCCGGCCGCCGGTGGGCAGCGCCGGGTTGCGAATCAGAGAGCCCATCAGGAGGATCGATGCTATCAGCATGATCACGGTTGCAACCGCCCAGACCCCGTCTCCTGCTTGCCATAGTGGTGCCGTCAAAGGCGCCTTCAGGTAGGCGGCGATCAACCAACCAAGCGTCGCGAACGCCACCAGCGAATAGACGCCCAGGAACCCCGTTTCGCCAATCGTGCTGACCAGCCGCCTGCGCAGCGGATGGGATAAAACAAAGTGACTCCCCACGAAGGCGACTGCCGCCGCCGCAACTGCGCTGGTGCTTCCCATTGGCCCGGCTCCTCACGTTATATCGCTGGCTGACCGTACTGCGCGTGTTCGATTTCCAGTACCGAAGATTACTCCTTTGCGCTTTCCCTTCTTGTGGCTGCATGTGGCAACATCGCGGAGATCTCTAAATCACGTCCGGCCTTACGCAGGCCCACACACTTCAGGAGAGCCCATGTTCGACCACGTCAAATTCGGAGTGAGCGACTATGCAGCGAGCAAAGCGTTCTTCCTCAAGGCACTCGAACCGATCGGCGTAGCGGTTGTCGGGGAGGGGCCGCCGACGTACGGCGTCGAGCTTAGCCCGCCGGGCAAGGCTTCTTTGTGCCTATACCAAACTGATGAGAAGCCGGCGCATCTTCACCTGGCATTCACGGCCGACAATCGCCGGCAAGTCGACGCTTTCTATCGCGCGGCGCTGGAGACGGGTGCCAAAGACAATGGTGCGCCGGGTCTGCGCCCGCACTACCACGCGAACTACTATGCCGCTTTTGTGATTGGTCCGGACGGGCACAACATCGAAGTGGTTTGCCACCAGCCCGAAGCTTAGTCCTTCCATCTAGCGGACTCGCGAGGCCCGGCGCGCGTCCGCTTCGGGCCTCGCGGCGAACGGTCAGGTTGATGGCTGTTCAGATCGACTTGACCTCGCCGCCATCCATCCTCAGCGTCGAGCCAGTCATCCAGTGCGCCCCGGGCGACACGATGAACGCCATCAACTCGGCGATCTCTTCGGGTGTGCCGTAGCGCGCGATTCCCGCTTCGACCGGAAAGCGCGCCGTCGCTTCTTCAACTGTCATGTTGTGAAGCGGCGCCCAATGTTCCAGATAGGATTGCCGCCGACCTGTCATCACCGGGCCGGGCAGCACGCTGTTGACCTGCACGCCGTCTGCAATCCCACGGTCCGAGAAAGCCTTCGCCAGCGCCACAATCGCCGCGTTGATCGTGCCCACGGCGGCGTAGGGTGCTTTGGGAAACAGCGCCGAGTTACCCGACATCAGCACCACCGATCCCGATGTTTTCTTTAACGACGGCCATGCCGCAATCGTCAATCGCCGCGCGCCGTGCAGCTTCAACGCGAAGCCGCGGTCCCATTGATCGTCGCTCATTTCGAAGACATCAATCTGCGGTACCGCGCCCGCGATGTTGAGTAATGCGTCGATCTGGCCGAACGCCGACAGCGTCTGATCGACCACCTTCTGTGCGGCTTCCGGATCTGACAGATCGAGGTCGATTGGAAGCGCTTTTGCGCCGGTCTTTCTGACTTCGTCAGCGGTCTGAGCGAGGTTCTCGCGATTGCGCGCAACCACCACGATCGACGCAAAGTCTCGCGCCAATCTGATGGCGGTTGAACGGCCGATACCCTGGCTCGCACCTGTAACGATTGCTACCTTGTTCGACATTTCCTTTCTCCTTCATTCCTGAACTGAACTGGACCCGATGAGTCGCTAAACCAGCGATTCAATGGACAACCACCACGCCGCGTTCGCCTGTCAGCGAATCAGAAATCCGGAAATAGCCGCTGCGATCTCCGCCGCATGCGTTTCCAGCGCGAAGTGGCCGGTATCGAAAAAACGCACCTCGGCATTCGGGATGTCGCGCTTGAACGCCTCGGCGCCGGGCGGCAGGAAAAACGGATCGTTCTTTCCCCACACAGCGAGGAACGGGGGCTGGTGGCTGCGGAAGTACTGCTGGAATGCGGGATACAACGCGACATTGTTCCGGTAGTCGCCGAACAGATCGAGCTGGATCTCGTGCGCGCCCGGGCGGCTCAGATAGAACTCGTCAAGCGAGTAGCCGTCTGGCGATACGGACGCCGTGTCTTGCACGCCATGCCTGTACTGCCACATGGTCGCGTCGTGCGTCAGCATCGCGCGAAGCGCCTCGCGATTGGCTTGTGACGGATCCTGCCAGTAAGCGCGAATCGGATTCCAGCCTTCGCTCAGGCCTTCTTCATACGCGTTACCGTTCTGCGAGATGATCGCCGCGATCCGCTCGGGATGCCTGAGTGCAAGCCGGAAGCCGGTCGGCGCGCCGTAGTCGAATACGTACATGGCAAAGCGGTCGAAACCGATCTGCTCGGTGAAGCGTTCGATCACGGTGGCGATGTTGTCGAACGTGTACGTGAAGGCATCGCGGCTCGGCATGTCCGACTGGCCGAAACCAGGCAGATCGGGCGCGACGATATGGAAGTGCTCAGCCAGTAACGGGATCAGGTCCCGAAACATGTGGCTCGAGCTCGGAAAACCGTGGAGGAGGAGCAGTTTCGGCGCGGTCGGACGACCCGCTTCGCGATAGAACACCTTGATGTGGTCGACGTCAGCGTAACGATAGGAAATGGCGGACATGAGTTGACTCCCGGTTGGGCAGCGGTGAGTTCGAAATGGCAGGCGCGAACAACGCCTGTCGGTATGACGGGTTTGAGTAATCCCTAGCGTGCCGAGACGGCTTGAACTGCTTCGACGATCACGTCGGTGACGATGTCAGGGCCTGTAACGGTGGGCGTGTGATCGACCTGGTGTGAATGCACGCGCGCCTTCATGCGCTGTGCCATGAAATGTTGCGTGTCGGGACTGATCATCCGATCCTGCTCCGCGGTCAGGAACCAGCTCGGCCGGTCCATCCAGAGTGGGCGCCCGACCGGCTCGCCAATGCACGACACTGAAATGGGACGTTGAACCGCACCGAGCACCGTCAATTCCTGCGTCGTGGCGTTCTGCGCGAACGCCGCTGCGAATGCCTCTTCGGGCAGCCAGATCAGGCCATGCTGATCCGGTGACAGTTTGGGCGCCAGCGGATGCGCTTCGCCACGGTAGAACACATCGCCCACCGTTTCGCCTTCGGCAGGCGCAAGCGCGGCGACATACACCAGCGCCTTGACGTTGTCGGCGCGCGTCGATCCGATTACTGCGCCGGCGTACGCATGCCCGGCAAGAACAACCGGACCTTCAATGCGCTCCAGCGTTCTGTTGAGGGCGGCCACGTCGTCATGCAACGAGGTCAGCGGCAACGGCGCCGCTACTGCGCTGATGCCGCGTGCCTTCAGGCGTTCGACGACTTTGCTCCAGCTTGATCCATCTGCCCACGCGCCGTGCACAAGCACCACGCTCACATTGCCAGTAGACATTTCTCGCTCCTTTGAAGGAATGGGGTGCTGCTTGTAATGCACGTTCATCGCGTCGAGTTGTGCGCTGCGTAACCTGTAAAACGCGTATTTACAGGTTACAAACTGGATGTGTAACTTGTCAAGTGCATTTTTAGTGGTTACACTGCATCCATCGTCACTTCATATTCGTCATGAGAAATGGACTATCGTCAGATGCCCGCGATCCTCGTGGCCGATGCGCCCGGTCTGGATTTCCTGAACTCGATCGCGACGCCGGTGGATGAGCCGGTCGACTGGATCGGCGATGGAGAAGATCTGCTCGCCTGGCTGGAGCAGACCGGGTTCGTGCCGCCCGCGGCGCTCGCGGAAATACGGACCCGCTCGACGCCGGCCGAACTCGACGACGTTGCGGCACGTGCGCGCGAATTGCGCGAGTGGTTCAGGGGATTTGTGCGAAAGAGGAAAGGGCGGCCGCTCGCAGCCAAAGATTTGCGCGAACTCGAACCCGTGAATCAACTGCTCGAGCGCGACCAGCAGCATGGCGAAATCGTTCCGAACACCTCGGGCGGCGCGGCAGGCTTTGAGCTTCGGGCGAAGCGGCGCTGGCAGTCGGCGGAGTCGTTATTGATGCCGATCGCCGAGGCGTTGGCGAAGCTGGTTTGTGAAGAGGACTTCACGTACGTGAAAGCGTGCGAAGGCCCTAAATGCACGTTGCTGTTTGCGGATCACACACGTGGCCACGCGCGGCGGTGGTGCAGCATGGCGATCTGCGGCAACCGCGCAAAGGTCGCGGCGCACCGCAAGCGGCTCAAGGAGCAGGAGAACGGCTAGCTTTCGCGGCCAAAGCCGCATCACACAGCAACGCACGTCGGGTCAATGTCTGAGTCGACGCCGCCTCGGCCGATTCGGGTCGCGTATGAACCTTTTGATGGAACACCGCTTCGTTCTCCGCGCAAGTCAAATGAATCCGCCGGCTGCGCGCAGTCACCATGCCGGCGGCGCGACAGTCGGTGAATCAGGCGGGAGATCGGGGTGACGGCTACGTAGGCTCGCTCTCGTACCCGCAAACAGGCAATGCAGCGAAGCGTAGCAGGGAAGGTTGCCGCCAGTTGGTTTCCGGAAGAACGAATTACTCGCGTATGTGCAGTGGCCCACACTTCTCCGTGGCTTGCCGGGCGGCACGATGCTTGCTGAAATAATCGCGGGTGTTTTTCTTTGCGCGAAGTCGGCGCTCGGTGCAAGCGAAGGAAACTGACGCAGCATCGTGGTCAATTCCGGACTCAGACAACGCCAGTTCCGGGCTTGATTGCGGCAGAATAATCAGCTCGACCCGATTAAGATTAATTATTCCATTCGCATACTCTGACGGAAAGGCCGCGCAAGTTTGCACTGTTCATGCAAAGACCCCGGTACTATATGGTTCAGCGGGAATTGGCCCGGGAGCCAGCGTGAGAGAAGCCGGCGTGCAAGCCGGTGTGAAACGCGCCGCATATTCCACGTATAAACATGAACAATTTTATTCGACCCCCTGTTTCCTATCCGGCATCCGTCGTTTTCGTGGACGACAGCGACAGCTACCTCGATGCATTGCGCCGATTCTTTCCGGATGTTTCAACCAATCTGTTTTTCACTCGGCCCCAAACTGCACTTGCTTTCATCCGCAAGCATGCTCGCGAGCATTCGCTGGTGTTTGCGCCGGCCTCGGCCGGTTTGAGCGAGGTCGGTCTGGAACGGTTCGTTGAAACCTCGGCCGAGCGTGACGTCCTGGCCCGGAACGCCCGATTTTCGGAGGTGGCCGCGGTTGTTGTGGATTACGACATGCCCGGACTCAGCGGCGTCGAATTCCTTTCGTCCATATCCAATTTGCGTTGTGCGAAGGTGCTCCTGACCGGCGTTGCGGATGAGACCGTCGCGGTAAAAGCCTTCAATGCCGGCATTGTCGATCTGTATCTGAGAAAGACGGACGCGGATTCGGCTAACCGACTGGTTCATTTTTTGAAAGATGCCAGAAGCCGGCATTGTTCGGAGGCAGGCTGGTTGGGGCTGGGCGAAAACGGCCTGACCTATTGCGATCCGCGAACGAGCAAGGCTATCGACGCGGTGGTTGCCGCCGAAAACATCGTCGAGTATTACTGGCGTCCGGAGCAGAATGCCATCCTGATGTTCGACCGGGCGGGCAACCCGAGTGTTTTCCTTGCCTGGGCTGAGAACGACTGGATCGCCCAGGCGGAAATTGTGGCGGATGAGAGCGGGCCGGCGGATCTGTTGCGGCGGATGGCGGTACGCGAGTCGATGCCGATTTTCTGGCCGTACCTGGCCTATCGTCCCGGTACGAACTACAAAACGGTCACGCCGCAATCCATCCCGGGTTGGGACGACGCTTTCTATTGCTGGAGCCGAATCGATTCTGCCGACGTGGGTCTGAGCACGCAGACATTTTCGCAATGGCGCAGCGGCCGGATGCAGCAGACCAACTCATGAAGGATCGGCCCCTTCGCATAGTCAGCTATGAACCTGCCGGAATAGACCGACGTTTTCCGCCCCATTGAGCCACATGTACGCCATTCCGACCGCCTTTGTCTCTGCGCTGTTCGTGGTGTTCGGACTCTATGTACTCATCACACAAGGCGTGACGCGGCTGTCCGCGCCATTCCTTCTGATGTGCGCGGCGACATTTGCATGGCAGGGCACATGGACCTTGCTGTTCCAGACAGAAGATCCCCACATTGCGAGCGTGCTGGTCCGGGTCGGTTATCTCTTCATTCTCTTTCTGCCCACAACGTTCTATCACTTCGTCACCGAGGTGGCGGCGAGGCGCCGCGAGCGGCCCATCTTGCTCGCGTCTTACGGCATGTGTGTTGTCCTCGCCGTGCTGCTGCCCGGCACCGAAGTAGTCTCCGGCTACCGGCACTTTTTCTTTGGCTACTATCCGAGCGCCGGGACGCTGCATCCTTTGCACGTCCTGCAGACCGTGTTGCTCGCCGCCCGCAGCGGACAGCTTCTGCTCGCCGCGCGCAAGCAGGCCGGCAGTGAAGCGCGCCGGCGTCTCGATCTCTGCTTTGCAAGCCTCTGCCTATACTCGTTCGCGGCAGTCGACTATGCGGTCAACTACGGTTACCCGTTCTATCCGCCGGGTGTGCTGTTCATTGCGCTCAGTCTGGGCCTTCTCGCGATCACGATCGTTCGTTATCACCTGATTCACCCCTATGCGATCGCAGCGACAATCGCGCACGAAATCGCGACGCCGCTCGCGACGATCGCCATGCACGCCGACGAAATCGCCAGCGTATGGGCGCATGTGTTCAAAGGTTACAAGCTGGCGGTCACGCATGGGCTGTACGACGATCAGGAGGGGCATTCCGGGCAGTCCGAGCGCATCAGCCACCTCGCCACGGCGATCAGAAGGGAGGTGTCGGGCACCAGCGCGATGGTCGAGATGGCGCTCGCATCGTTCACCCTGGATCGCCTGGACCGCACTCGCTTCAGTCCTCATTCTATGCAGCAATGTGTGACGTCGGCGCTGGAGCGCTATCCGTTCCGTAGCGACGAACGCGTACGCGTCACCGTGGCGCCGATCGACCCGGCGCTATGCTTTTCGGGTTCGGACACGTTGGCGGTTTTTGTGCTGTTCAATCTGCTGAAAAACGCGTTGCACGCGATTCACGTGAGCGGCGAAGGCGAGATCGCAATCAGCGCGGTTCAGGAAAACGGCTTCTGCGTACTGCGATTCCGCGACACGGGGCCGGGCATCGCGCCCGACGTGCTGCCGCATATCTTCGACGCCTTCTTCTCGACGAAGCGGCATGGAAGCGGCGCGGGAATGGGGCTCGCCTTCTGCCGCCGCGCGGCGGAATTGCTGGGCGGCACGATCGAATGCATGTCGACGCGCGGTTCACACACCACCTTCACCGTGCGCTTACCGGTACCGGGGTCGCCAGCGGACCGTGCACTGAGTAAAGCGCCGGCGCGCTCCTTGCGCCGGCGTCCGCAGTGAAGATTAAGGGTGGAATTAGCGGTGAAACTTAAAGATCAAACTCAGCGGAAAAACTGAACGGCGAAAGTCCGCCGCTGAGATCAGGCGGCCAGTGCCGTCATCGGCAGCTCATATTCCTTGACCCGTTCGACGATTCCTTCCGGAAAGCGCCTGATCTTCCGGTCCCGCCCGGCGTACAGGATCTGCTGGTAACCCTGTGAAACCTGGCGCCCATCCACGCAGAAGCGAAACAGCAGGTAGGCGGAGCATTGCTTGACCTGCACCGTGTTCAGATAGCAATCCACGTGCTGGAAGGGGAAGGTCTCGTGGACGTACTCCTGGTGCGCGCGTTTGGTCACGAACATGCCGTCCGATCCCAGCAGGTCATTGTGGATGCACTCATGAAACCACCGCTCGCGGCAAACACCTTGCCACTCGAAGTAGCGTGAGAAGTACGTATTCATGAACGCGTTCGAGTCCTTTAGATAAATATCGAACGTGTGGTGGAAGGTTTTGAGCGAGCCCGTGGCGATCGGGTCTTCCGAAAGAAGGGCGGATCCTCGGTTGAGGGCGGTAGGGATATTGTCACGCATCAACATACGATTTTCCTTTCGCAGGAACGGCTGCTTGCGGCAACCACGCATGCCTCCCTGTACGGCAGGCACATCCCATTCTGTTGGGGATGTGGGTCGTGTGGCTATTGGCTGACAAACATGTGACGAAGAAAACCTGAACTTTCGATGACCACGATACGGGGCCGCAACCCCGGAACGTGGACATCCCCACGCCTGGCCGAGGCTTCAGGCCCAGCTAATTGAGCCTGGCTCCGGACACACCCACGACGATTGCAGCCGCTCGCGAATCTCCGCCAACGATTGCGTGACCAACAACTCGCCGTCGCGGAACACCGGCACCAGTGCGCCGCCTTCCGCCTGCTCGACCGTCTGCTGTTCGTACAGCACGAACCGGTCGCCTTCTTTCTCGACCCGCAGGAGCCCCTTGGCGGACTTCTTGGTACCGTCGTCGGTTGCCGGATCCTTGTAGATGTCAACTGCTTCGCCGCCCACTTCGGCATAGATCGCCTTGAGCGCATAGCCGAAGGTGTCGCGGGAATTCATGCCGTACACATAGCTCCCGATACCGAGCACCACGTTGCAGGACGCAAAGCCCTTGGCCGCGAGGCGCAGCATGATGTCACGCGCGCGCGGCAGCGTGATCGAGTCGCCGTAAATCAGCCCGACGTGCGAATCCAGCACCTTGTAGCCCTTGGCCGTGGTCGTGCCACCGTAAATATTCCACAGGCACTGGACCGCGCCCGTGCGCTCCGCTTCGCTAATCGACTCGCCGGTCGCTTTGACCGTGTATTTGCCGGCTTCGGACACGGCCAGCGTGCCGTTGCTGTGGAGCAATTCTTCGTCGGTGTAGCCGGTCAGGATTTTCACCGGGTCGCCGGAATCCGGCCGGAACACCACTTTTGCGTTGCCGAGCGCGTCCGGCTTGCGGGCGAGGATGTCCGCCTTGAGTTCCTTTGCGACGACGGTCATCACGTTCCAGAAGTCGAACGTGTCGCTAACAATCGAGACCATGCCTTGCGGGTAGCCTTGCGTCACGAATTCGCGGACGACTTCCAGTTCCGCCTGACGACGCAGCGCCTTGGGCTCGAGCGCCGCATGGGCGGGATCGCGTTCGAGGCGTTGCAAGGTCAGCAGGATCCGCAGCGCCATCACGCTGTGCTCGGATGCGGGAATCGAGCCGCCGACGAGCTCACGGTCGGCATCCGCGCCATAGTGGTCTTCAAGATAGTCGATCGCCGGAATCGTATCGGTACCGGTGAAGGACAAAAGGTGGCCGGCGCCGCAGCGCATTGCATCGTGCACGCCGCTCATGCCGCGCATCGAGAAGTCGTGACCTTGCCAGTTCACGAAGTCGAGCGGGGCACCGGTCAGGTTCGCGAAATAGGTCAGCAGCTTGCGGAATTCGAACGCAATGGTCGCTACGGTGGAGGGTTTCCACGATTCGCAGCTGACCACCGTTTCAAAGTACGTCGATACCCACGGGAAATCCGGATGGGTGTTGATGAAGATGACCGGGGGCACCTTGATGTCGACACGCGAGCCTTCCGGCAGCGAGCGGATTTCGAGCGGCAGATAGCCCAGATCGTGCAAGCGTTCCAGATTCGACACCGGCACGGCATCCGGTCCCAACGCCGTATCCATGCGGCGCTTGTATTTGCGTACGGCCTGCGCCTTGGGCTTGCGGAAGAACTCGTTGCCGAACAGATCGATCAGGAATTCCTGAATGAAGCCTTGCAGACCAAACCAGACGACCTTGTCGTCGAAGAGCTCGCGCAGAACCGGCGCGTACTTCGCCGAGCGCGGCGTGAAGTTCGCAACGAGCTTCGTCGTCGCCTTCGGATACATTGAAGGGTGGCCGGTCTTGTAGAAATCGGCCAGGTTGAACGGGACGAGGTTGTTCTTTTCAAGGACTTCGTTGCGGTCAGGGGCGTTCATGAAAATCTCCTGGCGATGGGTGATGGGCGATGGGTTCAGACAACCTGGCAGCGGGTGTCGCCGGTCCAGTTGTTGCGCGTGAAAATCGTCTGGTAGTGTTCGAGCAGTGGCCCGAGGCCTTTGCTGAAAATGCCGTGCGTCACGTAGAGATACAGCGGTTGGTCCTGGCGCTGTTCGGCCTGACGGGTCTTGAGCACGGAGGCCAGTTCGGTGAAGGTGCGGCCACCGTCGCAGATATCATCGACGACGAGTAACGGACAATCGGGCAGGGCACCCACCACCTGGGTGCCGGTAATTTTGCCGGTTTGGGTATTGCGCACCTTCTCCGCAAATACGACATCGAGTTCCAGGGCGCGGGCCAGCGCTGTTACCCGCTTGCGCGCGCCGGCATCCGGCGCCACCAGCGCGACCCGCCCGAGGCTTGCGAGCGCCTTGCGAAGCGGAGGCAACGGATCGGCGACGACGACCCGATTCAGCAGAGCAGTCACGACGTCGCTGTGCGGATCCTGCACTTCGACCTGTGCATAGTCCTGCGTGTTGATCAGGTCGCAGAAGACACGCGCACTGAGCGCTTCGCCGGCATTCGCGACGCGGTCCTGGCGGGCGTACGGCACGTACGGCATCGACAGGCGAATCGGCGTGGCGGGGTAGCCGCGGCGCAGTGCGTCGGTCACCATCAGCAGCGTCATGACCGACCCGGCATCAGGAAGGTGCGCCTGAATGCGAAGCGCATGGGCAGGCTTGCCCAGCTCTACGGTGACGTTGACTTCGCCCCCGGGAAACACCAGCTTGCGTACCTCCAGCGCTTGCTCCTGCAGATCACGCGACACGGTAAAAACCTGAATCATTGTTGTCCTCCGTCGGCCTTCGTCGAAATGTTCGACTAACTTGCCGCAAGTATATTTCGACTTAGTTGAGATTTGCAACTATGTATGGAAAAATACTTATGCCGCATACCCGGTCGACGGAGTTCTCAATGAAACAAAGCCACACCAAGCCAGACGTCAGTGTCGATGTCGTTCTGCTGACCTTGGACGAGGGCATGCTGAAGGTGGCGCTGCACCGGCGTGCGAGCGCGCCAGGAAAGGGCAGTCTGGCGTTACCGGGCGGGTACGTGCATGTGGATGAGGACGCTTCGCTGGAAGCAACGGCCCACCGCGTGTTGCGGGAGAAGACTGGTCTCGAACCGCGCTATCTCGAACAGTTGCGCACTTTCGGTGGTCCTGAGCGCGATCCGCGCGGCTGGTCGGTTGCGGTGTCCCATGTGGCGCTGATCCCCCATGGCGAGCTGAGTCAGGCCGGAGCCGGTGTGTTTCACTTCTACGACGTGGACGATCTTCCCGATCTCGCATTCGATCACGCCGGGCAGGTTCAGGAGGCGGTGCAGCGTGTACGCAACAAGGCTAGCTATTCGACGCTGCCGTGCTGGCTGCTGCCCGAATTGTTCACGTTGACGCAACTGCAAGGCATTTACGAACAGATCTTTGGGGAAACCGTTTCACGCGGGACGTTCCGCTCGCGTCTCGGGATCAGGGTGGGCGAAGTGACGCCGGGCGAATCGGCAGACGAAGCCGATATTCTGATTGCCACCGAGCAGTTCCGGGGAGGCAACCAGCGGCCGGCGCGGTTGTTCAGGGTGAATCGCCTCAGTCTTTTCAAGCGTGCGTTCTGGTAGGGGCGCTACGCCGCAACACTCGCTTGCAACCACCTAAGAAGCGGTTTCAATTTCTCGCGATATTCATTGCGCGGCGGATGCACCAGATAATATCCAGCCCCGGTTTCCACCACGCGCTTGAACGGCGTCACCAGTGAGCCACTGGTGAGATTCTCTCCGACCAGGTTCAGATCCCCCAGCGCCACCCCCAAGCCGCGTGCCGCGGCGCTGAATGCGAGATCCAGCGTGTCGAACACCTGCTCCCGATACGTATGCGCGGCAAGGTTGCCTTCCTGCTGCAGCCACAGAATCCAGCCTCGCCGGCCGAAGCTGGAATGCAGCAACGTGTGGTGTTTCAGATCTTCGGGTTCCACGAGCGGCGGTGTGCCGCCAGCAATCTGCGGCGAGCACACTGGCGTCAATCTCTCGCGCATCAGACAGGTGGCTTCCAATCCTTCCCAATTGCCGGTTCCGAACAGGATCGCCGCGTCGAGCGTGCCTTCGCCGAAATTGGTCGGCAGGAACCATGCGGTGTCGATATTCAACTGCGTGCCGGGCACTTCAGCGTAGAAGTCGGTGAGGCGCGGCAGCAGCCAGCGCGCCGCCAGTGTGGGCGTGACACGCAGGGTAATGGTCTGGCCGCCTGAGTTGGTGATGTGCATCGAGCGGCGCGCGGTTGCCAGCAACTCTTCGACGATCGGCACCAAGCGTTGGCACTCCGCAGTCTGCACGACCATGCGGGTGTGCCTGACGAACAGCGCGCAACCGAAATACTCCTCAATCTGCTGGATATGCCGGCTCACCGCGCTCTGGCTGAGAAACAGCTGCTGCGATGCAGCCGTGAAATTGCCGCAACGGGCGACCACCAGCAGGGTTTGCAGCACGTTGAAGGGAGGATAGCGTTCGATCTTCATTTATGCACAACTCGCATGGTAACCATGAGATTTTACCGTTTGTGGCCGGAAAATTGGCGTTCTTAAATCCCTTCAACAAGTCCGGATTTCCATGCCCGAAGTAGCCTCGCAGTGAGTGCCGGGGTGCCGCCGCTGAGCATCGGGTTTGCCTTACCCAGCGGGCAGAAACACCGGATCGACGCCGTGTCGAACAATGCGTTTAAGGGAGTTTTAGTTTGGTCCGATCTACCGTCACGTTGCCCGTGCAACAGGGCATGCGAGCGTCGCAAAGCCATGCAGACAGTGCAAGTGCGTCTGAGGAGTCGGGCAACGGTTCTCAAATGGGATATGTGGAGCGCCAGCTGGTTCAGACCGCACCGCGCTGGCCGGAAGGACACCGTTCCTGCGTCGCGCTCGCGTTCGATCTCGACGGCCCGACCGGCGATGCGATGCTCAACGGTTCGATCTGGACCAACCCTTCGTATTTCACCCTGGGCAGTTATGGCCCGTGGCGCGCGCTTGGCCGTCTGCTCGATATGCTGAACGAGCGGCGTGTGCCGGCAACCTTCTTCGTGCCGGCCTGGGTGGTCGAAAACTGGCCGGATCAATGTGCGGCGATCATCGCGGGCGGCCATGAGATCGCTTACCACGGCTACCGGCACGAGGCTTTCTGGACTCTGGATCGCGACGGCCAGCGCGAAGTGATGGAACGCTCCGCGGAAGTCTTCGCCAAATATCTCGGCATGCAGCCGGTTGGTTTTCGCACGCCGTCGGGCGACTGGGGGCCGGACACGATTCGCTTGCTGATGGAGGCCGGCGTGCGCTATTCGAGTTCGATGCGTGGCGACGATCGTCCTTATCTGCTGCACGCCGAGGGCATCGCCGAGCCGATGGTCGAAATTCCGGGCCGCTGGGAGCTCGACGATTATGCGTCGCTGGCCTATCACCGCAACCCGGATTTTCCGGCGAGCCTCGACCGCATTGCCAGCTATGACACGACGCTCGACAACTGGCGTCGCGAATTCGACGGCTCACATCGTGACGGACTTTGCCTGACCACGCTGTTTCATCCGAAGGTGTCCGGCAAACCCGGCCGGATTGCGTTGTTGGAAAGACTGATCGATCACATGCACGCACAAGGCGACGTATGGTTCGCCACGTGCCGCGACGTCGCGCAATGGTGGCTCGATAACAATGCCTCGGGACACGCGCAGGAGTTCAGCGCATGAATGCACTTCACTGGCCGCACAACGCGCGCTGCGCGGTGGTCGTCACGGTCGACTTCAACGACGAACACGGCATCCTGACTCAGGAACCACGTATCGCCGGCCGCGAGAAATCTCTGTCGGTCTGGCGCTATGGTGCGAAACGAGGCGTGGATCGCGTGCTCGATGCGTTCGATGAGTTCGATGTCCGCTCGAGCTGGTTCCTGCCGGGACGCGTTGCTCAAACTCACACGGACTTGCTGCGCCGTATCGACGCGCAGCAACACGAAATCGGCACGAGCGGATTTCGCTGCGAGAACTTCGACACCCTCACGTTCGATGAGCAACGACAGGCGTTCCTGGCAGGTCAGCAAGCGCTCGTCGACACACTCGGTCGGCGCGTGCAGGGTTTTCGTTCTTTCTACGGCAATTGGGCGCCGGGCTTCGCGGACTTTCTTCGCAGCGAAGGGGTCACGTGGTCGTCTTCATGGCGCGGCGACGATCTGCCGTATTTTCATCTACCGGACGCAAACGCCGGGACTGTGGTGGTCGCGGACACGCCCCCGCTGGTCGAACTGCCGCTTCACTATGAACTCGAAGACGAGCCGTACTTCGTCTACAACCTCTCGCCTGCAGTACCGGTCGGACAGCCACGGATTCCCTCGTATCGGGAAGTGCTGTCGAACTGGAAGCAGGACTTCGCGGCGTTCCGCCGCTTCGGTCTGTGCTTCGTGCTGAGGCTGCATCCGGAGCTCATCGGTACAGCGGGACGTATCGACGTGTTGCGCGAGTTGCTGGCGGAGATGCGTTCGCATGACGACGTGTGGTTCGCGACGGGCGCGGAAGTAGCGGCCTGGTGGCGCCAGAACGTCGATGGCAACGAGCCCGGTCATCCGGCCGAGGTTTTTGCACGGCATCGCGAGGCTGCACGATGAGCGCGCGTGATCTGTCGCTGTCGGAGCAACTGGCGGCATTCGTCGCCGGCGTACCCGACGACGCGCTGCCTGCTGCCGTCGTCCATAAGGCCAAGCGGCACATCCTCGACACATTCGGCGCGTCGCTCGCCGGTGCCGCGGCCGTGGAGTCGCGCAGCGCGCGGGCGGTCATGTCCGGCGACGGGCCAGGCGTCGCGCAGGTCTGGGGCACGCGGCAGTCGCTCGGCCCGCGCAGCGCGGCCTTCGTCAACGGTGTCGCCGCGCACGCATTGGAACTCGACGACTCGGGCGGCTGCGATCATTCCGGCGCGGTCGTGCTGCCCGCCGCATTCGCGGCGCTTGCGTGCTCACCGCGACCAGTCTCGGGGCGTGAATTTCTCGCGGCAGTGGTGCTCGGCTATGACGTCGGCAGGCGAGTACTCGAAGCGTGCGGCGGATATTCGCCGCACAACGCACGCGGCTGGCATTCGACGATGACCTGCGGCGTGTTCGGCGCGGCGGCGGCAAGCGCGCGCCTCCTCGGACTCGACGCCGCGCAAACCGGCGCGGCGTTCGGCCATGCTGGCAGCTTCAGCGGCGGCCTATGGGGTTTCATTCACGACGCGTCGCAAACGAAACGCATGCACACCGGCCGCGCGGCTGAAGGTGGATTGCTGGCGGCATTGCTGGCGAGGGAAAACGTCAGCGGCCCGACGCAGGTGTTCGCGGACGTATGGGGCGGCTTCTTCAACGCGTTCGCTCCCGACACGCAGAAGCCCGAAGCCTTGCTGCACGAACTGGGCGACACGTGGAAGATCATGCGTTGCTCGATCAAGCCGCACGCGTCGTGCCGCAGCACGCATGCAGCAGTCGATGCCACGCTCGATCTGCTGCGTGACATCAGATTCGATCCGAACAGGCTCTCGAACGTGCACGTCCGATTGAGCGCATTCGTCGAAGGCATGTGCGGTGGCCGCGATTTGCGCAACCTGGCCTCATCGCAGATGAGTTTGCCGTATGCGGTTGCTTCGGTGCTGGTCTATGGCCATGCGAGGATTGGCGCTTATCTCGAGGCTGCGCGAACCGATCTGCGGGTGGCCGCGATGATGGAGCGCATCACGCTCGAGGTCGATCTGACGATGTCCGATCTGGACGAGCCCGTCGTCACGCTCACGATCGCCGATGAGATGCCGCGCTCGCGGCAGGTGCTCACGCCGCTCGGCGATCCGCGCAATCCATTGTCGGATGCAGACTTGCTGTCGAAGTACCACGCCCTGGCCACGATGGCGCTCGACGACTCATCGGCGAACGCGCTTGCCGACTCCGTACTCGATCTGGACAATCTCGCCGACGCGCGAACGCTTCTAGCGTGGCTTGGCGGCGATGCCGATGCCAAACCCGCGCTGCGATAGCACGACAGACCGTGACCGAAGCTCAATCGTTTTGATGACAAGCGTTCAATTCTTTAAAGGTATGTCCTCCATGTCCAAGCTGAACCCGCTGCGCGTTGCGTCCCGTTTGATGACTGTCTGCCTGTCGACCTTTCTCTTCGGCGCTGCAGCCCATGCGCAAGCGTTGCCTGATTCGATCGCCAAGGTCAAAGTCATCAAGGTCGCGGTCAACTCGATCTACCCGCCGATGGAATACAAAGACCCGGAGAGCGGCGAATTGACCGGTTTCGATATCGACCTCGGCAATGCGATTGCAAAGCAACTCGGCGTCAAGCTGGACTGGCAGGAGTCAGCGTTTGAACAATTGCTGCCCTCGCTCGCTACCGGGCGTGTGGACATGGTGTTGAGCGGATTGAGCGATGTGCCGGGGCGCCGTGATACAGCGGACTTTCTCGACTATCTGAATTCAGGCGCGCAGTTCTACATCCTGACGGGCGCGCATGGCGGCGAGATCCGGCAGTCGGCGGATCTGTGCGGGAAGCCGGTCGGCACGAGCCGCAGCACGTCGTTCCCGGCGGACACCGCAGCATGGAGTACGAAGAACTGCGTCGGCAAGACGCCGATCACGGTAGTGGGTACGGAAGACACGTCATCCGCGCGTATGCAGTTGAAGCAGGGGCGAATCGTGGCAGGCGTGCAGGGCAGCGAAACCCTGCCGTACGCAATGAAGCTCGAACCGAACACCTACAGGCCCATTGGTGAACCGTTCGCGGCTTCGCCTGAAGGTATTGCCTTTGCGAAATCCAACCCGAAGCTGCGCGATGCGGTGCGGGCCGCGCTCGACAAGCTGGTCGCGAACGGCACATACAGTGCGATCGTGGCGAAGTGGGGCCTGCAATCGAGCGCGGTTCAGCAGGTGACGATGAACGGCGCGAAGGACCATTGAAGCAGATGGGTCACTCGACGTATTCGCTCAGCCACGTGGCGAATGCGGACACGAGCGGCGTATCGGACAACTCCTGCCGGGACACGAGGTAATACGCGTGTCTCGACGGCACGGTGATGTTGAACGGCCGGATCAGCGTGCCGTCCATCAGGTCGTCCCGCACCGAGAAACTGTCGCCGAGCGCCACACCCTGACCGTGAATCGCCGCTTCGATACCGATATGCGCATTGCCGATTTCCAGAATCCTGATGCCCTCGAGTTTGTCGGCCGATGCATGCGCGAGCCATCGCATCCACGACCCCGAGTGCTCGCAAAACAGCGCTTTGCCCGCGAGATCCTCGGTCTTGCGGATCGCGTTGGGACCGTTCATCAAGGCGGGACTGACCACCGGAAACAGCGCGGGATGCGTAATCAGCGTGACGTGACGATCGCGCCAGCGGCCTTCTCCGTAGCGCACGCATACGTCGACATCGGGCGAATACACCTCGCGGTCGTCGTTGGAGGGGATCACTTTCAGATTGACCGCCGGGTACTGGTCGAGAAACTCGCCGATGTGCCGGGCCATCCAGCGCGACGTGAACAGCAGCGGCGTGGACACGACGAGATCGCCCGCCATCTCTGGTGAGTCCAGCTTGACCACGGCGTTGGCGATCATGTCGAACGCGTTTTTGACGGGCTGCAGCAAAGCTTCGCCTTCGCGCGTCAGCTTCACGCGCGCCTTTGATCTGACGAACAGCGTAACGCCGAGTGATTCTTCGAGAATGCGGATCTGATGGCTGACCGCGCTGGCGGTCACGTGCAACTCCTGCGCGGCGCCGGCCACGCTCGAGCGCCGTGCCGCGGCTTCGAACGCACGGAGGGGATTGAGCGGTGGCAGACGGTTTCGCATGTGGCGGGAAGGGATGCTGAGAAAAATTTCATTTGAACGGAATTTAATTCTCGCTACAAGAAGAAAAACTGGATACGTACAGTGGAGTCAACTTAACCGAGGGCTGGCAGCGATGAATATTTCTGAACCGATCGAGCGTTTGTGGGGTGGGCGTTTCAAGTCGGGGCCGTCGGCGGCGCTGAAGGCGTTGTCGCGTTCGGACCCGAGCTTCTTCCGGCTCGCGCCTTACGATCTGGCCGGTTCCCGCGCACATGCTCAGGAACTGCGCCGCGCGCAGATTCTGACCGAGGAAGAGCTGCAGCAACTGCTGGCCGAAATGGACACGCTGCAAGCGCAGTACCTTGCAGGCGAGATCGGGCCGTCGCAGGATGACGAGGACGTGCACACGTTCCTCGAACGCGAATTGACGCAGCGTTTGGGCGCCACCGGCGGCAAGCTGCGCGCGGGCCGTTCGCGCAACGACCAGGCGGCCAACGACCTGCGCCTGTTCCTGCGCGACAAGGCACGCACGCTGACGCACGCGGTGATCGATTTGCAGAACGCACTGATCGAACAGGCCGATGCGCACACCCGCAGCGTGACGGCGGGCTTTACCCATCTGCAGCCGGCGCAGCCGGTCGTGTTCGCGCATCATTTGCTGGCGCACGCGCAGTCGATTTACCGCGACGTCGATCGTCTGGTGGACTGGGACCGGCGCAGCGCGCGCTCGCCGCTGGGCGCGGCAGCGTTGGCGGGCTCGGCGATCTGCCTCAGCCCGGAGTTGTCAGCCGCTGAGCTCGGTTATGACGCGCCGTGTGAGAACTCGATCGACGCCGTCGCTTCACGCGATCACGTGGCGGAGTTCGTGTTCATTGCGAGCATGCTGTCGGTGAATCTGTCGCGGCTGTCGGAAGAAGTGATCCTGTGGACGACGCGTCAGTTCGGCTGGGTCGTGCTAGACGATGGCTACGCCACGGGCAGCTCGATCATGCCGCAGAAGAAGAACTCGGATATCGCGGAGCTTACGCGCGGCAAGGCGGGGCGACTGATCGGCAACCTTGGCGGCCTGCTGGCGACGCTGAAGTCGCTGCCGCTCGCCTACAACCGCGATCTGGCGGAAGACAAGATCGCCGCGTTCGACAGCATGGACACGTTGGAGTTGGTATTGCCGGCAATGGCTGGCATGATCCGCACGATGCAGGTGAACGTGGACGAGATGCGCCGCCAGGCGCCGCTGGGTTTCACGCTCGCCACGGAGGTGGCCGACTGGCTCGCGCTGCGCGGTATTCCGTTCAGTGAGGCACACGAGATCACGGGCGCGCTGGTGAGGGCGTGTGAAGAGCAGGGCATCGAGCTGGGTGAAGTATCCGTGGCGACGTTGGCGCAGGTGGATGCGCGGCTGGAAGCATCGGTGCTGGAGCACGTGACGCTCGAAGCGGCGGTGGCCGCGCGCAGCGGCTACGGCGGCACGGCGCCGGCTCGCGTGGAAGAGCAGATCACCCGGCTGCGTGCGGCGATCGACCGGCAGGCCGCGTGGGCGGCCGACTACAGGGGGCCATCATGGTAAGCGTTTCCAACGATCGGGCGGCACTGCCCGCGGAGGCTCAGAAGCAGATGACAGAGATGAGTGAAGACGTCACCGACATTTCGCATCTGGTCCATGTGCGGCGCCGCTACTGGGGCCGTTATGTGGCGTCGGCAGCGATCATCGCGTTGATCGGGTATGTGGTGCTGGCGTTCGCGCATGGGCAGATCGAATGGAGCTACGTCGCGCGCTTCCTGACGGCGCGTTCGATCCTGAACGGCCTCGTCAACACGATCGTGATGACGGTGCTGGCGATGGTGCTGGGCGTGGTGCTCGGCGTGATCACCGCGATCATGCGGCTGTCGCCCAATCCGGTTTTGCAAGCGGTCGCGCAAGGCTATGTGTGGCTGTTTCGCGGCACGCCGGTGATCCTGCAATTGCTGCTGTGGTTCAACCTCGCGCTGGTGTTTCCGTCGATGGGGATTCCGGGCCTTTTCGAATTTCGCACGGTGGACGTCATGACGCCGTTCCTCGCGGCGTTGCTGGGTCTGGGGATCAACCAGGGGGCGTACACGTCGGAAGTGGTGCGCGCGGGGCTGCTGTCGGTGGACACGGGCCAGTATGAAGCGGCCAAGTCGATCGGCATGCCGCGGCTGCAGGCGCTGCGCCGGATAATTCTGCCGCAGGCGATGCGGGTGATTGTGCCGCCGATCGGTAACGAGCTGGTGGGGATGGTGAAGCTGACCTCGCTCGCGAGCGTGATCCAGTATGCGGAGATGCTGCACAACGCCGAGAACATCTACTACGCGAATGCACGGGTGATCGAGCTGTTGATGGTGGCCGGGGTCTGGTACCTGGTGGTGGTGACGGTGCTGTCGTTCGCGCAGTCGCGGGTGGAGCGGCACTACGCCCGCGGGGCGGGACGTGCATCGGGCCGGCAATGAAGGCGCCAGCGACGACAGGACAAGGAGCCGAAATGAATTCAATCGTTCGCGCGGTCGACGTGCGCAAATCATATGGCGAGTTCAAGGCCTTGCAGGGCATCACGCTGGATGTGGCCAAAGGCGAGGTGCTGTGCGTGATCGGGCCGTCGGGCTCGGGGAAAAGCACGTTCCTGCGCTGCATCAACCAGTTGGAGAAGATCAACGAAGGGGCGCTGTGGGTGAACGGCGAACTGGCGGGCTACCGGCGCGTGGGCAACCGGCTGCACGAACTGTCGGAGCGGCAGGTGGCCCGTCAGCGCCTTGCGACCGGCATGGTGTTCCAGAAATTCCACCTGTTCCCACACAAAACGGTGCTGGAGAACGTGACCGAAGGTCCGGTGCAGGTGCTCAAACGGCGTCGCGCGGAAGCGGAAGAAGAGGCGCGTTCGTTGTTGAAGCGCGTAGGGCTCGCTCATAAGTGCGATGCGTTTCCGGTGGAACTGTCCGGCGGACAGCAGCAACGGGTGGCGATTGCACGTGCACTGGCGATGCATCCGCAACTGATGCTGTTCGACGAGCCGACCTCGGCGTTGGATCCCGAACTCGTGGGCGAAGTGCTGGCGGTGATGCGGGACCTCGCGCGAAGCGGCATGACGATGATCGTGGTGACGCATGAACTGGGCTTTGCACGCGAGGTAGCCAACCGCGTGGTCTTCATGGATCAGGGGCAGGTGGTGGAAACCGGCACGCCTGATCAGGTACTTGGGCAGCCAAAACATAAACGTACGCAGGATTTCATCTCGGCCGTGCTGTCCTGATCACAACCGCGGGTTCCGGCTGGGACCCGCTTTTCAGATTCTTCTAACAAGCGAGTTTCTATGAACGCGTCCCTTCGTTTGCGTGAATGGTTCACCCTGGTTGTTGGCGTCGTGGCGCTGCATGCGCCGCTGCTTCATGCACAAACCGCTTCGTCGATTGGCAAGAGCACGCTCGTCGCGGCGATCGTGCCGAACTATCCGCCGTTCGAATACAAGGACCCCGCTACCGACAAGCTGATGGGCTTCGACGTCGATCTCGGCGAAGCGCTTGCCGCGAAGCTCGGCGTCAAGCTCGAATGGCAGGAAACCAACTTCGACCAGATGATGAGCGCGCTGACGACGAAGCGCGTCGACGTGATCCTGTCGGGCATGACCGATCTGCCCGAGCGCCGCGGGGCGGTGAACTTCCTCGACTACATCACGACCGGTCCGCAGTTCTATACGGTGAAGGCGCGTGCGGGTGAATTCGCGACGATGGATGCGTTGTGCGGGAAGACTGTCGGAACGAGCCGCCGTACATCGTTTGTGAACGATACGACGAAGTGGAGCAATGAGCATTGCGTGAAGGCAGGTAAGCCGCCCATCAAGGTGGTCGGTACGGATGGCTCGTCGGACGCGCGCATGCAGTTGCGCCAGAACCGGATCGATGTGGCAGTTCAGGGCGGTGAGACTTTGCCGTACCAGAACTCGATTGAGCAGAACGCGTACGCGCCGATCGGCCAGCCATTCCTGTCGCAGTACACCGCGATCGGCATGTCGAAGGACAACGCGGCGCTCAATACGGCGTTGACCAATGCGTTCAATCAATTGATCGCTGACGGCACCTATCAGAAGATCCTGGCGAAATGGGGTTTGCAGCAACACGCTGTGCCGAAGGCGCTTGTTAACGCTGGGACTTGATACGGTCGGCCGCTAGCCTCGCCCAGGCTGTCATCAGGCTCGACAGATGGTTGGCCCACGCCGCTGGCTTCCCGAGCCAGCGGCCCATGGTAGTGGGCTTGAGCGCTTCGAAGCCGCCGTGCGTTTTCAGCTCCGAGCCATCGCCTTGCCGACATGCTCCGCAAACGCTTTCACCTTCGCCGAATGCCGGCGCTCCAGCGGGCTCACCAGATGGATCGGGATGGGGATCGTGTCCCAGTCCGGCAACATCCGCTGCACTTCGCCACTGGCTAGCTCGTCGTCGAACAGCCATGTCGGCGAATAGCCAATCCCCATACCCGCGAGCACCGAGGCCCGCATGACCTCGCTGCTGTTGGTTTGCAGATTGCCTTCGACCCGCACGATGCGCGTGGTTCCCACCGGATCCGTCGCGCCGGGCCCCGCCGTAAAACGCCACGCGTTGCGCATCGCCAGTTCGGTGTAGACGATGCAGTTGTGCTCGACCAGGTCGTCGGGAACGCGTGGCGCTTTCGTTCCTTTGGGCAGTGAGCGCACATAGCTGCGATGCGCCATCAGCATCCGCTGTGCCGTTCCCACGCGACGCGCGATCAGGCTGCTGTCCGGCAGATCGCCGAGCCGCACCGCGACGTCGATCCCCTGTTCCACAAGGTCGACAAAACCATCGCTCAGGCGCAGGTCGATCTTCACGCCCCGATGCTCTGCCAGAAACGACTGAACCAATGGCATGAGCTTGAGGCGCCCGAAGCCGACTGACGCCGCGATTCGCAGCCAACCCGTCAGTTGCTGTTCGCCGCGCCGCAGCGCGCCTTCGGCCTCCGCGATCTCCGCGACGAGGCGCCGCGCCTGCTCGAAATAGTGTTCACCTTCTTCCGTTAGCGCGAGCGAACGCGTGGTTCGCGTCAGCAGCCGTGCGCCCAACTCGCGCTCGAGTGCCGCGACCTGTTTGCTCACTGCGCTTTGCGTCGTGTCGGCTTCGTGCGCGACCGCGGAAAAGCTGCCGGCCTCCACCACGCGCACGAACGTCTTCATTGCCTGCAGCTTATCCATTTTGCTCAATATATTCCTATGCGGAATCAGTCATATGAGCATACACCATCTATATCCCCAATCTGGAATCAGTCAAAGTGCAGTCATCGCAAACGCGATTCGATGCAACCCAATCCAAGGAGTACGGACATGAACTCACCCGTCGTTCTTATCACTGGCGCGCTGACCGGTATCGGCCGCGCTACCGCTCTTGCTTTTGCTCGCGAAGGAAACCGTGTGGTCGTCAGCGGTCGTCGCGAAGAGGCAGGTCAGGCGCTTGCCGCCGAATTGCGCGCGCTCGGTGCTGAAGCTGAATTCCTGCGCGCCGATGTGCGCTTCGAAGCCGAAGTGCGCAGCGTAGTCGAGCAAACCGTGGCGCGTTTCGGGCGCCTCGACGTGGCGGTCAACAACGCAGGCACGGAAGGTCAACTGGCGCCGATCGTCGAGCAGACAGCAACCAACTACGAAGACACGTTCTCGGTCAACGTGCTCGGCACGCTGCTGTCGCTCAAGCACGAAATGCGCGTGATGCTGGAGCAGGGCGCGGGTTCGATCATCAACCTCTCGTCGATCGCGGGCCAGGTGGGCATTGCGGGCGCGTCAGTCTACGCAGCCAGCAAGCATGCGGTCGAAGGCCTCACGAAGAGCGCGGCGCTCGAAGGCGCTGCCGCAGGCGTGCGCGTCAACGCCGTGGCGCCCGGTCCTGTAGCGACCGAAATGCTCGACCGTTTTGCCGGCGGCAGCGAGGAGGGCAAGGCCAGCTTCCTCGCAACGATACCGGCGCGACGCGCCGCGACTCCGGACGAAATCGCCCAGACCATCGTCTTCCTTGCGAGCGACAAGGCGCGCTACCTCACCGGACAGAACATTGCAGTCGACGGCGCCTATACCGCGCAATAACGCACAGGTTTTCCCACCCAGCTTCATTCATCTTTTTTACTCAGGAGTATCACCATGACCACCATCAACGTCCCGACACGCGACGAAGTCTCCCCGGCTAACCAGGCTATCTTCGACAAGCTCAAGAGCAGTCTCGGCACAGTGCCCAACCTGTACGCGACGCTGGCCCATTCGGAGCATGCGCTCGGCAGCTACCTCGCGTTCCAGAACGCGAAGAGCAGTATCACCGGCAAGGCGCGCGAAGTCGTGAACCTCGTCGTGAGCCAGGTCAACGGCTGTGAGTACTGTCTGGCCGCCCACACGATGATCGGCAAGATGAACGGCTTCACCGACGAACAGATTCTCGAAATCCGCAGTGGCAAGGCAAGTTTCGACGCGAAGTTCGACGCGCTCGCGCGTCTGGTGAAGAACATCACGGTTAACCGCGGGCACGCCGATCAGGCGCTTGTGGATGCGTTCTTCGCTGCGGGCTGGACCAAGGCCAATCTGGTCGACACGATCATCGTGATCGGCGACAAGACTGTCACCAACTACCTGCACTCCACGACGCATGTACCGGTGGACTTCCCCGCTGCGCCGCAACTGACTGCATGACGGTTGCAGCCGGGCAAGGCGGAGCGTTCATGCGATGCTCGCGTTGCCCGGCTGACTGGAGCGTTACCTGTATCTATCCAGTCAGCGATCCCGGCATGTCAGCCAGGTGCCTGGCTACAATGAAGAGCCTTGAAAGCACTCCCGATGAACTGCAAGCGATCAATTGAACACGGAGAAGACGATGATAGAACGACACATGGTGACGACAGCGTTTGACCTTCCGGGCCACAGGATAGAGCGCTCATTCGGCGTCACTCGCGGGATCATCGTTCGGTCCCGATCCATCGTTGGCGCACTTGGCGCGTCGCTGCAGACGATTTTCGGAGGCAACATCACGCTTTACACGTCGCTGTGTGAGCGAGCGCGGCAGGATGCATACGAGCGCATGATTGCGCAGGCTGCGGACCTGGGCGCAAACGGCATCATCGGTATGCGGTACGACGCAACCGAGATAGCGAGGGGCATTACGGAGGTGCTGTGTTACGGGACGGCGGTCCGCGCGACGTTGCTGGCTTGAAGAGCCTGTGCCGATCAGCGCTGAGAACATGACCACCTGGTCATGTAATGCTTTGCGAGTGAAATGGGTTTGTATGCCTGCATGAATCGTGGCACGATGGTTTTTTGACCGGGCGTGATTCTGTGCGATCCGCGCCAGTACTGGCGAATCGCACATGTGTCGAATATAACTATGCATCGCAGGCGTTTTGTATTGGCTGCACTGAGTGCGGCAGGCGTGACGCTCCGTGCGCATGCAGCATCCGCAGACCCATTCGCTATCGTATACCCGCATTACCGCCCCGAAGATCGGGCACGTGCGGTCTTCCCCCTGGCGGTGCTCGACCTCGCAATGAAAGCGGCCGGCGCCGATTACGTGGCGCGGCAGGCTGACGTCCTGATGGAACGGGGGCGTGCGCTGGCAGAACTGGCGGGCGGGAGCAACGCCATCAATCTGCTCTGGACGAGCACGGACGCCGAGGCGGAACGCGGCTTGAACGTGGTACGGATTCCTATCAATCGCGGGCTGATCGGCCACCGGATCTTTGTCATACGAAAAGATCGTCAGGCTGATTTCGACAGGGTGAGGAACCTGGACGATCTGAAGGCATTGACGGGTGGTCAGGGGCTTGGCTGGATCGACACAAAAATCATGAGAGCAGCCGGTCTGAACATAGAGACGGTTCCCTATGAGACAGTGTTCGACATGGTTCAGGGTGGCCGGCTGGACTATTTTCCGCGCGGTGCCATTGAAGCTTTCGCGGAACTGGACGAGCCGCGGCACAGAGATCGGGATCTGGTTGTCGAGAAGCACCTGCTTCTGAAATACCGGTCGGACTTTATTTTCTACGTCTCCACGAAGCACGCAAGCCTCGCCCAGACCATTAACAGGGGGCTGGAGAAGGCCTATCTCGACGGATCGTTCATGCGGCTGTTCAACTCGCATCCCTACATTCAGGACGGGCTGCTCCGTTCCAACCTCGCGAGCCGCAAGGTCTTCGTTCTCGACAATCCGTATCTTTCCGAAGAAGATCGCCGGATCCCGGGCAAGTACTGGATGAGCTAATGTCGTGCGGGCTTGGAGGCGTGCTTTGCTTCAAGCATCATCGTGTCGCCGGCCATCTTAAGAAAACTATCAACGATTGGATTGGTGTACTGCAGCTGCGGACATACGGTGAACCCCCGAAACATGACGTCCGGTGAAAACGGCCGAAACTGGATCTTCGTGGGATTGGCATCGATAGTCGCGAGCGGATTCACGATGCCGATTCCCAGTCCGCGCGACACCATCGCGCAAATCGTCGCGCCGTATGGCGTTTCGATAGTCGGCACCTGATTGACTTCCGCCTGACGCAACACGCGATCCAGCGACGACCGCGTGTCGTCCGCATACGAAGCCAGAATCAACCTTTCGTTACGCAGATCGCGTGCATGGATACGTTTGCGCGCGGTCAGCGGATGCCCGGCCGGTAGCGCACACACGCCGGGTAGCCGGTATAACTCGGCGCTCGTCACACCGAACGCTTCGGGCGTAGTCGTAGCAAAGCCGATATCGCAATAGGCCGACGACGCCCAACGCTGGATCGTGCCTTCACTGCGCATTTCCAGCGATATCGCGATGCGTGGATAGACGGCGAGAAAACGCTCGATCACCATCGGGATGAACGACAACGCCAGCACCGGCGCCGCGACAAGCCTTAGACGGCCACTGCCGAACTGGCGGATTTCACGCGCGGAATGCGCCAGTTTCTCGATACCCACAAAACTCCGGTCCACTTCGCGATAAAACGCGCTCCCCGCATCCGTGGCCTGAATCCGTCCGCCGCTGCGCGTGAACAGCGCCAATCCCGTCGAAGCTTCCAGTTCCGCAATCAACCGGCTGACGCTTGGCTGCGACGTGCCAAGCTCCTCGGCGGCGGCGGTCATCGAGCCGCGCAACATGACCAGCCTGAACGCATCGATCTGCCGCTGATTCATCGTTTTGCCTCGTCTGCCTTCGTTAATCCGGCTCCCAGCTTGCCATATCAAATTTGAATGGCGGACGTTTTTGGTCGTATTTGACCGGATGGTCGACGAAATCCTAGACTGGCTTGCATCTTCTTACCGGCCATAGACGATGCGCTCCGATGCCCTGCTGCTTCACGACGATTTTCGCGTGGCCCCGTACTGGTGGGACGCCGCGCCGCCCGAAACGGCCCGTGACGCGTTGCCGTCCGGCGTCGACGTGGTGATCGTCGGCAGCGGCTATTGCGGCTTGTCGGCGGCTGTGGAAGCGGCGCGCCTCGGCGCCAGCGTCGCCGTGCTCGACGCTGCGGAGATCGGGGCGGGCGGCAGCACGCGCAGCGGCGGCATGGTGTCGAGCGGACAGAAACTCGCGCTGACCAATGCGATTCGTGGCGTATCGGCAGAGCGGCTGGGACGGCTGATGCGCGAGTCGATGGCGAGCTTCGATTACCTGAAGCGCCTTGTCGCCGAGGAGTCGCTCGACGCCGATCTGCAGATCACGGGGCGTTTCTTCGGCGCATTCACGCCGCGCCACTTTGATCGTTTGCGGCGCCAGGGCGATCTGTTGCGCGACAAGACCGGCGTGACGGTGCACGTCGTGCCGCGCGCGGAGCAGCACACGGTGATCGGCTCCGATTACTACTACGGCGGGATTCTCGTCGATGAATACGGCGGTTTGCATACGGCGAAATATCATCGCGCGCTGCGCGATCTCGCACGGCGTTGCGGTGCGACTTTGCATTCACATGCGGGCGTGGAACGAATCGAACGCAATGGCGCGGGTTTTCGGGTTCACGCAACGCGAGGCAAAATCGACACGAAGCATGTGCTGGTCGCGACCAACGGCTACACCGGACGGCTGCTGCCGTTCTTCGCGCGGCGAGTGCTGCCGGTCGCGAGTTACCAGATCGCGACGGAGCCGCTGCCGCCCGGGCTGATGGCCGTGCTGAATCCGGGGCGGCGCATGATCAGCGATTCGAAGCGCAATCTGTTCTACACGAGGCCATCGCCCGATGGCACGCGAATGCTGTTCGGCTCGCGCCCTGCTATCCGCGAGGTGAGCGAGCGTGAAGCGGCGAGGATGCTGCACGCGAAGATGATCGAGTTGTGGCCCGCACTGCGCGACGTGCGCATCACGCACGCGTGGAAGGGCTACGTCGCGATGACGGGCGACAAGCTCGCGCATATCGGTGAACAGGACGGCATTCACTACGCGCTCGGCTGCAACGGCAACGGTGTCGCGCTGATGAGCTATCTGGGCTCGCGAGTCGCGAGATCCATGCTCGGACTCGATGCACAGGCGGGCGCATTTGGTGAGGGCACGTTTCCGGTCAGCCCGGCTGGCATGGCGAGCCGCCTGAGCGTGCCGGTCGGCACGGCGCTCTACGCGTTCGACGATTTCTGGAGCGGCCGCGCGCGCGCCGCGCTTTCTTGACAGACTTCCCATCGCAGGTCCTTTCGACGGAGCAAACATCATGCGTTTTCGCCATCTTCTCAGCCTCTTTGCGGTTGTCGTGCCGCTATCGCTCGCGTTGCAAGGCAACGCCCGTGCCGACGACATCGGCACGTTGACGCCCGGCAAGCTGGTCGCCGGCGTGGATGCGAACAACAAGCCGTATTCGTATATCGACAACGGCAAGATGACGGGCTTCGACGTCGAACTGCTGCGCGCCGTCGCGGCGAAGCTCGGCCTGAGCGCGGAGTTCCGCGCGCAGGATTTCAGCGGACTGCTGCCGAGCGTCGCGAACCAGCAGATCGATCTGGCCGCCGGGTCGATTTCGATCACGAAAGAACGCCTGAAAATGGTCGATTTCTCAGAGGGCTATCTGACGGGTCTTCTGAGCGTAGCAACCTTGCCCGACAGCACGATCACGAGCGATCCGTCATCGGTGAAGGGCAAACGGATCGGCGTCGTGCAGGGCACCATCGAGGACACGTATTCGGACAGCTACCTGCCGGGTGCGCAGATCGTGCGCTTTCCGAACCTGAACGCGGGATTCCTTGCGATGCGCTCGAAATACATCGATGGCTACTTCGTGGATAAAACGCTCGTAGAAGGCTTGCAGGGCAAGTATCCGCAAATGAACATCGCGGACAAGCTCGACATCTCCGCCGTCAATCTGCCTGCCGGTTTCCCGGTGCACAAGGGCAACGCCAAGCTCGAGGCGGCGCTGAACAAGTGCATCGGCGAACTGGTCGCGGACGGCACCTGGCTTAAGCTGTACCTGCAGTTCCACCCGGGTTATTCGAAGCCCGCGAGCCTGCCGCCGTACGCGATGAAGACCGATAACTGATTGAGTTCGGCCGACTGCGGACCGGCGGCTGAACCCGCCGCCGACGCTCAACAGGGAGCGCACCATGAATGCTTTCTTGCAGAACTTTCTCGACTGGCCGTTGCTGATCTCGTCGATACCGTCGTTGCTGTGCACGGGCCTCGTCAACACGCTGGTGCTATCGGTGTTTTCGACTGTGCTGGGGATTGTCGCGGGCATGATGCTCGCGTTGATGACGGTGTCGCATACGCGCTGGTTGATGCTGCCCGCACAGGTGTTCATCGACGTGTTTCGCGGGCTGCCGGCCGCGCTCGTGATCCTGCTGGTCGGCCAGGGACTCGCGCCCGTGGGGCTCGCGATCTTCGGACCCAATCCGTATCCGCTTGCGATCGTCGCACTTGGGCTGATCTCGTCCGCGTATATCGCGGAGATTTTTCGTTCCGGCATTCAAAGCGTGGGACGCGGACAACTGTCCGCGTGTCAGGCGCTCGGCATGACATACTGGAGCAGCATGCGCCACGTGATCGTGCCGCAAGGCGTGCGGCGTATCTTGCCGGCGCTTGCGAACCAGTTCATTTCGATCGTCAAGGATTCGAGTCTGGTCTATTTTCTCGGCCTGCTGACTTCGCAACGCGATCTGTTTACGATCGGCCAGAACACGTCGGTGAATACCGCGAACCTGTCGCCGCTGGTGGCCGCGGGTGCGGTGTATCTGCTTGTGACCGTGCCGCTCACGCACGCGATCAATCACATCGACCGCTGGACCAACCGTCATGCGAATCCGGCGCGCGGCAATTCCAGCACACGATTGTCACGCCGGCAGCGCAAGGCGCAGGCTTCGGCCAGTTCGACTGTGCCGGTCAGGGCCGGCATCGCCGATCAACATAACTAGTCTTCACAGGCAGGACACCAGCCACAATGGGACCCAAAGTAGAAACGGTCGCTGACGACACCACCTTGCCCGCGCAAGTCGATGTCGTCGTCATCGGCGGCGGCATTATCGGCGTGAGCACGGCCCTTTATCTGAGCGAGAAAGGATTGCAGGTCGCGCTATGTGAGAAAGGCCATATTGCGGGCGAGCAATCGAGTCGCAACTGGGGGTGGGTGCGCGTCACGCATCGCGACATGCGCGAGTTCACGTTGAGCATCGAAAGCCTGAAGCTGTGGCGGAAAATGGATGCGACGCTCGGCATCGACACCGGCTTCAACCAATGCGGCATCCTCTACATGACCGACGAAGACGCCGTGATGGACAGTCATCACGTATGGCTCGACAAGGCGCGCCACGTAGCGGGCGATACATTCGACACGCGCGTGGTGGACGGGCGTGCCGTTGCTGAACTGTTGCCCGGCGCGACGAAAGCGTTCAAAGGCGGACTCTACACATCCGGCGACGGTCGCGCCGAACCGCAAAAGGCGGCACCGGCAATCGCCAATGCGTTGCGCAAACGCGGCGTCAAGATTCTGACGCCATGCGCCGCCCGTGGCATCGAAACAAGCGCAGGGCGCGTCAGTGCGGTCGTCACCGAGCACGGCGCGATTCGTTGCAACAGCGTCGTGGTCGCGGGTGGCGCGTGGTCGCGGTTGTTCTGCGGCAATCTGGATGTCGACGTACCGCAACTGCTGGTAAAAGCCTCCGTGCTTCGCACCGAGCCGCTCGACGGTGGCCCGACCTGTAGCGCGAGTAACAAGAAATTCGCGTTTCGCAAGCGCGCCGACGGCGGCTATACGGTCGCTTTTGGCTTCCGCACCTACAGCGATCTCACGCCCGATTCCTTTCGTCTGTTCTTCAAATATGTCGAAGCGTTGAAGAGCCAGCTGGGCGCTTTGCGCATCGGCATCGGCGCTCGTTTCTTCGATGAACTGCGCCGTCCGCGTCATTGGGCGCTCGACCGTCCCACAGCGTTTGAAGCGATCCGCACTCTCGATCCCGAACCGATCACCCGCTACACCGACGCAGGTTTGCGCGAGTTCATCAAGGTCTTCCCGCATCTGGCGCACGCGCGAATCGCGCAGCGCTGGGCGGGCTACATGGACGTGACGCCGGACGCGATTCCAGTGATCTCCGGTGTCGATACGGTGCCGGGCCTCTTTATCGGCACCGGCTTTTCGGGGCATGGATTCGGCATCGGCCCGGCGGCCGGAAAGCTGATGGCGGATCTCGTGACGAACGACACGCCGCTTGTCGACCCGCATGCATTCCGCCTCAACCGGTTCAGCGACGGAACCAGGATTGTGATCGACGCGGGCTTCTAAGGTGGTCTTTCTACGCTTTCTACGGAGCTATCCGTGCAAAGAGTGGCGATTATTTGCCGAGCCACTTCGCGCTCATTTGCGCGTACTCGCCGTTCGCCTGGCTCAGATGCAGCCACTGGTCGACAAAGTGTTTGAACACGTCGTCGCCGTTCGGCAGCAGGTAGCCCATCTCGGCATATTGCAGCGGCTTGTCGGGATTGACGGCACATAACTCGGGATGCGCCTTGCTCTGCACGATTGCCTCCGCAGCTTCGGTAACGAAGACGTCCGCGTGTCCCTTGATGATCTCATCGAAGATCGTGAGGTTGTCCGAGTGCATGGTCAACTGGGCGTGGCTCAGTTTGGTCCTGGCGAACTTCTCGTTGCTGCCACCCGGATTCGCGATCACGCGGACGGACGGTTGGTCGATCGCTTCGATGGACTGATATTTGGCGACGTTTTCGCAGCGCGTAAGCGGCGTTTTACCGTTGACCATATACGGCGTGCTGAAGTACGCCTGTTTCTGCCGCTCAAGCGAAACTGAAATACCGCCTGCCGCGATGTCGCATTTACCGGCGACGAAATCCGGCAGCAGGTTCGCCCAGGTGGTCTTGACGAATTGTGGTTTCGCGTTGAGGGCCGTGGCAAGCGATCCCATCAGATCAACGTCAAGTCCTTCGAATTCACCCGGTGCGCGCTGGAAGCTGAACGGCTTGTAATCGCCCGGCGTGCACACCCGCAGAATGCCGCTCTGCGTGACACGCGCGAGCGTAGACGGCGGCGGCGTCTGTGCAAATGCAAAAGACTGCGCGAGTAGCAAGGTCAACGCGACAACGAATTTCATAGTCCAACTCCGTCAAGAATCAATTGAAAAGTTCAGAAGGATTATCACAGCCAGAATTTCCAGAAAAAATATCCGGTCATCACAAAGCTGAAGATCAGAATCAACACACGCAGCAGGTTTGCGTCGATGCGCTGGGCAACACGCGCGCCCCACAGGCCGCCGATCAGCGAACCGGCCATCATCAGCGCGGCCGAAGCCCACGCGACCTGCCCGCCCACCGCGAGCGCTGCGATCGACGCACCCGCCGCCACCGCGCCGAGCAGGTTCTTGAAGCCGTTCAGCAGTTGCGTCTCGCGCATACCCGACATGCTCAGGCCTGCCATGACGATGATCCCGCTGCCTGCATTGAAGTAGCCGACCATCAGGCTCGCGAAGAATTGGATCGTCGTATGAAGCCGCGTGGCTTTCCCGCCAGAGGCCGCCGCCACATCCGTGGACCGGCGCGCCGCTGCCACCACGCGCGGCGCCAGCAGGAACATCAGCGTAGCCAGCAACATCAGGAGGGGAATGGCACGCGTGAACGTTGCGGCCGGTGTCATGAGAAGGAGTGCGCCGCCCGTTACGCCACCGGCGAGGCTTGCTGCCGCATAGCGCAGTAGCCGGCGGGAGTCGCCGGAGAGACGATGCCGATAACCATAGGCGGCTGTTATCAGGCCGGGCCACGCGGCAACGGCGCTGGTTGCATTCGCAACCGTCGGCGGTACGTTAAAGAACAGCAGTGCCGGCAGCGTGATGAAACTGCCGCCGCCCGCGATCGCGTTGATCACACCGCCGCACAGACTGGCGACGAAGAGAAAGGGATATTCGTAGGGATGCACGTCGGACCTCGCAAGAAGGCCCTCAGTGTCAGGGTTATCCCGAGGCAGAATTTATTCTTATCGGAGCGCTTCCGCTGCATCAAAAAAAGGAAATCTTTTGGATCGTCAGCATCACGAGAGTTTTTTACTTTTGACAAACGCCCAGTCGTCCAAGCCGTGGTGGCGGACAGTCGGGATGCTCTATCAACGACAATGTTCCGCATGTCTCGCCTGTGCGTGGCGCGACTTGCTTGCCATAACGTCATGTCATGGGCACCACAACAATTGCGGCGTTGTCGCCATTAAATAGACTCACTATATTGGGCTCAATGCGCATTACATTTACGATCTCTTTCGCTTAACCCTTTCGAGGACAAAGTCGTGATCAAGAAGCCCATGTTGCGCCCGCTTGCGGCGGTTCTGATTCTTGGTGTCGCGGGTCTGGTGCCTGCGTGTCTCACGCCTGCTTTTGCTGCGGGGAAGATTACCTTTGTTTCTCAAGGCGGCACGTATCAGGAAGCGCAGACCAAGGCGATCCTCGATCCTGCGGCGAAACTGCTGAACATTACCGTGAACCAGGACAGCATCCCGGACGCGTGGCCGCAGATCAAGGCGCAGGCCGCAACCGGCAAGCCGATCTGGGACGTGGTCGATACGCCGACGTCCAACTGCCTGCGCGGCGGCCACGAAGGCCTGCTGGAGAAGCTGGATTTCTCGAAGATCCCGAATGGGGCTGCGATGCCCGAGAAATATCGCACGCCGTATTCAGTCGCCTATGAGTTCTATTCGACGGTCATCGGCTACAACAAGAAGTCGTTGAAGAAAGTGCCGCAGAGCTGGGCCGATTTCTGGAATGTGAAGGGATTCCCCGGCACGCGTGCGTTGCGCAACGATCCGCAGACGGTGCTCGAAGCCGCGCTTCTGGCCGACGGCGTGCCGCGCGACAAGCTTTATCCGCTCGACGTCGATCGTGCGTTTAAAAAGCTTCAACAGATCAAGCCGGACGTGACCGTCTGGTGGACCTCAGGCGGGCAGTCGGCACAATTGCTGCACGACGGCGAAGTCGACATGACGATGATCTGGAACGGCCGCGCAAGCGCCGTGCGTAAAGACAACCCCGATATCGACTTCACGTTCAACGACGGCATTCTGCAGAACACCCAGTTATGCGTGCTGAAGAACGCGCCGAACCTGGCCGACGCGATCAAATTCGTCAACGCCGCTGTCTCGCCCGAATTGCAGGCGAATCTGCCGCTGTATATCGACTATGGCCCGGGCAATCCGGCGGCCTTCAAGACCGGCAAGATCGACGCGAAACGCGCGAGCGAGCTGCCGAGCTCACCGGACAACGCGGCGAAGCAGGCGCTCATGTCGGAGGAGTGGTGGGCCTCGGACGCCGGCATTCAGGCGAAGGCGCGCTGGCTCAAGTTCATGCAGTAAGGCGCGGGCTGACGTCGACGCGCGGGCTCACAGGCTCGCGCGCACGTTTTGCTCACCCGTTCCGCACGTTTCAACGCCCGCGTAATCATCGAATGTGATCGACTATCTGATTCTCGGTGGCGGTTCGGCGGGCTGCGTGCTCGCCGCGCGCCTGTCCGAAGACGCCGGCAAGACCGTCTGCCTCGTCGAGGCCGGCCGCAATATCTCGCAGACGGACATGCCGGCTGCCGTGCGCAGCCGGTATCCTGGTCGCGCCTATCTCGACACGGCGAACATCTGGCAGCGCCTGAAGGCGCGCATGAGCATGTCGGCAACGACACGACGCTACGAACAGGCGCGCCTGCTCGGCGGTGGTTCGGCAATCAATGCGTTGATGGCGAATCGCGGCGCGCCCGCCGATTACGACGAATGGCACGCGCTTGGCGCGCACGGGTGGAACTGGAACGCCTGCCTGCCGTACTTCCGCAAACTCGAATCCGATTGCGACTTCGACGGCGAACTGCACGGCAAGAGCGGCCCGGTTCGCATTCAGCGCACGAACTGGGCACGCATTTCGCCCTTCGTGCGCGCGGTGCTCGCCACGCTCGCAGCGCGCGGCCACGTGCGGCGTGACGATCAGAACGGCGGGTGGGAGGACGGTACGTTCATCGGATCGATCGCGGTGAGCGAGGCCGGCGAGCGGATCCCGACGTCGGTCTGTTATCTCGACGATGCCGTGCGTGCCCGTCCGAACCTCCAAATCCGAACCGGAATGCTCGTCGAGCGCGTGCTGTTCGATGGCACGCGCGCAGTCGGTGCGCGCATCGTCGGCAGCGAGGGTGGCGAGGGTGGCGAGGGTGGCGAGGGCAGGGATGGCGCCAGCGACGAATTGCGCGCCGCGTATGTAATCGTCTGCGCCGGCGCGATCCACAGTCCCGCGCTGCTGATGCGAAGCGGCATCGGCCCGGCCGCTGAACTCGCCGCGCTCGGTATCGAAGTGCGCGCGGACCGGGCTGGCGTCGGCGGCAATCTGATGGAGCATCCGTCGATCGCTGTTTCCGCAGTTTTGCCGCGGGCCGCCCGCACGCCGTTTCCCGACGAGCATCACGAGCAGGCCATCGTGCGCTTTTCGTCAGGCATGCACGGCACCGTGCCCGGCGACATGCACGGTGCGATCCTGTCGCGTTCGGGCTGGCATTCGGTGGGCCACCGGCTCGGTACGATCTTTTTCTGGGTGAACAAGTCCTACTCGCGCGGCCGGGTGACGCTCATGTCGGCGAGTCCGCATAGCGAGCCTGCTGTCGATTTCAACATGCTGTCCGATGCTCGCGATCTCGAACGTCTGAAGGGCGCGCTGCGCTTCGGCGCTGAAACGCTGGCCGATCCGCTAATGGCGAAGCATCGCTCGACGCTTCTACCTTCGAGCTATTCGCCGCGTGTCGCGAGTGTGGCCGTGCCGGGTGCGTGGAATGCGTTGCAACGCGGCACGCTGAGCGCGCTATTGGATATCGCGGGTCCGTTTCGCGCGTGGCTGGTGCGACGCGTGGTCACTCAGGGCGTGACGCTGAACGACCTGCTCGCGGACGACCGTGCCTTGACGCAATTCGTCACGCGCTCGGTTGGCTGCACCTGGCATCCGTCGGGAACCTGCCGGATTGGCGCCGTCGACGATCCGCTCGCTGTGTGCGATGCGCGTGGCGCCGTGTATGGCGTGAACGGGCTTTATGTGTGTGATGCGTCGCTGATGCCGTCAATACCGTGCGCCAACACGAATATCCCGACCATCATGATCGCGGAGCGCATCGCGGATATGCTGCGTGGCCGCGCCTAGGGACTTGCTGGGTCGAGAAAGGGAAGGCGGCCCGTCGACCGCCGCGACGCTCAGTTGCCCTCAGTCCCCATACCCCACGATGCCTTTCACCTCAAGAAATGCCTCGAGCCCCCACTCGGCGTATTCGCGCCCATTGCCTGACTGCTTGTAGCCGCCGAAAGGCGAGCCGGCATCCCACGACGGGTAGTTCAGGTACACGCTGCCCGCCCGCAACCTGAACGCTACCCGCCTCGCGCGCTCGTGATCGGCGCATTGCACATAGGCCGCGAGGCCGAAGGGACTGTCGTTCGCAATCGCGATCGCATCATCTTCGTCGCGATACGGCATGATCGCGAGCACGGGCCCGAAGATCTCTTCGCGCGCGATCGTCATAGACGGACGCACGTTCGCGAACACAGTCGGTTGCACGTAATAGCCGCGTTCGAGACCGTGCGGACGGCCGAGGCCACCGGCCACGACTTGCGCGCCCTCGTCGATGCCGGCTGCGATCAAACGTTCCACGCGCTCAAATTGCACGCTGCTGACAACCGGCCCCATCGTCGTGCGCTCGTGGTCTGCGGGGCCGACGCGATGTGCTTCCGCCGCCCGCCGGGCAATCGCCACCGCCTCGTCATGGCGCGCCTCCGGCACCAGCATGCGCGTCGGTGCATTGCACGACTGGCCGCTGTTGTTGAAGCACGAGTTGACGCCCGCCGTCACGGCGGCTTCAAAGTCGACGTCGTCCAGCAGAATGTTGGCCGACTTGCCACCCAGCTCCTGATGTACGCGCTTGACGGTCGGCGCCGCGAGCTTCGCGATCTCGATGCCCGCGCGCGTCGAGCCGGTGAACGACACCATGTCGACATCGGGATGCGCTGCAAGCGCCGCACCAACGGTCGGTCCATCGCCGTTCACGAGATTGAAAACACCGGGCGGCACGCCCGCGGCGTCAAGAATCTCCGCGAACAGCAGGGCGTTAAGCGGCGTGACTTCGCTGGGTTTCAACACCATCGTGCAGCCGGCCGCAATCGCGGGCGCAGCCTTGCAGACGATCTGATTGATCGGCCAGTTCCACGGCGTGATGAGCGCGACGACACCCACCGGTTCGTGATTAACGAGCGTGGTGCCTTTATTGCGTTGCCACGCGAACGTTTCGCACGTGCGGATCAATTCGTCTAGATGCCGCCGTCCGATCCCTGCTTGCCATGCGTGCGCCATCGCGCGTGGGGCGCCCAGTTCGCGCGAGATCGTGTCGCCCATCTCGTCGTGACGTTCAAGAAAAACCTCGAGAATGCGGCGGATCAGCGCGAGGCGCTCGGCGGGTGTGGTCTGCGAGAACAACGTGAACGCGCGTTTTGCCGCAGCGACAGCGCGATCGATATCGGCGGGTGTGCCCATTGCCACTTCGGCGAACGCTTCTTCGGTGCAGGGATCGATGACCGGCAGGCGTGCCGTGCCCGACGGCTCGACCCACGCGCCGTCGATATAGAACTTCAGTGCATTGATCATGTGATAGGTGTGTAGGTGGAGTTCAGGCGCGCGCCGCGCCGGAGCGCCGGCTCACCACGACGATCATCACGAGGCACAGCGTCAGCGCCGTGAGCATCGTACTGATCGCGGCAATGGTCGGATCGATCTCGTCACGCAGCGTGACGAACATGCGGCGCGTCAGCGTCTGGTTCGAGCCGCCCGACACGAACAGGGCGACCACCGTTTCGTCGAGGGCCTGTATGAACACGAACACGGCGCCAGAAATAACGCTTGCCTTGATCTGCGGCAGCGTCACCGCCATGAAGCTGCGAAAGCGATTCATGCCGAGGCTGCGGGCGACCATTTCCTGGGTGCGGTCGAAGGTGCGAAGGTCAGCGCCGACCGAGATCAGCACATACGGCAGCCCGAGCATCGTATCCGCGAGAATCAGCCCGCCGAGCGTATTCACGTAGCCGGCCTGCGAGTAGACGAAAAACACGCCCACCGCGACGATGATGATCGGCACCATCAACGGCAGCATCAGCAGCGTGCGCAGATAGCGCATGATCCAATGTGTGCCGTTCTGGATCGCGTAGGCAGCGCACACGCCGAGTGGTGTGGCGAGCAGTGCGGCGCAGACCGAGGCGGTCAGCGTAGTGCGCGCGGCGTCGATCCACGCGGGGTTGTCGAAGAAGGAGTGATACCAGCGCAGCGAATAGGCGGGCGGGGGGAAGGTCATGAAGCGCGTGTCGGAAAACGACAGCGGCACGACGATCAACACCGGCACCATGAGGAACAGGAGGATCAGCACGACCGCCGCACCGAGGACGATCCGTCCGAACGAGAGCTTTGTCATTTCGCGCCCAGGGTCTTTTCGAGTGGCACCACACGGCTCGCGGCGTAGAAAATCGCGAACACGCAGATCAGCAGCACGACGCTCACCGCGCTCGCCGCGCCCCAGCTGTTATAGATCTCGACGTTGCGGCTCACCACCATCGACACCATGATCGACTTGCCGCCGCCCATCAACTCGGGTGTGATGTAGAAGCCGAGGCACAGCACGAACACGAGGGTGACGCCGGCGAACACACCGCTCATCGAAAGCGGCAGGAACACGCGCATGAACACATGCAGCGGCGAGCCGCCCAGACTCGCGCCCGCCTGCGAGAGATTCGGCGGAATCTTCTGCATGGCCGAGTACAGCGGCAGCACCATGAACGGCAGCAGGATATGAACCATGGCGATGATCGTGCCGAACTGGTTATAGGCGAGCTGCACCGGTCGCTCGATCAGGCCCGAGGCGATCAAGGCCTTGTTGACGAGGCCCGTGCGCTGCAGCAACACGAGCCACGCGTAAGTGCGCACGAGCACGCTCGTCCAGAACGGCAGGATGACCATGCCGAGCACAAGCGCACTCAGCTTCGGCGACACTGAAGCCGCGAAGTACGCCACCGGATAGCCGAGCACCAGCGTGATGACGGTCACGATGATGCTCAGTTTGAACGTAAGCAGGAAGGTTTCGAGGTAAGCGCCTGAGAACATGCGCCGATAGTTCTCGAGCGTGAAGCCGTCGTGATAGATGGACTGCCACGACAACCAGGCGAGCGGCACGACAAGCAGCACGACGATCACGAGGAGCGCCGGCGCCATCAGGAGAAGCATCGTGCGATCTTCGCGTCGCTGGTAGCGCGCGGCAGGATCGGACTCGGTGGCCTGCATCAATGAGTGTCCTTGGAGCATCCGTTTGGCGGTCGTCATCATGCACCTACGGCGTCGAGAAACTGATACCACGCGGCGACGAGCCTCACACCCGGCGCGCGCAGCGAATGAAAAGGCACGGGCCGCAAGCCAGGCGCGCCGAGCAACGAAAGCTCGGGCGTCTCGCCGAGGGCGAGCGCGGCGGCATGCTGTCCGAGCAGGCTGGCCATTGCGACGCCTGCTCCGTTATACCCCAGACAGAAGGTGGTGGCATCGTCGCTGCGCCCGACATGCGGCAGCGAATTGAACGTCATGCCGACATAGCCCGACCAGCGATACGCCACGGGTACATCCGCGAGATCGGGAAAGAGCGCGACCATCGCTCGCTGCAGTCCATCGAAGCCGGTCGTCTGGCCTTCCTTGCCGAACGCGTCACGGCCGCCGAACAGCATGCGGCCGTCCACCTTGCGGAACCACTTCATCATGCGGCGCGTTTCCGTGTAGCTGCGGCGTTCGACCATCAGGCGCGCGTCGAGATCGGCGGGCAGGCGCTCGGTGGCGATCATTGCGCTGCGGAACGGCACGAGTTCGCGTTGATACGGCGCGGTGGCCGGCGTGAGATCCGAATAGGCATTGGTCGCGACGATCACCTGCTTCGCACGCACCGTACCGCCTGGCGTGCGCAACGTCACGTGCGTATCGCCGGGCGCGCGATGCATCTGCAATACCGGTGTCGATTCGTAAATCGGCACGCCGCGCAGCGTCATGCCGCGCGCGAGTCCGCGCAAGTATTCGAGCGGCAGGATCGTGCCGGCGTCCTTGCTCAGCACGCCGCCAACAAAGCCCTTCGACCCCGTCTCGCGCTCGACTTCGGCGCGCAATTGCACGCTCATCGATGTATCACCGAGCGTCGCGCGTACCCAGTCGGCTTCGGCGCAGATCGCCGCGAGCGCGCGCTCGGTGTGCGCGCAGCGCAGGCTGCCCGTATGCTCGAAGCGGGACTGCGTGAGCCCGAACTCGTCGACCAGCGATTCGACCACCCGCACGCCTTCATGCGCGAGCCGATGCATACGCTTCGCGGTATCGAGGCCATGCAACTGGTCGATCGTGGGAAACGACAGCCTGAATTTCGACGACACGACGCCGCCATTGCGCCCACTCGCGCCCCAGCCGACCACGTTCGCGTCGAGCACGGCGCAACCGACGCCGCGTTTTTGCAGCGCATAGGCTGCGGCGAGGCCCGAGTAGCCCGCGCCGATCACCGCGACTTCGACGTCGAGATCGCGCGCGAGCGGCGCGCCGGTGCTGACCGCCGCGCCCGCATCGGGCGATGCCGCAGCAAGCGCTTGCCAGAGCGAGTCGGGCAGGGGCGAGGGGCGTGCCTTCGGCGCGAGCATCGGTTCAGGCGGCGAGGCGCGCTTCGGCTTCGACGGCGTCCGCGAGCTCGGCGAGCGTCGGGAACATGAACGTCGGCGTCGTGACAGCCTCAGGCACCGGCGTAGCGCCGAAGCCCTTCTTGCCCTGACGACGCTCGATCCAGCAAGTGGCGTAGCCGAGTTCCGTGGCGACGCCGATGTCGTGGTACTGGCTTTGCGCGGTGTGCAGAATCTCGCCGAACTTGTAGCCGAATGCCGCCTGACGGCCGCGGTTGTACGCGAAGAATTGCGGATCGGGCTTGGCGACGCCGGTTTCGTCGCAGCAGACCGTGTCGTCGAACGGGTCGCCAAGCGTGTGCGCATAGGCCGACAGTGCGACGCGGTCCGCGTTGGTCATGGCAACCAGGCGGAAGTGTTTGCGCAGACGCTTGAGCGCGGCGACCGAATCCGCGAAGGCCGGCCATTCGAGCACGTCGCGCTGGAAGGCGGCGGCCGATTGCGCGTCGTCGGGCAGACCGAGTTCCTTCGCCAGCGACAGGTAGACGTTGGCCATTTCATGGCTCGAGCGGCCCGGATGGGTCGCACGGCCGCGCATGTACGGCTCGAAGATCTGGTCGTCGGTCAGGTCCTTCGCGGCCGGCCCGCCGAGGCGCCGCACGGAGGCGAGCACGCCGCGCTCGAAGTCGATGAGTGTGCCGACGACGTCGAACGTCAGGACCTTGAAATCGGTGAGCTTCATGAAATCATCCTTTTGCAGTTTGCTGTAAAAACGGGAGAGGGAGTGCCCCAAGCGCGGGCGGATAAAAAATGAGAGGAGTCAGGCGGGCACGACGATGGTGTCCTGCGGATCGAGAACGACGCTCATCGGCGCGCCCGGTTCCGGAATGCGCCGGCGCGCGTCGTGGCCGCCGGGCTGCCTGAGGCTGATGGCAGTGCCGTCGGCGAGCGTGGCGAACACGCGCAGGCTTTCGCCCTGGTACAGCACCTCGGTGACGTGGCACGACAGACGATTCACGCCGTCGCGCCGCTCGCCGCCGTCGATCACGAGTTTTTCGGTTTGCACCGCGAGCAGCAGCTTGTCGCCGCGCGGCAGCGGGTGCGCCGTGCGCAGAACCGTATCGCCGAGGCGCACGGCATCGTCGCCGGCGCGCGTCACGGCGAGCAACGTCGCCTCACCGATGAAGCTCGCCACGAAAGCGTCGCACGGGCGGTCGTAGAGCCGCTCAGGCGTGTCGATCTGCACGAGCCGGCCGTTCTTCAGCACGGCCACACGGTCGCTCATGGTGAGCGCCTCGCGCTGATCGTGCGTCACATAGACGATCGTCGCGCCGAGCTTGCGATGCAGCCGCCGCAGCTCGATCTGCATGGTTTCGCGCAGTTGCTTGTCGAGCGCGGAGAGCGGCTCGTCCATCAGGATCAGTTGGGGCTCGAAGACCATCGCGCGGGCGAGCGCCACGCGCTGGCGCTGGCCGCCGGACAGTTGACCGATACCGCGGTTTTCGTAGCCCGAGAGTTCGACCATGGCGAGCGCATCGGCGACCTTCTTCGCCCACGTTGCTTTGGGCTGACGGCGCGCGCGCAGCGGAAACGCGACGTTCTCGCCGACGCTCATGTGCGGAAAGAGCGCGTAGTTCTGGAAGACGATGCCGATGTCCCGTTTATGCGGCGGCGCAAATGTAATGTCGCGCTCGCCGACCCAGACCGCACCCGAACTCGGCTGCACGAAGCCGCCGAGAATGCCGAGCAGTGTGGTCTTGCCTGACCCCGAAGGACCGAGCAGCGAGACGAATTCGCCCGGGGCGATGTCGAGCGACACGTCGTCGAGGGCCACGACCGGGCCATAACGTTTCGCTGCCGATCGGATCGAAACACCTGTTTTCGCTCGTGCGTCCATTGCGTCCTGTCTCGCTGTAGAGGCCTGCGTTAGGGAAAATATAGGCCGCGTCATTATTGACGGCAATTCCCAAATTGTTGGATAAGGCATAACATCAGGTCATGCCTAACCTTCGCAAAAAACTGCCGAGCGCCAATGCGCTGTTCGTGTTCGAAGCTGCCGCGCGCTGCGGCAACTTCACGCGCGCGGCGCAGGAGTTATATGTGAGTCAGCCCGCGGTGAGCCGCATGCTGGCGCGCATGGAAGACCATCTCGGCGTGCGCCTTTTCGAGCGCGTGCGGGGTGGGATCGAACTGACCGAGAACGGCAAGATCCTCTACCGGAAGATCTCGGAAGGCTTCAATGGCATAGAAGGCGCTATACGGGAGATCGAGGCGCGGGCGACTGGCGTCGAGTCCGTCACGCTCTCGGTGTCCACCGCATTTACTACGCATTGGCTGATGCCGCGCATGAGCCGGCTGAACCAGGCGTTTCCGAATGTCGATTTGCGGTTTCAGCTGATCTCGGGGCGTATCGGTGGGCCGCTCGTCGATGTCGATCTCGGCATGCGCTTTTTACGCGAGGACGAGATCGGCGAGAACAGCGTGCTGGTGATGCCGGAGACGCTACTGCCGGTGTGCAACCGGCGCTATCACGAGACGGCCGCGACGCAGACGGGCCGCGAGCACGGCGACACGGTGATCGTGATGGACGACGGCGAGCGCGGCTGGCATGAGCGCTTCGCCACGTTCGCGGCACACGGGCGGCACGTGGCGAGCATGCTGAGCTTCAACGACTACGCGATCGTCGTGCAGGCGGCGCTGCTGGGGCAGGGCGTCGCGCTTGGCTGGCTCAATGTCGTGTCGCATTGGCTTCTCGAGGGCGCGCTGCTCCCGTCCGAGGAGGAATTGATCGTGACGAACCGGCGCTGCTGTCTGGTGTGGCCGGAGAATCGGCCGTTGCGGCCGGTTGCAGCGGATGTGCGCGACTGGATCATCGAGGAGACGCGTGCCGATGTGCGGGCCGTCGACCGCAATTATCCGAAGCTGGGACTGCGGCGTTTGCTGGCAGAGGCGGGGCTCGTGATCGGGCCGGGCCAGGATGATGGGCGAAGGGTTAAGGCAGCCACGCCTTGATTGCGCGGCAGGAGGTCCGCCCCTCGTTGTTCCAGCCGGCCCTGATTTCCAGGCCCGCACTCCCCGACACAATCAGGCCAGATCGCGTCCGCCGGTTTCTTCGAGCATCGTCACGGCGCAGAGCGAAATGATGACGCACGCAATCATGTACCAGGCCGGCGCCATCGTATTGCCCGTCACCTTGATAAGCCACGCGACGACGAGCTGCGCCGTGCCGCCGAACACCGACACCGCCACGGCATACGCGCTTGCCAGATAGCCTGCGCGCACATGTTTCGGGAAGTTTTCCGGCATGAGCGCATACGCGGGCGCCGAACCCATCGTGTAGAAGAACATCAGAAGGACGATCAGGCCGGTGACGACCGGCAGCGTCGGAAACTGGTTCATCAGCCAGAACGCGGGATACAGCAGCGCGATCAGCACTACGCGTCCCAGCACGGTCAGCGGCTTTCTACGGCCCATGCGGTCCGACAGCGCGCCCCAGATCGGGCACATGAGCAGCGAGACACAGGCGGCGCCAATCGAGACCAGCATCGACAGCTTGGGCGGCATCTTCAGATACTGAATCGAGTAGGTGGGGATGTAGTACATCAGCACGTATGTCGCGACTGTCATGCCCATGATCGCGAAGACCGTCAAAAACCATTTGCGCACGAGGGCCGGTTCGAAGCGCGAGTGCTCCGTTTTGACGGGCTCATCGTCCACGATATGCCGGCGCAGATACACGCCCACGGGCATGATCAGCGTGCCGGCCAGAAACGGAACGCGCCATCCCCAATCGAGCAGCTGCGGACCGGTCAAATGATAGGTGAGCAACGCAGCCATACCCGAGCCGAGCAGGGCGGCCGCGCCCTGGCTCGCCAGCTGCCAGCTTGCGCGAAAGCCACGCCCTTTTGCAGAACCTGTTTCCAGCAGGGTCGCGGTGGCCGCGCCAAACTCGCCGCCCTGCGCAAAACCCTGCACGAGGCGCGCCACCACGATCAACGCGGGCGCAGCAATGCCGATGGTTTCGTAGGTCGGCGCGAGACCGATCGCTGCGGAGCCGACTGCCATCAGGAAGATCGTCAGCGTGAGCGCGGCCCGGCGCCCGCGTTTGTCCGCGTAATGGCCGAGCACGAAGCCGCCGACGGGCCTCGCCACGAAGCCGATCGCGAACGCCGATAACGCCAGCAACGTCGACACGACGGGATCCTGCGACGGAAAGAACAGCTTTGCGATGGTCAGCGCGAAAAAGCTGTAGACCGTGAAATCGAAGAACTCGAGCAGATTGCCGACGACGGCCGCCACGACAATGCGGGTCTGCGAAACCGCAATCGTGCCGGACGACGTAAGAGGCTGGGTTGACATGGTTTAGGTCCTCACCGTAGGTGTATTTATGATGGTTCCGTCTGCGCTTTCTGATGGGCGCTTAGACTTTCGACGCAAGAAACCGCTCGACCAGCCGCGTCCAGAATGCGGCGCCGACGGTCAGGTTGTCGTCGTTGAAGTCGTACTTCGCGTTGTGCAGCATGGGCGTGTCCTTGCCGTTGCCCACGCGCAGGAAGCAGCCCGGCTTCTTTTGCAGGTAATAGGCGAAGTCCTCGCTGCCCGCGATCGGACCAAAGCCGTCGACCACGCGTTCGTCGCCCACCAGTTCGCGTGCGACCTGTAACGCGAATTCAGTCTCCTGCGTGCTGTTGACGAGCACCGGGTAGCCCGGCACATAGTCGATCTCGACGCTGGCGCCGTGCGCTTGCACATGCGCATTGGCGAGCGCGCGGATGCGTGTTTCGAGCAGCTTGCGCACTTCGGGATCGAACGAGCGCACGCTCAGTTGAAGACGCGCCGTTTCGGGGATCACATTGGGTGCGTGTCCCGCATTGAACGCACCGATCGTGACCACGGCGGGCTGCATCGGATCGATGTTGCGCGACACGACGGTTTGCAGCGCCGTCACGAGTCCTGCGCCGATCACGAGCGGATCGGTGGCGAGATGGGGGCGGGCAGCGTGACCGCCGCGACCGTGGATCGTGATGTCGACGGTATCGCATGCAGCCATGAACGGACCGCTGCGGAACATGAACGTGCCCGCCGGCGCGCCGGGATGGTTGTGCAGGCCGAAGATGGCCTCGCAAGGGAAGCGCTCGAAGAGACCGTCTGCGATCATGCGTTGTGCGCCGCTATCCGAGCCGACTTCCTCAGCGGGCTGGAAGACGAGATGGACGGTTCCGTCAAAGCGGCGCGTGCGCGCCAGATGCCGCGCTGCACCAAGAACCATCGTCGTGTGACCGTCGTGACCGCATGCGTGCATCTTGCCCGGGTGAACGCTGGAATAGGGTAGGCCCGTGGCCTCGGTGATGGGCAGGGCGTCCATATCGGCGCGTACCGCAACGGCCCGCGACCCCGTTCCCGACTTCAGCGATGCGACCATGCCCGTTCCGCCCAGACCGCGCGCGACTTCGTAACCCCAACTTGCGAGCGCTTCGGCAACAAGATCCGATGTCTGGAACTCCTGGTAAGCCAGTTCAGGATGCTGGTGCAAACGGTGGCGGATGCCGCGCAATTCATCGTTCAGATCGCTGGTTTCATCGAGCGTGCAAAAGTGCTGGGTATTGGGCATTTGGATTGACGTGCATATAGAAAGCGAAGCGTCAGTATTTCGCTGCAAAAACGTGCGATCAATGACGTCTTTCGGTCGATAATGTTGACTTGAATGTCAACAGTCGAGAAAGCATGTCAACCGACACCGATATCCCTCAAACAGGTGCCCTCAATCCGCGCAGCCTGCGCTATCTGCATGAAATCGCCGTGCATGGTGGCGTGCGGGCGGCAGCGGACGCGCTCGGCATCAATGCGTCGGTGATCAGCCGGCAGGTGACGCAGTTGGAGCGCGCGCACGGCGTGGCGCTGCTCGAGCGGCAGGGCCGGCGCGTGACGCTCACGGAAATCGGCCTGAGTCTCGTCGATCATTTTCGTGAAAGCCGGCGCCGCGACGCCGAGATGCTGGTGCAACTGGAGGACTATCGGGGGCTGCGGCGCGGACGGATCGGTATCGGCTGCGGCGAGGGGTTTGTCGGTAATCTGATGGCGATCGTGCTCGAGCGGTTTAGCGCGCAGTTTCCGGATATCGTCGTCGATCTGCATACCGGCGCGACGTCCGAAATCATCGCGATGGTTCGCAACGACGAGGTCGATCTTGGCCTATGCGCGGGCGGGGCGAGGGACCCGGCGATACGCTCGCGCACATTTCGCGCCGCGCCGTTCTGCGCGTTCGTGAGCCCGCGGCATCCGTTGGCGGGACTGCAGCGTATCCGCTTCGAGCAGCTTGCCGATGCCCGCCTGATTTTCATGCCGCCGCGTTTCGGCGTTCAACAGTATGTCGACTCGATCATTCGTGCGGAGCGGCTCAGCCTGACGCCGGCTTACCGGTGCGATATGTTCGCCGCGGCGCAGGCGATTGCGGCGGCCGGTCTTGGCGTCGCGTTCATGTCGACCGATGCCGCGCGGCAATATCTCGATGCGGGCAAGCTCGTTGCGCTGGAGATCGATCATCCGATTGCACGCGACTTCAGCAGCCAGGTGATACGCCGGGTTGGCCGGCGTTTGTCGCCGGCGGCGGAGTTTTTGTGGAAGCAGTTGGTGGGGGCGATGCAGAGGGGGTGGGCGGCGGCTGGGAAAGATTAATGCTATGCACACACGTGTCATGGCTTCTCCACCCGAATTTTGCTTCAAGATATCCATCTGACTCGTTTGTCAGTGGATTCGTGTTTATCGGTGCGGTTGCGTTGCTCAGTGCGGAGTCTTACATTTTCGTACTGAGTAACGCCAAACTTAGCGATGGGTCGCGCAGGCCATCCAGATGCTTTCCCAATCCTTGCGTCGCTTCACTTGTAAAAACCTTCGAAGGCGATCAGATGCAACCTTCCGACTACGCACATGAAGACATAGGCAATCTGGTGCTGCTCGAGCATATCAACCTCACGATACCGGACCAGAGTCTCGCGACTGCGTTCTATGTCAGCGGACTTGGACTCACGCGAGATCCTTATCTGATGACCGGCCTGAACAATATGTGGATCAACATCGGTCGTTCACAGATTCACTTGCCGCACGGCGACGCGCAGCGACTGCGCGGACACGTGGCACTGATCGTGGGCAAGCGCGAATCGCTGGTCGCACGGCTGCGCGCAGTTCGGCCCGTACTCGATCGAACCGCGTTCGGATGGACGGAGCGGGCAGACCGTGTAGAGATCACCTGTCCGTGGGGAAACCGCTACGACTGCCTTGATCCGAATCCCGATCAGTCGAACGCTCCGTGGTCGCGCATCGATCTCGGCATTGCTTATGTGCAACTTGATGTGCCGCTCGGTTGCGCCGGGTCGATTGCCGCTTTTTACCGCGAGGTATTCAATGCGTCCGTCGAGGTCCGCGACCACAACGGTTCGCAGCAGACGGCAATTGCGGTCGGGACGCATCAGCAGCTTATCTATTCAGAAACACCCGCTGCCAACCTGGAATACGATGGACATCATATCCAGATCTATGTCGCAAACTTCTCCGAGCCCTACGCACGACTCGCTGCGCGCGGGCTGGTTTATGACGAGGAGCCTCATCAATATCGCTTCGCCGACGTCATCGATCCCGTGAGCGGCGCGCATTGCTTCAAGCTCGAGCATGAGGTACGTAGTCTGCGTCATCCGCTCTATGCGCGACCTCTGGTGAATCGAAATCCGGATCAAAGTAACAGGAACTACCGCATGGGTGGCGACGCGCGCAGAGGCGTGTTCTAGTCGGCGCGCGCAGCTTCGTCGGTGCGACTAGCAAAACGTCGCGCGGCCAACGCATTAATGACAAGCGACGCATCGAGACGATCAACGTGGATGAACGAGCGTGACGTCGACCCCAAGTGGTTTAATTGGTTCTGATCCAAATAGGCTCAGCGAATCAGGTGCAGCGTTCGACCGAACAATCTGGTGATCGGTGATGAGCAAACGGAAAGGCGTGGACGAGAGTGTTCTCAGCCGTTAATAATTTTACATAATATAAATTATCAACAATCTGGTTGTAAGAGCAAAGTTGTAATGTCGTATCTGGGCAAAGTTCAAATGTCGTAGCTGGAGCTTTTTCGGCTCATGCTGGATGCCGGTTCTGACTGCCGGAGTCCATCGTGGCCCAACCCGGAACGATCACCATGAGCATGCGCGAACTGGATCGACTGAAGGTTATCCAGGCGGTCATTGAAGAGCGGCTGATGCCCTGGCGGGCTGCCGAGCGGCTCGGACTCAGCCGGCGCCAGGTTGAGCGGCTGGCTAACCGGTATCGATGCGAAGGTGCTGCAGGACTTGTTTCACGCCGACGTGGCCGCCCGGGCAATCATCAGTTGCCCGTCAATCTGTGCCCTCAGGCCCTGGCGCTGATCCGCGAGCGCTACGCCGATTTCGGACCGACGCTGGCCCGCGAGAAGCTGCACGAATGCCATGGGATCACGCTGTCGAAGGAAACCGTGCGGCATCTGATGACGGATGCCGGGCTGTGGATTCCGCGCCGGCAGCGCCCGCCGAAGGTCTACCAGCCGCGGGCCCGGCGCGCGTGTCTGGGCGAGCTGGTGCAGATCGACGGCAGCGGGCATCCGTGGTTCGAGGCGCGGGCGCCGCAATGCACGCTGCTGGTGTATGTCGACGATGCAACGAGCCGGCTGATGGCGCTGCATTTCACGGCGACCGAGTCGACCTTCAGCTACTTCGAGGCAACGCGGGCGTACCTCGAGCGCTATGGCAAGCCGGTGGCGTTCTACAGCGACAAGGCGAGCGTGTTCCGGCCGACGCACACGCAGACCGGCGAGCGCGGCGTCACGCACTTTGGCCGGGCGATGTACGAGCTGAACATCGACACGTGGTGCGCGAACAGCAGCTCCGCCAAGGGCCGCGTCGAGCGGGCGCACCTGACGCTGCAGGACCGGCTCGTGAAGGAACTGCGGCTGCGCGGCATCAGTACCATTGACGCGGCGAATGCGTATGCGCCCGCCTTCATTGCATCGTATAACGCGCACTTTGCGAAACCCCCGAAGAGCACGTTCGACGCGCACCGGCCATTACGTAACGATGAGGATCTCGATACGCTGCTGACCTGGCGCGAACTGCGGCGTGTGACGAAGTCGCTGACGGTGCAGTACGACCGGGTGATGTATCTGCTGGAGGACACGCCGGCGAACCGCAAGCTGATTCACCGGTATATCGACGTGTGGGAGTATCCGGACGGGCGCATCGAGGTGAGGGCGAACGGCACGGCCCTTCCCTGCGTGCCTTACGACCGGCTCGCCGCGATCGATCAGGGCGCGGTGATCGAACACAAGCGGCTCGGTCATGCACTGCAGGTCGCACAGGCGCTGCAGGCACAGCGCGACAACCGGCGCGCATCGGGTTCGCCGTCGCGCACGAACCGTGGCGAGGCGGTCCAGCCTGACCAGCGCAAAAGTGGCACGAAGAAGCAGCGCGAGTTCACCCAGGCCGATGTTGATGGTGTGATCGTGCAGTTGGCGCAGCAGAACGTACAGACACACAAACCACCGCGCAAACCTGGCCGTCGGTCTGCAGGATCTGTCTGATCGGACTGACACGCCCTGCCCGCTCACACGCTGTCCTTCAACGCTGTGTGAGATTCAAACCGTTAAAGTCAGAGACAAAACCAACGTCAAAACCAACCCCGGATACGACATTTCTACTTTGCTGCCGCCACGACACTTCAGAATGGCCTCGACACTGGTTGTAGAGGCTAAGTTGTAATGTCCGCTATGACCACGAAGCAAAAGAAGTCACCCGGCGCTCGGCCAAGGCTCCTAAAGCTCGCGACTGAGCGGAAAGGCGTCGATTTAAGGTGAGGGGATTTGCTTGATTTCACCTGGCGTCGCCTTCTGGCCCTGGGAGTGCCAGCGTCGAGTCGACGCCGCTTGGGGTGTTCGGACCGGAACCTCTGCTACGGCGAAAATGAGCCTGATTAAAGCAGCCCGAAGGGCAACTCCCCACGAATGTTTCGTCGGTGCGTTGCGGCAACTAGGGGCGCTCGACAACGTCTGCGTTCCGCGCTAACCCGTCCACCGGCGCGCCGTATCCATGGTTTCTACAGGTTTACCAATGGCTGCCCGTGTAGCATCTATTTGGGCGGGTTGTTGCCATTTAAACGCGGTTTTTCGTTTGATTTTTTGTTGCTTCCAATAAAAGAAGATTTGCAAATTGATAAAGGTCACAGCAGAAACGACCGCGACACCCGGAAACGGAAGTGTTGCCAAAAAGACGTTAGGCGTCGCCTGAGGGCCGGGGCGGCACTCGTTCAATTAAGAGAGCTCTTACGTTTGGGTGTTTTTAGCCAAGTTCAAATGTCCGCTTCGAGGCGGCATAAGCTTACCCGGCGTCGATCCTCCGGCGCCGGAGGCTGCGATGGCTGCGACGGACAGGATCGCCATGACGATGTGTGAGCTGGACAGGTTCAAGGTCATTCAGGCCGTGGCGGACGATCTGCTCAAACCGTGGCGCGCTGCACAGCGGCTCGGCCTGACGACGCGACAGATACGACGGCTGGTCGCGCGCCTGCGTGAAGATGGCCCGGCGGGTCTGGTGTCCGGCCGATGCGCGAAGCCGAGCAACAACCGGCTCGATGCCGGCACCGCGGCTCGCGTGCTGGCGATCATTCGCGAGCGCTATGCCGATTTTGGCCCGACGCTGGCGTGCGAGAAGCTGCGTGTATGCCATGGGCTGCGGCTGGCCAAGGAAACCGTCAGGCGACTCATGACCGATGCCGGCCTGTGGATTCCGAGGCGTCAGCGGCCGCCGAAGATCCATCAGTTGCGCAGTCGTCGGGCCTGCGTGGGCGAGCTGGTGCAGATCGACGGCAGCGATCACCGGTGGTTCGAGGAACGGGCGCCGGCGTGCACGCTGCTGGTGTACGTCGACGACGCGACCAGCCGGCTGATGGCGCTGCACTTCACGGCCACCGAGTCGACCTTCAGTTACTTCGAGGCGACACGCGGGTATCTCAGGCAGCATGGCAAACCGGTGGCGTTCTACAGCGACAAGGCCACCGTGTTCCGCTCGGCGCAGACGTCGACGACGGCTGGCAAGGGATTTACGCAGTTTGGGCGGGCCCTGTACGAGCTCAATATCGAGTCATGGTGTGCGAACAGCAACCAGGCCAAGGGGCGGGTTGAACGGGCGAATCTGACCTTGCAGGACCGGCTCGTGAAGGAACTGCGGCTGCGTGGGATCGATACACATGAAGCCGCGAACGACTATGCGCCCCACTTCGTGGCCGACTACAACACGCGCTTTGGCAAGCCACCGAAGAGCGCTTTTAATGCACACCGGTCACTGCGCGACGACGAGGATCTCGACCTGATCCTGACGCACCGGGCAACACGCTGCGTGTCGAACACGCTGACCGTCCAGTATGACCGGGTGATCTATCTGCTCGAAGACACGGCCGCGAACCGTGGCCGGATCCATCGCTACATCGACGTCTATGAATATCCGGACGGGCGCATCGAGATCCGTGCGGACGGCAGCGCTCTGCCCTGCTCCCGCTATGACCGGCTCTCGGAGATTGATCAGGGGGCGGTCATCGAGAACAAGCGTCTGGGGCACGCGCTCAGGGTTGCCCAGCAGGTGCAGGCCGAGCGCGATAACCGGCGCGCAGCAGGCTCGCCATCGCGCACCAATCGGGGTGACGAAGTTCGCCCCAGGGTCCGTCCCACCGGGACGCGCAAGCAACGCGAACTTACCGTGGGCGACCTGAACGAGATCGTGCTGGGAACCGCCGGCGAACGGGCAGGCTCGGTGCTTAAAACCCCTTCCAGATAGAGATATTTAACCACTCAGAAGCGGACATCTGAACTTGGCCGGAACCCGGACATCTGAAACAGGCCTCGACATAAGTTGTCAGAGCTTTTTAGTAATGTCCTCTTCTAGCGCGACCGCCTATTTTTCGCTGTGAAGCATCGCGAAGTACTCCTGCTCCGCGACCTTCATGAAATCGATCATCAAACTTTTGACACGCCTTGAATCGCGCGCACTGAAGGCCTCGAGCAGATGGCCAATACCTTCGACGACAATTTTCTGCGTTGCCGGTCTATTCAATGTGCTCAGCCGCACATGCTGTACGTGATCAGCAAAACGCTCGATTGTCGATTTGAGACGCTCGTTTTTAACGGCAGCAAGCCATGTATCGCGAAACGCCGCGTTCGCGGCAAGCATCATTTCGACGTCATTCATCTCATATGCGCGGCAGGCCATCTGGTAAGAGTTCTTCATCGCCGCCAATTGCGCATCCGTCAACGTTGCTACTGTCCCAGAAGCTGCTGCCGGATCGAGTAAGCGCCGCACTTCGAAGATTTCGTGAATATCGGTTTCCGTAATGGTCGGCACAACAAAACCCCTTGTGGTGCCGACCAGATAGCCCTCATTGACCAGGCGCAGGAGCGCCTGGCGCACGGGCATCCGAGTACAGTCGAACTCCTCTGCGATCTCGTAGTCAAGCAGGCGGTCGTCCGCGCCGACCTCACCGCGCTGCAAGCGACCGAGCACCTCCTGGTAGACCGATTCCATCAGTGTGCCCTGCTTGAGCGCCGTGCGGCGCGGAAGCTTGACTACCTTACGTTCGGATTGGGGCACATCAACCTCTTGGAGTTTGCATATTCTGAATTCAGAATATTGCGTTGCTCCCTATTAGTCAAGACGATGCCCCCTATTCCACTGCCCAGCGAATCGCGGAGGGGGCTATTCGGGCAATAGATCGGCGAGCTGAGCGGCAATCGATGCGTGCGTCAGGTCTCCAGGCGAAAAACGCATCACGCGGCCCCGCGTATCTACGCTTACGTTGGCTTCAAAAAGCCGCGATTCCAACGCTTTCGCGTCAACATGCTGCGGCAATTGCGCCATCACACTGCCCCCTCGCTCTTCTGCATTCTGTGGCGATGCAAGCCTGTAACCTTTGTGCTCAAGCACGTCGGCAATTGCCTGACACAGTTGCAGGTTATATGCGCGCAGACCCTGCGAGGCGTCAGAGAGGCGCCACGAAAGACCCGGTGCAGAGGCGATAAATGGCAGGAATGACGGTGTACCGGTGTCGAAGCGTCGAGCGTCCGGCGCGAACGAAAATCGATCGAGATCCCAGTTGAACGGATCGGGTTGGCTGAACCAGCCCCGCGTGGCGGGCGCGAGACCGTTGTCGAGCAGAGTGGGATTAAGGAATGCGAGTCCGGCGCCTGGTGCTCCGCATAGCCACTTGAGGGTCGTGCTCGCAACGAAATCGACAGGTGTGTCTTCAATGTCGAAGTCGAGAAGACCCGCACCCTGCGTGATGTCCACCGCGATCAGGCTACCTTGTGCGCGGCCGTGCGCCGTGAGGCGTTTCAAGTTCGCGCGTTTCGACGCCGTCGACGTGACCCACGTAATGACAGCCAACGCCACACCATCATCCCAGCGCTCGACGAACGCATCGTCGGTGACATACGTTCCGTTGTCTGCTAGCGGCACGGTGTCGAGTGTAAATCCGAACACGGGTGCCAACCCTGTAAGCAAGAAATGCAAGCTAGGGAAGCAGTCGGCTGCGATTAGCACGCGCCTCCCCTCGAGGCGTGCGCGGCCCAATGCGCCGACGAGCTTTCCGAACGCCTCAGTCACACTGTCCGCACAGAACACTGCGCGAGAAGGCGCGCCAATCAGCATCGCCCAATCATCAAGCACGTGTTGCCGCGCCTGGAGACAGTATTCCCATCGGACCTGGTCTGGCCGGTACCACTGGGACACGAACGTATCAAGCGCCGCGCGCACCGCGTTCTGCTGGTCTGGAAACATGCCGACGGAATGGTACATCAGCCATCCGTCGTATCTGGAATCTTTTTTGTCATGCATGACAAGTAATCCTAAGTTTAATAGATAAACGCTTAAAAACGATGGCGCATGCCGATCCGAAGCAATAACTGATTGCGACCAGATGAACCAGTCATGCTGATGATATCGGCGTGCGCCGTATCTCCCACGGCATGCTGAAAAATGGATTCCACGTATACGTCTGTGCGTGCTGACAGAAGATAATCGGCGGTGAGGCTCCCCTGGTGATACTTGTTGCCGTTCAGCGTTGTCAATGTGTAGCCGAATCCGAAATTCCAAACCACGTTGTAGAGCCAGGCAAAGCCGCCCTCATAGTTACGGAACGTCCCGTTCGCCGTCGCGGCGGCCCCACGGAAAATCGACTGCGTGTAAAGCGCGTACGTTGTCACGCCTGGCAGAATCTTGTATGTACCACCCACGCCAAAAGTGCGGGCGAAGTCGCCGCCCAGCAGCACGGGCTTCGACGAGCCAACAAGGGGAGAAATATCGAGAGTCTGGCCACTGATGTCCGTGTAAGCCGCACCGACATTCAACGGTCCGTTGACATAGTTCGCACTGAAGCTGTAAGTTCGCCCGGTGCCGTTGAACTGGCCAGCAAGGTTGGAAAATCCGATCATTGCACCCATAGTGAAGCCGCCGTAGCTAGGTGTCAGATACTTCACTGCGTTATTTACGCGCTGGCCGCTCAGGCGATCGTTATCGAGCGGGTTATTACTGTACCCGCCAGCTGACCAGGTCGGCGTGTTGTAGCTACCGAGTGAGTCGTACATGAAGTCGTACTGACGGCCAAGCTTTACCGTGCCCAACCGCGTATCGGAAAGCCCGACCCAGGTCATGCGGCCGAAGCCTAATCCGCCCTGCCCGAGTGCACCGGTGCCCAAATTAAAACCACTCTCGATCGCGAAAATCGCTTTCGTTCCGCCGCCAAGGTCTTCTGATCCCCGAAAGCCTAACCGGTTGCCCTGCATCACACCCGTGTCAAGCAGAGTGGCAGTCTTACCACCGGCATTGCTGTTCCATGTCACGCCAGCATCGACGATGCCATATAGCGTGACGCTGCTTTGTCCGTAGGCTGCGGTAGACAGTCCCGCAAGCGCGGACAGGCCGATCGCCATCCGCGACGCGAGCCGATTGTATTTCGTCTCGCTGCTTCCTGTATGTGTCATGGTCTTCCCCTTTAATGTTTCCAACGCGTATCGTGGAGTTGTTGCGCAAGTTCCCGCTCACCGTGCCCGCCAAGCGGCTGGATAATGCCTTCGTTTACGACTTCTTCTGCAACTGACGCCACGATGGCAGTACGAGGACCAGCAGACTCCCGACGACCGCACAGGCCGCAATGGCAAGCATTGAAGTCGCGGTATTGCCAGTGAGATCCTGCGCGAGCCCCATGAGATACGGGCCGAAAAATCCACCCAATGCGGCGAGCGCGTTCATCAGTGCAAGACCAGCCGCTGCTGCGCGTCCCGTTATAAAGTTCGACGCCAGCGCCCACACCAGCGGCGTGGCGCCTATGAAGGCGCCCGTCGAGATAGCGACGCCTGCAATGGCGAGTCCGGGCGTCGAGGCAAACACAACACTCGTCAGTAGCCCGGCCGCACCTACGACGCATGCGCCGGCAATGTGCCAGCGCCGGTCGTCAAAGAAATCAGAACTGCGGCCAAGCGCCAGCGTCGTAACGGCCGCAGTCAGGTATGGAATCGCGGAGATCAAGCCGATCGTGCCGTACTGATGAAACCCGGCGGCCTTGATGATGGTCGGCGTCCAGAACACCACCGCGTATATGCCAAGGTTCAATGCAACCAGCACGAACCCCATCAACCAGACCTCCCTTTCGCGCAGTGCGTCGGCGATACGCGCGCGCTGATGCTTCGGAGAGCGGTCAGCGTCCACAAGAAGCTGCAGTTGCTCGCGCCCGGCCTGATCGAGCCATTTGGCATCGCGTGGCGCGTTGTCCAGCAGGCGCCACACCATAGTGCCGATTAGCACCGCCGGCACGCCTTGCAACAGAAACAGCCACTGCCAGTTGTGCAGTGAGCCCACTTTGTCGAAGACTCCCATCATCCAGCCGGACAGCGGACCGACCACGATTCCCCCTACCGCGGCCGCCGTGACCAACAACGAGATGATGCGTCCCTGGCGCCGCTGCGGATACCATTGGGTCAGGTAATAGACGACGCCGGGCAGAAATCCTGCCTCGGCCGCGCCTAGCAGAAAGCGCATCACATAAAACATCATCGGCGTCTTGATGAATAGCATTGCTATTGAAATCAGACCCCAGGTCACCATGATCCGGGCGATCCATAGTCGCGCGCCGACGCGATAAAGAATCAGATTGCTAGGAACTTCGAACAGGACGAAGCCGATGAAGAAAATTCCCGAACCCAGCCCGTAGACTGCCGCGCTGAAGTGCAAATCGTCGAGCATCTGCAGCTTCGCGAACCCGATGTTGACGCGATCGATATAGGCTATGACGTAGCTGATAAACAGCAACGGCATCAGGCGCCATGTGACCTTACGAAACAGGCGATCTTCCTGTGCCGACGCCAGTGGTGGTGAATGACTGAGACTAACCGTCTTCATAGCAAAACTCCTCTTCATGAACTGGGGCAATCAAGTAGACGATTATCTGGACAGGCGCTCGACGAGGCGCGCCACGAAGAGTTCACAGGCTGCCAACTGCTCTAGCGTCACGTATTCATCCGGCTTGTGCGCCTGTTCAATAGATCCGGGGCCGCACACCACGCTTGGCACGCCCGCTGCCTGAAAGAACGAAGCTTCGGTTCCGTAGGCGACTTTTTCGGCGCGCGTATGACCGAGCAGCGCGGCCGCAAGGCGAAAGATCGCGTCGCGCTCCTGCGCGTCGAGTGCGGGTATCGCGCCGAGGCACTCGAACTCGATTGACGCCTGCGAATTCTTCCGGCGCATTTTCGGCAATACGACTTCGCGCGCATATTCCTCGAGCGAGGCGATGAAGAGATCCGGCGAAGTACCAGGCAGGAACCGATAGTCAAAATCGAATTCGCAGTCGGCCGGAATGATGTTGCGAGCCGTGCCGCCGACAATCGTATTGGTCGAGATCGTCGAAAATGGAACGTCGAAGCCGTCGTCGTGGCAGCCACAGGTCTCCTCGCGCTCAGCGAGATCCTGAATGTGCGCGATGAGCCGGGACGCGTACTCGATCGCGTTGACGCCTCGTGGAGTCAGCGAAGAATGCGCCGCACAGCCGCGAACATGGCAGCGATAGATGCGCCCTCCTTTATGTGCACCTATCAGCCTCATGCCTGTAGGTTCACCAACGATGCAACCCGATGGTCGAAAGCCTGCTTGCGCGATGTCTGCGAGCAACGCCGGCACGCCGAGACAGCCGACCTCTTCGTCGTACGACAGCGCCACATGCAATGGTTCGCGCAGATCGGCGCGGCCGAATGCTTCAGCCTGACTCAATACCACCGCAATGAAACCTTTCATGTCACAAGCACCACGACCATAGACGCGGCCATCACGTATCTGCGCGACGAATGGATCGCTGCGCCAATCCTGGCCGTCGACAGGCACTACATCGGAATGACCGGAGAGTACGATTCCACCGTCACCTGCACCGAAGGTGGCAAACAGATTCGCCTTCGTGCGGTCGCTGTTGTAGGTGTAGTGCAACCGTGCACCGGCGGTTTCGAGTTCCTGGGCGGCCCACTCGATCAACGCGAGATTCGAATTGCGGCTCGTGGTATCGAACGAAATCAGCTTCGAGAGACAATCAAGCGTCGCCTTCGACGCAAGCGAGCCCGGCGAGGCCGGCGTTGAGCGTGACATCTGAAATTTTCCTGATAATCGGGTTTCGGCATAGGTGTGCCGTCTGAGTCGGGTCCGGCTCACGCGGGTCCGCAGGACGCGAAGCATTCGAACAAGAATGCGCTCTTTAGCCGCTTTTCATTGGACGGTCGATGCCCGCGATCAGCCGCTCGAGCCGATCCATTGCCTCACTGAGTTGTACCTCGCTGCGTGCATAACAAAGCCGGATCTGCTGCGCTGTCGCTGAGCCGAATGCGATACCCGGCGCCAGACCCACGCCGGCTTCGAAAACAGCACGCTTGCAGAATTCAAGTGTGTCCGTCACGCCATCGATCTCAAACAGCGAATAGAACGATGCGGTGTTTGGCACCACGTGTACGCCAGGGATGCGAGCAAGGCGATCAAGTACGAGTGCGCGTCCATTGCGGCAACGCTCGACAAACCCACGCACGAATGGCTCGCCGTCCGACAGTGCGACTGTTGCGGCTTCCTGGAGGAACGCCTGCCCACCGCTCGTACTGAACTGAATCAACTTCTCAAAAACGTCAGTGAAGCGCCGCGGAAAGATCATCCAGCCCATGCGCCAGCCGGTCATCGCCCAAGCCTTCGAAAAGCTGTTGATCAGGAACACCGGATCGTCGGGTTCAGCAACTTCGACAAACGATGGTGCGTAGTCACAGTCGTACGTGATTCGCTGGTACACCTCATCCGCGATGACTGCTATGCCGCACCGCCGCGCGAAGTTGACAAGCCATCGCTGCTCCTCGACCCCGATGACCCACCCCGTCGGATTGCCCGGCGACGCGAGATAGATCGCACGCGTGCGGCTGTCACAGGCAGTAATCAGTCGCTCAGGGTTGAGCGACCAGCCTTCCCTGCCCCGATCCAGCTGGACTTCGCGTACCTCGCCGCCTGCGATCGACACTGCACGCAGTATGTTGGGCCACGAAGGCGTGATGCAGACGACGTTGTCGCCCGCGCCGACGAGCGCCTGTACGACAAGCATCACGCCGTTCATGCCGGATGAGGTCACGGCGATCCGGGAGTCGTCGATTTCCAGACCGCACAACCGCAGGTAGTAGTCGCGAATCGCGTGCCGCAGCGGTGGGATACCGCGGTTCGGTCCGTAAAACGTCTTCCCTTGGGCCAGCGCGCGGCTCGCGGCGTCACAAATGAAGGTCGGCGTCGGCAGATCGCTCTCCCCCGCCCACAGTCCGATTACATCAGGACGATCGACACCGAGCCGCCAGATATCGACGATCGGCGAATCCTCGATCTCCCCGATAACGGGTCTCGCGAGTTGCGCGGCGGATGGATGCACGGTTAAACCCTCGGGCAAGAATGCTTGCGGAATTGGGTAAAAAACTAAATTCAAGATTCTGAATTCAGAATAAGTGCACGAAATCCGAGTGTCAAGGCAATGACAGATGGGGTTTTCACTGTGTGCGGGACACCGATGCACTGAGTGGTCGTCGACTCGTATGAGTTTTGACTGGTGCGCACAGGACGCAACAAAAGGATTCGGGGCGCCTTCGTGCTGATAGTCCCATCAGGCGAGCGGCAGCTTGAGCGTGGAGTTCCCAACTTTGGCGCAGCCTGCCATGGACGATTCCCGCGGGAACCGAATGTTTGAAACTGCTGACTATCTCAGCCGGAACATGCGCTACGCTCCGAGCGCTGCCGCTCAAACCGCGTCACGAATGCCCTCCCTTATCCAGGTTGTGAAAGCATCCATCGTGACCTGGGTCCGTGTCGGCAGATGGCGGTCTCTCGGATAAAGAATCGACACTTCGGGCGCTGGCGTCTCCCACGACGTCAGGAGCCGCTCCAGCTTGCCTTCGCGTAGTGCGGGTGCCGCAATGAAGGAGAGGCTCTGCACGATACCCATGCCGGCGATCGCCAGTTGCAGCCGGGCATCGGAATCCCCAATCGACGCGATACTGCGAGGAAATAGCTCCTCCCGTTTCCCTTTCCTGTCGAACTCCCACTCGAGCCGTGCGCCTGGTTGCGGTAACAGGAAGTCGATCAGATGGTGTTCCGCGAGGTCTTCCGGACACTTCGGCCTTCCCATTTTCCGCAGATACTCGGGAGACGCGACCGTGACGCGTCGTGGACGCCCCAATGGCCGCAGCACCAGATCCTGATCCTCAAGTCCGCCAATGCGTACCGCGAAATCGATCCCGTCGCGTACAAAATCGCTGCGCCGGTCATTCATCACCAGTTCGATGTGGATCTGCGGATGCTGTTCAAACCACTGAGGAAGGCGTGGTATGAGAATCGACCGGGCAATCGAGATGTTCGCGCTGACCCGGACCCGCCCCGCAAGCGCTTCTTGAGAGCAAGTCAGTGAAGCCTCGACTTCGTCCAGTTCGCCGAGCACCCGGCGACAGACCTCGTAATAGCGCGTACCGGCCTCGGTAGGGGCAACTGCACGCGTCGTGCGGGCCAATAGTCGCAAGCCAAGGATTTCCTCAAGGCGAGCCATCCGTTCCGTTGCATTCGAAGACGACATGTCCATTGATCGGGCTGCCTTACCGAAAGAGCCCGTTTCCACAATGCGAACAAAAAGGCGCATGGCCGCCAACTGATCAACACGCATCGCATTACTCGCTCAGACCGAAAAGAGTCTTCGTATCTTACGCTCTGGGCGACTTACCGTTGAATCCGTATTGTGTGACCTGTTCTCAACATAAACGGAATTTGCTGTCATGAACTACTGCACATTCGGCCGCTCCGGGCTGCGTATTTCCCGTCTCACACTTGGTGCCATGACGTTCGGCGCAGGTGACGGTATCTGGGCATCGATTGCCGGCTTGAATCGTGAGCAGGCAGCACGTCTTGTGGGTCTTGCCGTGGATCAGGGGGTGAATCTGATTGATACTGCCGATGCCTATTCGCAGGGTCAGTCCGAGGTAGTGGTCGGCCAGGTACTGGCCGATCTTGGCCTCGACGAAACGCGCATGCTCATCGCGACCAAGGTGCGTCTGCGCACAGGCCCCGGCCCCAATCAGGTGGGCCTTGGCCGCTCACATATCATCCGCACCGTCGAAACGAGCCTGAAGCGCATCGGCCGCGACCACATCGATCTGTTGCAACTGCACGATCGTGATGCACTCACACCGCTCGATGAAACATTGCGTGCGCTCGACGATCTGGTTGCACAGGGCAAGGTCCGGCACATCGGCGTATGCAACTTCAGCGCTTCTGAACTCGAACAGGCGCACTCAATCACGTCGCAGGCGCATTGGGCGCAGATAACCAGTAACCAGGTGCACTACTCGCTGGCCGCACGCGACATCGAGCACGAAATTGCGCCCGTCGCACGGCGGCACGATGCGGCATTGATGGTTTGGAGTCCACTTTCAGGCGGTTATCTGAGCGGCAAATACACCGCTCAGAACGGCCAATCTGAAAAGGGGCGACGCACCAATCTCAACTTTCCACCAATCGACCCGAAAAAGGTTGATCCCATCGTTGAAGAACTACGCGCCGTCGCAAATGCATTGAACACCACGCCAGCACAGGTCGCGCTCGCGTGGTTACTCGGGCGCGACGAAGTGGCAACCGTGATGATCGGGGCGAGTTCCGAAGAGCAGCTTGGCGCCAATCTGCAAGCAGCAGAACTCCTGCTCCCGCCAGAGTACCGTGACCGGCTCGATCACGTCTCCCAACCGGACGTACCGTATCCGCACTGGATGCAGCGCTTTCATGACAAGGACCGTATCTGATCCCACGGGAAGCCGGATTCGTGACCGGGATCTGCGCCCGGTCACGCTCGAGGAGAATCTCATGCAGATGACAAACAAGTTGCGCTGCTCAGCGCGGCTGCTCGGCATGCTCGCCGCGCTAGCCAGTCCTTTGTGCTGGAGCGATGTTTCGACCGCCCAGACGGTTGCCGCACCACAAGTCGGCTCAGCCACGGCGACACCCGATAACGCGGTGCTGCTCACGGTCTTCTTGCGACATGACCAATCCCGTCCACTGAGTGAGCTGAATGCACAGCTCGCGAAACAGGGTTTCTACAAGGCATTCCCCCCGCCTGGCGTCGAGGTGGTCAGTTGGACCGTCGTAATGGGAATCGGACAGATCGTCACGCTTCGTCTGCCGGCCTCTCGGGTCCGCGAGGTCAATCGCGTCCTTGAAGATAGCGCCTGGGGCGTATATCACACCGATTTCTATCCCACCTACGACTACAAGGCCGTCGGCCTGGCCGAACACGACAAGGCCAGGTGACGGGGCGCTGCGCGCATGCGCCGACTGGCGGACAGCGTCTGCGACAAAACCGCCATTTGCGTGTTCTGGACGACAAGGAGAGTTGTCGTGCGAATAGCAGACATCGCTGGCATCAAGAAATGGAACTGTCCTTGTTACACAACGTGGGATGCGCAACGACGCTACGGTGTAGCAACTATCTCGAAGCGGGAAAAATATCAGGAGCGGTGAGTCTTGGCCGTGAACCGACCGATCGCATGCGGAGCCGCGTTGATGAAGGCGTCAATTGTTACATCGAGAACCGTTTGGCTTAGCTCGTGGTCCGTTGACGTGCCAAAGGCGCAACGCCGAATTCCATGATAGAAAATCCCACCGTGAAAGGACCATACATAGTCAAGTTCGTCTTCTGTAATGGGAATGTCGACCGCAGACGCCATCCTGTACTCGGCGCGTAATTCCTCGCACAGCGGCATCAGAATGCGCTGCTCAAGGATACGAAAGTACCTGCGATTGATTTCCACACCCGAAAGACCCGCGAAGACATAAAGTCTCATCCAATCTCGATTGAAGACCACCTTCAGGTACGAGTTATAAAATCGGACAAGCCGTTCCCGAAGTGGAAGTGAACGGTCACGGATCAGCTTGGGCCATTGGCTGTCCCAGCGTTGGGTGAACACGGCGTTGAACACGGCGTCGATCAGATCGTCTTTCGATTCGAAGTAACGAAACATGAGCGGCTGCGTGACTCCAATCTGTTTCGCCAGGTCATGGGTCGAACCAGCAAAGCCATGCTCGGAAAAGAAATTGATGCTCTCCCGGATTATCTGCGCCCTCCTCTCGTCGGGCGATTGCCGGCGCCGCTTTTCTGGCACCGCAGCGGCAACAGCGCTGGTGCGGGTCGATTTCGCTCTGCCGTTCACGTTACTTTGCGTCCTCTCGAAAGTCGGTTGCCATGTTTTGGGCTGTCTCGTGACCTGGATCTTGGGCGATGGCCATCTGCTACGTTGTCAACAAAGTAACTGGCTGCCGACGCGCTGCGATAGGCCCGGATGCGTTTTTCAAAGCCACTGGCCGTAGCCCGGATTGTGCTGCCAGTTCATGGCGAACAAGCCACTGCACTGAAACCCAAGTAGCTCCCATGTGGTGGAGCGTCGACGCCGCGTCGGAAAGTATTATATCGACAATGCGTACAGTAGGACCGGTATTGGGCGATCCCCTGTTGTACCAGGCAGTCGACGCGGCTCAGCCAGACGACCAATCCGGCTTTCCATCCACTACGCAGTATCCGCGATGAACCCGTCGTCACTCGCCGATGACCGTTTCCAATCTCCGTCGTCGAAAAAATAGACTGCCTCCGCCTGGCCGCGCAGCCGGATCGCCTCATCAAGCCAGCGACGCGATCCTGCAGAAATCCTTCGCCACGCGCCACACATTGCGACCCAGTTAAAGTTCATCTCCGCCTCCTGCCCTGTTTGCTCCTCGGAGGGTGACTTTTCCTGACATACGCGATGCTCTGGAGAATCATCACGTTTCATTTTCTATGATAGTTATTGATTGATAATTTATACGTCATGGATGCATGAAGTCAAGACTCCCCGCTTAGGGGTTTCCCCATCAGGATATGATCTGGGTTTACTGCATCCCGAGCCACGGCATGCCGGCGATACACAGCAACGATTCAACGGAAAGCACAGATGAAGTCCGATCCGGTCAATATGGAAGTGGAGTCCGAACGGCGCCCAGCTACTGCCTATGAGGTCGCTGAACTCGCGGGCGTATCCCAGTCCGCGGTATCTCGTGTCTTTACTCCTGGTGCCAGCGTGTCGGCGACCATGCGCGCGAAAGTCCTGGATGCGGCACAGCAACTTGGCTATCGCCCCAACCTGGTTGCCCGCTCGCTAATTACCAGACGCTCGAGTCTCATTGGCGTTGCGGTACCTGGTACCGCCAACCCTTTCTACCAGGTAGCCCTTGACGCGCTTTCCACCTCTTTTGCCAGAATCGGCTACCGGGTATTGCTATTCACCTCCGATCCTATGGCCGGCTCCGACCCGATCCTTGACGAGGTGCTGCGCTACCGGGTAGATGCGCTCGTTCTCATATCGACAAGCCTTTCATCCCATTTCGCGGACGAGTGCCTGCAACTGGGTCTTCCGGTGGTCATGCTAAACCGCAAGACCGACAGCGATTCTGTTTCCAGTGTTACTGGCGATAACCGGCGAGGAGCAAAGGAGCTTGCCGCCTTCCTGCTCGCCGGCAAACATCGGCGTTTCGCGTACGTCGCCGGACTTGAACATTCATCAACCAGCCGGGACCGGGAGGCGGGATTCCTGGAAGGTCTCGCCGAACGCAAGGTCCGCCATGTTGAACGCGTGGTCGGAAACTATTCCACTGCTGACACAGAGTCGGCCGTACGCACGCTACTGTCGTCCGCGACACCTCCAGACGCCATTTTCTGCGCGAACGATTACATGGCACTTGTGGCTATCAATCTTGCCCGGGCGGAATTCGGACTCCAGGTCGGTACCGACCTCTCCATCGTCGGGTTTGACGACATTGAGATGGCGCGATGGCCCATCTTCGGGCTGACCACCTACTCGCAACCCGTCGAGCTAATGGTCCAGCGAGTCATCCAGGTTGTGGAGCGTCAGCTTTCCACCGCGGCGGCGCCCGCCGTGCAGCACATCGTCGACGGAGAATTGATCGTGCGTGGATCCGCGCGCATACCACAGACCGGCGTCGTGCGGTCCGCAGACCATTGGATCTGGCGCTCGCGGAAGCGCTCCGATGCATCACGGTGAGCGCCATCCAGGCTCGCATCAAATCACAAATTATCGATCGATAACTTGAACTTCCACTAAGAGAGCGCTATTCTTGGAGTGCGTTTGCATTCGCATGCAAACGCTATTGCATTCGAATGCAAATTTCTGACCTAAACATGACGGAGAACTCCAAATGGCCCAATGGCTCAAGCGCGGCGCAGAAGCCGAAGTGATCAAGTCCGCGGCGAAAGAAGTGCGCGATACCGTAGAAGCAACACTTGTGGACATCGAGACGCGTGGGGATGAGGCAGTGCGCGAACTGTCGATCCGGTTCGACAAGCTGGATCGCGAGGACTACCGGTTGTCGCAGCGTGAAATCGACGATTGCCTTTCCCAGTTGACCAACCGCGACATCGCGGACATCGAATTCGCGCAGAGGCAGGTGGAAAATTTCGCACGACACCAACGGGAATCAATCCTCGACATCGAAGTAGAAACGCTTCCCGGCGTAATCCTCGGGCACAAGAACATTCCAATCAACGCCGCAGGATGTTATGTGCCGGCCGGTAAATACCCGCTACTGGCTTCCGCGCACATGTCGGTCATCACCGCTCGTGTCGCCGGTGTGCCACGCATCATTACCTGCGCACCGCCCTTCCACGGCAAGCCAGCCCCCGCCATCGTCGCTGCACAGCATATGGCCGGTGCGAACGAGATCTATTGCCTCGGGGGCATCCAGGCGATCGGCGCCATGGCAATCGGCACAGAGAAGATTGCACCGGTAGACATTCTGGTCGGCCCGGGTAACGCCTTCGTCGCAGAAGCCAAGCGGCAGCTTTTCGGTCGCGTTGGCATCGACCTCTTCGCAGGTCCGACAGAGACACTCGTGATCGCGGACGAATCGGTCGACGCTGAGATGTGCGCGACCGATCTGCTCGGACAGGCAGAACACGGTCCGGACTCACCCGCCGTATTACTGACAACCTCCGAAAAGCTCGCGCGTGAGACGCTGACGGAAATCGAGCGGCTGCTTAAAATCCTCCCGACCGCCGACATTGCCCGCAAATCGTGGGATAAATACGGCGAAGTCATTGTTGCGGACAGCGACGAGGAGATGGTCAAGATCGCCAACGACATCGCCTCCGAACATGTTCAGGTGCTGACCCGCGACGTTGACTATTTCCTGAAAAATATGACCAACTACGGTGCGCTCTTTCTCGGCCCGCGCACGAACGTTGCGTTCGGCGACAAGGCCATCGGCACGAACCATACGCTACCCACGAAGAAGGCGGCGCGCTATACCGGTGGGCTTTGGGTGGGCAAATTCCTGAAGACCTGCACGTATCAGAAGGTAATCACCGACGAAGCGTCTGCGTTGATCGGTGAATACTGTTCCCGCCTGTGCGCGCTAGAAGGGTTCGCCGGTCATGGCGAACAGGCTAATCTGCGGGTGCGCCGTTACGGACACAAGGAGGTGCCGTACGGCGGAGCCGCGGTCTGAAAAACTTTCAGACCGCCTGGTTGTGCTACGCGTAAGGAGCCACTCGCAGGTGGCTCCTTACATCGCGTACCGAACAAGCCAGAGCGACTATTTCACCTTTGGCACTATCGGCAAGAGCACGTAGTTCTCACGTCCACCACCCAGGTGCAGTGTCGTTGTGCCACCGAACACGTCGGCAGGCCGGTCACGAGGATCATCGTGGAGAAACGGGCCACAACCGGTAAACTCATTCTTCATGTTCGACAACTTGCCACCGCTCCCGCCTGGGTAGACGTAATCCTTGCCGCGCACGCTCAGGGCGATACGCGCTCCCGGCGGCACAACGATTGACGTCGGCCACAGCTCAATATCGAGTTCGTAGATCTGGCCAGGCGTGAGTGGTTGAATCTCATCGTGAGTGTGATACGGCCGGAAAGGCAGCGATTTATCCGGGTCGAGCTTCCGGTGGGACGCGCGCAGCCACCCCTGTGCGATCGGCGTGTGAGGGTCCAAGGCCCCGACAAATACCACCTCATTGAAGTCGGCAGAAAATACACGCAAGACCAGAAACAGATCGGCGTCCTTTGTCGTAGACGACACATGAAGTCGCGCTGCGATAGGCCCGGTCACCTCCACCTCCTCCTCAACCGGTGGCGTAACAAATGTGAGGCCGTCACCCAGCGCGTCGAATGGCAGTCTCGCAACCTGTTGCTGCTGCAAGGTATCCAGCACGTGACCCTCAGCGTGAAGGTGGTAACGAGTCCACTGCGTGTGCGGGATCGGCCAGTTCTCCTCAAAGCGCTCGACGAATGTCTCCCCCGGATGGCGAACCTGTAAGCGTACCTTCGGTTCCTGATCCCAGCCGTTGCTCTCGCCCTTCAGGAAGTAATCGAAAAACCGCCTCTGGATGGCGATGCCGTAATCGGTGTAGTAGTGCGTCCAGTGCTCGATACCGTGAACCTCGAGCCACTTCTGCTTCGAGGCCGCGAGCATGTAACCTTCGAAATTGCCGCGTGGATGGAGCCCCTGACCGCCCCAGTTAGCAGCCGACAGCACAGGCACTTCGATATCGTTCCAGTCGGGCGTGCGGCATGTGTGAAATTCATCGATCAACGGATGCTTGATGATCTCGTCCCACATGTCGATCCTGTTGCTACCGAGTTCTTCCTCGGTCAGCGTCGCGGGGCCCGACACCCATTCGCCATTCAAGCGGCTACGATACCCGCGCTTGCCGAGACCGTGTTGCACGGTCTTCACCTGCATGTCGTACCAGTTCTGAGCGAACGTGCAGTAGATCCCACCGTGGAAAAACATCTCCCGGTAGTAATCCTGGAAGCCTTCCCAGACACAGATCGCAGCGAGGTGCTTCGGCTTTTCCGCAGCAACCTGCCACTGATTGTTTGCATAGTACGAGATACCGCTTAACCCGACCTTTCCATTACACCAGGGTTGGACACCCGCCCAGTCGATGCAACGCGCGAAGTCCTTGATCTCCTGAGCCGACCATGTCTCAAGGTAGCCCGGCGAGCGGCCCGCACCGCGGCTGTCGACGCGGACGCAGATGTAATCGTGCGGCACCCATTTCTCCGGGTCCGCTACCTCCCAGCTCTGATAGGCATTGGAGGAGCCAGCTGCCACGTCGGGATGCTCGTCCACCATCCGGTCCCACGCCGTCTTGTAGCCGTCTTCGAAATGCAACAGCTTTCCATAGGGTCCATGCGACATCAGGACCGGAAAACGGCCCTCTTTGGCCGGCCGGAATATGTCCGCCCTCAGGACAGTGCCATCGTTCATTCTGATCGGCACATCCCATTCGATAATCATACCCAGCCGGGTCTCGGTCCTCAGCGCCCGTGATTCGCCAGCCGGCGCATGATCGGGCTCAAGTCTCGTTGAAGTCATTTCGTTTCTTCCTCTTTCAGGTGAATCCTGGGGTCTAGGGCGCGACAGCCCCTCTATCTCGACCGTGTTCAATGGGCGATGCCGTTGACCGCGTGTCCAGGTGTATCTGATAGCGTTTCAATGCCGGTTTCGCCTCGTTCAGAGGCGTCAGCGGGAGCCAGCACGGCAAACAGAATGCCGATCAGAAGACCACAACCGGCGAGAAACAGAAACGCGGGAAGAACCGCATCTGTTGTTGCGCGCGGTGTGATGACGTTGCCCGTTCCCGCAATAACGGCGAGGCACAACGGGCCGAGAATCTTGCCAATGCCGTTGGCGGCCTGGCCTACTCCGATGGCGCGAGCTGCAAGCCGTGTGGGGAATATTTCCGCCGAATAAGGGCCGATCACGCACCAGCCACCGTCGAAAAATAGAGCACCAACCGCAACCATGGCCACAAAGAACGGAAATCCCGCGACGGTATGCTGGGCGCCCAGCCCGGCGACACCAAGCGAGAGCGCGATGCCAAAGCCGAAAAGAGCGCAAACCCTCCTACGCATCATCCACCTGGGTAGCAAGGAAAGAAGCAGCCGGCCAGCAATTCCCGCGAGCGCTACGACGATGAAGTATCTGGCGGCTTCTGCAGGCGATATCTTTAGCAGCAACGCGACGATCGTTGGCCCCCAGAGATAGACTCCGTAGCCAGCCGTACTCAGTGCGGCCCACGTCACGATCACCAGTAGTGTGCGACCGGGAAACAAAAGTAGCTCGCTGATCCGCCCATTGGGCGCAGGCGCATTTGTAACGCTCGTCGCTGTAGTCATCGTGGGTAGGTCATCAGCATCCACGCCGAGCAGGAGCGCGAATACGTTGCGTGCCTCGCTAAACCGCCCTTTGCTGATCAGCCACTGTCCTGATTCGGGGACGAACAGCGTAGCGAACAACGTCACGAGCAGCGGTGCAAAACCCAGGGCTGCGACGCCTCGCCAACCGAATGCGTGCAGAAGGGTCGCGGCGGAAATCGACGCAATCAGCGATCCGACAGAAGCGGCGATGAACGGAAAACCTGTCAACCGCGTGCGATAGCTCGCAGGTGTGTGCTCGACGAGAAGAACTGTCTGTGTCGTCGCTGCGCCTGCAAGCCCGCAGCCGACGAGAAAGCGCAACGCGGCGAACCCCAACCACGCCCCTTCCGGTAGGAATGCAACCGCGCCTGCACCGAATCCGCAGATCGTTGTACTGATCAACAACACGCGCTTTCGGCCAAACGCATCCGCCAGAGAGCCACTGAATAGCGAACCCACGATCGCACCGGCCCCAGCGCTAAGGAGAATCAGCGACGATTCTCCATACGTCAGGTGCCATCCTGGACCGAGAACAGCGAGCAGGAAGCCGACGAGGTAAAAGTCAAAGAAGTCGAGTGTAAAGCCGAGGCAAAACACGGAGAATGCGCCGAAGTAGCGCTTTGTGGGTCGCGAACTCGCGTATTGATTCAGCAAGTCCCGCCGCTGCGTGAAGGGTTGCATGAGCTGTCTCCATCTGTAATTTAGTCTGTGTAGCGATATCGTCGCTGCTAGCGGTTACGGCATGCAGCGCGCCATCTGCTGCTTCCATCACTGCGCAGTCCAGCCTCCGTCTATCCTCAGACTTGTTCCTGTCACCATCGCAGCTGCGGGTGACGCCAGGTAACAAACGGCCGCCGCGACATCCTCCGCCGGTAACAGCCGCCCCATTGGCAATCGCTCCATGACCCAGCTATGAAACCTGGCGTCCTCGAAGAAGGACTTCGTCATCGGAGTCTCGACGAATGTTGGAGCTACCGTATTCACGCAGATGCGGTATGCGGCGAGCTCCAGCGCCATCGCCTTGGTAAGCCCCTCGATCGCATGCTTTGTCATGCAGTACACCGACCGACGGATGGCACCCACATGCCCCATCTGCGACGACATGTTGATAATCGAGCCTCTGCCCGTACTGCTCGCAATCATCTTGCGAGCACACGACTGCGCTACCGTAAACATTGATCGCACGTTGAGCGTCAGCATGATGTCGAGCTGCTCCAAAGTAACGTCAACGAATTCGGTCGGGAAATTCGTTCCCGCGTTGTTCACGAGGACATCCAGCCGATCCATGCGGTCGACCATCGCAGAAAACGCGTCGACATCTGTGACATCGCATACGAGTGCAGACGCCTGACCGCCGGCGTCGTGGATTTTCGTGACCACCTCGTCAAGTTCGCTCGCACTGCGACTTAGTGCGTAGACTTTGGCGCCACGTTGTGCGAGCGCGCCTGCGATTTCTGCACCGAGCCCTCTCCCGGCTCCCGTCACGAGAGCCACCAGACCGTCAAGGTCTGAAGACGATTTCTGCGACCGCATCATTGTTCCCGTGGAGTTATCTTCGGCATCCCGCTCTTCCGATGTACCGTTCAAGGAACTACTTGATGGCGAGCGGATTGAGAGGCGAGCCAACTGCTTTCGTAATCGGCAATGGCGGCGCGGTGAACATGAACTCGTACACGCCATCTTTCGCACAGTCCTCCGCGAGTTCCTTCACGTAGAAAATCTCCCCCATGCTGATCCCAATCATCGGGATCACGACCCAATGCCACGGCTGCGTGCAGTCGTCGGTTTCATTCGGGCGCACTTCACATCCCCATGTGTCAGTGCAAATTGCCGCGATCTGTTTGTCATGCACCCAGTTCGCCGTCTCAAAGGCGAGACCTGGAGCCGAACCACCTGCGTATCCGCCCCAGTCCCCCTCGTGAAGACAACGCTCCATATGACCCGTCCGCACGATCACAAAGTCGCCTCGACGCACGGTCACACCCTGAGCTCGCTGTGTCGCCTCGAGATCCTCGATCGAGATTGCATCGCCGTCCCGCAGCGAATGGACACCCAGATAGCGCGCAACGTCGAGCAACACACCGCGGCCTACCATCTTCGCCTTCGTCTTCTCAATGCCGTTCTTCTGCGCGCCATCGCTATCCACAAGTCGTGCGTCGTAGCCGTTCCACATCTTGTCGTCGAAGAAGATATGACTAAGGGCGTCCCACTGTGTGCCGCACTGCAGTGGCAGCGAAACGGCGTCATCCGCATATCTAAGACCGCCCGCGTCCTGGTTTCCGGCAACCGCGTCGGTCCCGGTGGCGAGCATCGTGTGGATCGGGTTAAAGCGATTTCCCCAGTGCCCTTTCTGCGGACCGTCGCGATCGAAGTTCAAACCGAGGGAGAACACCTTGCCTTTGCGGACAAGCTTCGCTGCGGCCTGGATATCCTCTTCCGCGACGTAGTTGAGGGTTCCGATTTCGTCGTCGGGGCCCCACTTACCCCAGTTCTTGCACCGCTCGGCGGTGCTACGCACGTGGTCCAGCGTGAATTTGTTTGCGTCGTAACGATGTACCATTTCCGTCTCCTTGTTTATTATTTGATAAATTATAAGTCGCCAAGGCAAATGTCAAGAGACTCATCTGTCGTCAGCCAATTTTTTTGCAGAACCTGGGGTACTTCCTGATCTACCGTACAGCGATGAATACAGCATCCCCTGGCGTCGCTGCGGCCGCATCATGGGGCCGCCGGGCCGACCGAGCGATAGCGGCACACGGCACACTCAACCGGTCAGACGCCTCGTCACACCGCTTTACGTTTGGATGAGCTTGTCAGGTGTGATTGGCAGATCGCGTACACGTACGCCGATTGCGTCGAATACAGCATTCGCTACGGCCGCTGCGACGCCTGTCGCGCCGAGTTCACCGATCCCCTTGGCACCAAGCGGACCGGAGTTCGCGTCGAATTCGTCGATAAACGCCACGTCTATGTCAGGTGGGATGTCCGCGTTCACCGGGATGGGAACGCCCGCAAGATCTTTTGCAAGCCAGCGCCCGAGTGTCGGCTCGTAGTGGCTGGCCTCCATGGCGGCCATACCCCAGCCCCAGACAATGCCGCCGATCATTTGTGATCGGGACGTCATGGAGTTGATGATTCGGCCCGCGCTATAGACTCCTGTTGCCCGGCGAAGTCGCAGCAGTCCCAGCTCGGGATCAACAGCGACTTCCACAAAGACAACCCCGAAAGATCGCGTGGGGAATCCCGGAGAACCCATATCGACCGGCGCGTTGCCAGGCAAATCAAATGCGCCTTCCGAAGCGAGTTCGGCCACACCAGCTTCGCCCAGAATGTCCCGGATAGTGCGCGACGTACTGCCGTAAGCGATCCGTCCGCCCTCCAGCGAAACCTGGTCCGCGGGCCAACCGGCGAGCCTCGCCAGTTTGGACCGAACATCCTGTGCGGCCTTTTGTACAGCGGCACCCGTGCTTATTGTGGTGCTCGATCCGTAGGTGGGCCCGGCATACGGCAGGTTCGTGTCGCCCGATAGCGCCGTCACCTGCGCCGGGTCCAGCCCGAGCACGTCGGCAACGATCTGAGGAAACACCGTGGCAGGCCCCGTGCCAATGTCGCAGAAGCTTGATTCAAGTTGAGCCGTCCCGTCCGCGCGTAGCCTCACCTTCGCGGTCGAGTGAAACCGTGCCTGCCCCTGGCTGCAGTCCGCCATTCCGCATCCGATCCGCCAGTGACCGTCAAGCGTTCCGCCTTTCGGACGTTCGCGCCACCCGAAGCGTCTTGCGCCTTCGTCGTAGGCCTCCCGCAGCTTTTTCGACGACCACGGCTTTCCGCTCTCGGGGTCCAGCTCCGTGTAGTTAGCCAGGCGCAGATCGAGAGGATCGACGTTTAAAGATCTCGCCAGTTCATCCATGGCCGAGCCCAGTGCCCAGGACCCCGGACCATCCCAGGGTGAACGCATGAAGGTCGGCAATACAACGTGACCACGGCGGATTCGGTGGGTAGCAGAAATGTTCTCGCAGGCGTAGAAGGACTTCGCGGGTACTGCACCAAATTCCACATAGTCGTCGGTCACACCTGTGACATTTACGGCCTCATGGCTAACACCGAGAAGCCTACCCTGCGAATCCGAACCAAGACGTACTTCATGGGTCATCTGGGGTTGATAGCCGACCATGCCGTACTGCTGCTGGCGGGTCAGCACCATCTTGACCGGCCGACCCGCGACGCGGGCAGCCATGCTGACCAGGATTTCATGAGGCCATACAAAGGCTTTGGTGCCAAAGCCTCCGCCCGTGTGCGGGGCGACAACGCGAACTTTAGAATGATCGATTCCGAATGCCGCCGCCAGTGTGTTCTGCACTGCTGGAAGATGCTGCACCGCATCGTACACAGTCAGCCTCCCGCCCTCCCAAACCGCGAGAATGGCGCACGGCTCCATCGGATTGCCATGACGAGAGGGTTGCGTATATTCGCCGCCTGCGCGGACTGCAGCACCCGCAATCGCCCCAGCGGCATCGCCCTTGTGGAATTCGAGTGCATTCGCTTTCGAATAATTACCCTTATCTGGAGCAACGTCTGCGGCAGGCGCGGTGTCAGGTACGACAAACGGGCGCCTTTCATAGCGCACGCGGACGACAGCTGCGCCCGCTTCGGCTGCCTGCAAACTCTCAGCCAACACCATGGCAACCGGCTGTCCCTCGTAGACGATGTCGTCCGATTGCATGGGCATGAATCGCGTCGCAAGCGGTGGCACGCTGATTTCGTCCAGCTTCCGATGCACGCGCGGCATGTCGGACGCCTTCAATACTCTGACCACGCCGACTCGTGCCAGAGCGGCCGTCGTCTCGATCGAGACGACCCGTCCTGCTGGAATCGTCGCATTGACGAACACCGCATAGAGTTGGGACGGGAGGTTCCGGTCGCCCGCATAGAGCGCGGAACCTGTGACCTTGATGGGGCCGTCATGCCGGGGGATGGATTGACCCAGATTGCTCATCATGTCCTCGCTGCCGTATCGATGGTGCGCAATACTGCGTTGCGTGCGATAACAACCTTATAGCCGTTGCGCGAGAGTGGGCGCGCATCGACAAGACCTGCGTCGACGGCCGCATTTATGCCTGCGGAGCCCAGACGCTGACCAACCAGCCTGCGCTCAGTTTCGTCCAACCTCCATGGCCGCATCGCCACCGAACCCAGCGCGATCCGCGCATTCGTGATGACGTCACCGTCAAGGTCGAGCGCCACGGCTGTCGACACAGTCGCGTACTCGTAGCTTTCGCGCTCGCGAATCTTCAGATAGGCGGACTTTGGCCAGGCTCTCGGCAGTTCAACCGCCGTAATCAACTCCCCGCCCGCGAGTCGGTGATGCGCCGCCGGGTTCTCGCCGGGCAGCACGTGGAAGTCGCGCGCTGGAATTCGCCGGCCTCCCCCGGGACGGTCGGTTATGAATACCGCGTCGAGGGCCGCAAGCGAGACCGCTGGGTCGGATGGTTGTACGGCCACACAGTCCTCGGTCCAGCCGAAAATGGCGTGCTTCTCGTTGAAACCGTGCAGCGCAGCACAGCCCGAACCCGCAACGCGTTTATTACAGGGTGTCGGCTCGTCCGCGCGGAAATATGGGCATCGCACACGTTGCAGCGGATTTCCACCTATCGTCGCCAGATTCCGGATTTGCGCCGATGCAGCCTTCAATATCGACTGCGAGAGGACAGGATAGTCACGCATGACCTGCGGATGCTGGGCGATATCGTTCAGCTTGCTCAACGCACCGATAGTCAGCCCGCCGGACGATGTCTGACGGATCTCCGACAAGCCCTCAATTCGACCGATATCAATGATCTTCGTTGGCCGCTCGATCCCAATGCGCATCCAGTTCAACAGCTCGGTGCCACCTGCAAGGAACGCTGACCCACTGGAATGGGCAAGTGCGAGTGCTTCACCTGTCGATGACACCCGCTCGTATTCAAACGGTTCCATGGACGCCTCCGTGCATTTCGACCGAAGCCGTCTGGACTGCCTCGGCGATTTGAGGGTAGGCCGAACATCGACAGATGTTTCCGCTCATCCATTCCCGAATTTCCGCATTGGACTTGGTGTGCCCCTCTTCAATGCAGCCGACCGCAGACATGATCTGCCCCGACGTGCAGAACCCGCACTGGAAAGCATCGCATTTTATGAAAGCACGCTGCACCGGATGCAACGAATCGCCAGCCGCGAGTCCCTCGACCGTCGTCACGTGCCGGCTCTCCAGGGTGGCCGCGAGAACGAAACAGGAGTTGACTCGTCTTCCGTCCAGCATAACCGTACAGGCGCCGCACTCCCCGCGGTTGCAACCTTTCTTGGCACCGGTGAGGTGCAACTGCTCCCGCAGCAGATCGAGCAACGTCACGTCGGAGCGCACCTCTACACGATGCGCAACGCCATTGATCGTGACCGATATGCGAACAAGATTGTTCGCACGCGGAGCGTGAGACCTGCCCTGCGTCGACGTAGGGACGGGTGCAGCCTGGACGCCATTCAGCGCCACTGACGTCGCGGCGGCGAGAGTTGACCGGAATAGACCGCGGCGAGTCATCGCCACGCCGCCCCCTCCTTGGTGTGCATCGCCGTCGGCCAGATCTGATTTTGCTTCCTGATCGTCTTTCATGTGTATTCCTCAATATCTGCATAACATCACGAACACAAAGCGTGCTTCGATTTCATGGAAGACAACCACTCAAGAACCCGTCGAGACGCTTTCGAACCGAGGATCTGGTTTATTGTGCGCGCACGACACCGAAGGCTCGATAGCGTTTATGTCATTTTTTAAATGACGATTTGTCATCAATATCGACTGCGAGTTGCTTGCTCCCCGTCTAAGTGCCTCGTACAACCCCAACTCCACGCACGACCAGAGCGATCCGTTTGCTCCATCGAGTCATCATTTAATTATTAAACGATAATTACAAGAAATGCAAGCAACGACTGACACCTTTACCAAGGTCGAAACAGCGGTACAGTCAGACGGTTTCAGACATACGTTGGATCACCCCGCGCACGACTGTTTCCAGCGGAACGCTGCCTTTGACTGTACTCGCCGGGCGTTCGAATTCGATCCACCCTTCGTTGAAACCATCCAGCATCTGGATACGCGGCAATGAATTTTTCATTCCTTGGGACGCGAACAGACGCTCCCACGTGTCCCGAGCCACAGGCTCCATCCGAACATTCCTACCTAGTAATCGGGAGAACACTTCAGCGACTTCGTTGGGCGTCGTCCGACGCGGTCCCTCGAGTTCTATGATCCGGTGCTCAGTCCAATTTTGGCGGAGCAGGCTCGCCGCCATCCGGCCTACATCGGCGGTTGCTACCATAGGAACAGGCCTGTCCAACGGATAAAGGAAACTGGGAATTACACCGGACGCGAGCGCCGGCTCCAGGTCGAATGCCGTGTTTTCCATGAACCATCCCGCGCGGAGGCACGCGACTGGCATAGGCAGCAAGCCGAATGCTCGCTCCATCATTCCTGATTGCTGCAGCAGGTTGGGCTGCGTTGCCTGGGCACCGATCGTGGACAGACAAACTACACGCTTGGGCATTGACGCGGTCAGGGCGTCGCTCAAAGCGGCGATTGCGGCCTTCGACTCAGGAAACCCGGGCGCCGGATCAAAATTCGGGGGGAGCGAAATGAAGACCGCGTCGGCTCCGTCAAAAGCACGTGCCAAGGCGACTGCGTCGTTCATTTCGGCTATTGCCACCTCACATCCCTGGTTTGCCCAGCCCTCTCCTTTGACAGGATTCCGAACGACTCCACGCACGTCCAGTCCTGCCGCAAGCAGAACACGTGCAACGACCCCTCCTACTTGCCCGGTAATTCCGGTGACCGCAAACATTGGCCCCTCCTGATTCGCATCATTCAATGCAGCAATTTTGTGCGTCGACACGTCCTTTCGCGATAACATCAGTGTCATTTGATAAATGCTGCGGAGGCATTGATGGCCGGCTTCGACGAACGAATTCTGAACGGAATGAGTGTTCTGTCCGCGATAGTCGACACCGGTAGTTTCGCTGGTGCGGGTGACATGCTCGACATGTCTCAGTCCGGTGTCAGCCGCTGCATAGCACGGCTTGAAGCGCGCCTCGGGGTCCGTCTCCTGGATCGCACGACGCGCTCTGTCACGCTGACGGATGAGGGCCGTCGCCTCTGCGAGCAAGTGATACCACTGCTTGCGGCGCTTGAAGAGGCCGCGACGTCCGCTACCGAAGGAGCGACCGCCGTACGCGGTCGCCTGAGGGTCAATGTCGATCCATTTTTTTCCCGCCTGCTCCTTGCTCCGAAGCTAGGGTCATTTATCGATCAATATCCGGAGCTCCGACTGGAATTGGTCACCAGAGATCAGCTCGGCGATATGATCGCCGACGGCTTTGACCTCGCGGTCCGATTTGGTGAACCTCGACCTTCCAGTCTCGTGGCGCGAAAACTCCTCGATACGCGCATCCTGACGGTTGCAGCGCCCGCTTATCTCAAGCGCAAGGGCCGCCCCGAGCAACCCTCCGAGCTCGAAAATGATACTCATCAATGCATCAGGTTTCGGGATCCCGAAACAGGGCGGCCCTTCGACTGGGAATTTCACCGCGGGCGCAAAAAAATTTCCGTTGAGGTGGCTGGACGACTCACGGTCAACGATGTCGGCACCATGCATAGCGTCTGCGTGGCCGGGCACGCCATTGCTCAGGTGATGGAGCTCGGTGTAGAACAACTACTCGCGGATGGCCGGCTCGTGGAGCTGTTCCCCGACTGGCCTGACGATCGATTCCCTCTCTACGCACTCTATCCTTCCCGCCACCATGTTCCGGCAAAGGTGCGCATGTTTCTCGATTTCATTGTGTCGCTCAGCGCAGCGCCAGAAAAAACGCTTGATAGGCGACCCAAGGCTAGTCGTCCCTAACGACAAGATCGTTCACCATCTTTGAGCTCGAAAGCTTGTCCCGCGTGGATGAGCGGTTCACCCGTCCGGCCGTGACCCCGCGCTGACGATTTCGCATCTCCCTGCCGTTGAAAACCGGCGCATTTCCGTGGCTTTCACCAGGCCAGTCCCCTATCGCGGTAGACAGCCGCTTCCGGCTCTCACCTGAACCGTCGTCCGCCGCGACCTCAAGACATATCGGGGCGTCATACCCCCACAGCCTGCCTCCCAACGACGCGGATACCTGCCGAACATTTTGCCAGCAGCGCTGGCCGCAGAATTTAGCTGCGACGCGTTTCGGTTGCTCGATTCATTTCTTCCTGTCAGCTTCCCGGCGATTCATTTCATGACAATCCGGCATCAATGAGATGACCGCGATGCTATTTCAGTTTCATCTCCTTTTGTCCAGAATCCATTCCGAACCATACGTTCTTCTCTTAACCCAAACCGAAGGAGATTTGCCATGAACTTCCGTCAACTCACCCTGGCCGTCGCAACTGCCCTTGCCTTTCCAATCGCGAGCCATGCCCAGGAAACCGCTTCCCCCGTAACCCGTGCCCAGGTGCGCGCCGAACTCGTGCAGATCGAAAACGCCGGCTACCTCCCGGGTAAGAACGATCCCCACTACCCGGACGACATTCAGGCTGCCGAGGCCAAGATCAGCGCACAGCGCGATACCGATGCCAACGTCGAAAGCAGTTTCGGTGGCGTACAGGACGGCTCCGTGGCATCGGGCAGCCGCACTGTCGCTAAAGGGCTCAGTTCTCTCTTTGCGCATCACTGAACGACATGCCGTCCGGCCCGCAAATCTGCACTCTGCCTCGCCGGACGGTCGCCTTCAGGCTGGACTTTCACTCGCCCGAATTACCTGTAGCCAATCGCCCGCGCGCTTTACTACGGACCCAATGCCAGCATGCGTAAGCCCCGCTACTGTCACACACTCAAGTCTATTGAATTCAATCGTTATTTTTAATGACATTTTGTCATATGACTTCTGACGTGGCGGATATTCATTTACCAGGTCGTTCAACTTAAGCTCCAAGACGCTTCATCAGAAGGCAGCGATGCATTGAATCAGCGCTCTGCCGGGTTACTCGCCGTCAACCAATTGTCTGGATGCCAGATTGAACGGTATTCGAGCGGTTCTCGTCGTTTCCTGAAGTTCGGCGAGGTCCCCTTCCTTCGCCGCTGATCTCCGAAGGCAGGCTATGTCCGCCGCCCCGACAGTTTCAATATCGTTTAAAGGACTAAAACAAATGTACGCAATTACAGGAATTACAGGAAAAGTCGGCGGTGTCGTCGCTCGATCGCTTTTGAAGGCAGGACTACCTGTTCGTGCCGTTGTCCGCGACGTCGCGAAGGGTCAATCATGGGCAGAGCTCGGTTGCGAGATCGCCCTTGCGGAAATCGGCGACGCAGAAGCGCTTACGAAGGCTTTCGAGGGCACAGACGGCGTGTTCCTGATGACACCTCCGAATTACGATCCCCAACCAGGCTTCCCGCAAACGCAGGCTAACGCTGTTGCAGTCAAGAAAGCGCTGCTGGCTGCGCAGCCAAAACAGGTAGTGTTCCTTTCGACAGTTGGTGCGCATGTCGCGGAGCCCAACCTGCTCAATAACTCCAGGATGACCGAGGAGATGCTTCGCACGCTGGACCTCCCAGTGTGCATGCTTCGTGCGGCCTGGTTCATGGAAAACGCAGCGTGGGATGTAGATGCCGCGCGCACAGGGGCAATTCATTGCTTCCTGCAACCGCTAGACCATCCCATCCCGATGGTGGCCGCTGATGACATCGGACGCAACGCAGCAGAAATCCTTCGTGACGCATGGACCGGCGTGCGAATTGTCGAACTGGAGGGGCCTGCACGCTATAGCGCAAACGACATCGCGTCCGGATTCAGCGCCGCCCTGGGCCATCCTGTGCGCATGGTTCCGGTGCCGCGCGATACATGGGAAACACTGTTTCGGTCACAAGGCATGCAGTATCCAATGCCCCGTATCCGCATGATCGATGGCTTCAACGAGGGTTGGATTGACTTCCAGGGCGGTATTGGCATTGAGCACCGTAAGGCCCAAATTCCGCTCGATGATGTTCTCAAGACGCTGGTTGCGTAACTGGGCAAAGATACGCTGACCGAAAATCGGTTTCTGTTTCCAGCTACATACCTGCCCGAACAAATGACAAAACGGCATTGATGAGATGAGAGTCGCGATATTGATGGCTCGGAGGAGTCCTCGGAAAATCGACCCGTTGATTAGTTAATCGGGCGGCTGGGCGTTGAACAAAACGTAATCAACGTCCAGCCCCAAATCAGGGGGTACAGTGGGAACAGATCTATCAATTGAGGAATCGCCTGCTTCCTCGACTCACCACATCGGCTTTGCGATGACTGCGCTTATGGCGCTCGCATGCGGACTTATCGCAGCCAGCAGTTACCTCGCACAACCGCTTATCGTCTTCATCGCGCCCAAGGTCGGACTGCCGCTTTGGGGCGCAAGTCTGGTCATTACACTCAGCCAGGCGGGCTACTGCGTCGGACTAGTCATTCTCGCCCCCCTCGGGGATCTCGTGGAGAATCGACGACTCGTTTTGTTGACACTCACCGGACTCTGCGTCGCGTTGACTGTGATGGCAGGCGCAACCAATGCTGTTCTGCTTCTGGTCGCCGCGTTTTCTCTTGGTGTCGGCACCACCGCCGTACAGATGCTTATCCCTTTGGCGGCGCACATGACTGACGATGCGTCCCGAGGTCGAGTAGTTGGCAAGATCACTGGCGGACTACTCGCGGGCATCATGCTTGCGCGACCTATTGCGAGCATCGCTGAAAACGTCTTGGGGTGGCGCGGTCTATATATTCTCGACGCCGTCATTCTCGTCGCGCTCACGCTTCTTCTCAGTCGCCAGCTTCCGGTTAGGCAACCGGAAGCAAGGCACAGCTACAAGGCGTTGATCGGATCTTTACTTTCGCTAGCGCGGGCGCACCGATCCCTGCGGCAACTTTCAACGGCCCAGGCATGCCTATTCGCGTCATTTAGCCTCTTCTGGGGTACTGCGCCGATCATCCTCATGCACCGATTCGGGTTCAATTCGATGGCTGTGGCATTGTTCGCGCTCGTCGGGGCAGCCGGCGCACTGTCGGCACCTCTCGCTGGCTACGCAGCCGACCATGGGTTCGGGCGGATTGGTCGCATCGCTGGGATTTCGCTTGTCGTCTGCGGGTTCGCGATGGTAGGGGCACTGGACTCGGTGACAGGATGGGTCATAGGAGCACTGATGATCGACGCAGGTGTACAGGTGTCTCACGTCATTTCACAGCGAGCCATACTAGCGCTGGATCAATCAGCCAGCAGTCGCCTGAATAGTCTTTACATTGCCATCTTCTTTCTTGGCGGCGCATTGGGCTCTGCTCTGGTCTCCCCCCTGCTGCTGATCGATTGGCGGTGCATCGCAGCGGCAGGCGCGCTGACTGCCTCATTAGCAGCGGTATTTTCTCCAGACAGGGAGTTATAGAGAACCCTTCAACATCGACTTCATCATTTGCTTCGATAGAGACGGGGCGATCCGCGTCTGCGCGGACGCGGTCGGAGTCGGCACGCGACTCATAACAGAATTGGAGTTTCAGTTGTGTATGTAGAATGACATGTGTGCTTTCCTCCGTACCGTTCGTCCATCAATACACGGAGCGGGTGCAGTGCACCCGCATCGCCGTAGCCTCGCCGCCACTTCTCGTTCAAAATACGCTGTCGCCTACGTGGATCGAACCATGCGCAGAGGAAAACTCGACTTGAATGTTCTGGAGACGTACGCGACGGTCTGCCTTTCCGGCAGCACTCAAAAGTGCGGCGGAACACCTTCATCTGACGCAGTCGGCAGTCAGCATGCAGATCAAGCGGCTCGAAGACGCTGTCCAGCAGCGGTTGCTGGAGCGGAACAATCAGAGCCTCCGCGTCACGCCGGCTGGCGAGCGAATGTTGATTCACGCGCGTGCCCTACTCCGGCTTGAGAACACGTTGGTCAATGCGTTCGCGAGCGATCCTATTGCTGGTGAGGTGAGAATAGGCGTACCGGCGGACTATGCACCTGCGCTCCTGTCTGCGGCGTTGCCGTACCTGCACGGCAATTTCCCAGCGGTAGTGCCTTCAGTTGAATGTGACCTGAGCCGGAAGCTGCGCCGAAAGATCGAGAATGATGAGCTTGACCTCGCCATTCTGACCCAGGATGTAGACATCGACTCCGGCTTGCCCCTTTGGGAGGAGCGCCTCGTCTGGGCCGAGCCCTTGCCGGTCGAGCCTATTACCGGCGGCTATACGCCGATCGGACTACTGGACGTCGATTGTGTGCTGCGAGACATGACCCTACGTCTCGCAGCTCAGCACGCTCCATTGCACAGAATCGCCTTCCGCTCAGGAAATCTGGCAAGCATTGTCTCGGCCGTTGAGAACGGATTTTGCGCGTCCCTCATCCCCCAGAGCTCGCTGAGCCTGACAACCAACGTGGCGAACAGACTTAGGATCACGCCGGTCAACGATCGCCTCCGGATCCGCCTCGCAGTCTCTAGCGGAGGAAAGCCGGGAATGGAGGCGATTGCGGCCTTTCTGCAAACGCAGCTGATTATTTCGGCCCGGCGTACCGAAGGAAGCCCTTGACCGGAATTTTCAGGTGTTCGGGCATATGCGAAGGCACGTCGTTGCTTACCTCGTTCGGCAAGTGCCAGAATTACTGACTCGCGCCGACCCACGTGTTCACGCGCTCTCCGTGCGCGGCGATCCACGAAGCAGCGGCATCCTCGGGCTTAGCGCCGTTCTCCGTGGCAAGCATAATGCTGTCGAGCTCGCCGGGCTTCCACTGGAACTTCTTCAGGAATGCAACCACCGAAGGCGCTTTCGAGTCGAGGCTCGGATTAACTACGCTATCGTAATGATCTCCGTCGCCGAAAGCACTCTTCGGATCCTGGAGGAACTTCAGCTTCCATTTCGCGAACATCCAATGCGGTATCCATCCCGTCACGACGACAGGTTTGTGTGAGTTGATGGATCGGGAGAGTTCCGCGACCATTGCCGGTCCCGAGCTGGGAAGCAATTGGTAATCCAGGTTGTAGACCTTGATCGCGTCCGCAGCCTTTTTCATGATGCCCGCACCCGCATCGATCCCGACGATGCGCCCAGAAAAGTCCGCCTTATGCGCCTGCAGGTCGGCAATGCTGTCGATGGAGACATAGTCGGGTACGACGAGCCCTATCTTTGCTCCAAGATAGTTGGCGCCAAGGTCGTGGACCTGATCCTTGTATCGTTCCCAGTAAGCGGCGTGTGAGTTGGGCAAAGCCGCCGCGAGAATGATATCGAGGTCACCTCGCGCGACGCCGCCCCACATGATGCCAGGTGCTGCGGGAATAAGCTTGACGGGATATCCGAGGCGCTTCTCGATGACTTGTGCCGCCACCGTTGCAGACGCGACGCTGTCATCCCAGCCTTGCACATAGCCAAGGTTCAGCGTCGGCTTTGAGTCCGCCATCGAGTTTCCGGTGATGAGACCGGTGAGCGCGAATGCGCCGGCCAGAACAAGCTTCTTGAGATGTTTCATTTGGTTCTCCTTTTCCCTGGACATGTGGAGTGGTATTTCCTACTGGTGCTCAACATTGTGGCGACCTCGTCTCGATCAATTTGATCCCTCATCGCCTGGAACCGATCGAAGTGAATCTCACGAGTGAAATTTCAGAGCAACGGGACTCAGCGGTTTCTTTCCGAGTACCAGGTCGCTGGCGCGTTCGGCCAGCATGATCGTCGCGGCGTTGATATTGGCGCTTGGCACGGACGGCATGACGGAAGCGTCAATGACTCGAAGTCCGTCCACTCCCAACACCTTGAGATCAGCGTCTACGACCGTCATTGGGTCGTTTCCTGATCCCATGCGGCACGTGCCACATGGGTGGTAGGCGCTGGCGGCATCTTCGCGGATGAACTCATCAAGGCGTTCGACGTCAGTTGTGTCGACTCCTGGCATGTCTTCCCGAAAGTGATAGCGTCGGAACGCTGGCTGGCTGGAAAACAGAAGCCCCAGACGTACTGCCTCACGCATGACACGCCAGTCTTCTTCAGTGGCAAGATAATTCGGGTCGATCAGAACAGGATCATCAGCCCTGCCACTTCTGAGGCGTACCTGTCCTCGACTCGTCGGACGCATCGGGCCAACGCCGATGCGATACCCATTTGTATGCCTGGTTGGCGTCCAGTCCTTGTTGAAGAACACGGGAAAAAAATGGAACTGGATGTCTGGATGCGGAATGTCCAGTGCGCTTTTCAGAAACGCACCGACGTGGCATTGATTCACCGCCGCGACGCCCGTTTTGCAACCGAACCACTGAACTCCGGCGATCAGCATTCTGTGCAGTTGAAGTTCCCGGTTCAACGATACCGGCTCACGAGTCTCGATCTGAATGTGGCACTCAAGATGGTCCTGAAGGTTTGACCCGACGCCGCGAAGATTCACGCGTGAGTCGACGCCGTGTTCGCTGAGATGCTCCCCGGGCCCAATCCCCGACAGCATCAGCAGTTGTGGAGAGCCAAAAACGCCAGCACAAAGCAAGGTTTCCCTACGTGCCACAACGTTCACGAGCTCACCATGCCGCTTCACGTTGAATCCGGTGGCTCTATTCCCGACGAAGTTGATTCTGCGCAGGGTACTGTCGGTCCAGACAGTCAACCGGTCGTCATCGGGCCGGCTATGCAGGTACCCATACGAGGCGCTATTTCGAATACCTCTGTCAACGCTCATTTCAAAACGCGACACGCCTTCCTGCTGATATCCGTTAACGTCTTCGGTCAGCGGATAGCCTGCCTGCTGTCCAGCAGCCAGGAAGGCCCGGTTCAGAGGGCTCAGGCGCTCCTGGCGCTGTGCGCGAATAAATCCCTCCGCACCGCGGTACTCGCTTTCGACCTCGCTTCGCTCGATCTTGCGGAAATACGGGAGACAGTTTTCCCATCCCCAGCCTGTTGCACCTTCCTTTACCCATCGCTCGTAATCCAGTGGATGACCTCGCAGCCATGTCATACCGTTGATCGATGAGGACCCCCCTAGTACGCGTCCGCGGGGCTGTGTTATCCGGCGGTCATTCAAATGATGTTGCGGCTCAGTCTGGAACCAATAGTTATACTTCGAGGTCGGCCGAAAAATCGATCGCAGCCCGGCAGGCATCCGAATGATCCAGGAGTTATCGCTCGGCCCCGCTTCGATGAGCAGAACCGTGTGGCCGGCGTCAGCCAGTCTTCGAGCCAATACGCAGCCCGCCGAGCCTGCGCCTCCGATAACATAGTCGAATATCGCCGTCTGGCTCATGCGCTCACCCGCGAAGCACGGTTGCCGCTCGTGGGCACATCGGCGTGATAGCAGTATCTAGTTTCGATCTCGGCGTCGATTTTCCACGTTGCCTCGGCACCCGTGGCTATTGACACAAAATCACCCGCTTCGATATCAACAACCGTCCCATCTGGGAAAGTTAGACGTGCCCTCCCCCTCACAACGTAAAACGAAGCGCCAGGGAAATATCGATGGACATAGCTGTCGTCATTGCATACCCACGTTGACCACTCAATCGTTTTTCTTTCAATATCTTTAGTAGCACGAATGTTGTAAATCGGCGCAGTGCTGAAAAAATACTTCTTGGTGGACATGACCTGAGACCGGGATCGAGAAAAATGTGGAAATCGACGATTGCCCGCTTATCTTCAAAGATAGTCGAGCTCAAACGGACAGTCAGAAAGAGCGACTGGGCCGGTTGATGTAATCAAGGCGGGTTGTTCGAGCTTGACACCATCTGGACCTCCGACCGCGCCAATATAGCTTTCAACACAAACGGTCATACCCTCCACGAATTCGCCAGGGTACTGCCACGCCGGAGCATCCTGTCGGAAATAGACGAGTGGGTATTCCACGCCAAAACCGATTCCGTGAACCATCTCCGCGTAACGGTTGGGGACGTAGAGATCCGGCATCTGCCACGACGCCTGGACGTATTCTTCGAAAGTTAAGCCTGGGCGCAGCAACGACAGATTGTGTTGCAACTGCTCGTAAGCGAGAGCGTAGTTGGTCCGCTGCTCGGGTGTCGGACGACAATCTCCAATAACGAACGAGCGAGTCTGGTCAGTGAAGATGCCGTTTGGACCCACCAGATCGCTGTCAAACACCAGCATTTCCCCTGCTTCAATGATCTTGGCGGACGCTTCCGTGAACCACGGATTGGTGTGATGGCCAGACGCGAGGCATCGTGTCTCCTGATGTTCACCACCGTGTTCGATGTTGTACTGATTCAGCAGAGAGAGGAGATAGTTTTCCGACACTCCTGGTCTGGCATGCTGACGCATGAAGGTAATGGCATCGGTGCAAACTTGCATCGAGCCACGAATGATCTCAATCTCTTCGGTTGATTTGACAGATCTTGCGAGTTCGAGAGGACCTTTGGCGTCGACCACATGTACGCCTAGCCGGTCGAGCGCTCGCAATGGCAAGAGATCGGCCCGGTCCAGACCGAGCGTGGCATCCTGTCCGCAGACTTCCCGCAGGAGGTCAGCTATCTCGGACGCCCATAGGGTTGCGTGTTCAGCGGCCCGGCTTCCGGAGCCGAAGTAATCCCATGATTTCGCGGGTCTCGTTTCACTGATCAATGTGTTGCTGTCGGAAAGGTGCATCGCACCACCGTAATCGAACAGAACAACGGGGCCAGAAACCGGAACGAACACGTAGCGGACCATATGGTGCGAACTCCACACCTGCATGTTGCGACTGCCGGTCGCGTATCGAAGGTTCAGCGGGTCAAACAGAATGGCGGCGTCGACACCTGCTTCCGCGAGCATCAAGCGCGTTCGCTCGAGCCGATAAGCGCTCACCCTGTCGTAACCGATTGCCTCCATTTCCTTCCTCATCAAGACTCAAGCGTCACTGGTGAGTTTGAAGATACCCGGTCGAATTTCAGTCGGCAAACGAAAGTATCTGACGCGGTACTTCAAATTTTTTGAATCACGCGTCGGGAGCAATCTGCGGGCCGTGACGGGACGCTGCGTCGCAGACGGGGACCAAATATCGGCTGAATGGCGCGTTAGGGCAGATGGTCCGGCTGGCCGATTTCCCGCTATCTGCCTTTCAAAGGCGATGTCGAAAAGTACCGCCGCTCACCCATTACGCTCACTAATGCTGAAAGCGCGGACGAATATGTCCTGCCGCGTCGAACAAAGACCTGAGCGCGTGCGGACTGCAGAATCGGGTTCGAGCTCGGCAGCGCAAAAAGGCTAGCCTGATTCAATTCAGGCTGAACCGATATCTTCGGCAAGAAGGTCACAGCGTCGTTCGTGGCGGCAATCGCTTTAAGCGCACGCACCGAATTTGCCACAAAGCGCGCCTCCACCTCTATCCTTTCAAGAGTCATCCTGTTTAATGGTCGCTCCGCTAGGAGGCCAATAGCACAGCCGATGATAAGGCGAGCGCTCGTTGAGGCTCGCCGGTCACCGGATTTGGCATACACCTTCTTCCGCTTAAACCTCTACCCTTTGCGCCACGACGCCATGGCCTGAAAAACGCCATCACGCCTGACCAGCGCATGAAAGAGCGCGGCTGCGATATGAAGAACGATCAGCGCAAAGAAGCACAGCGCAAGAAATCTGTGCGCATTCCAGAGCAGCGTGTGCAGTTCGTTGCTGTGAGGCAAAAATGACGGCAGTCGAATGCCGGCCACCACGACGGGATAATCGGCTGCTGACAGCATGCCCCAGCCGAGTAGCGGAAGTGCAAACATCAACGCATAGAATGCTACATGCGAAAGATAAGCCGCAAGCTTCATCGGCTCAGGCATATCTGATGGTAGTGGCGGCGCACCTCGCACAAGTCTTACTATCAGCCGGATCAGCGCGAGCACGAGAATCAGCATGCCCAACGGTTTGTGAATCGAAACCAGCGTGAGATAGTCGGGCCGAACGGTCGACACCATGCCGACGCCAATAAACAGCATCGACAGAATGCATATCGCCATGATCCAGTGCAAAGCGCGCTGTATTGGCGTGAAGCGCTTGTGGCTCGATGTCATGGCTTGACCCCTGCGGTTGGCGTGTGCGGATAGTCTTTGTCCTCGGCGGTCCGACGGTTGAACGATACCGAGTAGGCCGCCGAGCGCGCAGCGGGGAACGGATCGTCAGAAACACGAATGCCCGAAGGAAGCACTGTCGGATCGAAGTTGAGATCACGGCACGGCCCATTGGCTTCGGGTTCGATGGCGTTGACCACCAGTGTGCCGGCCTCCACTTTGCGGCGATCATCAGGCCAGGCTTTGCTCGGATCGGCAGTCGGGTCACCCGGATTGGCGACGGTGACGATCATCGTCCAGCGTTGCGGAGCGCTGCTCACCCGCTGCGTAATGTCCGAAGCAAGGAAGTCGGGGCTGCGCTGTTTAAGATCGTCCGGAGAGACAGGCTCAGGCTTCGCTTCCGGTACAAAGGACCAGCGCACGACCTGATCCTGTCCTTCTGCGTTCGTGAAGATAAAGCTGTTGAGGCTGTTATACCGCTCTTGCGCATAAGACGCCGTCCAGGGTGCGCCGGTTGCCCACGCACCGAATCTCGCAAACTCAGGGTGGGCGGCAATGAAGTTCTTCATCGCGTCGGGGTCGTCCGTTCGCGCCGAAGCTTGCAACAGGGCATAGAAGCCTTGGGGCGTCGCAACGGGGAAGAAAGGCGCATCGATCATCGCCGAGCGCCATTCGTTTCCATCCTGTGTGACCACACGCAGGCTGAGGCCGCGAACGCGCACGGTAGCGTCTGTGGCTTTGGCATCCGGCGTGGCCAGATTGAACCGTCCTGTGACCGGATACGAGCCCGGCGCAAACATCTGCGCCTTTGACAGCGCTGCTGCGCCTCCATTCGACTCGAATGTGCCGGTAAAACAGACGCCTTTAGCGTGGTTACGCCGGAAACCCAAAGCGGGTCCGCCTGGAGGCGCCAGGCCATTGACGATTTTTGCGGGGGTCAGGCGGTCTGGCGAAAGCCAGCCTGCGGTGTAGGCGAAGGCAAGCACTACCACGGCAACGACAAGTGCGATCAGGGCCAGCGAACGCGTAACGGAAACGTTGGAGCTCGGTCTGTCGGTCATGGGACTCTCGATCAAGAGTGCAGGTAGCGAAAATCTAGCAGCATTATGAAACTCGTGCCAGGAAGATGCGCGTTGAACCAGCACTCGTCTCCCTTCCCCCCACCCCGCCACCCGCCATCCCGGCAAATCAGCCGAGACGCTTCGTACATTCACTAAGGGAAATCCTTCCCATCCAGTCAATTGACAATTCCCCATTGTGGGAATATAAATTCCATCCATGCGATCCCATTCGTGACGCGAAGCACGGCTTTGCGCATGCGATCGTGTCTCACGCGCTTCGGTCTCGAAAATCGTAATCGCATCTTCGGCAAAGTTTGCCGATAGAGAAAGCGCCGGCGACCAACCGCGCACCAAGGAAACGCGAAAAGGCTGGAGGTCGCCGAACGTTAGGTGGAAATGCTTTCCAGACCGCTTCACATCAGTTAGTACTATAAAATATACATTGGAGACAGGCATGAATCGGATCACGGCGATCTCAGGCGTTCTCGTAGCTGCGCTCGCTTCAACGTGGTGCAGCGCGGCCCGCGCCCAGAGTGTCACGCTATACGGAATCATCGATACGGGCATTGAATACGTGAATCACGCGAACCAGACGGGCGGTTCGCTCGTGCGAATGCCGAGCACCACCGGCGAGCTACCCTCGCGGTGGGGTCTGAAAGGCTCAGAGCCGCTTGGCGAAGGCTACAACGCGGTGTTCACGCTCGAAAGCGGTTTTGCAACCGGCACAGGCAGCCTCAATCAGGGTGGCCGCTTGTTCGGCAGACAAGCCTTTGTCGGGATCGACGGTCCGCTCGGTGCGTTGACCTTCGGTCGGCAGTATTCAATGCTGTTCTGGTCGCTGCAGCCCGCCGATATCGTCGGCACCAACATCTATGGACTGGCCTCGCTCGATGCATGGATTGCAAATCCTCGCAGCGACAATACGGTCGTCTATCAGAAGCATGTCGGAGGCCTGACGGTCGGCGCAAGCTACTCGTTCGGTCGGGACGCGTCACCGGCAAACGGATTCAATACGCCCGGAGAGGGAACCTGCGCAGGTAGTATTCCCGGCAATGCCGCGGCATGCCGGGAATGGTCGCTTCTGCTGAAATACGACGCCAGAAGCTGGGGCGCCGCGGCGAGCTACGATCGCCAGAATGGTGGTCCTGGTGCTGCGGCTAGCCTCTTCAACGGCCTGACACCCGTTGCTCTGACCAGCAGCGGCAATCGGGACGCACGTCTGGTGCTGGACGGGTATGCGAAGGTGGGCAAGTTCACCTTCGGGGCAGTATGGCTGAATCGTCATGTGAACTCGGCCTCAACGACAACACCCACCATCACGTCGAATCAATATGCGCTGGAGGCGGACTATCAGATGTCGCCGGCGCTGTTTTTCGACATGCTGCTGCAGCGGGTTATCGATCGCCAGCAAGATACGCGAGCAAGCATGGAAGTGGCCCGCGCCACCTACCTTTTGTCGCCGCGCACGGCAGCGTATGCGCAACTTGGTTTTCTGCAGAACAGCGCCAAGGCCGCTTATTCAGTAAGCGGCGGCGGAGCGTCCACGCCAGGCAAAGGGATGAGTCAGGTGGGCAGCATGCTTGGCATCCGGCACTCGTTCTAGCCGCTCCCCGATGAACGGCCGCCTGCTCGATTGTTTCGAGGCTGGCCGTTCTGAAGCAAACCTTCCGGCTACTCCGGAATGCTGGCCAGTTCGGGATCGATCTCGGCCAGCAGCCTCACATCTTCCTCGGGATGCTTGATCAGAAACTCCGGCAGATTCGCGACCCAATGCTGATTTGCAAACGGCGGGTTCCAGATCCTCGGTTGCCAGCGATCGTCCAGACAGTCGGTATCGGCCGAATACTCGGCCTCACCGCCTGCTGGATTGTTGATGTAAGCGTAAATCGTCGAAGAAAGCCGATGCCGCCCCAGCCCCAGGTTGCTTGTCCAGCCCGTGCGTTGCATATGATTCGCACCCGCTACAAGCTCATCCAGATTTTCGACGCCGAACGAGATATGGACAAATCGGGCGCGCGTGTCTTTTAGCCAGAACAGGTTGTGATGATCGGACCGCCCGTCGGCTCGAAGAAATATGCCGCGATCGCGTGAAACATCCGTTATGCGGAACTTAAGTCGATCCCGATAGAACCGCGCCGCCTTCTCGTAATCCGGGCAGGCAAAGACGACATGATGGATGAGTTGAGGCGCCGCGCGCTTGAACCATTTACGGTGGCGATTCCAGCGTAGCGAGCGGCCAGGCGAGTTGACCAGCTCTTCGTCCGAGATCAGCGGCTGGCGTTCGAAGAGACCAAACCCGATCGACAAGCCCGCATCGTCGATACAATAGATTCGCCCGTAAGCGTCTTTTTCGACGGCCCGATCGCGGCGCAGGTCAGCCTCGATCGCGTCGAGGCTTGCCTGACTATCGACTCCCCAGATGACCTGCCGGACACCCGGCCCCGAACCGAAAGACGGCGGCAGCGCGGAATCTGTACTCTGCCGCAGAACTACGTTCGAACCTTCGCGTAGTCTGTACTCTACGGCATCGGTATCTTCTCTCACCAGGCCAAAATCATCGAGGAACTGTGTGCAGCGCGCCATATCGTCGACGCCGAACACCACTGTTTGCACACCCAATATAGCCATTTGTGTCTCCATTCAAGAACGCGAAAAAAGCCGCTTATTCCAATTCTCCGAAGCGGCCACGCTGTCACAAAGACAGCTTCAAACGGAGATTTCTTCGAGAATGCGGCCCTTGGTTTCGATTGCGGCAACGGCAACCGTCAGGCCACCGATCAATCCCATCACGGCAAGGAAGAGAAACACCGCACCAACGCCGATGTGGCTAAGGAGTGCCCCAATCACAAGCGGACTCACCACCTGAGCGATACGCAGCCAGGCCATGGCCGCGCCTGCACCTAGCGCCCGCATGCGGGTCGGATAAATTTCAGTGGCATAGGTATGGATACTGCCGAGCCCAATGGCGAGCAGGTAGTTGCTCACCGTCAGCAACGACACCACTGCGAGCATCGGCACCTGCCCGGCCAACCCCAGCACGATCAGCGGCACGGCGCTGCCGAACAACGACAACATGAAAGTGCGGCGACGGCCGATGCTGTCGATCACGAGAACGCTCGTAATGGCACCAGACAGGCCCGCGATGCCCAGCACACTGCTGAGTAGGAACGTGTTGGTGAGGGTGACGTGATAAACGGTCTTGTAGATCGTCGGCAGCCAGGTGATCAGCGCATTGCCACATGCGGAAATGCAGAACATCAGGACCCAGATGCAGACGGTACGAACCGCATAGCCGTTGCGGAACAGATCCGCAAAGCGGCCATGCCGCCGCATAGGATGAAGTGTGAGCGGGCCGACCGCCGGAAGGGTTCGCGTGCCCTGCTTCGATATAGCCGTCTCGATACGCTCCGTGGCAGCGGTGGCTTCATCGATCCTACCTCGCAACGCTAGCCATCGCGGCGATTCCGGGACCACGCCGCCAATCACAAAGATCAGCAAGCCCGGCAGCGCGCCCAGGTAAAACATCGATTTCCAGCCAAACTGCGGAATCAGCCAGACTGCAGCGAATGACGTCAGAAAAAGACCGGCGGCGAATATGCTCTGTAACGAACTGATAACGCGGCCACGAAAACGGGCCGGCGTTAGTTCGTTGACCAGGGTGGCGGCAACCGGCACTTCGCCGCCGAGTCCCAGCCCCTGGATCAGGCGCAGGATAACGAAGGTCATGTAGCTGCCGGCGAACGCGGTCGCCAGACTAAGAACAGCCATGATACCCAGCGCGAGACGCAGTACACGAAGGCGCCCGAAGCGTTCCGACAACCAGCTCAAGCCGATCGCTCCGACGATCTGCCCAAGATACCCGATGGAAAAAACCAGCCCGACCTGACCCGGGGAAAAGTGCCAGAGCTCGATCAGTACAGGCAGCACGAGCGCAATGGCCAGCGAGTCGAACGCATCGAGCAGATGCGCGATACCGACCACGGCAACCAGGCGAACATGCCAGGAAGAGAACGGCAGTCGCTCGATACGTGCGGTGATTTCCGCCGCAGCGGCCGCATGATTGGCATCGGCCGCTGTTGCCGGCGAATGGGTTGCATGCTCCTCAGTGGGAACAATTGCTTTTACCGTCAACACGTCAAGTCTCCTGATATCGTCTGCCCGTCGACGAGGGCAGTTATTATTGAACGTCGATTCCGACGGTGAATGAATCTAAGCTTGTTCCACCATGCGGCCGATGGCTGGCCAGGGATCGACGGAAATCTCTTCGAACGGCGCCCGATCCACCGCCGTCATGCTGCTGACGATTGCGCGCTCGACCGCCGGGCGTTTTCGCGTGCGCTCGTACCATGCCGCCACATGAGGATAGGAATGCAACATCGGCGCGAGGCGCAACATGTCCAGACGGATCACATAGGGTATGACCGCGATATCCGCGAGCGAGAATTCGTCGCCGGCCAGAAAGTCATGATCGAGCGTTGCACGTTCGATCCACTGCAATAGCTTGATGAAATGCCCGACTGCCTCGACACAGAATTTCGAGTCCAGGCCGTGGGCTATCACATCGCGCTTGTAGTCGGAACGCTTCTGATTCGGCGCGCCCGATAGATAGCTTTCGCGGTTGACCGGATCCATTTTCTGGAAGCGTGTCCGGAATGCGATAGCAAAAGTCAGCACCGTGCAGGCGTTGTGCACGTACTCGTCGATGAACTTGTTGAACAGCCGCACGGTAACGCGATTCATCGGGTCTTCCGGCATCAACCGCACGTCAGGAAAGCAGTCCTCGAGATAGTAGAGAATGACTGACGATTCGATGACAGGCTGTCCGTCATGGATCAACGTCGGTACCACACCGTTCGGATTGAGCTTGAGATAAGCCTCGTCGAACTGGTCGCCGCGTAGGGTCATCTGATGGCTTTCCCAATCCAGGTCCTTTTCTGCCAGTTCGATCCTGACTTTCTGCGCGCAGACGGAGTTCACCGTGTGATAAAGCTCAAGCATTGACTTTCTCTCCTATCCGCTGAACACTGTCAATGATTTAATTCCCATTTATGGGAAATGTCAATATGCTTCGACTGCGGGTACCGCCAACCTCGTCCTCACCACAGTCGCGGATTGGGCATAATTCCGCTGCGATGCTCCAATCCTCCGAGTACGATTACCCGTCACCACCAGGAAAAGAACCACCCGGATATGCCAGCCCGAAAAACTGAAAAGACTCGACGCCCGCAAGGCCGCCCGTCCACTGCTGGCGCCGTCGGCAAGGAAGCTATCCTGGCCGCGGCGCGGGAGACACTGAAAACCGTACCGCCAGGAGAGATCACGTTCCAGCAGGTGGCGCTGCTGGCAGGCATCGACAAGAAGTTGATCCGCTACTACTTCGGTCAGATGCCGGATCTTCTCAAGGTGGTCGCCATCCAGATCACGGAGGAACTGCGCAACCGCTTCATCGCCTCCAACGTCCACGACGGTTCCGTCAGAGATCGTCTGCGTCTGCGCATCTCGATCTTTTTGGACTTTTTCGGGAGCAACCCGCACTACCATCGTCTGGTGGTCGACTATCTCTTCAACACGATCGGCCCCGAACGCGATGCCGCGCTCGAGAGGTTCCGGCATTCCATCGGCGAATTGCAGACGCTCCTGAGCGGTGAACACGCTACCGGACAGGCCTATCCACTGGATGCGCGATTCATTCACGTTTCGATTGCCGCGCTTTGCGAATTCATGTTCAGCGCGAAACCTGTCTTCACTGCATTGTTCGGAAACGAAGTCGACTCCCCCGCATTCAAGGAACGATTTTGCGACTTCGTCACCGATCTGGTGATGGGCTCAGCCGCAATCAACGTAGCGGCGAGCGGCAAAAGCGTGGACAAGCCATCGGTAGCCGCGCGAACGCCGCGCAAGCGATAACCGGTGAACGTGCGCCCGTCACCGTTCTCCGACACGCTCTAGATCGGCTCCGCGAGGCGCCGTTCGTGCGGCCGCGGCTGCGGGTCCTGAAAGGCAGCGCGCATTCGCTCATTGCGCAGTTCGCAAAGGACGGGGTCGTCGAGATTGCCGTCCTGTCCGATCTGGTGCGAGATGTCCTGCACGAATTTGCATCGCTCGTAGCGGCGCTCCATGAACCTCGCGAGCGTTTTCTCCACGCCCTCGCCTTCCGCGATCAACTCTGCCAGCACGACGGCGTCCTCGATCGCCATGGTCGCTCCTTGCGACACGTGTGGACCGGAGGCATGCGCGGCATCGCCGATTAGCAACACACTGCCTCGATACCAAGGCGATGGGATGATGACCTCTTCGATCGGACCATAGATGACGCGCGCCGGGTCTTCAATCTGTTCGCGGATCTGTCGGACGAGAGGCGCAGTAAATGATTGCAGGCGTTCGCGCAGCAGACGTGGAAGCTGATCGGCGTCGAAGCGCGGATTGCCGGGTTCATTGGTGACCAGCAGGAGATACATCTGGTCCTTGGAGACCGGCATGATCCCCGCTTTGACCCCCACGCCGAAATACATGATCTGATGGTCGATCTCAGCAGGCCGGGTGGTCGTAAAACGCCAGACACCGTGGCCCGTGTATTGAGGGTCGAACTGACTGCCGAATAGCAGCGTCCGGATCCGCGAGCGGATACCGTCTGCCCCGACGACGAGATCGTATTTTTCGCGGGAGCCATCGGTCAGCGTCACGTCCACCTCGTCGCCGACCTGTTCAAGCGCCTGCACGCTCAACCCCAGCCGAATCCTCGCGCCAAGAGCGTTAGCCGTCTCGGTCAGGATGCGGTGCAGCGCCGTGCGCGGCAAACCGTTGACGGCAGGAATATCCGGACTTGCGATCCGCAGCAGCTTCATCCTGGCAATGAACCCGCCGTCACTGTCGTTCATCACGTAGTAGTCGATCTGAAGCCCTTCGGCGAGACAACGCTCCATCAGGCCAAGACCGTTCAACGCACGCAGCGCATTACCGGGCTGGATGATGCCCACACCGTAGACGTTGTGTTCAGACTTGATCTCGACGATTTCAGCCTGAATCCCCCGGCGCCCCAATGCGACGGCCAGTGACAGACCGCCGATGCCTCCACCTACAATCAGCACCCGCCTAATCGGCTTCATCATATTTCCTTTCATAGTGTTCAACTGCTGAGGATCTTCATTCATAAATTTGCGAATCATGCAGGCAGTGCGGCAATAAATCACCGGCAGGTGGTCCGTACCGACTACCGGTGTCTTTGCGTCATCCGACCGCGGTCATCGCGTCGCCCGCGATCGTCACCGGCGCGGCATCGATCAGGACAAAAGCGATGACACATGGCGCATCACCTCGATTGACCCAGTTGTGAATCGTGCCGCGCTGCACGAGCACATCTCCAGCGCGCAGCACCACGGCCTCATGATCGATTTCCATCGTAATCTCACCGGCGAGCACGATGGCGTAGTCGATCGAATCGGTCCGATGATTGCGCGGCGCGACACCCGGCGCGTATTCGATGACACGGAAGACCGAGCGCCCCTTCATTGCAGTACCAACGATCTGTTTCGCCCCGTCGTTGGGGTCGTCGTTATCGGCCGGCAACGCCGCCGACCAGATATTGCAGACCGTGGCGCCTGGACGGAAGCTGACAACATCCTTGGACGATTCGTCGATCAGGATCGTGGCCTCGCCGTTCGGCTTGTGTCCGGTGACTACCCTTCGAATCTGCATTGCCTGCTCCTCTCAATCGTTAGTTCCGGGGATATGGGGAAGCGTCAGATAGGACGCACGGGTCCCGCCGGTCAGAATGCGACTGCTGCCCTGGAAGGTCGCGCCGCCGCGGTCGGATGCATGCTTGTGCAGGATCCGGCCGGGAATGTCGGGGAACTCGAAATCCTTGCCCATGATGGTCAACACCAATCGATAGCCCTTCGGAAAGACCATCGACGTTGGCCAGATCTCGACGTCCACTTCATAGAACTCACCCGGCACCAACGGTTCGACCCGGTCATGAGCGTGGAAGGGACGTAGCGCATTGCTCCGCTGTGGATCGAGCCTGCGATGCGACGCGCGCAGCCAGCCGCGCGACACGGGAGACGCTTCGTGCGCACCATTGATGACGAGCTCCTTGCCGGCCGGATCGACGATACGCAAGACGGCAAACAGGTCCATGTCCTCCGTCGATGAAGACACCCAGAGATGGGCCGTGATGAAGCCGGTAAATTCTGTATCGACTGCAAAGGGTGCTGTCGTGAAGCTCACCCCATCTCCCATCGCGTCGAAAATCGCGCTGCACTCCTCTGCGGGACAATCGGTGGAGAGCATCCCCGACGCGACGTCGAGGTAGTGGCGTGTGGGTTGCGTCTCCGGCAGCGGGAACGACGACGCTGTGCGCACCCGATCGCCTCGAGGATCGCGCACAACGAGCCGCACTTCAGGCTCGTTCTGCCAGCCGTTCTGCTCATCGCGCAGAAAATGATTGAAGAAGCGCTTCTGCATGGCGACGTATTCGGGAAGATAGAACCCCTCCCAGTGCTTGCCGACGTGCAGGGAGAGCCACTTCTGCTGCGAACCCGTTCCGAGAAAACCCTCGATGTTTCCGCGCAGATGCATGCCGGGCCCGCCCCAATTGCCGGCCGACAGCACCGGCACCTCGATACGATCGAGCACCGGCGTCCGTTCGCGCCACCAGGCGCTATCCAGCGAGTGCCGCAGGATATCGGCGACGTAGTCAGTGCGATTGGCGATGAGTTCCTGCTCACTCAATGCTTCTTCGCCGGTGACACGCTTGCCGGTTTCCCGTTCCCGATGCGGTGAGGCGCCATTGCCGTGCTGCACGGCGAGACATTGCTTCGGCCACCAGTAATTAGCGAAACCGCTGCTCAGGATGCCGCCGTGATGCGTGCTGTCGCGGTAGTAGTCGGTATAACCCTCCCACGGGCAGATCGCTGCCAGATGAGGTGGTCTCAGCGTCGCGACGCGCCACTGCGTCACGGCGTAGTAGGAAATACCCAGCAAGCCGATTTTGCCGTTCGACCAGGGTTGCCGGGCCGCCCATTCGATGGCGTCGTAGTAGTCCACGATCTCGCGCGGCGAGCGAGGATCCAAGTAGCCGGGCGACTTGCCGCTTCCCCTCGAATCGATCTGGATGATCACAAAACCATCAGGAACCCAACGCTCAGGATCGGCCGTTTCCCAGCGAAGATATTTGCCCGTGGAGCCGTTGCTGCAAAGGTCCGGATACACGCTGACTAGCTGATCCCATTGCGTCTTGAAGCCGTCCTCGAAATGGAGATCCTTGCCGTATACGCCCTGCGCCATGATCACAGGAAAGTTGCCTTCTGCGTCCGGACGGAATACGTTCGCACGCAGAACGAGCCCATCGCTTACGGGAATCGGAACGTCCTGCTCGAAGATCATGCCGTAGGAGTTTTTATGATCCAGCTCGCTTCGTTCCAATCCTGTTTCTTCAGTCATCCTCATCCTTATCTCCACTTCTTTGCACTGGACCGATGCCTTCATCGGTCGCTGTTCTGAACAGCCCGGAACACGTAGCCCATCCAGACCGTGGACGACACCGGTCGCCCATGCTTTCGTGCAATATATTCCCCATAATGGGAATATGTCAAGACGGTACTCGCTCCTTCGCTGGCTGTCCTCCCTCACGGAACAACAGCCTCGACGGCGAAGAGAAATCCGGCTTCCATGGAAGCCTTAGGATTTCAGTTGAAAAATTCCTTATTTTAGGAATAAACTGACGGCAGCACGATCCGCTAACAACAGAACTGGAGAACTTGGAATGTCTGATCGACCCGTTTTACTTGGGATCTCGGGAAGTCTGCGTAAGGCCTCGCACTGCACGGCGATCCTGAAGAACATCGTCGATGCCGCTGAGAGCCGCGCGACGCTCGAAATTTTTCCGCTCGACGCTGTGCCCTTGTACAACCAGGATCTCGATAACGAATCGCCTCCCGAGTCGGTGACTGCCCTGCGGCAGGCAATCGAACGCGCGGCAGGTCTGGTGATCGTCACGCCGGAATACAACTACGGCATGTCCGGTGTTCTGAAGAACGCGCTGGACTGGGCATCCAGACCCTACGGAAAATCAAAGCTGAAGGGGAAAGCCGTGCTGACGCTCTCGGCATCGCCGGCCTTTACGGGAGGGGTGAGAGCGCAGGCGCAACTCAACGAAACGCTGCTCTCGAACGCTGCTTTACTCGTATTGCGTCCGCAGATTGTCATCGGCATGGTGCATGAAAAAATACGGGATGGTCGGGTTGTCGATCAGGAGACCGCAAGATTTATTTCCGAAGGATTGAACGATCTGCTCCGCGATATCGCCAGCAAAGCAACAGTCGCTGATCAGGAAGCCTGAACCATGGCAACCGGGATAACCCCGGCAGAGTCGTCGTCTCAATCGACGCAACGGAGATAACATGAAACTTCTGTCTTACGAGTTCGAAGGTGCTTCCCGTCTAGGGGCGCTCGTCGATGATGGTGTCGTCGACATCGGCAGGCGGCTGGGTGTGAACAGCCTGCGCCACCTGCTCGAAGCCGGGAAACTCGGCGCGGCGACTGAACTCGTTGGAGCACAGCCCGACCACGTCCTGGGCGACGTGGCCTTCCTGCCGCTCATCCCGGACCCGGCCCATTTTTATTGCGTCGGCGTCAACTATGCGGATCATTTGAAGGAGGTCCAGGATGCCGGCATCGTACGCCCGAAACCGAAGCACCCGTCGCTGTTTCCCCGCTTTCCGGAATCGCTGGTCGCGCATGACCGGCCTCTGCAAATACCGAAGGTATCGGACGAATTCGACTACGAAGCAGAACTGGCTGTGGTCATTGGAAAAGGCGGGCGCTATATCGATGAAGCCGACGCGTTGAATCATGTCGCCGGATATACCTGCTTCAACGACGGCAGCGTGCGCGACTGGCAATATCATTCGAGCCAGGTGACCTCGGGCAAGAATTTCTGGCAAACCGGTGGGCTTGGTCCGTGGCTTGTCACGGCAGACGAGATCCCCGATCCGGGTTGCCTCGACATCAAGCTTTTGCTCAATGGCAAGACGCTTCAGGACAGCAATACCCGCCACCTGATCTTCAATGTCGCGCAAATCATTGCTTATGCTTCGGCACTCATCCCGTTGAAACCAGGCGACGTCATTGCCACCGGTACACCATCGGGTGTGGGTTTCTCCCGCACGCCGCCGATTTTTATGAAAGCCGGCGACATCTGCGAGGTCCAGATCGAGAAAATCGGTACCTTGCGGAATACGGTCGAGAAGGCAGTCGGCTAATCCGTTCGCCGCGCAGGCTGCCTGGCGGCAGGCGCGGCAGTGCGTGCTTCCCTGCGGCAGCGCACACTTCGGCGTCGTTCGCATCGCGCGCAAGCGGCGCCAGAGTTCCAGCTTTATGTAATAGTCACCCTGCGCCGCACTCACTACTATCAAAGGATATTGAACAACGCTGACGGTGCCCCCGCGACGCCCATCCAGCTTCGCGATCCCGAACATCCAGACCGACACAATCCTTTGAGCCGGCATGAACCAAGACGCCCTCCCTCGCCAAGGCCCCATAGACGAAGTGGACACCGTCTCATTGGCAGCCTCACTGCTATTCACGCACGGGCAGACCACGGAAAGGACGGTCGTCGCGGCGCAGCAGTTCGGGCGCACCCTTGGCGTACCGGTCAGGGTGTTGCCACACTGGGACGAACTCGTGGTCGAGCTTGACCACACCTCCTTCTCGGAAATTGTCCCGGCCGCGCCGCTAGGCGTCGACATGGGCAAGGTACTCGCCGTCCAGACAATCGTGCATCAGGTGTGCGACGGCGCCATGTCGACCACAGACGCCCGCCCGGCGCTCGTAGCGGCAGAGCGCATGCCACCCGTCGCGGTACTCCGCTTTGCTCTCTTCGCGGCCATCGGCGCTGCGTCGCTCGGCGTGATCTACGGCGTGTACGATGCGGCGAGCCTGGCGCTGATCGCCCTGAGCGCAGGCGCGGGGGCCCTGATCCGTCGCTGGCAGGCAAAGCTTGGCAGCGACCCTTTCCTCGAACCGCTGACCGCGGCCACGCTCGCCGGTGTGATCGGCGCCCTCGCGGGTCGCTTCCACCTGTCAGACGCGCAATCGCTCGTCGCGTTTTGCCCCTGCATGGTGCTGGTTCCCGGCCCGCATATCCTCAACGGTGCGATCGATCTTGCACGCACCCGGATCACCCTGGGTGTCGCGCGGCTGACCTATGCCGGTCTCATCGTGCTGATGATCTGTACGGGCCTGCTGATCGGGACGGCCGCCAGCGGCGGCGCGCTTCAGGCCGGGATGTCCGCGGCCGCGCCCGCGCCCTTCGCGGCCGATGTCCTCGCCGCAGGATGCGCGGTCGCGAGCTTCGGGACTTTCTTTTCGATGCCGTGGCGCCTGCTGCCGCTGCCAATCGCCGTCGGCATGCTGGCGCACGCCGCGCGCTGGGCGCTCGTCTCGATCCTGAGCGCCAACGCTGCGATAGCGGCGTTTTTCGCCTGCCTTCTGGTGGGCCTGATCGTCGCGCCGCTGGTCGATCGCCTGCGCCTGCCGTTCGCCGCCGTCGGCTTCTCCGCGGTCGTCTCGATGATGCCGGGCTTCTACCTGTTCCGTGCCGCAAGCACGCTGCTTGAGTTGGTCGCCATCGGACCGCGTGCGTCGGCCGACCTTGTCCCGGCCCTCGTTGCGAACGGCGCCACGGCGTTCCTGATTATCCTGGCGATGACCGTGGGACTGGTTCTGCCTCGCATGCTGTATGCGCGGTTCGCGACGGCGCGCTCGGCGTTTTGAAGGACCTTCAGACCCAAACCGCGGCGAATGCTTGTTGCCTGATCCGAAAAGTAGGCAGCTTCCGGGCGACAACCATGCGACTGTCCCTTTCGCTCGGAGCAACAACCGTCACGAAGTTCTCGCACAACCTACGGTAGTCTGTCGGGAATGGTTCAGCAGCGGCGGGTCTGCGCATCGACTCCGCCAGTACGACAACGGTTATCGACACCTGATGGAGGGTACTTACTGTGGCTACGAACAATGGCGGTACGCTGTATGTCCTGCAGGCACGTCCACCGGCAATCATCGCTCTGTCGCCGGACGGTTCACACGAGGTCGTTCTCGCGAACCTCACGCGCACGCCCGACGGCATCAAGGTCGATGCTGAAAGCCAGATGGTCTACTGGACCAACATGGGAACCGGCATCCATCTGGTCGACGGCGATCCGGCTTCAGGCGCCGTTCCCCCGAACGACGGCACGATCGAAAGCGCGAAGCTCGACGGAACCGGGCATCGGGTGCTGGTGCCTTCCGGTAAGGCCGGAACGCCCAAGGAAATCGTGCTGGATAAGGAAGGTGGTCACCTGTACTGGTGCGATCGCGAAGGCATGCGGGTCATGCGCGCGCGGCTGGACGGCTCGGAGGTCACTGAACTCGTCCGCACCGGAAACTTCCCGGACGATACGCACGACGCGAAGCGCCATTGCGTAGGCATCGTCCTGGATAAGGCAAACGGGCATGTCTACTGGACACAAAAGGGCGCGCCGGATGCCGGCGAGGGCCGCATCTTCAGGGCGGGCCTTGAGCTGCCGCCTGGCGCGACACCCGATCGGCGCCCGGATATCGAATGTTTGCTGGCCGATCTGCCCGAGCCCATCGATCTCGATATCGATCAGCGCGACACCATGCTTTACTGGACGGATCGTGGCGACGATACGCATGACGGCAATACCCTGAATCGCGCAAGAATCACAGCGTCCGGACTGGTTGATCGCCAGGTGCTCGCCCGCGAGCTGAAAGAAGGGATTGGCGTATCTCTGGACTCCCGCGGGCGCCGTGCATTCGTGACCGATCTGGGCGGCAATGTGCGCGAGTTGGACATCGATATGAACGAGGAGGCGCATTTCACTACCGTTGCTCATCTGGGTGTGCTGACCGGTATCGACTACGCGGAAGACATCTGAGTCGGATCCCGCAGAACCGCCCGGCTCAACGCGCCTGACGGGCCGGCCTGAACAGGATTTCGTTCAGGCCGGCATCGCCCGGTTGGCCCATCGCGAAGATCACCACGCGGGCGAACGATTCCGCGGGCATTGTCACCCACTGTAGCCACCCATGGCACACCGACACAGTGGCTACCTAAAAATAGACAAAATCGGTCATTTAATAACACCAGTCGAGCGCCTAATCTTCACTCATCGGCCCACGAAGTGGGTCCAACCCCAAGGAGTGAATCATGGAACAACGTCTCGACTTCTATAAAGCCAACCCCGCTGCCATCAAGGCGATGCTCGGCGTCGAAGAACGCATCGGCAAATCGGCCCTCGAAAAATCGCTCACCGAACTGGTCCGTCTGCGCGCCTCGCAGATCAACGGCTGCGCATTCTGCGTCGACATGCACACCACCGACGCCCGCAAAGGCGGTGAGTCCGAACGGCGTCTCGCCACCGTCGTGGTGTGGCGTGAAACGCCCTTCTTCACCGACCGTGAACGCGCGGCGCTCGAATGGACCGAAGCGCTCACGCTGGTGTCGCAAGAACACATACCCGACGCCGTGTGGCAAGCCGTTCGCCCGCACTTCAGCGACGAGGAACTGGTCGACCTGACGCTGCTCGTGTCCGCCATCAACGCATGGAACCGTTTTTCGATCGCGTTTCGCAAGATCCCGGCCTAAGCGCGCCGCCGCCCTATCCCAGCGCCCCCTTTCTGCATAACCCGGAAGGAAACAAGTCATGAAAATCATGCACGTCGACGCGAGCGCCAAACGCGAGCGATCCAACTCGCGCGCGTTGAGCCAGCATTTTCTGGAGCGCCTGCGTGAAGAAGGTCTGGATATCGAGGTCGACTACCTCGACGTCACAGTCGATACGCCGCCGCATGTGAACGAAGCATTCGCCATCGCGACCTACACGCCGTCGCATGAGCGCACGCCTGCCATGAAAGCACGGCGAAGCCGGAATCGGCCTCAGCATTGGAACAGGACAGCGATGTTCTGGCACTCAGCCAGGAGTAGCCGCATGAAAATTCGTACGCTGACGGCGACAGTAGCGCTCGCCGGTCTTTCCCTCGCGGGACTCTCGCCAACCGTCTTCGGCGCGGATACGGCCGCAGGACGCGAGACGATTACGCCCGCGTTCACTGAGGCGATCGCCAACGTTCCGGGTAAAACGATGACGGCGCTTGTCGTCGACTACCCACCGGGCGGGAAGTCGCTACCGCATCGGCATGGGCAGGCGTTTGTGGTCGGCTACGTGCTGTCAGGTGCGATCCGCAGTCGTATCAACAATGGCGAGGAGCACGTGTTTCATGCGGGCGAATCCTGGACCGAGAAGCCCGGCGCGCATCACACGGTCGGCGAAAACGCGAGCGATACCGAACCCGCGAAGCTGCTGGCCATTTTTGTGGCGGACACAAAGGATAAAAAGCTGGTGACGTTCGACAAGCAATAAACGCGTAACGTGAGCTGCAGCCGCGCCCGCCTAGAACTTCGGATGACACTCAAAATTCACTGACGACGCGTGCGCGGTCATCATCTCCACGCCGCTCACCGTTTCAGTCGTGACACTGCTCTGCATGCCGCGACGCTCGCAGTAGTCGCGCGCCTCGCTTATCGCGTGTTCATGCGCGCGAGCCCAGGCCATCTTCCCGCCGGTCGCGCTCGCCGCTACCGTGTAAGTGCCGGGTTTGTCGGTCGTGACGACATCGGTCGTCGACGCGCAGCCCACGAGGCTCGCGCACGCGACCACTGCAGCGATGAGCGCCCGCCCCCGGTTCGACAACAAGCTTCCGCTCTGCGGCATTTCGGACGCTCGCTCCTGATCGAGCACGGAATCTGACATATGGTTGAACATATTCGCCCACATTTTTTAACCATTTTTCCAATCTCGAAATTATGCGCAATCAGGCGCGTCAGATCAGCCTCGTCACCCGAAAACACTGTTGCACACGCCTGAACAATCGCCCGTAGTCCACGCCAGGTAGGGACTCCGCAAGTCCACGGCATAACGGATCAACATCGCGTCCCCGCGGGCCTAAACCCTGTTTTTGCGCCTCTTCCGTTTCATGCAATTTCTGCACTCTCTTCATACGAACAATGCACTGGCTTTATTCCGCCAGTTGACCGAAATTAGCACGGTCATTCCATTTTGCGGTGCGCAGGATTCGGGTCGCAGAACCCTACCCGCGATAACCCCGCAGCAAGACTGTGCAATCGAGTCCGCAGCAGGCGGATATAAAAAGAGGAGACATGCATGCGTTTTATCAATCACGGCGTTTGCGGAGCCACGCTGATTCTTGCCGCTGGTGGCGCCGCGGCCGCCGAGTCGAGCGTGACCTTGTACGGCGTCGTCGACGCGAACATCCAGTATCTCGACAACGGCGGCGTGCATTCGTATGCCGAAAAGAGCGGCGGCTCGACGGGCTCCCTGTTCGGGCTGAAGGGCACGGAAGACCTTGGTGGCGGCCTGAAGGCGCAGTTCAACGTCGAAACCGGCTTTAACGTGAACAACGGCGGCTTGTTCGCCGACACCTCGGCGCTCTTCTATCGTCAGGCATGGGTCGGCCTGAGCCACGACCAATACGGTTCGTTGACCATGGGACGGCAGTACGAGCCGAGTTTCCGGGTCATCTATCCGTCCGATCCGTTTCGCGCGAACGAAGTGTTGTCGCCGTTCTCGGCCAACGTCCTCGCAGTCGACCGCAACACGCTGTCAACGCAATACGATTCCGGGCGCGCCAGCAATTCGATCATGTATCAATCGCCGGATATGAAAGGCCTGAAGTTGTACGGCATGTATGCGTTCTCCGCCACGGTGAGCCAGCCTATACCGGCCACGACCGGCAACATGCTGAACGTCGCGGCCACTTACTCGGGCTACGGTTTCTACGCGGGTCTTGCCTATGTGAACCAGCATCCGGGACAGGAAACCATCGCCGGCCTGCCCACGTCGCTGAGCCTGCTGGGCACCGAGCACTTCATCGGCGCGCTCGCCTACCGGATCGGCATCGTGAACTTACAGTTCAACTATTCTTACAACCGCGCGCAGGACCCGGCGCCTGGGTCGCTGGCCGCGCACCTCGGCACCGGCCATTCGCTGAGCATTGCAGAACTGGGCGCAACAATTCAGGCAACCCCGGCCGATACGATCACGATTGCCGGCGTTCAGCGCAGCGTGCGCGGCGCGCATGACAATACGTCGAGCATCGAAGTGGGCGCCGACCATTCGATCTCCCAACGTACGAGTTTCTACATGCGGGCGGGCTACATGAAGAACAACGGCACCGCGACGGTGAGCTGGCCGGGCGTGACCGTGACCGCCCCCGGAACCAGGCAGATTCTTGCAACGGTGGGTATGACGCATCGGTTCTAAGACGGATCGCCACCGCCGGGTGACGCGGGAGCGTCGCCTGGCGGCGGGCGCTCCCGAGGCAAAACACTTTCGGAATCGCGCTCCACCGACTAGTCTGTATGCACATCAAGCAAACAGACCGGACGCTGAACCGGAGGAGACGTCGATGGATATCGAAGCACGCACCATAACCCGCGTGACGGTTCGGCTCGTACCGTTCCTGATCGTCTGCTATTTCATTGCCTATCTCGACCGGGTCAACGTCGGTTTTGCTGCACTGCAGATGAACAAGGCGCTTGGTCTGTCGGCCAGTGCGTTCGGCTTCGGCGCCGGCATTTTCTTCATCGCGTATTTTTTCTTCGAAGTCCCTTCCAATCTTCTGCTCGAGAAATTCGGTGCGCGACGCTGGATCGCCCGGATCATGTTCACGTGGGGGATCCTTGCCGGCGCGATGGCCTATATCCCGGACATCGCACGCATGACCGGCCTCTCGCCCGCGCACGTGTTTTATGGCTTGCGCATTCTGCTGGGCGTGGCCGAAGCGGGTTTCTTCCCCGGCATCATTTTTCTGCTGACGCTATGGTTTCCCGCCGCCTATCGTGCCCGCGTGGTCGGCTATTTCATGGCGGCGATTCCGCTCTCCACGGTAATCGGCGGCCCGATTTCCGGCGCCCTGCTCTCGATGGATGGACGCGGTGGATTAGCCGGCTGGCAATGGGTCTATCTGATCGAGGCGCTGCCCGCGCTGGTGCTCTCGTTCTGCGTGCTGTTCTATTTGACCGACAAACCGGCGGACGCCACCTGGCTTGCCAATGACGAACGTGACTGGCTGGTCGCCCGTCAGGCTCAGGAACGCGAGCATCGTGAGGCCGTGCGCACGTTCAGCGTGAAGGAAGCGCTGTTCAATCCGCGTGTGCTCGCCGTCGCGCTCATCTATTTCGGTGCGAACGCAACCAACTACGGCCTCAGTTTCTTTCTGCCGCAGATCGTCAAGTCCTTCGGTCTCACCAACCTGCAGACCGGTTTCGTGACGTCCTTGCCTTACATCGTCGGCGTGGTCAGCATGATCTATTGGGGACGGCATTCGGACCGCAAGCTCGAACGCAAATGGCACGTGGCGATTGCGTTGCTGGTCGCGGCCGGCGGCATTGCGGCGGCGGCCGGGCTCGACAATCCGGTGCAGAAGATGATCGCGCTTTCGATTGCCGGCTTCGGCATCTTCGGCTGCCTGCCCGTGATCTGGACCTTGCCGGCCGCGTTCCTCTCGGGCGCGGCGGCGGCGGGCGGTATCGCCGCGGTCAATTCTCTCGGCAATCTGGCGGGATTTTTCGGCCCGTACGCGATGGGCTGGATCAAGGACAGCACCGGCGGCTTCGGCGCCGGTCTGCTGTGTCTGTCGGGCGCGGGACTCGTCGGCGTGGCCGCCGTGCTTCTGCTGCATCACGACACATCGCTCGAGGCGTCGTGCAGTCTTCCGGATGCCGGCGCGGCAGGCCGGGAGAAAGTTGCCAGGCCGTCCTAGCTGCGTCTGCGAAGCGCCAACTTAGCTATGCGGCCCGGGATGGTCGAACCTCAGGGCGATGCGCTCCCCGGCGCGCTGGCCGGCACGCTCGGGAATGAGTTCGCCGCGCCGCCAGCGTCCGGCGGCAGCACGTCGTCCGGCGTGGGCGTAGGCGCGAGAGCCGGCTCGCCGTTGCCATGCACCTCGCCGTCGACGGCCCTGTTTGCAGGCGCAGCCGATGATGCCGGTACTTGCAGGAGCGGCGGCTGAGGCGGCAACGCACGCGGTTCGACATCAGCAGCAGTTGCAGAAGGCGCCGCGGCTGCCGATGCAGCGGACGTCGGTGCAGTCGCAACAGCAGGCGCATGGCGCGTCGTATTGCGCATCACAACCGGCGCCTCAGTCTTCGCGGGCGACGCTGCAAACAGATGCTGGAACCACTCGCGCAGTCTGCCTGAGCGTTCCGCAAACCAGCCCGGCTCCTCGTCGGTCGCGAACTTGACGCGGCTGTCCACCAGCTTCGAGCGTTGCGCGCGCTGGAAGAAGTCGCCGACGATCGGCAATGCGCTGTGCGCCCCCTGGCCCCAATAGTCGCTGCGCAAGGTCACCCGGCTGTCGTTGAAGCCGACCCACGCCCCGGCCACAAGCTGCGGCTGAATCAGGATGAACCAGCCGTCCGCGTTGCCCTGCGTGGTACCCGTCTTACCCGCGACATCGCCACGCACGCCGAAGCGGCTGCGAATGCTCGAACCCGTGCCGCGGCTCACCACATCGCGCATCACATCGACGAGCGTGCGGGCGGCGTCGGCCGGCAACTCCTGTTTCGGCGATGCCGGCCCGAACTCGGCCAGCACTTCGCCGTTACGGTCTTCGATGCGTGTGACCATCACCGGCTCCACGTAACCGCCGAGGTTCGCGATCGTGCCGTAGGCCGAGACCATCTCCTTCAGCGTCACCGGGCTCGTGCCGAGCGCGAGCGACGGCACCGGGTCGAGTTCGCTGTCGCGCACGCCCATGGCGCGCGCCAGCTTCGCGACCTTGCTCGGACCGACCGTTTCCATCAACTGGGCGGTGATCCGGTTGCGGGAATAAGCGAGGCCGTCGCGCAGGCTGATTGCCCGGTCGCTCGGCTCGTCTTCGTCGCTCGGACGCCAGACTTCGCCGCCGGCCAGCGGAATCTCGACGGGCTTGTCGATAAATGTATCGCTGGGTTTAGCGCCGTCTTCGAAGGCCGCAGCGTAGACGAACGGCTTGAAGGTCGAACCCGGCTGGCGCCGCGCCTGCTGGACGTGGTCGAACGGGTCCTGGCTGAAGTCGCGGCTGCCGACCCATGCCTTGATCTGGCCGTTGCGCGGGTCCATGGCGAGGAAGTCCGCCTGCACCCGGGTCTTGGACTCGCACACGCTCTTCACCAGGTCGCGGTCGGAGGAGACGCGCTTCATCGCGTCGTCATCCGTCAGGCCGGCGTCTTTTGCGGCGCGATAGTCGGGCGTTTCGCGCAGGAAAGTCTGCAGCAGGTCACGGCCGTTCGCACAACCCGCGCGCGTGCCCCACGCCGAATTCGCGATGCCCTGCAACTGGTTGCCCTGCAAGGTCACGGCCTGAGTGGCCATGGTCTGCAGGCGTGAATCGATGGTGGTGCGCACCACCAGGCCATCGGAATAGATGTTGTAGTCGTTGCGGTCGGCCCATGCCGCGAGCCACTTGCGCAGTTGCTGCGCGAAGTGCGGCGCGGGCCCGGGCGGCTCGGTTTGCCGCTCGAAATCGATGCGCAAGGAACGGCGCGAAAGCGTTGCGTAGGCCGCGGGCGTGAGCTTGCCGTACTTGACCATTTGCGCCAGCACCGTGTTGCGCCGTTGCAGGGCACGTTCCGGGTTGAGCACCGGGTTGTAGTAGCTATTGCCCTTGAGCATGCCGGTAAGCGTCGCGCTTTCCAGCACATTCAGGTCGCCGGCCGATTTGTCGAAATAGGTCCGCGCCGCCATCTCGATGCCGTACGCGTTGTAGAGGAACGGCACCGTATTGAGGTAGGTCTCGAGGATCTCGTCCTTGGTGTAGAGCGCCTCGATCTTGAAGGCCGTAATGGCCTCCTTGATCTTGCGGGTCAGCGTGGGGGCGCGACCGATCTCGTCGGGATACAGGTTGCGGGCGAGTTGCTGGGTGATGGTCGAGCCACCCTGCCGGTCACCGGAAAACGTGTGCAGAGCGGCGGACGCCGTGCGGCGCCAATCGAGCCCGAAATGCTGGTAGAAGCGGTGGTCTTCCGTGGCGATCAGCGCATTCACCACATTCGGCGAGATGTCCTTGAGCTTCACCCACTCGCGGTTCGAGGGCTTGAATTCGGCCAGCAGTTTGCCGTCCGCCGAGAGAATCTGCGCCGGCTGCTCGATTTTCGCCTTGCGGATGTCGCCGATGCTGGGCGTGAACGGAATCAGGATCAGCACATACAGAACCAGCAGCACCGGGCTCGCGGCACAGGCCCATGCCACGCCGCGCAGCGTGGGATGGCGCAGATGCCAGAGGCCCCGCACGATGGGCTGGTTCGCCCGGGTTAGCCCTTTTTCAAGGGTCTGTAAGAATGAGGTGATCAGGCGCTTCACACTTGCTACCGTCTGCTGGGAAAGGCTGAATCCTACCAAGATGCTGGGCGAAGGCCGATTTTTGCGTCGCAGAGCGACAAACCCAGACGCCGCGCACAGGCAGAAACCCAAGCCCACTATAATGTCGGCAATTCTGACAAGAGGTGCTTCATGATCATCAAACCGCGCGTGCGTGGCTTCATCTGTGTATCGACCCATCCGGTTGGCTGCGAAGCCAACGTCAAAGAACAGATCGAATACGTCAAGGCACGCGGCCCCATCGCCAATGGCCCGAAAAAAGTGCTCGTGATCGGCGCCTCCACGGGCTACGGCCTCGCCGCCCGCATCAGCGCCGCGTTCGGCTCGGACGCGGCCACGCTCGGCGTGTTCTTCGAGCGCGCCGGCAGCGAAACCAAAGCCGGCACCGCAGGCTGGTACAACACCGCCGCCTTCGAGAAATTCGCCACGGAAAAAGGCCTGTACGCGACCAGCATCAACGGCGACGCCTTCTCCGACGAAGTCAAGCAACGCGCCATCGAAGTCATCAAGCGCGATCTCGGTCAGGTCGACCTGGTTGTCTACAGTCTCGCCGCGCCCAAGCGCACGCATCCGAAAACCGGCGAAGTGTTCACCTCGACCCTGAAGCCGGTCGGCAAGGCCGTCAACCTGCGCGGCATCGACACCGACAAGGAAGTCATCAAGGAAACCGTCCTCGAACCCGCTACGCAAGCCGAAATCGACAACACCGTCGCGGTGATGGGCGGCGAAGACTGGCAGATGTGGATCGACGCCCTCCTCGAGGCCAACGTGCTCGCCGACGGCGCGAAGACGACCGCGTTCACCTACCTCGGCGAAAAGATCACGCACGACATCTACTGGAACGGCTCGATCGGCGCGGCCAAGAAAGATCTCGATGAGAAGGTGCTCGGCATCCGCGAGAAACTGGCGGCCAAGGGCGGCGATGCACGCGTTTCGGTTCTCAAGGCGGTCGTGACGCAGGCGAGCTCCGCGATCCCGATGATGCCGCTGTACCTGTCGCTGCTCTTCAAGGTGATGAAGGCGAAGGGCACGCACGAAGGCTGCATCGAGCAGGTCTACGGGCTATACAAGGACAGCATGTACGGCACGACGCCGCACATCGATGAGGAAGGCCGTCTGCGCGCGGACTACAAGGAGCTCGATCCCGAAGTGCAAGCGCGCGTTCAGGAACTCTGGACCCAGGTGACCAACGACAATATTTACGAGCTCACCGACTTCAGCGGCTACAAGACCGACTTCCTGCGTCTCTTCGGATTCGAGATCGCCGGCGTGGACTATGAAGCCGACGTCAATCCGGACGTGCAGATTCCTGGGCTTGTGCAGATGTGAGGTTCGTTTGCGGGGTCTTTACGGCCCCGCAAGCAGTGCGTTTTCTGTATGAGCAGTAGACGCGTTCAAGATGGCGTCGTGGCTGAGCTCATCCGGCGTATCAGCAGGGAAACGCCCCCTGAAGCGTGCGCAGAATGGCGAGCCCGATCGGGAAGTCGTCCGAGATGCTTGGATGGTTGGTGAAAAACTGATCGAGTAACGGGTAGACGTTCTGATTGCCGATAGCAAGGTTTTGCGGCGGGCAGAACAGCGGCGGACGCTTCTTCGACACCAGGTCCCCGTTCGCCCACCCCAGCGCATTGATCGTGCCGGTGATGTACGCCGCGTAGACCGAGTTGTTGTCGGTATGAGCCCAGAGCTTGTATTGCGCGGCCGTCATCTCGGCGCTTGCGTTGAGAGTAAAACAGGCCGTCAGCAAAGCCAGTGCAAATTTCGATACCCGCATCTTTAAACCTTCAATCTGTGTCGCAAAAGCGGCCATTGTAGGCGACTCGGATCGTGGCGCGCAGAAGCACTCGACACTTAGGTTTTTGTAAGTACTGCGCAGGCTTTTTTGTAAGCGTCGCGTGCGAATTGACCCCTTGATGCCAGGGCCGCCGCCATTACCTGAGAACGAACTGCTCACGGTGTGCCGTTGCGGCAGTACTCCAGATAGCCGGGACACGTGACAAGACGCTCCATATAAGCCGTCAGCGCAGGAAAATCGGCATGCTGCAATGGCGTCTCAAGCCAACGGTTGATCGAAAGCGCGATCGGAATGTCCGCAAGCGAGAACGCCGAACCAGCGATGAAGCCGCCGGTCGTTCCCAGTTGCCTGTCGACGATTGCAATATGCCGCGCCCAGTTCGCACACGACAGATCAATCTGCTGACGGTCCTGGTGAGCCGGCGAGTGCCGGACTAGCGCAAGAAACGCGTAGCTCCACGCCCGGTTCAGCTCGCTCGCCTGCCAGTCGATCCATTGATCGCACCTGGCGCGCTCGCAAGGATCGCTCGGATACAGAAACTCGCCGTCATAGCGGCCGGCCAGGTAACGGATGATCGAGTTGGATTCCCACAGCACAAACTCACCGTCCTTGATCACCGGAACCATGGCATTAGGATTCAAAGCGACAAATTCGGGCACATCAGTCGCCTTGAATCCGGAACCCCAGTCCTCCCGTTCAAACGGCAGGCCGAGTTCGGCACACGTCCACAGTACTTTGCGCACGTTGATGGATGAAGCTTTGCCTAGTATCTGAAGCATAGGATCGGGGCCGCTCGTTCAGTCGCTATAGATAAAGTCACCGGGAATCCGGCTCGAATCGTAGCGTATCGATAGCGCGATAAAGCGAACATAGACACTTCGCACATTGCGCACTGGGCCAGCTTGCGTCACGACAGAGGGTCAGTTAAACCGACTCAAAACCCGTCAGCACATTCACGGCGTTGACCCCGATCGCCGCGACCGCGTAGCCACCTTCCATCACGAACAAGGTCGGTTTCCCCAATCGTCCGATCGCCTCGCCAATGCGCAGATAGTCAGCGCTGCGCAGCTTGAACTGCGAAATCGGGTCTTCCTCGAAAGTATCGACACCGAGCGACACCACCAGCGCATCAGGCGCGTAATCAGCAACACGCGCACAAGCCGCGTCGAGCGCCACCGCATAGTCCGCCCATGCCGTACCCGGTTGCAGCGGGAAGTTCGCGTTGTAGCCGAGACCCGCACCCGCGCCGGTTTCGTCCGCGTGCCCGAGAAAGAACGGATACTCGGTGCGCGGATCGCCATGCAGCGACGCGAACAATACGTCCGAACGATGATAGAAAATGCTCTGCGTGCCGTTACCGTGGTGATAGTCGACATCGAGAACCGCCACGCGTTTCGCGCCCGCGTCGAGGAATGACTGTGCCGCCACCGCCGCGTTGTTGATGTAGCAGTAACCGCCCATATAGTCCGCCGCGGCATGATGCCCAGGCGGCCGGCACAACGAGAACGCACCGCGCGCGCCTTCCCTCACGTGGCGCGCCCCCGTCAGCGCGACATCCACCGCATCGCTCACGGCAGCCCATGTGCCCGCGGTGATCGGCACACCCGCATCCATCGAGTAATAACCGAGCTTACCGTCGATATCTTCCGGCACGCGATCCTGGCGCAAGCCGCGCACCGGCCAGATGAGCGGCAGCGCGTCGTGCTTGCGGCCGAGCGCGCTCCATTGGTCCCATGCGCTGGCAAGAAACGCAATGAAGCCCTTGTCGTGAATACGGTGCACGGGATCGAGTCCGAACGATGCGGGCGCAATCACGTCGCCGAGCTTCGTCTCGCGCACCCGTTCCAGGATGAAATCCGCACGGCTCGGCATCTCGAAGCAAGGCTTCATTTCGCCGTCGATCAATTCGGCATGGCCATGATGCAGCCGGTGCCGATCGCTATACACAGTCAACATGCAATGTCTCCTCAGGATGCTTGTTGCTCGAATCCGTCGCTTGATACGTCGTTTAACGCGTTGAGGTTGGCCACGCCCGTGAATACGACACTCAAGATACCTGCTCTTGTGTACGGTGCTCGCCATCGCTCGTCGCAAGGATGCCGTAGCAGGCTGGACGCCGGTCACGAAACACGCCCCATGCATGACGAGTCGCGGCGACCGCATCCAGATCGAAACGATGCAGCAGGATCGCGGGCTCGTCGCGCCCAGCTTTCTGCACCTGCTCGCCGTACTGATCGGCGATAAACGACGAGCCGTAATAGCGCTGCGGAAAGTCGCGGCCCTGCTCGCGGCCGGTGCGGTTCGCAGCAATCAGCGGCACGAGGTTCGCGCCTGCGTGGCCCTGCATCACGCGTTGCCAGTGCGCGCTGCTGTCGAGCGAAGCGTCTTGCGGTTCGCTGCCGATCGCAGTCGGATAGAACAGCAGTTCAGCGCCGAGGAGCGCCATTGCGCGGGCCGTTTCCGGAAACCACTGGTCCCAGCAGATGCCGACGCCGAGCGTGCCGTAACGCGTCGGCCAGACGCGAAAGCCCGTGTCGCCGGGCGTGAAGTAGTACTTCTCGCTGTAGCCTGGACCATCGGGGATATGGGTTTTGCGGTAGCGGCCGAGCACGCTGCCATCGGCATCGATCATCGCCACCGTGTTGTAGAAGACGTTGCCGCCCCGCTCGAAGAAGCTGATCGGCAGCACCACGTTCAACTCAGCCGCGACGCGGCTAAAGCGCGTGATGGCGGGATGGCCATCGAACGGCAGCGCATGGCGGAAGTGCTTTGAATCCTGTTCGGTGCAGAAGTACGGCAGCTCGAAAAGCTCGGGCAGCAGGATCACCTGCGCGCCCTGCGCCGCCGCTTCGCGCACCAGGCGCTCGGCTTGCGCGAGATTTGCTTCGTGATCCCATCCCGGTACGGCCAACTGGATTGCCGCCACGCTGACTGCTCGCATCTCGTGTCTCCTCTGTTTTCCTCTGGGAAAATTCTGCCCGAGGAACGCGGCTGGGCGATAACGGGGAAACGGTCATCGAGGGGATAAATGTGGCCAATCTGGCCGGGCCGACGTGACATTGGAACTGGATCGACGAAAGAACGTAGTCGCGCCGCTGACACCGTGCGCTCAAAAGGACTCAGGGCAGAAAACCGCAAGCTACGCGCAGCGATAGTCGCTCGGACAACGGCCGGTCCAGCGGCGAAACGCGTGCCGGAATCCGGCCGTTTCGCTATAGCCGAGCCGCTCGGCGATATCCGACATCGACAGCCGCGTACGCACCAGGTAGTCGAGCGCGAGATCGTGGCGCACGCGGTCGAGCAGCGCCTGGAAAGCGGAGCCGCTGCCCGCGAGACGCCGTCGGAGCGTGCGCTCCGACACGCACAGCGCATCGGCGAGCGAGCGCAGTGAACCGTAGCGGCGTGGGTCGGAATACAGCAGGCGCAGGCTGCGCGCCGTGACGTCGTTGCCCGCCGCGGTAGCCCATTCGCGCTCGAGTTGCGCGCATTGCTGACGCGACATCAGATAGCTCACCGGCTCGGCGAGGGGCAGCGGTTCGTCGAGCCAGCTGGCCGGAAAAATCAGCGCGTTTTCGGCAGCGTCGAAGGTGGCGCGTTGGCCGATCCGCTCTTCGTAGGCGTCCGCGTGAGCCGGTGCGCCGAACGTTACCTCGAGCGCGGATGGCGCGCGCCGCGCTGACAGCACGTCGCAGACCACCGCCCACATCGACGCGAGACACATGTCCGTATTGATCACGGCGAGATCCGGCCGGTAGCGGTAATCGGCCGCGACGATCGCCGCGACATCTGCGTTGCGGCGCAGCGATACCTTGAAGTAGCTTCCAAGCAGTAGGGGAAAGTCCTGGGCGCACTGCAGCGCGTCGCCAAGCGTGGGACTCACCAGCATCGCGTAACCGAGGATGCCGTAGCTCGAGATATGCATGGCGCGGCCGATATCGAGGCCGATGCGCGTATCGCCGCAAGCCTGCAACGCGTTGGCGAACACGATCAGTTCCTGCGCGTGCGTGACGAGCCCGGACGGCTGACGCAAATCGCCCTCGCTAACGCCGCTTCCCGCCAGCAACACCTCAGCGCCAATCCCCTGCCGCTCCAGCAAGGAGACGGCGGCGGCAATCGTATGCAAGGTCGCAACGCATTGGGCCGGCGACGGGCGTGGCGAGCACGGTGCATCGGTCATGGGTGATTCTCAGGTTCCCTCGATCAACCGATGATATTTGATCAAATTTCCCAAAAGGGAAAATCCGTGCGATGATTTGATCAAATCTCATGATGCAAAATACCCAGCTTTTCCGAACAGGCTCGTTCGCGCAAGGTTTGCAGCCGCGCTTCGCGCCGTCTTCATCAACCGACTGGAGTCAACCTTGCAAAGCGACCTACGCGACGACCTGCGTGAATTCCTGGAACATCACCGCATCCATGAAGTGGAGTGCGTGATACCGGACATGACAGGCGTCGCGCGCGGCAAGATCGTGCCGAAGAACCTGTTTCTCTCGGAAGGCAAGATGCACATGTCGAACGCGCTGCTGATGATCACCGTCAACGGCGAGTTCGCGGATTTCGAGCGCTTTGTCGGGCCGAGCGATCCCGACATGGTCTGCATCCCCGATCCCAACACGGTGCGGCTCGTACCGTGGGCGATCGAACAGGTCGCGGTCGTGATCCACGATTGTGTCGGACTCGACGGCAAACCGATCGGCATTTCACCGCGCGCGGTGTTGCGGCGTGTGCTGAAGCTCTATGAGGAAAGAGGCTGGCGCCCGGTGGTCGCGCCGGAGATGGAGTTCTACCTGATCGCGCAGAACAAGAATCCGCATGAACCGCTGCGCCCGCCGCTCGGTCGCGCAGGGCGCAGCGAAGCCGGCCGCCAGTCGTTCTCGATCGACGCCGTCAACGAATTCGATCCGTTCTTCCAGGACCTCTCGCGTTTCTGCGAGACCACGCATCTCGGCGTCGAAACGCTCGTGCATGAAGTCGGCGCGGGGCAAATGGAGATCAATTTTTCGCACGGCGATGCGCTCGATCTTGCCGACCGCGTGTTCCTGTTCAAGCGCGCGGTGCGCGAAACCGCCTTCCGTCATGGCATTTTCGCGACTTTCATGGCCAAGCCGATGGAACATGAACCCGGCAGCGCGATGCATATTCATCAGAGCATCGTCGACAGTCAAACCGGCGAAAACATCTTTTCGCTGCCCGATGGAACGGCGAGCCCGCTATTTTTCAACTACATCGGGGGCCTGCAGAAGTACATGCCACAAGCCATGCCGATGTTCGCGCCCTACGTGAACTCCTACCGGCGCCTGTCGCGCTTCACCGCCGCGCCGATCAACGTGCGCTGGGGTTACGACAACCGCACCTGCGGCATCCGCGTGCCGAACTCCGGACCGGACGGCCGGCGGCTCGAAAACCGCGTGCCGGGCGTCGACGTCAATCCGTATCTGGCGATGGCGGCCACCCTCGCCTGCGGCTATCTCGGCATGGTGGAGCAGCAGGAAGCGTCGGCGCCGATGATCGAAAGCGCCTACGATCTCGAATACGAATTGCCGCGCGGTCTCGAAGATGCGCTCAAGGCGCTCCTCAAGTGCACCGAACTCGCGGACGTGCTCGGCGACAAGTTCGTGCAGGCCTATTGCGCGGTGAAGGAAAAGGAGTTCGAAACCTTCTCGCAAGGCATTACCGCGTGGGAGCGCGAGCATCTGCAACTGCTCGTGTGAGTGCGGGCGGCTTATGGAAACGTCATCGGAGAAGCTGGATTTGAATACTCGCCAAGGTATCAACTGGGAGCGCGCACAGGCGCTCGTCGAACGCGAACGCCGCGCGTTTGCCGACGCCATGCCGACATCGCGCGCGCTGTCCGAACGCGCCGCGCGCCACCTGTTGTTCGGCGTGCCGCTGCACTGGATGAACGACTGGTCGACGCCCTTCTCGCTCTATGTCGAAGAAGCACGCGGCGCCGCGTTTACCGACGTGGACGGTCATCATTACGCGGACTTCTGCCTCGGCGACACCGGCGCGATGTTCGGCCACTCGCCAGCGCCCGTGGCCCGCGCGTTGGCAGCCCAGGCCGAGCGCGGTTTGACGACCATGCTGCCGGGCGAGGATGCCGCGTGGGTCGGAGAAGAACTCGCGCGCCGTTTCGGCCTACCCTACTGGCAGTTCGCGATGACCGCGAGCGACGCCAACCGCTTTGCGTTGCGCTGGGCGCGCGCGGCGACCGGGCGCAAACAGATCCTGATCTTCAACGGTTGTTATCACGGCACCGTGGACGACGTGTTCGTCGATCTCATCGACGGCCAGCCGCAACAGCGCGACAGCCTGATCGGCCAGGTGCACGACCTGCTCGGCACCACGCACGTGATCGAGTTCAATGATCTGGCCGCGCTGGAAAACGCGCTGAAAGACGGCGAAGTGGCCTGCGTGCTGGCTGAACCCGCGATGACCAACATCGGCATGGTGCTGCCCGAACCTGACTACTGGCGGCAAGCGCAAGCGCTCATACGCCGCTACGGCACGCTGCTCGCGATCGACGAAACCCACACCATCAGCTGCGGCCCCGGCGGTTACACGAAAGCGTACGGCCTCGAACCCGATCTGTTCATCCTCGGCAAACCGGTGGGCGGCGGTTTTCCGTGCGCGGTGTATGGGTTCAGCGCGGAGCTCGCGGCCCGCGCGCAGCACGCCAAGCGCAGCGCACCGCCCGGCCACTCAGGCATCGGCACCACCCTCACGGCGAATATGCTGGCGATGAGCGCGATCCGCGCGACGCTCGCCGAGGTCATGACCGACGCCGCCTACGATCACATGTTCGCGCTCGCCGAGCGAATCGAGACCGGTCTGAAGGATGCGATCGCACGCCACGGCCTCGCGTGGTGCGTAACGCGCGTCGGCGCCCGCACCGAATTCCAGTTCACGCCGACGCCGCCGCGCAACGGTGACGAAGCCGGCCGCCAGCTCGACCCGGAACTGGAGCACATCCTGCACCTGTACCTGCTCAATCGCGGGGTGCTGATCACGCCGTTTCACAACATGATCCTGGTATGCCCCGACACGTCGGCGGCCGACGTCGACAGACTGGTTTCCACATTCGACGCCTGCCTTGCGGAACTGACCTGTCGAGCTTTATGAAAACTTCGCGCCATCACACGCTGCAGGACCAGACCTACGAAACGCTACGGCAGTGGCTGACGATCGGGCGCTTCGTGCCGGGCGAGCGCATCAAGATCCGTCACGTCGCCGCCGAACTCGGCGTGGGCGAAATGCCGGTGCGCTCCGCCTTGCAGCGCCTCGCCGCCGAATCGGCGCTGGTGAACGTGCCCAATTGCGGCGTGACGGTGCCACGTCTGTCGAAAGAACAATTCGACGACGTGCTGCGCGTGCGCCTGATTCTCGAAGGCCAGGCCGCCGAACTGGGCGTGCCGCATCTCAGCGAGCACGATCTGGAAACGCTGGAAAAACTGAATGCGCAGATGGTGCAGGCCTTGCGGATCGCCGACGCCAAGGGCTATCTCGACGCCAACGAGGCGTTTCACCTGATTCTCTACCGCGCGGCCGGCTCGCCGCTTTTGCTCGAGTTGATCGAAACGGTGTGGCTACAGGTCGGGCCGATTTCGAATCTGTTGTTTGGCGACGCGCAGTTCGCCGCCACGCTCAACGATGCCCACGACGACTTGCTGAACGCCGCGAAGGCGCGGGATGCGGCCGGCGTGCGACGCGCGATCGAGGACGATCTGAGTCATGCGGCGAGTTGTTTGCGCGCGCAGTGTTTATAGGGTCCGGCGCAGGAATCACGCTTTCAACGTCGCCTGTTCCAGAATCATGTCGTAAAGCGCCTGCGCCGCCGGCGACAACTGAGCGGTCTTACGCGCCACGAGAACAAGCGTGCGCGAAACCACCGGATGCGTGAGCTCAACCGTGCGAACCGTCGGATACGCGCCCTTCTGAATGGCGAGCGCCGGCACGACGGCCGCACCCACACCCTGAGCGACCAGCCCGACAGCAGTCGAACTGCGCTGCACTTCATAAAACGAGCGCAGCGCCAGTTCGCTCTTTTCCAGCGCGACATCGAGCAATGCGCGATTGCCGCTGACCTCGCCGGCAAAAATCAGCGGATACGGTTGCAATTGCTGCCAGGCGATGCGCCGCCGTTTCGCCAGCGGATGATCTTCATGGCAGATCAGCACGTAGCGGTCTTCAGTCAACGGCACGCTGGCAAGATCGGGATGACGCTCGCCGGCGATATTGATGCCGAACTCCACCTCCCGGCGCAGCACCGCCTCCTCCACTGCGGACGACGCGTGATCGAGAATCTTGATGCGGTTATGCGGATAACGCGCGGCATAGGCCTGCAGAATGCGCGGCAGATACTGCACGCCCACGGTCGGCACGCAGGCGATCGACACATCGCCGCGACGGGCCACGCCCGTCTCACGAATTTCCACCAGCGCATCGGCAAGCTCGCCCAACAAGCGGCGCGCTTGCGGCAGAAAACTGCGCCCTATTTCCGTCAGTGCCATGGAACGCGTGGTCCGCTCGATCAGCGTGACGCCGAGATACGTTTCGAGCTTACGCAGACGCTGCGTAATGGCCGTTTGCGTGACGTGCAGTGAATCGGCGGCGCCTTGAAAGCTGCCGCGATCCGCGATCGCGACGAACGCCTGTACGCCGAGCGTGTCGATTTTCATTAGAAAAATGAAGGAATTGGAATGATAAATTCATTTTACTCCGCCTTCGCCACCGCACAGAATGAGCGCATTGGATCGATTCGACACCACACGCTGTGCGTGGATGTCAGCGAAAACGGTCCGGAAATCGGTGCAATTGGGCGCAATCGGGACAAAGGAGCGAGAGATGACTTCATCGACGAACTGGCAGGCAAAACAGTACGTGTTATTCGAAAACGAGCGCACGCGTCCGGTCAGGGATCTGCTGGCTGCGGTGCCGGCAACGGATGTGCGAGTGGCGGTGGACATCGGCTGCGGGCCTGGCAATTCCACCGAAGCGCTGGCGGCCCGCCTGCCCGGCGCGAAGGTCAGCGGCATGGACAGTTCCGCCGACATGATCGCGGCGGCCGTCAAGCGCCTCCCGCAATTCCAGTTCGAGGTGAGCGACATCGAAACGTGGGATGCGCCAGGCCCTTACGACCTGATCCTCGCCAACGCCGTGCTGCAGTGGGTGCCGAATCACGAGCAACTGTTTCCATCGCTGGTAAAAAAACTTGCGCCGGGCGGCAACCTGGCCGTGCAGATGCCGGACAACCTCGACGAACCCGCGCACCGTCTGCTGCGCGAAATCGCGGCGGACGGCCTCTGGGCGAACAAGCTGAGGGGGGTGGAACGCACCATGCGCTATGGCGCCGACTGGTACTACGCGTTGCTCAAGCCACTGTGCGCGCGGGTCGACGTATGGCGCACCGTCTACCATCACCCGCTCGCGGGCGGCGCGGACGCGGTGGTCGAGTGGTTCAAGGGCAGCGCGCTGAGGCCGTTCCTCGCCGAACTCGACGAGAGCGAACACGGCGTCTTCCTCGGGCGCTACCGTGATGCGATCGCGCGAGCTTATCCGGCCCAGGCTGACGGCACCGTGCTGCTGCCCTTCCCACGGCTGTTTATCGTCGCTACGCGCTAGCGGAGTCAGGCCGCCTGCGGGTTACCCCGTGGTGTTTGTGGTGCCGGAGTCGCCAGGGTCAGTCAGGCATTGCCGCTCGTGAATTCTGCGTGATATTGTGTAACGTAAGCGGAGGGCGGCTTGCCGCCCTAATCGGAACGCAAATTTCAGCAGCGAGCGTCGCCATGAGTGATGTACGCCATCATCTGAGTCCACGGGACCGTTTGGAGCTGTTGTGCTGGCTCACCTGCGGCTGCCTGGGCGCTTATTACCTGAATGAGGACTGGCCTGACGCGGCGTTTCACGTGCAGGCCGCTCATAAGTGGCTCGACTACCGGTCCCGGGAAGCAGACTGGTTGAGTATCGCCAGGTTGTCGGCAACCGCACTGGAGATTGCGCAGCGGCACGCGAAATTTGTCGAGGCCGACTGGGCGCGGGATGCGGTCGAAGAAATTCTCGATACAGACGAACTCGACCCGCAGGCGCGACTGGTGAAGCAGGTGCTGGCGGATTGCCAGAACGCGCTTTCGGACAAGCGCCTCGCCGATTAATTTTTTCCCGCGCGGCATGTTGCGTGAGTCGGGATGCGGCGTTGGCTCCGTTGATCGGTTTGCCAGCGCCGCGTTGGCAGATTAAAAATTGTGCCGCAAGCCCACGATCACGGAGAGTTGCTTGTCCGTGTCCGAATTGACGATATTCGGAATCTGCGCCAGATTTTCCGTCTGCCCCGTCGACGGATTGATCCCCAGCCCTGCGCCGGAAGATTTCTGCCCGATCGCTACCGCATAAACCGCCGTCCGCTTCGACAGGCTATACACCGCGCCAAGGTTGATCTGGTGCACGCGGGTCGACGCGCTGCTGCTCGGTTTTGCGTCGTTGAAAATATAGGCCAGACCAAGCTGCAAATCCGGCGCGACCATATAGGTCGTGTTCAACTCGGCAATGTCGAAAGAAATATCTTTCCCCGCGGGCGTTGCCGCACTCGCGAAATACTGGCTCTGTGATAGGCGCGTATGCGTATAGGTGAGCGCCACGCCCGCCTTGCCGAACGCGTACGAACCCCCTGCTCCGAAAATCCTCACCTTGCTCGCCTGTTGCAGCAAACAATACGACGCGTCGGCGTTCGCGCAACTGAAGTCGCCGATATACCCGGTCGTGCCGCCCAAGGCTGCCTGCAACGGCTGGTTCAACTCGAGATATCCCGCGCTCAACGACAACGGCCCCTGCGCGTAATTCGCCGCCAATGCCCAGCCCTTGTTCTGCGAGAAATTCCCCGCCACGCCACCCAGGCTGAACAAGCCGCCCACCGTCAAACCACCGAAGCTCGGGCTGATGTATTTGATCGAGTTGTTGAAGTTGAACGCTTCGTTGAGGTTGTCGACGTCGCCGAAATGCGAGCCGTACAGCGTCGCCCAGTTATTGCTCGATGCGTACGCCCCCATGTAGTCGGAGAACGGATCGTATTGACGGCCGAACGTCAGCGCGCCGTACGTACCGTTGTTCAAACCGACCCATGCGTTGCGGTTGAACAGCGTATTCGATTGCAGCATCGCACCGTTGCCGATCAGAAAGCTGTTCTCCAACGTGAAGTTCACCGTGGTGCCGCCACCGATATCTTCAGCGCCCGTCAAACCCCAACGCGACGGCACCAGATTGCCGCCCGCCAGCTGATAATTCGCGCGGCCGTTGGTGCTGCCGTCGGCGAGCGTCGTCTGCTGGTTGGTGGTGTACACGACGCCGGCGTCGACCGTGCCATAAAGCGTCACCGAAGATTGCGCATGTGCGCCCATCGCGAGGCCGCACGCGGCCAGCGCAAGCGCCGAGCGCTTGACGAATGTGTCTGCCATATTTTTTAGCCGGAAGTTGAGTGGTGAAATCAGCAAGAACAAACTGGACGCCTCAAACGAACGACACCATTCCGCCGCCGTTCAGGAATGAACGGCAACAGTCGATCGTTAGAACGTGGCGAGCTAGCGCGCGCTGGGTGTCTTGCGGGCTGTTCGATTACTGCCCGAAGCGCGCGTAGATATCCGGTCGCTTCTTGCGCAAGATGAGACCGATCACGACGCCGGAGAGCGCCACCGCGAATACGATCCAGGGGAAGGACTTGACGATCGGGCTATCGGAGCCGCTGAGCGCGTCGAGATTGCGCACCAGAATCACGCCGATATACAGCAGGCCGATGCCACCGACGAGAGGCGCGACGAACGAGTGCCATACGCGCGTGTCCTTGCGCGTCTTGCGGAAGAACGCGATGACGGAGAAACTCGTCACCGCTTGCAACATCACAATACCAATCGTGCCGAGCGCCGAACTCCAGCTGAACACGATGTTGAACGCATCGCTGCCTGCCGCGATGAAGAGCCCGAGCAGAACGCACACGGAGAGCGTTTGCAGATAGCTCGCCACATACGGCGAACGGTACTTTTCGTGCACGCGGTTGAGCGCTTGCGGCAGGATGCCCTCCAGGCTCAGCGCGTGGATATACCGCACCAGTGTGTTATGAAACGACAACAGGCTCGCGAAGATACTGCTGAGCAACAGGAAGCTCATCACCGTCGTCACCGCACCACCCAGGTACTTGCCGGATTGAATGAACCAGAAGTCGCCCGGCTGCTTCGTCGCAACCGCGACCACGTCGTTGAGTCCATACGCGCAAACAATCGTCCACGTGACGAAAGCGAAGAACACGAGAATCAGCATCACCGACACGTACGTCGCGCGTGGCACAGTCACTTTCGGGTCCCGGCATTCCTTGCCGTAAATCGCCGTCGCTTCGAAACCGATAAACGACGCAAAGGCAAACATCACCGCAATGCCCAGGTGGCCGCTGAACACATGCTCCGGCGTGAACGGCGCGAGCGTGAGGCCGTTCGGGCCACCACCATGCACGACAATCGCAATCGCAAGCAGCAACAGGATGCCCAGTTCCAGACACATCAGCACGCCGAGCAGCCGGCTATTCAGATCGATACCGCGGATGCCGGTGAATTGCACCACCGCCACGCAGATCAGCGAATAGCCGTACCAGGGCATCGCCGTGTGCAGAAGTGGAGAAAGAATCACCGTGCAGAAGAATCCAAACAGGCCATACAGCGCGATCTGGATGAAGGTGTACGACATCAGCGCGACGAGTGCGCCGGCCATGCCCAACGGCCGGCCAAGTCCGGCGGTAATGTACGCGTAAAACGCACCGGCGCGCACCACATGCCGGCTCATCGACGCGAAGCCCACGCTAAAGATCAGCAGCACGACGCCGGCAATCACGAACGCGCCCGGAATGCCGGCGCCATTGCCCAAGCTGATCGCGGGCGGCACCGCACCGAGCATGCCGGTAAGCGGCGCGGCCGCGGAAATCACAAGAAACACGATCTGCCACAGGCCCAGCGTATTGCCCTTCAGTTCCACGGGATTCTCCGCGTCGACCAGACGGGTCGGAGAGTAGGGTTCATTCATCGCTGCCTCTATTTTGTTGGCTAGTCTGGAACTCGCCTAAACCCTGCAAATACTGGTCCAGACGCTCGCTTGACCGACGTTCGAAGTTTCGGTGTGAGCGCATGGTAGGTAGCTAAAAAATAAAGCGACTTCGCGAACTGCGCCAAATTTTCGATAAATTGCGCCAATGCTCGCGAGCGTCTCAAGCAATGCGGTTCGCAGCGAATAGTTAGGAAACTGAAGTTTTTTTGTGTGAGGATTGCGCCTTCAAGTTCTTTCAAAATGAAAGCAACTGCGGCGCCACCACCTTTATTGTTTTTTCCAGTTGCGCGTCGCGCGCCACAGCACGGTTGCGTCGGCATAACCCACGGCGCGGGCGATCGCCGCGTTGGTGAGCCCTTCGCGTTCAAGCAGTCCTTCCACACTACGCTGCCGCTCTTCGCGCACGATCTGCCGCACGGAAGTCCCCGCCTCGGCCAAATGCCGCTGCAATGAACGATGAGAGAGACCGAGATCTTTCGCGATGTCGGCAACGATCAGCTTTTCGTGCGCGAGCCGCCGCGTCACCAGATCGCGAACCTGGTCGGCGATGCTGTGGGGCACCGCATCGCGCGCAATCAGATCGGTGGCGTGGCGCTCCATCATGCGCGCCATTTGCGTGTCGGCGCTTTTGAGCGGCGCATCGAGATCCGATGGACGCAGGATCACACCATTGAAAGGCTGCTGAAAGCGCACCGGTACGCGGAAAATGCGTGCATACGGTTTGAGGTCAGCTGGCGCGGCATGTTCGAAATGCACTTCCGCCGGATTCCACGCCGCGCCACGCACGGCCCGGATCATATGGCACATCGTCGAGAGGCTGTATTCCGCGTCCTGCCGGCGCGGCCAGATCTGCGGATTGGCGATCTGATAGGTCCATACCGGCCATTCGCCGTCGCGCAGCAACTCGCAGGTCGTGGTGTTCTGCCACGACGCTAGCGCGAGCGAGAACTTGCGCACTGCCGCATTCAAGGTCGGCGACGATAGAAACACGAGACCTGCCGGCCCGAGCTCCGTCACCTGCAATTCGCTGCCGAGACGCAGGCCGAGCGACGGCTCGCCGAGTACTTCGGCTGCACGCTCGAAGGCCGCCACGTAACGCGTCAGCGGCAGGATTTCATAGGGATTCGAAAGGAGCTTGCGGCTCATGCCGAACGCTTCGAGCAGCGCGTCGCAATTGGCGCCTGATGCATCGAGTGCGCGCACAACCGGCCCCATGACCGCGGCGCGGATCATCGGGAAACTACCGTTGAGCGTGACTTTTTTCATGCTGAGCGTCTCCTCTCAAGTCTTCGCTGATGTGCTGCAGTGTTCTTCCTCGTGGCGCACTTTATCGTTCATTTGGCGCGATAAGCAAGCGCGAAAATATTATTGGGTTCCTACGATTTGCCATCGACTCAGCGTTCGGCACGTTTCACGCAGCCTCGCACGCAGTCCGGTCCAGCACACTCCTTACGGGAACCTTATGAACACGAATGCCACGAAAACCGCACACGCCCCCGTTCATCCGCTCGATCCGCTGAGTCCGGACGAAATGCAGCTTGCCTGCGATCTCGTGAAGGCCGCCGAAAATCTCGACGGGCACGTGCGCTTTCCGATGGTCGAATTGCGGGAGCCGCCGAAGGCCGAAGTGATCGCATTCAAGACCGGCGAATATTTTTCGCGCACGGCATTCGTCCTCGCAATCGATCGCACGAATGGCACGACCACCGAATTCCATGTGGACCTGAGAGAGAAAAAAATCGCCTCGCGCAACGTGCTGCCGTTCGATCAGGCGCCCTATGGCCAGCCGCCGATCATGATCGAAGACTTCATGAACGCCGAGCAGATCGTCAAGAGCGACGACGCATGGCGCGTTGCGGTGATGAAGCGCGGTTTGACCGAGAAGGATCTGGAACGTGTCCAGGTCGATCCGTTTTCCGCCGGTTGCTTCGACCGCGAGAACGAGAATGGCCGGCGCCTCGTGCGTTGCGTGAGCTACTACCGCGAGACCGTGACCGACAACGGTTACGCGCATCCGATCGAGGGCGTGGTGGCGGTGGTCGATCTGCTCGAGAAAAAAGTGATCGAACTGGTGGACGATGGCCGCATCATTCCGATTCCGCGCGCGAGGCACAACTACGATACGCCGAGCCTCGGCGAGCCGCGCAACACGCTCAAACCGCTGTCGATCAGCCAACCCGACGGCCCGAGCTTCAAGATCGACGGCTGGCACGTGAGCTGGCAGAACTGGAGCTTCCGCGTCGGGTTTACGCCGCGCGAAGGTCTGGTGCTGCATCAACTGTCATGGGACGACGGCAAGAACGCGCGGCCGATCATCTACCGTGCGAGCGTGACGGAGATGTGCGTGCCCTACTCCGACCCGAGCACGAATCACTACTGGAAGAGCGCATTCGATGCCGGTGAGTACGGCCTCGGCAAACTGGCGAATCAGCTTGAACTCGGTTGCGATTGTCTCGGCACGATCCGCTATTTCGACATTCCGTCCGCCGACGATTTCGGCAATGCGTTCGTGATGAAAAACGCCGTGTGCATGCACGAAGAGGACTACGGCACCCTGTGGAAGCACTACGAGTTCCGCACCGGTGTCTTCGAAATGCGTCGCTCGCGACGCCTCGTGATCTCCTTCTTCGCGACGGTCGGCAACTACGACTACGGCTTCTACTGGTACCTGTACCAGGACGGCACCATCCAGCTCGAATGCAAGCTGACCGGCATCGTCCAAACCTCGGCGGTGGCTGACGGCGACACGTATCCGTGGGGCGGCATGATCACCGAAAACCTTGGCGGCCCGACCCATCAGCACTTCTTCAATGCGCGGATACACATGATGGTGGACGGCGAACGCAACACCGTGACCGAACACGAATTCGTGCCGCGTCCGATGGGCGAAACGAATCCGTACGGCAACGTATTCGACACCACCAAACAGGTGTTCAAGACCGAGAGCGAAGCCGCACGCCTCGCGAACGGCCGCACCGGACGTTACTGGAAGGTGACCAATCCGAACGTGAAGAACGCCGTCGGCGCGAATCCTGGTTACAAGCTGATCGTGAACGACTCCCCGCTGATGCTCGCCGACGAACGCTCGAAGGTCCGCCAACGCGGCGGCTTTGCGACACGTCACGTGTGGGTCACACCATTCGATCCGGCCGAGCGCTACGCGAGCGGCGACTATCCGAACCAGCACGCGGGCGGTGACGGCTTGCCGCGCTATATCGAGGCGAACCGCAACATCGAGAACGAGGACATTGTCTTGTGGCACAGCTTCGGCCACACGCACGTGTGCAAACCCGAGGACTTCCCCGTGATGCCCGTGGAATACGCCGGCTTCATGCTCAAGCCGAACAACTTCTTCTCCGCGAATCCGACGATGGACTTACCGTCCGAGCGGGATCAGAACAGCGTTGAGGATGGGAAGTCTGCGGATCATGGCTGCTGCAAGCGGTGATTCGATGACGTGCGACGTGCGGCGTGCCGTTGCGCATATAGCGGGCGCGACACGCGGACTAAGCGGCACGGCCTGTGTGTTGCTCGTGGGCGGCGCCGCGACGCTGGTGAGCCGAGCCGATCTTAGTCAACGAGCCAACGCGCTGTGGATGAGCGCGTTGGCGTTGGCAACGATGACGATCGTACCGTTGTTGATGTCACGCGTATCCAGGCCGCGGGCCACGCTTGCGACGGCGGTGACATTGATCGTCACGATGAGTGCAATCGGCATCGTGCCGGCGTATGTGAGTGGACTGGTGCATTCCACCACGATAGCTGGGTTGTTTGTGGTGGCGGGTGGCGCGTTGCTGTTGTACGGGCGTCATTTTGTTGGCGCGCCAGTATTGTCTCCTGAAGATGTCGATTGGAATCGGTACACGAATCGAAACACGGACCAGTCGACCGAAGCCCTCCGCGCGACCGGCACGACCGCCCTGCTCGCATTGCTTGCGGGCTTATCGAGCGGCAGTCTCGCGCGTTTCCAGTTGTTTGCGATTTGCGGCATGAGTGGTGCCCAACCGATATGGCAGGTCTTGCTTTCGGTGGGTGCGGTTTGCGCACTGGCGTTCATCGCCGACCGTTCCGGCAACAACAAACGAATGTTGATTGTGCTGTACGTGCTACGAGCGGCGTTAATTGGAGCCCTCGCAGCCGTGGACAGTCCAACCCTAGCACTACTCGCAGCAAAGATATTTCTGATTCTCGACTGCCTGACGATTCCGGCGCTGATGAAACTGCGAAGAAATTCGTGCAGCGCGTTGAGCGCAAGTTGTCCCGGCGCAGCCCACCACATCGGGATGGTATTGGGCGCAACGTTATCGACAACACCCTACTTTTTCGGCGAAGGATTCATCGTGCTGTACGCACTAAGCGCGATCACGAACCTGCTATGCGCCGGCACATTAGCAACCAACTGGTTCGAAAGAAAGGCGTGCCACGAGCATCTAAACCATGACCACCGCCTGGCAGACTCTTCCGACGAGCACAAAGTGCGAGTCGGGAAGTATGACTCCCTTGTCACGAACGTTGAATGTGAGAGAACACAGATTCCAGATGCACCACTGCCGTCTGCGAGCTGCGGGCCCCACTTAGCAGGCGTGGTTTGAGCCGCTTTCTTTTGCCTACTTTTCTTTGCGGCGGCAAAGAAAAGTAGGTGCTGCCCCGCACAGGGGCAACGCTAATAGACCACTAACAAAACAAGGAAAGGCACCACCGCAGGCAAGCAGCAAAAAAAAGCGCCAACCAAACATCACCAATCTAACCCCGTCGGAGACAAAACCATGCCCGAACAAAAAACCCAAACACCGCAGCTACCAAAAACAATGTTCATCAACGGCGAAAAAACCCCAAGCGCCGCAGGCAAAACCTTCCCCATCTACAACCCCGCAACAGGCGAAGAACTCGCCCACCTCCCAGACGCATCAGAAACCGACATCGACCACGCGGTCAAAACCTCAAGAGCAGCCTTCGAGTCAGACACCTGGCGCAGAATGCCGCCAGCCACTCGTGAACGTCTGCTGCTAAAACTAGCCGACCTGTTAGAACAACACACCGACGAACTAGCCACATTAGAAACCCTGAACCAGGGAAAACTAATAGCCTTCTCCAAGATGCTGGAAGTCTCAGGCAGCGTCCAATGGCTCCGCTACATGGCCGGCTGGGCCACCAAAATCGAGGGCACCACCTTCGACCTGTCGATCCCCTTCCCACCCGGCACCCGCTACAACGCCTCAACAAAACGCGTCCCAGCAGGTGTAGTCGCCGCAATCGTGCCGTGGAATTTCCCCCTCCTGATGGCGGTCTGGAAGATCGCCCCAGCCCTCGCTTGCGGCTGCACAGTCGTGCTGAAACCGGCGGAAGAAACGCCTTTAACAGCAATCCGCCTGGCCGAACTGGCTCACGAAGCCGGCTTCCCTCCAGGCGTATTCAACGTCGTCACAGGCCGCGGCGAAACCGCCGGCGCAGCCCTAGTCAAGCATCCCCTGGTGAACAAGGTCACCTTCACAGGATCGACCGAAGTCGGCCGCATCATCGGCCGCCAATGCGCTAGCGATCTGAAGCGCGCATCGCTGGAACTGGGTGGCAAGAGTCCCGTGATCGTGCTGGACGACTGCGACCCGAAGAAAGCCATCGAAGGCGCAGCCGGCGCAATCTTCTTCAATCACGGACAGGTCTGCACCGCGGGTTCCCGCCTGTACGTTGCGCGCTCGATTTACGACGAAGTGGTGCAAGGTATCGCCGCCGTGGCCGATGGAATCGCCTTGGGTTCCGGCTTCGACGCCGCAACGCAGATGGGCCCGATGGTTTCCGCGCGGCACCGCGACAAGGTCATGGGAATGATTGCGCAAGGCCGGCAGGAAGGCGGTGAGATTCTGTCACGTGACGCGGCCGTTGATGCCGATGGCTTCTTTGTGCGCCCGACAGTTATTGCCAATCGCGCATGCAAGCCGCTTTCCGTGGTCAGGGAGGAGGTATTCGGACCGGTACTGGTGGCCATGCCCTACGACGATATCGACGAAGTCCTGATTCAGGCCAACGCATCGGAATACGGTCTCGGCGCGAGTGTGTGGACGAATCAGCTCGACAAGGCATTGAGGCTGGTCGACGGCATCGAGGCGGGAACCGTTTGGGTCAACACGCACAATATGGTCGATCCGGCGATGCCGTTTGGCGGGTTCAAGGCATCCGGAATCGGACGCGAGCACGGCAAGGCCATCGTGGATGCGTATACCGAGAGCAAGTCGGTCTGCATCGCGTATTGACCAGTCGGTCTCCGCACGTCTTGCGGCACCAACGCATCGCCGCCACAAGACGTGCACGCTTCTAGCGCCTCGAGGGCAACACAGTAAAATAGCGGGCACCCGCGCCGCCGCGCGTCAGCCTACCCTTGGGTGCCCCACCTTGAAACGCAAAATGCCCGCGCTGAATGCGCTGAAAGCCTTCGAAGTCGCCGGCCGCACGGGCAGCTTCACGCGCGCAGCGGAACTGCTGAACGTGACGCAAAGCGCGGTCAGCCGGCAAGTCCGGCAACTGGAAGCCCAACTCGGCGAGACCTTGCTCCAGCGTCACCATCACCACCTCGAGCTCTCGGCCGCCGGCCGCATCCTCCTGCAAGCACTGCAACAGTCATTTGACCGCATCGAACTCACGGTCCGCAGCCTGCAGGAGAAAACCCACCGCAACCGTCTGCGTATCAACGCGCCGCCCACCTTCACGAGCCGCTGGCTGATGCCGCGCCTCGGACGTCTGCGTGACGCGCATCCGCATCTCGAACTCAGCCTGTCGACCCGCGTCGACGACAATCTCGCCGAATCGGGCGTGCTCGACTGCGCCATCCGTTTCGGCAACGGCGAGTGGGAAGGTTTCGACAACCGTCTGCTGATGAACGAACGGCATATCGCCGTCTGCGCGCCCGCCTTGCTCGCGCGCCAGGCCGGCCGCGCGGCCATCGATCTGAATCAGTTCACGCTGCTGCACGTGCTCGCGAGCACCGATCAGCGCTATCTGACCTGGCAGCACTGGTTGAAAGCCGCGGGCATCGAAAACGTCGACACCCGCGGCGGCTACGAATTCGATCTGCTCGATCACGCGATCCGGGCCGCTATCGACGGGCTCGGCGTGACCATCGCCGATCGTCATATGATCGGGCGTGAGCTGGCTGACGGGCAGTTGGTACAAGTGCTCAATGTGCACGTCGACGGCCACCAGTCGTACTGGCTCGTCACGCGCGCGGAACAGGACGAGCTGCCGCACGTCGCACTGTTCCGCGACTGGCTGCAGCAGGAAATCTGGTTGACCGAACGTGCACTCGATTCGTCGGAGTCGGCGCAATTAGGCGAAGCGGGTTGAGGCGGACGAACTCAGGCGGCCGCAGCCAGCTCCGCCGCTTCGGGTTTAAAAGCAGCTTCGACGGCCGCATCCATGAGGATCATCTCGGCGCCCTTCTCCGCGACCATCATCGTTGGCGCGTTGATGTTGCCCGACGTGATGTTCGGGAAGATCGACGCATCGACCACGCGCAAGCCGGTAACGCCGTGCACCCGCAAGCGCGCATCGACCACTGAGGTGCGCGGGTCGTCGCCCATCGCGCACGAACCGCACAAGTGATAGATCGAACCCGATTGCTCGCGGAAATACTGCAGGAAGCCTTCGCGCGTATTCACCTGCGGCCCCGGCGAGATTTCCTCGACCGTGATCTCCTTCAAAGCCGGCGATGCCATCACCTTGCGCACCAGTTCGCAACCCTGGATCACTTCGTCGATGTCTTTCTCCGTGGTCAACGCGTTGATGCGGATTTTCGCGGCGTCTTCCGCACGGTTCGACGCGATCTCGATCGAACCGCGGCTCGTCGGCCGGCACGGGTTGAATGCCAGCAGGAAGCCCGAATACGGCTCGGGTTCCAGATTCGCCTTGTTGCTCTTCGGAATCCGGTACGACAGCGGATTGAAGTACAACTGCAGATTCGGCTGCGCTTCGTGGTCGTTGCCCTTGAAGAACCCGCCCGACTGGTTCACGCTCATCGCGAGCGGCCCCTTGCGCGTCAGCAGATACTGCAGACCGAGCTTGAGCTTGCCGAGCAACGGGCGCAATTCGTCGTTCAACGTCTTAACGTTCGCGCGATAGTAGAAACTCACGCACAGATGGTCCTGCAGATTCTGCCCCACGGCAGGCAGTTCCTTGACCATCGCAATACGATGTTTCGCGAGCAATGCGCTATCGCCTACGCCGGAGAGTTGCAACAGTTTGGGCGAATCCACCGCGCCCGCCGACAGAATCACCTCGCGATTCGCCATGAACTGCCGCGTCGCGCCGTTCTGCGTCACGCTCACACCAATGGCCCGTTGGTTACCGTCGAATAGCACGCGGCTCGCGAGCACGTCACGCTCGACCGTCAGGTTCTTACGCGTCAGCACCGGATGCAAATACTCGAAGCTGCTCGACGAACGCTGCCCTTTGCGCGTATTCACGTCGTAGATACCCGCGCCTTCGAATCGTTCGCCGTTGAAGTCGTCGCTGCGCTTGTAGCCGGCCTGGTCGCAGCCTTTCAGGAACACATGGCAGATCGGATGGACTGCATCCTTCATCGGCGAGATACGGATCGGGCCGTCCGCGCCGTGATACTCCGTGTTGCCGAGCGGATGCGACTCGAGCTTGCGGAAATACGGCAGCACGTCGCGAAACGCCCAGCCCGGGTTGCCCGCTGCAGCCCAGTCGTCGAAATCATGCGGCTGGCCGCGCACGTAAATCATCGCGTTGATCGAGCCGGAACCGCCCTGCACCTTGCCGCGCGGGCAATAGATCGGCCGGCTGTCGAGTTCCTTTTCGGGCTCGCTGTAATACATCCAGTTATAGGTTTCGTTGTAGTACGTCTTGGTGAAACCCACCGGGATCTTGAACCAGAACGAGCTGTCCTTGCCGCCCGCTTCAAGCAGCAGCACCGAATATTGGCCCGACGCCGAAAGGCGATTGGCGAGAATGCAGCCCGCCGAGCCCGCGCCGACGATGATGTAATCGTAGTTCATGCTCTATGTCGCCAAGCGGCGCCCAATCCATTGAATGCGTAAAACAGCTGGAAACCCACAGCTTGAAACCCGGCCTCAACCCTTGGCCGGCGCGAGATCCTTCACGTCGGCAGGAAGTGCTGCCATCTGCAGATGCAGACGCTCGCCGGTGTAAGGTGCGTGCTGCCGAACGACGTCCATGTTCAACTCCACGCCCAGACCCGGTTCCTGCGAAGGAATGATGTAGCCGTCTTCCCATTGAATCGGCTTCTTCAACACTTCGGCGTGGAAGCCGTCCCACGTGCCGATGCTTTCCTGAATCAGGAAGTTCGGCGTGCAGGCGGCGAGCTGAATGCTGGCGGCTGCGCCGATCGGACCGTTGTACAGATGCGGTGCGATCTGCGCGTAATACACCTCGGCGATCGCCGCGACTTTCTTCGCTTCGAGCAGGCCGCCCACACGCGCGACGTTCAGTTGCAGAATGGACGCCGCGCCCGCTTCGAGCAGCTTGAAAAACTCGTACTTGGTGGTCAGGCGCTCGCCCGCGGCAATCGGAATGCTTGTGTGCTGCGCGACTTGCGCCATCGCGCCTTCCTGTCCTGGCGGCACCGGTTCTTCGAACCACAACGGATCGTATTTCTCGAGGCGCTTGGCAAGCCGGATTGCCGACGACGGCACCATCTGCCCATGCGTACCGAACAGCAGATCGGCCTTGCTGCCGACAGCCTCGCGCACACGGCGGCAGAAGGTCTCGCAACGGTCGAGCACTTCCATCGACAGTTGATGACCTGAATAAGCCGTATACGGCCCCGCCGGATCGAACTTCACCGCAGTGAAACCACGCTTGACGTTCTCAACCGCACATTCGGCAGCGAGATCGGGATCGTCGTAGTCGTATTCACCGCGGCTGTTCTTCGGATACAGATAGGTGTACGAGCGCAGACGCTGATTCACCATGCCGCCGAGCAGTTCGTACACCGGCTTGTTCGCCGCCTTGCCGATAATGTCCCAGCACGCCATTTCCAGCCCGCTGACCACGCCCATCATCGTCAGATCGGGGCGTTGCGTGAAGCCGCTCGAATACGCTTCGCGCCAGAGCCGCTCGATATGGTGCGGGTCCTTATCGAGCAGATAACGGCCGAATACATCGTCGATGATGTGGGTCATCGCTTTCGGATGGAACGTCGCCGAATAGATTTCGCCGACGCCTTCAATACCGCAATCGGTCTTGAGCTTGACGAAGATCCAGTACATGCCGCCCACATGCGGCGGCGGTACGGCGACGATATGCGTTTCGAGCGAGACGACTTTCATTTACGCAACCCCTTTTTTGCTAAGCATGTTTCTCAGCGCGAGGCCGGCAAAGCCGCCGAGCGCCGCCATTCCGGCCACATAGCCGAAGTAAAGCTGGTAACCGAAGACGCCCGGGAAGTTCTGCGTCAGATAACCGTTGATCAACGGCAGGAACACGTCGGGCGAATAGCCGAGTACGGAGATCAGGCCGATAGCGAGGCCCATCGTTTCGACCGGGATATTGCAGCGATCCAGCAGCGACCAGTACAGCCCGCGAATCGCGTAAGTCAGAATGCCGATGAACAGCACGAGGAACACCAGCAGCACATGGCTCGAGATACGCGGCGCCGCCATCAGACCAAGCAGCGACAGTGCGGCGAGAAAGAGCGCGATCACCAGCACAGAGACTTTCGAATAACGGTCGCCAAGAAATCCCCCGCCGATGCCGCCGATCGGTCGCATCCACAGCTTGAGCGTCGTGATCGTGCCGGCCATCACCACCGTCAAGCCGATTTCGCCTTCGTGCAGATACGCGGAAAAGCTGTAAGTCGCCCAGAACACCTGGTAACCACAGAACACAATAGCCGCGACCAGCCACAACTCAGGAATCGACGCGAGCGTTTTCAGATCGACCAGCACGTTGCTGCGTTTCTTCGTGGCGCGGTTGGCCGCCGCGTCTTTAGCGCCTTGCGGATCTTTAACCAGCGCAAGCACCACGCCCAGTGCGATGCACAGAAACGCGTACATGTAGACGACCAGCTTGAAGCCAGCCGTCACCGGTTCGCCTTTGGTCTGCGTGAACCAGGCGAACAGCGTGATCGCGATGGTCGCGAGCATGGCTTCGATCAGGCCACGTCCACCATCGAGCAAACCGAAGAAACGGCCCTGCTCGTGCGTGCCGGCGATCATCGTCACGCGCTTGATCACGGCAGCCCAGAAGGTCAACCCGGTCGACAATCCCCAGCCACCGAAAATCAGCATCAGCATCTGGAACGACGGCGCGGTCGAATACCACAGCCCGAGCACGCCAGTTGCGATCAGCGAAAAGCAGATCAGCAGACGCGGCGCGATCCGGTCGGCGAGCCAGCCACTCGGCAGGTAACTCAGCAGGAAGATCGTGCCGAGCGACGAATACAGATAGCCGAGCTGACTATCGGTGATGTGAAACACTTCGAGCATCGTCGGCTGATAGACCTGCCGCAGATACAGAATCGGGTAAATCGCGCCGGCCGCCACGACCAGCAACATGAGCTGGATGTAGCGTTGAGCCTTGTTGGCTTGCAATGCGGTTTCCGCGGCGCTCGAGGCGAGCGAAGCGGTGGTTTGAACGGGTTGAGATGACACGTGAGCGCTCCTGGAAGACGCAGCGCCGGTTCACCGGGCCGCCGGGTCTTCAAATATTTTTATAAGTGCAGCGGATTGGCTGCGTTTTTGCGGGTTTTAAAGCAACGCGTGCCGTCTACTCCGAATCGCGCGGCACGCGCCGGTTTCAGCTTTTCAGCTTTAGTACTTCATGACCACGAGACGGGTCTGCGTGAATTCGAGCATGCCGTGCTTGCCGTCGTCGCCGCCGAGACCCGAGCGTTTCCAGCCCGCGTGGAAACCTTGATACGGATCGGCCGGCGTACGGTTCACATACAACTCGCCTGCCTCGATGCCGTTGGCGATCTTCATCGCACTGCGGTAGTTCTCGGTATAGAGCACCGACGACAATCCAAACTGATGGTCGTTGGCCATCTCCAGGGCTTCGTCGAGCGTGCGGTATTTGACGACCGGCATGATCGGACCGAAGGTTTCTTCCTGGATGATTTCCATGTCCTGACGGCAGTTCGACAACAACGTGGCCGGATAGAAAAAGCCCTTGCCTTGCGGCAGCCTGCCGCCGGTTTCGAGCGTGGCGCCCGCAGCGATCGCGCGTTCCACCATCCCGTGAATCGACTGGCGCGATGCGTCGTTGACAAGCGGCCCCATCAGCGAAGGCTGTTCGGCACGATCGCCGCTTTCCACCGCGCTCATGTGCTTCTTCAGCAGCGCGACGAAACGGTCATGCACGCTTTCCTGAACGTAGACGCGTTCGATCGCCGTGCAAAGCTGCCCGCAGTGCGTGGTTTTGGATGCGACCAGATCGCGCGCGGCCTTCTCGAGATCGGCATCCGCCTCGATGATGGCGGGCGTCTTGCCGCCGAGTTCGAGCGACGGCTTGGCGATGTTCGCCTTGCAGTATTCAAGCACCTTGCGCCCCGCGCCGACGCTGCCGGTCAGCGTGATCATGCCGACCTTCGGATGCGTGCAAAGCGCCTCGGCGGTTGCGTGATTCATCGCGAGAATGTTCACGACGCCGGCCGGCAGCCCTGCTTTCTCTACTGCCCTGGCGATCTCGAACGCGGAGGTCGGCGTGTTGTTGCTGGGGCGCACCACCACGGTATTGCCGGCGATCAGCGCGGGCGCCACCTTGCGCATGAACGTATAGACCGGGTAGTTGAACGGGATCAGGCATGCGACCACGCCGATCGGTTCGCGATGCAGCACGAGGTTTTCGTCGGGCGTGTCGCTCGGAATCACCTCGCCCTCGATGCGGCGCGCCCATTCGGCGTGGTAGCGGGTGATCTGGCCGGCGTAGATCGCTTCGTTGGTGGCGTCCGCGACGCTCTTGCCCGACTCCAGCGCGAGCGCCGCGCCGATGGCGGGCGCGCATTCGGTGAGCGCGTCGGCGAGCTTGTGCAGATAGACCGCGCGCTCGGCCGAAGGCAGCTTGCGCCAGCCCTTCTGCGCGGCGGCTGCGGCGTCGACCGCGGCGATCGCCTCGGCTTCGGTGGCGCCCGTGACGTGGGCAATCACGGCTTCGGTGGCGGGGTTGGTGACGGCGATGAGCTCGTCGCTTGCCGCGTCGATAAAGCAGCCGTTAGCAAAATTCCGATCGAGTCGCATCTCGTCTCCTGAAAACCTGGTGCGGTGGCGCATTGCCTTCGGCTATCGCCTTCATGCCAAAGGTGCATGGACGGAATTTTTCTCTGGGGCACGGCGCACCACAAGCGAATAATTCGCGGGACAAACATTCGAAAAAATCACGTTTATCCAGGGATGTGCCTCATACGCGAATCCCATCTCGAATAGCAGAATCCGGGCTTTGCCAAAAGCAGCGGCCTTTACAGGCGGTCGAACCCCGTTTCGACCCACTGAGGTCACTCATTACCAAAGTCTGGAGCTCACAATGAAAAAGAATGTCATCGCCACCGCCGCCTTCACGGCACTCACCTCGCTGGCGGCCCCGTCCGCCTTCGCGCAAAGCAGCGTGACCCTGTACGGCGTGCTCGATGAAGGCATCGACTACACCAATAACGCCGGGCGTGGCGCGGTCTGGGAAATGGCGAGCGGCTATGCGCAGGGCAGCCGCTGGGGCATGAAGGGATCGGAAGATCTGGGCGGCGGCATGAAGGCCGTGTTCCAGCTGGAAAACGGCTTCGACGTGAGTTCGGGGCGGCTCGGCCAGGGCGGGCGCATGTTCGGCCGCCAGGCCTATGTGGGCTTGAGCGACAACCGCTTTGGCACGGTCACGCTCGGGCGCCAGTACGACTCGGTGGTCGACTACCTTGCGCAGACCACCGCCAACGGCAACTGGGCCGGCTACCTGTTTGCGCACCCGTACGACAACGACAACACGGACAACTCGTTCCGTCTCGGCAATAGCGTGAAGTACGCGAGCCCGGAGATTGCGGGCTTCCAGTTCGGCGGCGTGTACAGCTTCAGCAACGACACGAACTTCGCGAACAATCGCGCTTATAGCTTCGGTGGCCAGTATGCGAACGGCGGCCTGCTGATTGCGGCCGCGTACCTGCAGGCGAACAATCCGGGCGCGGGTTCCACCGGCGCGATCACCGCGAACGACGCGAGCTTTATCGCCGGGCGCATGCGGGTGTTTGGCGCCGGCATCAACTACACGTTCGGTTCGGCAACCGCCGGTTTTGCTTACACCAACTCCAACTATAAGGACCCGACCGGCAACGGCTATATCGGCATCCCGCTGGCGGCATCGGGTGTCAGCCTGAATACGCTGAAGTACCAGAACTTCGAAGTGAACGGCAAATACCAGTTCACGCCGGCCTTCTTTATCGGCGCGCAGTATGTGTACACGATGGAGAACTACGATGCGTCGACGGGCAGCGTGAAGCCGAAGATTCACTCAATCGGTTTGATGGCGGATTACAACCTGTCCAAACGCACGGACGTGTACGTGCAGGGCGAGTACCAGAAGGTCGCGGGCGACACCACCCACTCGATTCTCGACAACGCGTTCATTCCGGGCGTGCAGACGCCGTCGTCGACGGGTAATCAGGTGGCCGTGCGACTCGCGCTGCGGCACAAGTTCTGAGGATCGGGGGATTCGTGCGCTGGAGCCGCGCCGTGAGCGGCTCCAGGCCATAGGTGTTCAATTTTTCGCGATGTTCACGTTCCGTATACATTCTGATTTTCTGAACGCCCCTGGGTTGCTTCGCCGGCGTTCAATTTTGCAGGCTGTTCACGTTACGTATACACTCATAAAAATTGAACAAGGGTGGACCATGCCACGCAAATCCCCGCCGCCGTTCGTGCCCGATCCGACGGTTCAAGCCGCAGCAGCAGCGTTTTCCGCTGCGACAGGCGTGTCCACCCGAATCCTCCGGCCGCCACATCGCGCTCACTATGCAGCGAAGATACAGTTCCAGGCATCGCCGGACAGGACCTGGTCGCGACCGGTGCTGCTGATGGACAACGTCGACCGTTTCGCCACGCTGGCTGCGCTCAAATCCACGGCCCATATCCATGCCGACGATCCGTTCGTGCTCGTCGCGCCCTACCTGTCGCCCAATCTGCTTCGACATTGCCGGGAGTTAGGCCTTGATGCGCTGGATATGTCCGGTAACGCCGTCATGCAAAGCGACGGCAACCTGATCATGATCTCCGGTGAGAAGCGCACCGGCATGGCAAGCCGTATCAAAGACCGCGCCTGGACCACCAAAGGGATGAAGGTGGTACTGGCCCTGCTTTGCGACCGGTTGCTCATCAATGCGGGCCAACGCCCCATCGCACAGCGGGCGGGTGTCAGTCTCGGCACCGCACAGTCGACGTTTCGAGACCTCCTCGAGCGAGGCGACATCGTCCAACGCAAAGATAGTTACGTCTTTGCAGACGCCGCTCGACTGCTCGACGAATGGGCCGCACTGTACCCTTCCCGCCTTCGCAACCAGTTGCTGGTCAACCGCTACCGCGCCGAAGATCCGGCATGGTGGCGCAGCATCGATCCGACCAGTGAGCAATGCCAGTTCGGCGGTGAAGTGGCCGCGGCGCTCCTCACCGGCTATCTCAAGCCGGCGACCGTGACGCTTTATTGTGAACAGGCAATACCGCGTAAATGGCTGATCGACGCCCGCCTGCGCCTCGATCCGGACGGCGAGGTGGAAGTCCTGAACATGCCGATCCCGCTTGCAAGGACGCCGAACCTGCCGCCATCTGTCGTGCATCCTGTGCTGATCTATGCCGACCTGATCGCAACAGGTGATTCCCGCAACATCGAAACGGCACGGATGCTACGTGAGCAATACCTCTCCACTTGATATTCCCGACCGCAGACCACTGCCGGCGCTCGTTGTCGAACTGTTAAGGCATGTCGCTGAAACAGCCCATGCCTCGAACGTCGAGTGGTTCGTTGGCGGCGCGACCGCGCGCGACATCATGCTGACCCACGTACACGGCATCGAGGCAACGCGTGCAACTGCCGACGTCGATATCGGCGTAAGCGTGGAAAGCTGGACGAGCCATGCCGCGCTCAAGGCGGCGCTGATCGCCGGCGGCGCTTTCGAGCAACGCAGCGAGGCGCACCGGCTGTACTATCGCGCCCCCGGCAGCGGCGAGTTGATGTGGCTCGACATTGTTCCTTTCGGTGGCGTGGAGAGCGATGCACGCAATACAGGTCATTCAGGCAATGCGGCAACAAAAGAGATCGCCTGGCCACCGGATCACGCGATCAGGATGAACGTGGCCGGCTTCGCCGAAGCGCTGACCGGTGCCATCACGGTCCGGGTGGCAACAGACCTGACTGTGCCCGTCGCATCGCTGCCGGGCCAGGCGATGCTGAAAATCGTCGCCTGGCGTGACCGCCACGCATCCGACAGAAAAGATGCGACGGATTTGCTGTTCCTACTTGGTCACTATGCTGCGGCAGGTAATCACGCGCGTCTTTACGACGAGAATTACGAACTCGTCGAACACTATGATCATCACTTGGAGCTCGCCGGCGCCGCGCTGCTTGGACGCGACACAGCAGCGATCGCCTCGGCGGAGACTACCGGATTGATCACGCAAGTGCTGGCGTTCGACGAGGACTATCCGCGCATTCTCGACCACATGATGGGGCGCCGTGCCCAGCTTTTCGAGCCGACGCCTGCCTTCATCGAGTCTGCGTTCAATGCGTTTCGCGAGGGTTTCCGCAATCCCGGCTGACCTGCGAAAACATCGGCCCATAGTCTCGTCTCAATCCCCCTCCACCGCCGCCTTCAACCTCAGCAGCGCGTGATCCCACTGCTGCGAGATCGCTTCAAGCGCGCGCCGCGCTTCGTCGAGGTGCGCCGGTTCGAACGCCCATAGGCGTTCACGGCCTACCTTGACGTCGCGCACGAGGCCCGCATTGGCGAGCACCTGCAAATGCTGCGTGACCGACTGCCGCGTAATCTCCGTGCCGGCGGTCAACTGCGCAATCGACATCGCACTGCCCGCGCACAACACGGCGATCAGACGCAGTCGCGTTTCGTCGCCGAGCGCCGCAAAAATCTGCGCGGAACTTCGCAGCATGGCCGCCTTCACTCGCGTATTGCCCACTGCCGGCTTAGCCCTTGGCGACATACTTTTCGATGTTGATCAACTGCTCTTCCCACCCGCCGCTATTCATGCGAAACGCTTCCTCGCGGCGTGCAGCGGGAATTCGATCGAAGCCTGATTCGACCACCCGCAGCAACGTGCCCGAGTCGACCTCGCTCAGCTCGAATACGACCAGCGTCGTGGGCTCGGGCGAGTAGTCGACCGACACATCGACCGCGGCCGGATGCCAGCGAAACGACAGAAGATGTTCCGGCTCGACGCGCTCGATCAGTACATCCATGACGAGATCCTCATAGCCCGGATAGGTGATGTTGCCTTGGACGGATTGACCGGCGATAAACTGTTTGCCGCTGAAATCCACACGAAACCATTTGCCGAATTCCTCGGCATTGGACACCGCGCGCCACACTCGTGAGCGCGGCGCCTTCAGCAGAATCTGTTTTTCGATGCGGTCAGTCGACGCATTATTGGGTGTGTCAGATGAGATTGTCATACGCAGCCTCCTGACTGCATATTAGGCTCGCAACTGGCAACATGCAAGTATTTGCCTGCGTATTTTCAGGCAGCGCCCTGCTTTCTACTGAAGGACGGCGAAACAGATCGCCACAGGGCGCTTGCTTATCCCGCCGACGTCTTCTGCACAAACGCGCTCACCACACCCTCAAGTTCCTTGGTGATCGAAGTCATTACGCCCGCAATCACGGCGAACTCCCGGCCTGTCACATTCGAGCGGCTCGCCACGATCTGACCGTTGAACGAGACAATATGCGCTTCCTTTGCGATCGCGTTGATCCGCTCGATGAGGTCCTGCTGACCTTTCTTCTGCGCCCGCGCAATGCGCCGGCTTTCCTGCTCGTAGACAGCGGTCACGGCGTGCAGATGCGTCAGCAACGGATCGACGGAACCGATTAACGCGTTCAGTGCTTCATTGGCGCGCGGCGAGCCGCGTTCGATCGCCTCCAGTGCTACCGAGGCCAGCGAGATAAAGTCTGTGATCTTCTTCGCCACGTTCCCGCTGCCGTGAAAAGCTTCGTGCAACGCCGGCGAGAACAGTCCGGGCAAGCCGTCGCGGCCTTGCACCAGCGCTGTATGGCTGTCGGAAAACGTACGCAAGGTCTCCTGCGCAATCGCCAACGCACCGTCGAACTGTTGAAACGCCAACATCGACTGCAACGCGATGCGCTGCGACAGCATCCGTTGACGCCCTGCCAGGTTGATCAACGAGCTCAATACCTCGCTGGAGACGTCCGCTTCGGACCGTGGTGCCTGAACCCGATCTTTCGTGATGCTCATGTCTTCTGCTTATGATTCGATTGACCCTTTCGCTCCGCCCGGCATCCTCGCCGCGTGACCGCCATCGGCATCCACGCCTCGGCGCGGACGCCGAATTGCATCACTCCGTTGCGTGCGCATGCATCACATTGGTATGCATCGACCACGCCATCCACGGACGACGCAGCGCGACGATCGCGAGGAAGGCGCAAGCTGCCAGCGCACCGAAGGTTGCGAAACCCATCTGATAGCTGCCCGTGCTTTCCTTCGCGATACCCATCACGACCGGCAGATAGAACCCGCCGATCCCACCCGCGGCGCCGACGATGCCCGACATCAAACCGGTACGGCCAGCCCAGCGATGCGGCACCAGCTGGAAGGTCGCGCCATTACCCAGACCGAAGGCCACGTACAGACACAGCAGCAACACGATCCCGCCCAGCATCGACGGCATGGCGGCGGCAAAAACGAAGTCGCACAGCGAAATGACCGCGAGCAGGAAGGTCAGCGCGCGCACGCCCGACACTTTGTCGGCGATCAGGCCGCCGAGCGGCCGCACGATCGCGCCGGTTGCGGCAAGCAGCGCCATGAACAGGCCCGCGTCGATCTTCGACAGCTGATACAGGTTGGTCAGCAGCAGCGAAACATACGACGACATGCCGACAAAACCGCCGAATGTGATGCTGTACACCAGCATGATCGCCCACGTGTCGCGCTCGGACAGCACCGAGCGATAGCGCTTGGGCAGCACAGCAATTGCAAGCAGCGCGCCGATCACCGGCAACAGCAGCACACCGGTCTTGCCGGAGCCGAACATGCCCGCTTCGACCAGCAGCACGAGCACGATCAAGCCAACGAGCGTCACCGCGAAGCTGCCGAACGCGCGCAGCACGCTGCCGGATTTGATACCGGAATCGTTGGCCCAAAAGTACAGCGTGATCGCGGCAATCCCGAGCAACGGCAGTGCGCCTGCGGTCGCCATTTGCCAGCCGTAGTGCGTCGCCAGTTGCGGGAACAGGAAGCCGTCGAGCACAGCGCCGATGTTGCCGGCGGCGGCCAGACCCAGCACCAGACCCTGCACCTTCGGCGGATAGTTGCTGCCGGCCATCGGCAGCGCCACCGCGAAGCTCGCGCCACCCACGCCGAGGAACACGCCAAGCACCAGTAGCAAGGTGTACGACGGCACGAACGGCAACAACGGCAGCACGATCGTCGGCACCGCGGACAGCAATACGCCCATCAGCGCGATGCGTTTGCCATGCGCGGATTGATAGAGATTGCCGAGCGTCACGCGCAGGATCGCTGCCGACAGCACCGGCACGGCGACCAGCAAACCTTGCTGCGCAGGCGTCATTGCAACGCTCTTGCTAATGAACGGCGCGAGCGGCCCGTATAGCACCCAGACCGTGAAGCCGGTGTCGAAATAGAGGAAACACGCCACCAGCGCGCGCCAATCTCCGCTCTTTAGAGAGCTCATCACGTTTTTCATTAGACATCCTCACATTGACTGGTTGTTCGCTTACCTGGTACACGGCTTTTAGGCGCCGCGCACCGGAATGGTCACGATGTTGAATACCGGTCCTGGCACGCAATCTCCATGCCATCCGGGCCCTTCTTTCAAGCTTGACTGCGTACTCTCTGAAACCGTGATGCCGCGTCTGAGCCGGCCGCTTTAAAAATCAATAAACGTCGCGTACGTAGCGCTTTTCCTGCGCTAAACAGCTCACATACTCAGCGGCTTTTTCTTCGCTCATGCCGCCGTGCTGAGCAACCACTTGCTTGAGCGTCGCGTCGACATCTCTGGCCATTCGGCTTGCGTCGCCGCAGACATAAAAATGCGCACCTTCTTCGAGCCATGCCCACAGTTGCGCACCCTGCTTGCGCATGCGGTCCTGCACGTAAACCTTCTCCGTCTGATCGCGCGAGAAAGCGACATCGAGGCGGGTCAGCAGACCGCTGTCGCGCATCGCTTCCAGTTCGTCGCGATAGTAGAAATCCGTCGCCGCATGTTGTTCGCCGAAGAACAGCCAGTTGCGACCCTTATCGCCGCGTGCACGTCGCTCGTGCAGAAAGCCGCGAAACGGTGCGACGCCGGTGCCGGGACCGACCATGATGATCGGCGTGTCCGAAACATGAGGAGGCCGAAAGTGTGCGGATTTCTGCACGAATACCGGCACATTCACATCGCCGGCGCGGTCGGCTAGAAACGTCGACGAGACGCCCTTGCGATGGCGGCGGCCATTGCTGTAGCGAACCGCGGCAACCGTCAGATGAACTTCGCCAGGATGTGCTTTCGGGCTCGATGCAATCGAATACAACCGTGGCTGCAGGCGCTTGAGCATGCCGGTCAATTCCGTGGCAGTCAGGTCCACGGGAAATTCGTGGAGCACGTCGGCGAGTTGCTGGCCCCACAGCCAGTGTTTGAGATCGGCTTTGCGTGCGGGCGTCAACAGATCGCGCAATGCGCCGTTGCTGCTTCGCGCAGCGATGAATGCCAGTGCGTCCGGGCTGGGACGCGCGATTTCGTAGTGCTTGCTGAGTGCGTCGGCGAGGCGTATGTCGCCCACACCGGATACGTTCACGGCCGCGTCGGCACTCAAACCGCTCAGGCCGATCAATTCGTCGACCAGTTCGGGACAATTGCTCGGCCATACACCCAGCGCATCGCCGGCTTCGTATTCAAGGCCCGAGTCGCCCGTGTTCAACGAAAAGTAGCGCGTGTCCTTCGCGGCGCCCTGCTTGTTCAGTTGCAGGTTCCTGACGAGACGCGATGCGGCCGGACGCGTCCGGGTCGGCACGGCGCCGGGGACCACAGCGGTAATCATGCCGCCAGGAGGCACTGCATGCAGCGCCGCATCTGCTTCCTTGATGCGCACGATGATGCTTTCGAGCCACGCGTCGGCATTCTCCTGATACTCACTGTCGCAGTCGACGCGATCCATCAGACGCTGCGCGCCTTGCGCGGCGAGACGTTCATCCAGACGGCGGCCGTGACCGCAAAATTGATCGTAGTTGCGATCGCCCAGCGCGAGCACGGCGTAGCGCAGGCCTTCGAGACGCGGTGCTGCGTCGCCGATCAGTTCGCTCCAGAAACTCTGCGCGTTATCGGGTGGATCGCCGTCGCCGAAAGTGCTCGACATCAGCAGCACGTATTGCGCTTTCGCGAGCGCCGAGGCCTGATAGTCCGCCATGCATGACGTGCGGATTTCAAAGCCGGACTCCATCAGACGTGTGGCATAACGTTCGGTCAGCGATTCGGTGTTGCCGGTTTGCGAGGCCCACAGCAAAGTGACTTTGGGTCGCACGCGCAAGATACGCACACCGGACGCATGTGCCTCGTCTGAGTGCAAGGTGGCACGCGCGGAGGCTGGTACGGCCGCCTGGGTCCCACTGCGGCTATATAGTCCGGCCAGCAAACCATCCACGTACAAGCGGCTCGCCGGATCAAACGGTGCACTGGCTGGCAGAACCGGCACGCCGTCGATGCCCTCTCCTTCCGTCGAACGCAGGCCGCCGACGAAACCGGCCAGATACATCCGCTCGGCATCGGTCAACGACGGCGCGGGTGTCGGCGGAAGCTGCAACAGACGAGTGAGGGCATCGATACGGGGCATGTCCAGATCCTCGACGTTCGCCGATATAGCGCTTGCCGGCGCAGTGTCGGCTGTAACCATGGGCGCGTCGCTCAGCGTCTCGTCGTCCGCATTCGAAACCGGCTCACGGGCGTCGATCGCGACCGGGCTGAGCGCGACTGCGCAGAATTTGAGTTCGGGCTGCTGCGAGACCGGATCGATGGCGTCGCTCGTCACTGCGTTGATGCACAGGTCGTCGCCGAAGACGTCGTTCCAGTGCATCGGCGCGAAGCAGTTCCCTGCTTGCACACGCTCCGTAACGACCGCCGGCAACACGGCACGTCCGCGGCGCGAACGGATTTCAACCGGATCTTTTGCCTTGATGCCAAGCGTGGCCGCGTCTTCGGGATGAATCTCGACGAACGGTCCCGGGTTCAGCTTGTTAAGCATCGCGACCTTGCCGGTCTTGGTCATGGTGTGCCATTGATGCTGCAAGCGGCCCGTATTCAACACGATCGGAAATTCCCGATCGGGCAGCTCGGCCGGGGCGGCAAACGCGCGGGCGAAGAACATAGCTTTGCCGCTCGCCGTCGGAAACACGAGCCGCGGAAGGCTGCCGTTGGGCAGTTGCTTCAGCGCCTGGCTGACGCCGTCGTTGATGTAGCGAACTGGATTGCGGTCGGCGGCATCGTCAGCGGCGAGCGGCCATTGCAACGGCGTTTCCTTCAGACGGCGATGGCTCGCGCCGCGCAGGTCGTAGCCGGTTTTCGGATTCGATGCGCGCGTAATTTCCGCGAAAACTTCTTCGGCGCTTGCGTAGGTAAACGCTTCGGCGAAACCCATTTCACACGCGACACGCGCGATGATCTGCCAATCCGGCAACGCAACGCCCGGCGGTTCGATGCCCTTCTGCATCAGCGTCAGGTTGCGCTCGGAGTTGATCATCACGCCTTCGGCTTCCGCCCACAGCGCGCCGGGCAACAGCACGTCGGCGTAACGATTGGTCTCGGTGTCGAGGAAGGCATCCTGCGAAATCACGAGTTCGGCCGCACGCAATCCGGCGATGGCATTCTGGCGATTCGCAACGCTCGCCACCGGATTCGTGCAGATGATCCAGCACGCCTTGATCTCGCCCGCAGCCATGCGAGTGAACATATCGATCGTGCCGTTGCCGACTTCAGTCTTCAACGTGCCCTTCGGAATGCCCCACAGGTCCTCAATAAACGCACGGTCTTCTTCGACCAGGACTGAACGCTGTCCGGGCAAACCGGGCCCCATGTAGCCCATTTCACGGCCGCCCATCGCGTTGGGCTGACCCGTCAGCGAAAACGGACCGCTACCGCGGCGGCAGATCTTGCCTATCGCCAGATGCAGATTGCAGATCGCATTCGTATGCCATGTGCCATGCGTGCTTTGATTCAGGCCCATGGTCCAGCAGCTGATCCACTCCGGCGCGGCGCCGATCATTTGCGCGGCCTGGTGGATATCTTCTACAGAAAGGCCTGTAATCGCGGACACATTCTCTGGTGTGTAGTCCGCGAGAAAGGAGGGCATTCCGTCCCAGCCTTCCGTGAAGTCCGCAATAAAGGCCGCATCCGTGTTGCCGTTTTCGTGCAGCAAATGAAGCAAGCCGTTCAGCAACGCCAGATCGGTGCCCGGCTTGATCTGTAGAAATAGATCGGCCTTATCTGCCGTCGTATTGCGACGCGGATCGACTACGATCAGTTTCGCGCCGGCCTTCACGCGATCCATCATGCGCAGGAACAGAATCGGATGACAGTCGGCCATATTCGCGCCGATCACGAAGAACAGGTCGGCGTGGTCGATGTCTTCGTACGATCCCGGCGGGCCGTCCGCACCGAGTGACAGTTTGTAGCCGCTGCCTGCGCTCGCCATGCACAGACGCGAATTCGATTCGATGTTGTTAGTGCCGACAAAGCCCTTGGCGAGCTTGTTGACGAGGTACTGCGCCTCGATCGACATCTGTCCCGACACATAGAACGACAGCGCGTCCGGTCCATGTTCGTCGAGCAGGCCGCGCAAACGCGCCGCCGTGGTGCTGATCGCCTGCGCCATCGGTAGCGGCGTCGGATCCTGGTCGCGCGCATGACGCACGAACGCGCCCTCCAGACGGCCCGACTTGCGCAACGCGACGTGCGCCGACTGGCCCTTCGTGCAGAGCCGCCCGAAGTTAGCCGGATGCTCTTTATCGCCGGAGATCTTGACGACCTGCCCGTCCTCGACGTGCAGCACCATTCCGCAGCCAACGCCGCAGTAGGGGCACACGGTTTTTACGCTAGAGGAAGACATGGAGCGCGACGTCGTTCGAATAGACACAAAGAGAAATCAGCAACTCAGGCCGCGACCCACACCTGCCCGTCTTCCACCCGCGCGGCGAACGCGCTAACGGAATACGCCGGCGTTTCGAGGCACTCGCCGGTACGCAGATCGAAGTGATGCTTGTAAATCGGCGAAGCAACCACGAGGCGCTCGCCGAGACTGCCGATCAATCCGCGCGAGAGCACCGCGGCTTGCGAGCCCGGATCATAGTTTTCGATCGCATACACAGCGCTGTGCGCGTCGCCGTTGTTTACGTGAAATACCGCTACCTGCTCGCCGTTGACAAGCGCGCAGACGCCCGTATTGGGGACGATGTCGTCGAGCGGGCAAATCGGCGTCCAGGCGAGCGGCAGGCGGTCAAGGTTCATGGCGGAAGTCCTCGGTGAATAGCGTAAAAAGAATCAAACGGTCTCGACAACCACGGGAATCGAAGTGAGCTTCGATACCCGCTCGGCCACCGTCGCCGGCCGGATCTGGCCGCGTTCCTCGACAAAGGTGACATTGCTGTCCGGCTCGCCACTGTTGACGAAGTGCCGGAAGCGCTTGCGCGTTTCCGGATCGGTAACGGCCCGCTTCCATTCGCATTCGTAGGTGTCGACCACGTGCTGCATTTCCACCTCGAGCTCCGCGACTACGCCCAGACGATCGTTGACGACCACGTCGATCAGATAGTCCAAGCCCCCTTCAAGGTTGTCGCGCCACACGCTGGTGCGTTGCAGACGGTCTGCCGTGCGCACGTAGAACATCAGGAAGCGGTCGATGTAGCGCACCAGCGTGTCCTTATCGAGGTCCGAGGCGAGCAGTTCGGCATGGCGCGGTTTCATCCCGCCGTTGCCGCAGACGTAGAGATTCCAGCCCTTTTCGGTGGCGATGATGCCGACGTCCTTGCCCTGCGCCTCCGCGCATTCGCGAGTGCAGCCGGATACGCCAAACTTGATCTTGTGCGGCGTGCGCAGGCCTTTGTAGCGGTTCTCGAGCTCGACCGCGAGGCCCACCGAATCGCCGACGCCGTAACGGCACCACGTCGAACCGACGCACGACTTCACCGTGCGCAGCGATTTGCCGTAGGCATGACCGGATTCGAAGCCTGCGGCGATCAGTTCTTCCCAGATGAACGGCAGTTGCTCGACGCGCGCACCGAACAGATCGACTCGCTGACCGCCGGTGATCTTGGTGTAAAGGCCGTATTTCTTTGCCACCTGACCGACGGCGATCAAACCATCCGGCGTCACTTCTCCGCCCGCCATGCGCGGCACGACCGAATAGGTGCCATCGCGCTGGATGTTGGCGAGGTAGTAATCGTTAGTGTCCTGCAGCGCCGCGTGCTCCTTCTTCAGCACGAATTCGTTCCAGCACGACGCGAGAATGCTCGCCACCGCCGGTTTGCAGATATCGCAACCGAGGCCGTGACCATGCTTCGACAGCAATTCACCGAAGCTGCGCACACCCTCCACGCGCACGAGGTGATACAGCTCCTGGCGCGAATACGGGAAGTGCTCGCACACGTGGTTATTGACCGCGAGGCCCTGCTTTTTCATCTCGGCCTTCATCACCTGGGTGACGAGCGGTACGCAGCCGCCGCACGACGTGCCGGCCTGGGTCGCGCACTTCAACGCGCTGATGTCGGTCGCGCCCGCGCACACGGCGGCGCACAGGTCGCCCTTCGAGACGTTGTTGCACGAACAGATTTGCGCGCCGGCGGGCAATGCCTCGACGCCGAGCGCCGGTTTCGCTTGACCGTCGGACGAAGGCAGGATCAGGAATTCGGGCGACGCCGGCAACTCGATCCGGTTCAGCATCATCTGCAGCAGCGTGCCGTATTCGCTCGCATCGCCGACCATCACGCCGCCGAGCAGATACTTGCCGCATTCGGACACCACCAGCTTCTTGTAGATCTGCTTGCGTTCGTCGCTGAACTGATAGGCGCGGCTGCCCGGCGTGTTGCCATGCGCATCGCCGATACTCGCGACGTCCACGCCCATCAGTTTCAACTTGGTGCTCATGTCGGCGCCGGCGAATTCCGCCGAGTCGCCGTGCAGTTGCTTCGCCACCGCGCGCGCCATCTCATAGCCGGGCGCAACGAGGCCGAACAGCTTGCCTTCCCATAGCGCGCACTCGCCGATCGCGTAGATGTGCGGGTCGCTGGTGCGGCACGCGTTGTCGATCACGATGCCGCCGCGTTCGCCGAGCGCGAGCCCGCTTTGGCGCGCGAGATCGTCACGCGGACGAATGCCTGCCGAGAACACGATCATGTCGGTGTCGAGGTGACTGCCGTCGGCGAATTGCATGCGATGCGTGCCCGTCTCGCCATCGACAATCGCCGAGGTGTTCTTCTGCGTGTGCACCGTCACGCCCAGCTCTTCGATCTTGGCGCGCAGCACGCGGCCGCCGCCTTCATCGACCTGCACCGCCATCAGGCGCGGCGCGAACTCGACCACGTGCGTTTCCAGCCCCATGTCACGCAATGCCTTCGCGCATTCGAGACCGAGCAGGCCGCCGCCGACCACGGTACCGGTCTTCGAACGGGCGCCGCATTCCCGCATCGCTTCGAGGTCGTCAATGGTGCGGTAGACAAAACAGTCGGCGCGCTCCCGCCCTTGCACGGGCGGCACGAATGGATAGGAACCCGTAGCGAACACCAGCTTGTCGTACGGCAGAGTCTCGCCCGTCGATACCGTTACGGTGCGCGCGTGGCGATCGATCGCCACGGCTTTTGCATTGAGCTTCAGCAAGACATTCTGGCGCTCGAAGAAACCCGGTTCGACGAGCGACAGATCATCCGCCGTTTTACCCGCGAAGAATTCGGACAGGTGCACGCGGTCGTACGCAGGGCGTGATTCCTCGCACAGCACGGTGATGTCGAGGCCATGCTCCGCGTCTTGTGCGAGGCATTCGACCAGTTTGTGGCCGACCATCCCGTGACCGATAACGATGATTTTCATGACCGCGGCTTCCTCAATGTGCTGGGCTCGAATCGCTGCCGGCTGGCTGCTGCGCGAAAGCGATTCCGGAAATAAAAACGGCGTCCCGCGAACCCAGTCGATGACTGAGTTCGGGGGACGCCGTTGTCCTGACCTGTGCTGCGGCGAGTACTTTGTTGTTGCACTCGCGACGGATCCACGTTGATCCGCTGGCAGGGCTTAATGCAAAGCTTGTGCCAATCGAGAGAAATTCCCGCTGCGGCGCCGTGGGACGGGGCTTTGCGGCATATGACACGGGTCTGCTGTCAGCAGGATGTGGGGCACGTCTTGATGCAGCGAGGCACAGGGATGGTGCGACGCAGCACCGTGTACGTGCGGGCAGCGTTTCGCAGCACTGGGCGAGACTTACCGCGCACGATCTGACCGATCGGTACGGAAATGTACCTACCCAGGTTGTAGATCAGCAGTGTATGACGGCCGCGATAGACCGGCGGCGGCAAAGCCCATCCGGGTGTTCTTGCAGATCAGACGCAGGACCTTGGACACGGCGTGAATGCGGCTGCCCGCGGCGCTATCCCGTGCGATTCGCGCTTCCTCGTCGTCCCCGGGTGGTAACTCATTCGTACGAAAGCCGCGCCAAATACCTTGCTGGAATGAGCGAAAAAATAGAATAAAGGGCTTCGATTCTATCGGGACCCCAAATTGCTCAATACAAGGTACGCAACCTGGAGAAGCCGGATGTCCATTTATGATGCCGCCCGCCTCCTGATCGCCGACGACGATCCGGATCTGTTGGCCGCCTACGTACTCTATTTCAGCGCACACGGTTTCGACATCCGGACCGCGCGCAACGGCCTCGACGCGCTCGCGCAGTATTGCGCGTGGCATCCGGGCGCCGCGCTGCTCGACGTCGAAATGCCGCGTCTCGATGGCCGCGCGGTCGCCCGGCGCATCCGCCATGAAGCCGACACGCCGGCGCCCATGCTGGTCGCCGTGACCGGCCTCGCGCGCGACGAGGACAGGCGCGAGTCGTTACGCTCCGGATTCAATCATCACTTCGTCAAACCCGTGCCGATGCCGGTAATCCTCGCGGCGCTGACCGGGCGCGGCCGGCATTAATCGCCAAAGCCCAATTCAGCGTCGACCGTTTGACCGACGCGCAGCCACGCCCCAGCCCCGCGCGCGACGAGCGCATTGTTGCCGAACGTCACCGCCCCATCCCGCTGCGGATTCGCCCGGTAGACGCTCATCGTATCCGTAGGTTCGTTCGGCCAATCGGGATCCGGCGCGCCCTTTGCCTGATCGACGGTCGGCATCGGACAGCGCGCACACGGCTTGACCAGTTTCAGTTCCACGGCCTCCTCCGCCGCACCGCCGACACTCAGACTCTCCACATAGTCCTCTTCGTACGCTTCGAGCCCTGTCAGCACGACGTTCGGGCGAAACCGGTCAATCGGAATGGACGGCGCGCCCTTGCTGTTCAGGCGCACGTTCAGATCGTCGAGCGAGGCCTGGCCGATCACCAGCAGCGGAAAACCATCGGCGAAATACGTGGTGGCCCCGGGGACGCTAGCGGTGTAGTCCGGATCGACCTGCCGTTCGCGTTCGGGATCGAAGCGCAGAAGCCGCGACGGCACGCCGAGAAACGCCGAAAACCATGCTGCGCTCTCTTCTCCGGTGTCGAGTCCGTAAGCCGCGTCGCGCCAGACCACGGTTTGCACCTTGTGCGGAGCGCTGAGCCCGGCGGCGTCGAGCGGCGTGCGCAACTCACTCATACCCGGCGCGCGGATCACGAGCTCATGTTCGCCGAGCTCGACCCTGATCAGCGCCATGCGGGGATACGCGCGCTGCGTGAGCATCGCGCCGCTCGGGTCGGTCACCATCCAGTATCGATCGTATTCGAGGCCGGTGGCGAGCAGGCGCGCCTCGTTCAACGCAATGCCGGCGCAGGATTTGATCGGATAGACGAAAAGCTCGCTGATGGTAGGCATAGTGTGGGTGGTGTGGGAAACACGCGCTTTTTGTGTTGAACTCCGATTGTAAAGCGCTGGCGCGTGCTGCCGGACATTGGTCGCGCCGAACTTGAGCGGCCTATCGAGCTTCCTCTTGAGCGGCCCGCCCCGAAACGCCTGCTGAGCAAGAGTTTGCGCCACGCGATCGCGAATCCGGCGGGAGTTGCCATGCGGCCTGAAACCGGCCGGGCGATGCGGTCGTTTCTTCCGGCCACGCTTGGACGTAAAATCCCCAATCGAACCGCTCGGGCAACGACAGAGCCGGCGCCGGGCACACTCCGGTGCGTTACAGGATTGAACTTGTAGAAGCATCCCTACCATAAACGAAACAGGAAATTCATTATGCTGAGCAAACCCGTGTTGACCGTTGCCGAAACGACCCGAATTCTCGAAGCCGCCCGCGCGGAGGCCGAGAAGAACCAGTGGGCCGTGGCCATCGTGGTGGTCGACGACGGCGGCCATCAACTCGGCATGCTGCGTCTGGACGGCAGCGCGCCGGCCAGTTCGTACATCGCGACGGAAAAAGCCCGCACTTCGGCGATCGGCCGCCGCGAAACCAAGGTATACGAAGACATGATCAACAACGGCCGCACGGCATTCCTGAGCGCGCCGCTGCAAGGCACGCTGGAAGGCGGCGTGCCGGTGATCGTCGAGGGCCAGGTGGTCGGCGCGGTCGGCGTGTCGGGCGTCAAGTCGGATCAGGACGCGCAGATCGCCAAGGCCGGTATTCAGGCAATCGCCGCTTAAGTCGGGAGCCATTCGGAATCCGTTCAAAGCGGCGGCAATAAAAACGAAACACAACACGGACCGATGCCCCCTCATCGGTCCCATTCAAGGATGGAGCAGTCGATGACTCAGATGAACACGCGCGGTGGACTGCAAGTCGCCGCCAACCTCGACCAGTTCGTCGAAACCGAAGCCCTGCCCGGCACCGGAATCGACAGCGCCGCATTCTGGTCAGGTTTCGACGCACTCGTGCATGAGCTGGCGCCGAAAAACCGTGCGCTGCTGGCCGAGCGCGACCGCCTGCAAACCGAACTCGATACATGGCATCGCGCCAATCCGGGTCCGGTGCGCGATCTGCGCGCGTACCGTGCCTTCCTCGAAGGCATCGGCTACATCGTGCCGTCGCCCGCAAGCGTTAAAGCCACGACCGACCAAGTGGACACCGAAATCGCCGAACAGGCCGGCCCGCAGCTCGTCGTGCCGCTCTCGAATCAGCGCTATGCGCTGAACGCGGCTAACGCCCGCTGGGGCAGTCTGTACGACGCGCTGTACGGCACCGATGCGATCCCCGAGACCAACGGCGCCGAAAAGCAGAAGGCCTTTAACCCGGTGCGCGGCGCCGCGGTGATCGCTTATGCCCGCAAGTTTCTCGACCAGGCCGCCCCGCTCGCGAACGGCTCGCACGTCGACGCCACGCTGTATAGCGTCGAAGGCGGCAAGCTCGTCGTCACGCTGAAGAGCGGCAAGACCGAACTGAAAACGCCGGCGCAGTTCATCGGCTATCAGGGCGACGCGAGCGCACCGTCCGCCGTGCTGTTGAAGCACAACGGCCTGCACTTCGAAATCCAGATCGACGCGAACGATTCGATCGGCAAGACCGATTCGGCGCACGTGAAGGATGTGCTGGTCGAAGCCGCGGTGAGCACGATCATCGACTGCGAAGACTCCGTTGCAGCCGTGGATGCGGACGACAAGGTCCAGCTCTATCGCAACTGGCTCGGCCTGATGAACGGCACCCTGACGGAAGAAGTCACGAAGGGCGGCAAGACCTTCACGCGCAGTCTGAACGCCGATCGCGTGTACACCGCCGCGAACGGCACAGCGCCGGTCGTGCTGCATGGCCGCTCGCTGCTGTTCATCCGCAATGTCGGCCATTTGATGACGAATCCGGCCGTGCTGACGAAAGACGGCAAGGAAATTCCGGAAGGCATTCTCGATGGCGTCATCACCACGTTGTGCGCGCTGCACGACCGCAAGCACCAGCTGAATTCGCGCACCGGTTCGATCTATATCGTGAAGCCGAAAATGCACGGCCCGGCCGAAGTCGCGTTCGCGAGCGAACTGTTCGCGCGCGTCGAAGACCTGCTGAAGCTGCCGCGCAACACGATCAAGATGGGCATCATGGACGAGGAGCGCCGCACCAGCGTTAACCTGCTCGCCTGTATCGGCGAAGCGTCCGAGCGTGTCGCGTTCATCAACACGGGTTTCCTCGACCGCACCGGCGACGAAATGCACACGGCGATGGAAGCCGGCCCGATGATGCGCAAGGGCGACATGAAGTCGAGCGCATGGATTGCCGCGTACGAACGCAGCAACGTGCTGGTCGGTTTGAGCGCGGGCCTGCGTGGCCGCTCGCAGATCGGCAAGGGCATGTGGGCGATGCCGGACCTGATGCACGCCATGCTCGAACAGAAGATCGCGCATCCGAAGGCCGGTGCGAACACCGCATGGGTGCCCTCCCCGACCGCCGCGACGCTGCATGCGCTGCACTATCACCAGGTCGACGTACAGGCGGTTCAGCAGGAGCTCGAACGCACCGACTACTCGAAGGTTCGCGACGAACTGCTCGACGGCCTGCTGACGATTCCAGTCGTTGCCGAAGCGAAGTGGAACGCGGATGAGATCCGCAGCGAAGTCGAGAACAACGCGCAAGGCATTCTCGGCTACGTGGTGCGCTGGGTCGATCAGGGCGTGGGCTGCTCGAAGGTGCCGGACATTCACAACGTCGGTCTGATGGAAGACCGTGCCACGCTGCGTATCTCCAGCCAGCACATTGCGAACTGGCTGCATCACGGCGTGGTCACGCGCGAGCTGGTCGAAGAGACCTTCAAGCGCATGGCGAAGGTGGTCGACGAGCAGAACGCGGGCGATCCGCACTACCAGCCGATGGCGCCGGGCTTCGACACGCTGGCGTTCAAGGCTGCGCAGGCGCTGGTGTTCGAAGGACGTGAACAGCCGAGCGGTTACACGGAACCGTTGCTGCACAAGTTCCGGCTGGAAGTGAAGAAGGCGCAGTAAAGGCCTTTTGCGCATGACCTGGGTACCAGCCGCAAATCCGGCCAGATAAGCCGGCCAGATAAGCAGCCCAGATAGAAAGACGGGCGCCGCATCATGCGGCGCCCGTTTTAATTTGCGCGATAGTGCTGCGCGTTGCTTCTGCGTGAAGAGTTTCCTACACCGAGTTTCCTACACCTTAAGCTGCTTCAGCCGTGTACTGCGCCGGCACGCCGGCCGACATATTCGCCTGCATATAGGTTTGCAAATACGCTTCGAATTCCGCCTTCACTTCCGGATGGCGCAGCGCGAATTCCACGGTCGCCTTCAGATAGCCCAACTTGCTGCCGCAATCGAAGCGTGTGCCGAAGTAGCGGTACGCAAGCACCTGCTCTTCGGTCAGCAGCGATTGCACCGCGTCGGTCAATTGCAGCTCACCGCCCGCGCCCGGCTTGAGCGCGCGGATATGCTTGAAGATGGTCGGCATCAGCACATAGCGGCCCACCACGCCGAGGTTCGACGGCGCCTTGTCCGGCGCCGGCTTTTCGACGATGCCCGACAGCTTGATCACATTGTCTTCCCACTCGCGGCCATCCACGACGCCGTACGAACGGCTGTCTTCGCGTGCGATGGTTTCGACGCCGATCACCGAGCTGTGATAGTGGTTGAAGGTGTCGACGAGCTGGCTCATCACCGGCTTCGAACTGTGCAGCAAGTCGTCCGCCAGAATCACGGCGAACGGGCTGTCGCCCACCAGTTTCTCGGCGCACAGCACCGCGTGGCCCAGACCGAGGGCTTCGGCCTGACGCACATAGAAGCAGTCGACGTTAGCCGGCTTGATGCTGCGCACGAGGTCGAGCAGCTTCTGTTTGTTGCGTGCCTCGAGTTCGGCTTCGATCTCGTAGGACTTGTCGAAATGATCTTCGATAGCGCGCTTGCTGCGGCCCGTCACGAAGATCATCTCGGTGATGCCGGCGGCAATCGCCTCTTCAACCGCGTATTGAATCAGCGGCTTGTCGACGATCGGCAGCATTTCCTTGGGGCTTGCTTTGGTAGCCGGCAAAAAGCGTGTCCCGAGGCCCGCTACGGGAAACACGGCTTTGGTGACTTTCAGCATGGTAGGCATTCCCACATCGGTTAGAAATTAGTGTGTTCGCGGGCCTCGCGGCCACTCGATGTCGCAGAAAAGACTAACAAAAAAATTAATCCATTTCGTGCGTTAATTTTTCTCGATTCAAATAAATAAATCGATTGGCTTTCGATATTCCGGATCGTGGCATGCACCAGGAAACAATTACGTATCGGTGTCGAATTATTTTCTGAAATTCCGAAAATTTTACGTATCCGGCGAAGCGGATCACGGGCCATCTCAAGCTCGTCCGGGGGCGCATCGTGGATGCACGAAAGCGCCCCCGCGCACCGCTCATTCGTTCTCGTCGATCTGGGGCAGCTTGCCCGGGTTCATCCGAAAACGGCGGATCGGCTCGTTGCGGAGCGCCTCGCGGTAGGCGGAGGCGGCGACAAGGATCAGCAGCACGGCAATGCCGGCGAGTAAATGCAGGTTCATGACTTCACCTCTGGTCAAGAGAATCCGTGCTTTAAATTAGCACAACAAAAGCGGTAAATAATTCGATGTAGCAAGTACTTATGCGGAATTACACTTCGTCACAAAATCGCCATTTAATTCGATTTGCCACGCAATTTTTTATCGTTTTTTTACCTCCGCTGTGCACTAGCATGTGATGCACCGCGGGCGCGCACGGCGCGCCCGCGGAATAAGCTTTTTCTTCCTTCAGATTAAGGACCGCGTATGAGCGACTCAGCACTGGATGCCGCCGGCTCATCCCTGCCCCTTTCCCCGTCACGAAAGGCCGCCGCGCCGCGCGCGCAGAGCGAAGCGCGCGCCGAGAGCGCCGGCAAGGAACATGTAATCGACGCCATGCGGGGCTTCGCCGCGCTTCTGGTCGCCTATTTTCATTGCCGCCAGGTCGAATGGGTGGGCATGCAAACCTTTCACCAAAGCGTCGGCCATTCTTTCAGTCTGAGTACGATCGCCGCCTACCTGACCTTCCCGATTGCGTGGGGCTCGGCCGGCGTGCCGATTTTCTTCGTGATCAGCGGTTACTGCATTCATCGCGGCGGCGCGCTACGCCTGGCAAAAAATCCCGACTACCGGCTCGACACCGGCAATTTCTGGATCCGCCGTTTCGCGCGCATTTATCCGGTATTGCTGGCGGCGCTCGTGCTGACCTTTGCACTCGACTGGGTCAGCTTGCAGTTGCCGCCGGTCAACCACAAGATTCGCGAGATCGGTCTGCAGGCCTTCCTCGTCAACCTGTTTTCGCTGCAAGGGGTGGCCGGCAAGACGTTTGGGTCGAACGGCGCGCTCTGGACGCTATCGCTCGAAGTACAGTTCTACGCGATCTATCCGCTGCTGTTCGCGCTGCGCCGGCGTCTGGGCATGACCTCGGTGCTGGCGATCGTCGCGGTGATCAATGTGGTGTCCGCCTATGTGCTCGAGCGCCACGATTTGCAGTTCTTCACGTCCTACTGGTTTTCGTGGACGCTCGGCGCGTGGATCGCCGACGCGAAAGCCCGTAGCACGCCGGAGGCGCGTTCGTCGGTCTGGCTCTACGTGCTCGCCGCGGCGTTCATTGCGCTCGGCTGCGCGGCGTTTCATTTCGGCCAGTACGGGGCATTCCAACTGTGGGCGGTCGGCTTTGCCTTCTACCTGTACAAGGCGCTGGAGCGCCCTAATGCTGATAAGGCCGATACCCCAGGCGTGCGCCTCCTGTCACGGTTCGGCGATTTCAGCTTCTCGCTGTATCTGATCCATCTGCCCATCTTCGTGCTGCTGTCGTCGATCCTGTTCCGTTCGTCGCTGCAGATGTCGATCTGGCCGTCGTTCGGCTACATGCTGATGGCCGTGCCGGTGGCCTACGTGTTCTACCGGCTGGTCGAACTGCCGGCGATGAAGTGGTCCGCGAGTTTCAAACCGAAGAACGTAGTGAAGCCAGCCTGAGAGCGATGTAAGAGAAAGGTCGGAGAAACACACTGTTCAGTTCAGAAACAGGTTTCTCCTTCGACAATGTGAAGAAGCCGTGCCGCCGGGACCACGTTGTATAACCCGGTTGCATAGCCGGTCGGTTGCATAGCCTGTGTGTCGCGCGAAAAAAACGGAGCGGAAGTCCTCAGGACTTTCGCTCCGCTGCGCTAACGACAAAGACTGGCCGAGTCCCTGCCTACCCCCGCGTTAAATCACTTCGCACGTTCATCTGCTCAAGAAGCGCCCGCACAAGCCCCTCAACGCCCCGCCACGCGCTTCAGAATCCGTTCGACACCTTCCACATACGTTGCCGTCCCGAACCGGCTCAGCGCCGTCTGATAGCCGTTTCTGACCAGCTTGTTGCGCAGGTCGTCGTTCGAGCGCAGCTCGGCGAGCGTGTCGGCGAGGCCATGCGCGTCGCCGGGGGTGCATAGCACGCCATTCTCGTAATCGTCGATGATCTCCAGCACGCCGCCTGCGCGTGCCGCCACTACCGGCCGCTGCGCCAGCATCCCCTCGACGATCACGCGACCGAACGGCTCCGGCGTGATCGACGTATGGACCACGGCATCGACCGCGCACATGCAGGCCGGAATGTCGTGCTGGAAGCCGAGGAAATGCACCCGGCCACCCAGGTTGTGCGCGGCGACGAACGCATGCAGCTCGATCTCGTACGCGTCCTCGCCGAACAGCGGCGCCCCCACCAGCACGGCATGCATCTGCGGATTGAGGACCATCGCTTCAAGCAGCACGTGTTGGCCCTTCCAGCGCGCGAGGCGGCTGAACGAACCGACCAGAAACGCATCCTGCGGCAGGTTCAGGCGCTGGCGCAGGGTCGCTTGCGGGACCGTGCGCAAGGCGTCGAACGGCGTCGCGGAAATGCCGTTGAACACCACGTCGATACGCTTTTTGTCGAAGTGCGTGAGTTCAGCGAAGGCGTGAGCGGAAGCCGCCGAATTGGCGATCACGTGCGTGAGGCCGAGGCGCGCGCACCACTTGATGATCGCCAGTTGCTTGCCGCCGAAATGCTCGGAACTCACGATATCGCGCAGGTGCCAGACCACCGGCCGTCTGGCCAGCTTGCCGGCAATCGCGCCGATCACCATTGCGCGCTGTGTGTTCGCGTAGATCACCTCGGCGTCGCGCGCGCGTTTCGCGGTGGCGCGCACGAGCGACATCAAGCCCTTGAGCGCCTGGCCCTTCGGCAGCGAACCGCCCTGCTTGCGAACGTTGCGCAAGGCGCCGGCTTCCAGCACGTTGACCGTCACGCCGGCCTTGGCTAGAGCGGTGCGGAACGGACCGTCGTCGAACAGCACGACTTCGATGCGCGAGCGCAAGGCTTTAACGATTTCCAGCAGCGATAACTCAGCGCCGCCGAGCACGCCACTCTGATCGACCGCGAGAATGCGCGGCGCGGTGGCGCCCGGCTCTGCTTTATAAGGGACGTACGTCGGCAACGTCGCCGAGCGCAATGCCGGCACCGAAGCCCGCACGTGGGCGAAGAAACGTTCGCGGAAATTCGCGGCCGAGAACTGCTCGGCATTCGCGCGGCAATCCGCTGGCGAAAAACGCTTCACGTGGCCGTCGAAACGCTCGACCGCCGCAATGATCGACTCGACGTTCTGCTCGTCGAAGAACATGCCCGTGGGTTTCGACTCGGACAGATCGCGCACGGTTTCAAGCGCCCCACCCTTGCCGTAGGCGATCACCGGCGTGCCGCACGCCTGCGCTTCGACCACCGAAATGCCGAAGTCTTCTTCCGCGGCGAACACGAACGCCTTCGCGCGGCTCATCTTTTCCTTGAGCACCTTGAACGGCTGGTAGCCCATGATCTCGACATTCGGCCCTGCCTTCGCGCGGATCTTCTGCATATCGGGGCCGTCGCCGATCACCACGAGCTTGCGCTCCGGCATCTGCGCGAACGCTTCGACGATCAGATCGATCTTCTTGTACGGCACCATCCGCGAGGCGGTCAGATAGAAATCATCCTTGTCGGTGCACAGCGCAAACGCTTCGACATCGACGGGCGGAAAGATCACCTGCGCTTCGCGTTGATAAACCTTCCTGATCCGTCGCGCGATGAAATCGGAGTTCGCAACAAAGCCGTCCACCGAATTCGACGTGCGGATATCCCAGTTGCGGATGTAGTGCAGGATCAGCCGCGCCATCGCGGACTTCGGCCCGGCGGTCAGCTTCGACTGCTGCAGGTACTGATGCTGCAGATCCCACGCATAACGAATCGGCGAATGCACATAGCTGATATGCACCTGATCGGGGCCGGTCAGAACGCCCTTCGCCACCGCGTGACTGCTGGAAATCACCACGTCGTAGGCCGACACGTCGAGCTGCTCGATTGCGAGCGGCATCAATGGCAGATACGTGCGGTATTTGGTCCGTGCAAGCGGCAGTTTCTGGATGAATGAGGTCGTGACTGGCTTGCCGCGCAGGAAGCTGCGATCGTCGAGAAAATCGACGAGGCTGAACAGGTCCGCGTCCGGAAAGCACGCAACGATCTGCTCGAGCACCTTCTCGGCGCCCGCATAGGTGACGAGCCAGTCGTGCACGATCGCGACACGCACCGTCTTGTCGCTACGCAACGCCGAGCGGCGCGACGGCGCCTGAGCACCGGGAACGGTGGTGAGTTCAGCCAGTGCGCTGCGCGTCGCGGGTTGCAGCACGGCTTCTTCAAGGACTTCGTGGTTCATGCGCTTTTCCTCGGATTCAGTCGCAACAGCAGTGAACGCGCAAGATCGCGCAAAGCGGGTGTCATCGTGATCGACCAGGCGACGTTCGCGCCAACCATCAACAGGCCGGCGACGATCGCCAAGGCGAGACTCGGCAGGAAGCTGGCAAGCCACAGGCTGGCCAGCAGAAAAGCGAGGTGGGCGAGCATGTCGAGCGCGATCTGGCGGGCGCGAATCGCCGACAGGCGCAGCAGCACGACGTAATCGAAGAGCGCCCGGCCGGCCACGGCCATCGCCGCGCCCGTCAAACCGAAATGGGTAATGCCGAGCCACAATGCCCCTGCAAACAAGGGCAATTCAAAGAGGCCGACGCGCGCGGCGGTGGCCGGATTGACCTGCGACTGGATCAGAATCCGCGTCACGTTCGCCTGGCCGACGAGCCACACGGCGACGATCATGATCCGGCCCACCGGCGCGGCCACGGTGGCGATCTCATTGCCGACCCACAGATGCAGAAACGGTTCGAGCACCAGCATCGCGACCAGCGCGACCGGCGTGAACACGCCATTGAGGAATTCGAGCGACTGTTGTGTGATGGTGTCCGCATCCGCGCGGCCCACGGCTGACAGGCGCGGAAACAACGTACGCACCAGCGCGGTCGGCACGATATTCAGACGCGTCACGAGGTTCTGCGGCACGGTGTAGTACGTAACGAAACGCGCGCCGAGACTTGTGCCGAGCATCACGCGGTCGAGCGATTCGGCGATCATGTTGGTGACGCTCGCAATCAGCATCCAGCCGCCGAAGTTGAAGAGTCCCTTCGCCACGCCGAGCTGCGGCGGCAGAATGCTGCGGATGTCCAGCACTTTCAGTGCGGAGCGGCCCAGCAGAATCGCCGCGAGAATCCGCGCGAACACCGCGGCGGCGAGCACGTTCTGCAAGGTCGCCCCCAGCCACAGCGCGGCGCCGAGCGGCAGCAACTGGAACAGGAAGGTGCCGATCGTCTGATTGGTGTTGTAGACACCAAAGCGCTCCGCGCCATTGATCGCACCGGCGAACACCCACGATACGTTGGCAATCGGAATCGCCACCGCGAGCCACGGCAGCGCCATATAGACCTCATGCTGCAACTCGGGCGACACCTTGGTGAAGTACGCGGTGTACAGAAACGCGCCGAAATAGATGATCAGGCCGCCGATCACACCGGTCGCGAGATTGAGCCACGTCGCGCTCCAGAACACGCGCGCGCTCTCGCCCTTGTCGCCCGAGGCGCGCGCCTTCGAGATGTGGTTCTGCGCGGCCATGCTCATGCCGAGATCGAGAATCCCGAAGTAGCCGATCAGGGTCCACACGAGGCTGATCACGCCGTAGCGCTCGACACCGAGCAGCTTGATATACGACGGCACGGTCACGAGCGAGACGAAAGTCGGCAGCACCAACCCGAAGAAGTTGATCGCTACGTTCTTGAGAATGCCTTTGTCCATCGGATGCCTTGGGTTTGACTACATTTGCCTGGTATTGCGAAGAAAACGGTCATGCCATACGTTGTGTCATGGTTTCCAGCGATACATCATTACTTTGCCGCGGGCGTCTTCTTCGACGAACACGAGGTACTCGCCATTGCTGCGCTTCGCGGCGCTGATGCCGTTGGGCACATCCACCCAACCCGACGCGCTGCCCACTTCCGGGCCCGGACGGATCACGCCGATCTCCTTGCCGCTATCCTTGTCCCACACGTGCACCGCACCGACCGGCTCCACACCGAAGAGGTATTGCCCTTCGACCGTGAGGCCGATGATCGTGGCAATGGGTTTGGTCTGCGTGGTCCACGGCAGCGTGATCGAATAGCGCTGTACCGGATTGCCGCTCGACCATTTGTCGTAGCGCACCAGCACGCGGCCCACTTCCTTCCAGAAGCCGCGATCCACCGGCGTATCGGGCGTATAGCCGGTCACATACATCGTGTCGGTCTCGGGCTCATAGATCGCGCGATGCAGTTCGGTGAACGGCTGCGGCACCGGGTACTGCGTCAGGTTCGAATACGAGTAGATGGGGTTGCCCTTCCCATCGAGTCCACCGAAACGGAAGCGATAAATGCCCTTGTTATCGCGGGTGCGCCAGATGTCGCCGGCGCTGTCGACCCACCAGCCCCAGCCGCCCGCGAGCTTCGTGCCGCTTGTGTTGAGCGTGAATTCGTCCGTGTTGAACTTGCCGTCGCCGTTCACGTCGCGCCAGATCCAGTCGCCGCCCGGCGGCGCATTCGGCACCTTGGAGACCGCGCGCTCACGCCCGGCGATGAAGCCCGAAGGAATCGCTGTTTCGCCGTCGTGCTGCGGGTCGAAGCGATAGATCTTCAGGTGATCCGCGTACATGTCGGTCAGAAACAGGAACGTGCGGCCCTTGAGCTTGCGAGCGATCGGCAAGCCGGGATATTGGTCGGTGCGAAAGACCGGGTCGTCCGGATACTTGAAGCGGTTCGACAGAAAACCCGCGTATTTCCAGTCCTGCCCCGCAGGCTTCGAGAGATCGAGTTCGAAGCGCTTGTTGCCGGTATAGACGCTGTCCGGACGCGACGGATCGATCCATGCGCCGTCGACGAATAACAAGCCTTGCACCTGCCAGTTCTGTTTGCCGTCCGGCGCGTAACTCTCGAGCGTGGCGCCGAGGCCCGCGCCGATCGGGTCGTAACGCGGACCGATGCCGTTGGTCGACACATAGACGTTGCCGCGTGCATCCACGCCCACACCGGTCAAACCATTGAAGCGCTGCGGCCCCGGCTTGCCGGGCGTACCGCTGAAAATGCCGCCGCGTTCACCGAGCGAGCCCGACTCAGCATAACGGCCGTTGCTCTTGCTGAAGAACAGCACCTGTTGGCGCGGGCCGTTGTCCGCGATCAGAACGCGGCCTTGTGCATCCAAAGCGATATCGACCGCCACCGTATCGGCGGGCAACGTGAGCGTTTCGTCGATGCGCTTGCCCGCGGCGGTGTAGTGCTCCACCTGCGGCGTCTTATCGTTGCGCGTGCCGGTCAACACCCAGAGCGTGCCGTCAGGCGCTAACGCGATACGGCCCGGCTCATGCACGGTCCAGGTTGTTTTCTGCTGCATCGATTCCGCGTCATACACCTCGATGCGATCGCGCGCGGTGTTCGCCGCGTAAAGCGTCGTGTCATTCGCTGCCAAACCGCCGATTTCGGCACTCGTGCCGGTCGGCACTTCGTTCATCATCAGAAAGCCCGCTGCCAGTTGCGCATGCGGGTCGGCGCTTTTCGCGGCCGGCTGGAACGGCGCGGCGCGCTTCGGATCGGCGATCTGCCTGCGCGAAATGCCGAACCATTGCTTACCCTTCTCCGGCCACACGCCCTGCTCGACCAGACGTCCTTTCTCGTTGCCAACCTGGATCGCCACGAAGGCATACTTCCGATTCACCGCGATCGCGCTGCCGCCAGCGTTGCCCCAACCATGCGTGCCGCCCGCGAAGCCGAGCATCTTGCCGTTCTGGTAGACGCTCGCTTCGGCGCCGCTTTCGTCCCACGGCGCGTTCGTATAGACCTTGCCGTCAGGCGCGACCGCGATCGCGGTGATGTTGATCTGCGTCCACGTGCCATCGCCGAAGCCGAAGGTATTGCCGATCCAGGAGTTTTTCGCGTTCAAGACGGTTTCCGCGGATGCCGTGAAGCTGACCGATGCGGCCGTCATTCCGGCTGCATAGGCAAACACAGCAAACCAGGTTTTGAACGTGAAACGGGCCAAAGTTATTCCTCCAATCAGGGCCGTGCCGCGATGGGGTAAAAGCCCGCGCGGATGCAAAATCCAATGAGATGACGGCTGACGCCGCTAGAAGCGGCGCAAGAACACGAGACTGATTCCCGCAAGACACGACGTATAAGAAGGGGCGTCGAGCGCAGATTCGCCGCAGCCCGAACCCGGTCGAATACGAGCGCTCGGCGCGTGACGCACGCGCCATCCCCGGCCCCCGTCCACACGGCTCACATTACGCGGAAAGAATGCCGCGACGAAAATCGAAAATAATTCAAAAATATTCGACGATTTAAGCGTCGTGAAAGAAAATGATTTAAAAATCGATTAAATGAAAATAGCCGTGCACGGCGGGCTCCCGCGGCGCCTTGGCGCCCCATCCTTACCGATACAGCCTGACTCCGGCTGCACTTCTTACGGATTACGACAGCCACAAGACACAAGCATAAAAATCTATTGCGAATGGATAACGAAACACCCTGTTGCAATCTGATTCATTTATCCATTTCATTCCCGTTTTTTCATCAATTTATTTTCCCTAGAATCGAATGCACTTCCGTTGCGATGCGAAGCGAGCGCGCTCTTGCCCTCAAGCCCTGTTCCTGACTTGAGACGGCTCGCGCGATCCTTCGCCCGGCCCATCCGCTTCACACCATGGACGGTTCATGACTGCTAGCGCACTGCCCTTAGCGCCTTCTCACTCCCGCCGCATCCTGCAGCTCGACGGCTTGCGCGCCATCGCCGTGCTCGCGGTATTCGCCCAGCACGCCTTGAAAGCGCCGCTGTGGATGGGCGTCGATCTGTTTTTTGTTTTGAGCGGTTTCCTGATTACCGGCATCCTGCTCGAGCGCAAGGCGCGCCAGCAGTCGTATTTCGGCTATTTCTATGCACGCCGGGCGCGGCGCATCCTGCCGCCTTATCTGCTGCTGATGGTGGTGTCGTCGATTCTGTTCGGCTTCGGCTGGGCGCAGCACTGGCAGTGGTATGCGTTCTTCGCGACCAATATCGGCGACGCGCTCAATCAAAGCGGTCACGACAGCCTGAATGTGCTGTGGTCGCTGGCGGTCGAAGAGCAGTTCTATATTTTCTGGCCGTTCGTGATCCTGCTGCTGCCCGAGCGCGTGCTCGGCTACGTGGCGGCAGCGTTGATTGTGCTGGTCCCGGTACTGCGCGCGGTCGCCACGCCCTGGTTCGATTCATTCTGGCCGATCTACTACCTGACGCCGTTCCGCATGGACCTGCTGGCAGCCGGCGCATTGCTCGCCGTCGCCGTACGGCGCAACCGCAACGCACTCGAGCCGTTCAAGGGCCTCGCCGTGCTCGGCTTTTTCGCCGCGCTCGCCGTGCTGGCGTGGCTGCATCTGCACTATCCGCGGTTCCGGGCGGCCAATACGCCGCTATCGAATGCCGCGCTCTACAGCGTTTCATTGGTGCTTTGTACTTCGGTCGTGGTCATCGCCCTGCAAAGCAAGGGCATCGTCAAGCGGCTGCTGTGCAACCCCGTGCTGGTCTATATCGGCACGATCAGCTACACGATCTATCTGATTCACCTGAGCGTGCTGTACACGCTGTGGCCCCTGCATCTGAACCGCTATCTGACGGCGGCGCTGGCACTCGCGATCACCCTCGCCTACGCCAGCATCACGTGGTTCGCGTTCGAAAAACGTTTGATTTTCGGCTCGGCAGGCAAAGCGCATGCACCCGCCGGCAGCGTGTCGGGGGGCGCATCGCGAGCGCCGCAAAGCCGCGCATGAGGCGCCGCGCGTGGCTCGCTGCGGGCGTGTCGGCCGCTGCGTCAGTGCTGGTTTCGCTGACACTGGATGCGCACGCCAGCGGACCTGCATCGCAGGTGCTGGTGGACGCCTACGGCGATTCGACCACGCTCGGCATTACGTGCAGCGAGGGCCACTGCGGACCGCAGGCACAAAACGCCGTGTCGTATCTGCAGGACGAATTGCAAGCCAGGTACGGTCAAAAGGTGCACGTCACGAATTACGGCGTGGGCGGCACGATGGCGAGCCAGTTGCGCGACGGCACCGGCAATCGCCGCGCCGGCCCGACCGCCGGCTTGCCGTGGCAGGAACGGCTCGCCGCTTCGTCCGCGCAGATCGTGTTGATCAACTACGGCATTAATGAAGTGATGCAGAACCAGACGCCCGAGCTGTTCTACGCAGCGGAAACAACGCTCGTGAAAACCGCCCGCGCGCTTGGCAAGGAGCCGGTTCTACAGACCTCGAACCCGATGCCCGACAACCACCTGAACGCGCGGCTCGCCGCGATGGTCGCGATGACGCGCCGGGTGGCCGCCGAACAGCAGGTGCCGCTCGTCGATCAGTTCGCGTACGTCAGCAATCTGCCGGACTGGAAGACGCTGATGTCCGACGGCGCGCATCCCAAGCCAGGTTTGTACCGGCTCAAGGCGGAACAGGATTTTCAGGTCGTCGATCCGCTAGTGCGGCGACTGCTGGACGGCACGCTTTGAAGCTCCTTTTTCAAGTGCACTTCTCTTTCTCTTTTACCAATATCGAAGGCAAGCTATGAGCCAACCACGCAAAGCGATCATCACCGGCGTTTCCGGACAGGACGGCGCCTATCTGACCAAACTGTTGCTCGACAAGGGCTACCACGTGACCGGCACCTACCGGCGCACGAGTTCGGTCAACTTCTGGCGCATTCGTGAGCTCGGCGTGCTCGATCATCCGAATCTGCGTCTGGTCGAACACGACCTGACCGATCTGGGCTCGACGCTGCGCCTGCTCGAAGGCGCGCAGGCCGACGAGCTGTACAACCTCGCCGCGCAGAGCTTCGTGGGGGTCTCGTTCGACCAGCCCGTGACGACCGCCGAAGTGACCGGCATCGGCGCGCTGAATCTGCTCGAAGGCATCCGCATTCTGAATCCGAAGACCCGTTACTACCAGGCGTCGACCTCGGAAATGTTCGGTCTCGTGCAGGCAGTGCCGCAACGCGAGGACACGCCGTTCTATCCGCGCAGCCCGTATGGGGTGGCCAAGCTGTTCGCGCACTGGTCGACCATCAACTATCGCGAGTCATACAACCTGTTTGCAAGCAGCGGGATTCTGTTCAATCACGAATCGCCGCTACGTGGCCGCGAATTCGTCACGCGCAAGATCACGGACACCGTCGCGAAGATCAAGCTCGGCAAACAGGACGTGCTGGAACTCGGCAACCTGAGCGCCAAGCGCGACTGGGGCTTCGCGCTCGAATACGTGGAAGGCATGTGGCGCATGCTGCAAGCCGATGAACCCGATACCTTCGTGCTCGCCACCGGCCGCACCGAGACGGTTCGCGACTTCGTGCGCATGGCGTTCGCCGCCGCGGGTTACCAGATCGAATGGTCGGGCAAGGAAGAGCGTGAGACGGGTATCGACGTGGCAACCGGCAAGACGCTGGTGCGCGTGAATCCGAAGTTCTATCGCCCGGCGGAAGTGGATCTGCTGATCGGCTGCGCGGACAAGGCGCATGAGAAGCTCGGCTGGAAGCCGGAAACCACGCTTGAACAGCTGTGCCACATGATGGTTCATGCGGACCTTGGTCGCAACGAGCATCACGAGACGTTCTAATACTGTCCTGAGTGACGGCTGCGCGAGCAGCCGTCACTCCATGAAAAAAGGCCTGGTCGCAATGATTCAGGCCTTTTTTCTATTGCGTCATGAAGCCTTCAATGCACGCCACCCGCCGCGATCGCCTCGCTATACACCGACGCCACACGCTTCGCGATCACCGAATTATCGAAGTTCTCGCGCGCATAGCGGCGGCAGGCATCGGCATCCGGCAACTTCAGTGAGCCGTTCAACGCGCCTGCCAGGCCTTCCGCAATCGCCTTCGCGCCGGTTTCCGGCAACACCAGATTCGGCGACAGACCCGCCACCGCTTCCGGCAACCCGCCCACCGGCGTCACCAGCACGGGCGTGCCGGAAGCCAGCGATTCAACGGTAATCAGCCCGAAGCCCTCGAGCGCCACGGTCGGCACCACGCTGATATTCGCCGCACGGTACAACGCGGCCAGATGCTGATCGGGCACGAAGCCCAGCAGCTTCACGTTGTCCTCGAGGCCCGCCTCGGTGATACGCGCCTGCAATTCGCCTTCGAGCCGCCCCTTGCCCGCGATCAGCAACAGCACATCGGGCTCAGTGCGCTTGAGCAGCTTCACCGCATCGATCAGATCTTCCAGACCCATGCGGCGCACCAGACGCCGCACGGCCAGCACGATCGGCCGGTCCTGCGGCAGTTGCAGCTTCAGACGCGCTTCGGCCGGCGTGATCGGCAGATTGAACTGCTCGACATCCACGCAGCCCGGCACCACGCGCACGCGGTCCGGCGCGATGCGATAGCGCGAAGTCAGAATCTTGCCGAACGCTTCCGACAACACGATCAGCCGCGACGAGCGCGCATACACCGATTGCTCCAGATAGCGCTTGGCGCGCTGGCCGAGCGAATCGGCGCCTTCGACGTGACTCTCGTCGGCCCACGGTCCCTGGAAATGCGACACCTGCGGAATGCCGCGCGTCACGTCGAGACCCGGAAACGTGTACAGCGCGAAGTGCGACGAAATCACATCGGGACGCGAAGTGCTGATCTCCTGGCGCAGCGCGCGGCGTGCCGCCATCAAGCGCAGCGGCAGCGACTGCGCGGCGGAGCCGAAACCGTTGATCGCGCCACCGGTGTCCGCGGCTACTTTGGGTGAGCCGGCCACCACGCCGCGCACCGCGACGCCCGCGCCCGGCAATGCGCCGACCAGCGAGTAATACATGCGGTCGAGACCGCCCGCGCGTTCCGGAAACCAGTGCATCCCGATCTGCAGCGATTTGATTGATCTTGAGGTCATAGTTGTTGTCCCTGAGCGTTCTGAGCGTTGTGGTGGATTGTCTGCCCGGCCAGCGTGTTGAGCGTCAGCGCGTCGGTCTTGGCGACCACTGCGGCTTCCGCTTCGCTGCGTCGGCGGTCCTTCTGCTGCCCCGCCAGTTGCCGGTACAGCGCGATGTATTGCTCGGCCATCCGCGCCCAGCCAAAGCCGGTCGCAAGTTCGTTGGCGGCGACGCCCATCGCGCGGCGCGCATCGTCGTTGTCGGCAAGACGTGCGACAGCGCCCGCCAGTGCCTTGGGATCGTCCGGGTCGTCGAGCACGATGCCGCATTCCGGCGTGATGATTTCCGCACCGCCCGCCGTGCGCGCCGTGACCACCGGCAGACCCGCGGCCATCGCTTCGAGCAGCGACAGGCTCATCGCCTCATAGCGAGACGGAAACACGAACGCGTCGACCGAATGCATCAGCACCGGCATTTCTTTGACCAGCCCGAGAAAATGCACGCGATGCGCAATGCCGAGCGCCTTCGCCTGTTCCGGATACGGGCTGCCCGGCAGAAAACCGGCCACTGCGATCTGCACGTGTTCGGGCAGATGCTTGAGCGCCTGCAACACCGTGCCGAGGTTCTTGCGCGGCGTGCGCAAGTCGCCGACGAACAGCAGCAGGAACGCGTCCGCCGGCAAGCCGAACTTCGCGCGGTCGCCCGTGGCGGCCGCGAAGCCTTGCGTATCGACGCCGTTGTAGATCACGTCGACCCGGTTATGAGGCGTCAAGCCGATCGCGCGAATTTCATCGGCGACCTTTTGCGACACCGCCGTGATCACCTTGGAGCGCCGGTAAGCCCAGCGTTCGAGCAGTGCGTTGCAGCGCGTATAGACCGACTGATACGCGGACCACACGCCCTTCGTGAGCCCGAACGGGTAGTACTTGCTGCCGAACCAGCCGCTATGCACGAAGTGCGAGGTGTTGACATCGGCAGGCGCCCACGTAATGAAGCCGTTCACGTGCAGCACGTCGAATTCGCGGCGATGCGAGCGCAGCCACATCGCGCTTTTGAAGGCGAACACCTGCTGGCGCAGCAGATTGGTGGGCCACCAGCGGCCGATCTTCATCGGCACCCAGCGTACATTCGGATGCGCGAGCAAATCCGGCGCAACGTGCGACGCAACCAGCGTCACACCGATGTTTTCCTCGAGGGCGGCGCGCGCAATCTCGTGGTTGACGCGCCCCTGGCCGTCGTTATGGCGCACGACGTGCGTGACAATGGCGACTCTCAATCAGTGCCTCCGTGGAAAAGTAGCGTGCGTCTGCGGTTCATCTTTTCGTAGTGCACCGCGGATAGGATCGAAAAAACACTCATGAAAAGCAGCAGCCCGCCGGTGCCGACCAGCGAATTGGTGAACACCAGCATCGCGAAAGTCGCGAGACTGAGACTCAGGCAGGCGGACACGAATTTGTCGTTGCGCAGCTTGAACGACGCGAGCGCCGCGCGCACCACCAGCCACACGATGCCGGACATGTAGAGCAAGGTGCCGGGCCAGCCCAGCACGAACGGAATGTTCATCACGCCGCTGTCGAAGTTGCCGTACTGGCCGAGTTGGCCGCCGTCGTTCGAGAGCTTGGTCGAGGTACCGGTCGCGCCCATGCCTTCGCCGGAGACGTCGGTAAAGGCCGTCTTCGCAAAGGTCGCGTAGAACTCGTTACGCGCGGCGTAACTCTGGTCGTCGCTCAGGTTGACGAGCGTGTTCAGGCGCGCCTGCATCCGCTCGGCCACCGGGCCGACCGTAAGCAGCGGCACGCAAAGACCGGCAAGCAGCACCGCACTCGCCACGATCCGCACGCGCACCTTGTTGTTCGCCTTGACCAGCTGAATCAGGAGCGCGATCACCCAGCCGCCCCACGTCGAACGCACGAGGCTCAGCGCGAAAGCGAAGAAGCCCAGCGCCGCCGCAACCCAGCGCACGCGGTGCGTCGCCGCCATCACGTAGACCATCGCACCCATCATCGCGAATGCGAACGGTCCCGACGAGTTCATCGTGCTGAACACGCGCACGCCCATCGGCACAGGATCGCCCTGCGAATTCATCTGCGAGCCGAGCATCCACAGCGCGTCCCACGGCGGCATGATGAAGAACTGGATCAGGCCGTAGCCGCCCATCACCAGCATGCCCCAGATGAAGGTACTCACGATCGTGTCGCGATACTTCGGGTACTGGCGCGTGTGCGCCATGATGTGAAAGCCGATCAGGATCGGATAGAGCCAGTTCGCGAGGTCATAGGTCGCGGCGAGCGGCCCGCTCGACATCACACCGATCATGAACGCGTAGGCGAGCCCCATCAGAACCAGCAGCACCGGCAAGCCGCGACGCTGCGAAAGCAGCTTGTAGTAGCGGAGCAAGGAAAGCGCACTGATCATCGTCACCGCGAGCGGCGCGACCTGGATCAGGCTGGTCGGCGTGAACGAGCCTTTGGACCAGTCGGCGAGACGCCGCACCTCCGGGCTCAGGAACCACAGCCACCACATGAAGCCGATGTAACGCGCCGGGCTCTTGAAGTAGAGCCACAGGCCCGTCAGGATCGCGAGCACCGGGAAGCCGAGCGTGAGCACCGTGCCCTGATGCGCGATGATCAACATCACGGTGATCAGCCACAGTAAGGCCTCCGGCAGCCACTCCTTGCGAGCGCCGGACAGTACCCGCTCCGCGTTATCGCCGCCTCGCGCAATCGTCGACATCGTTTAGAGGCCTCCGCGTGATTCGCGCGGGCCAGGGCGTTGGCCTTGCCCCTGGCTGCCCGCGCGAACGCGCGCCGGTTGGTTCACCGCGGTACGCGGCGCCTTTGCCACGGCATCGGCGTCGGCCGCGCCGGCCACAACGCGTCCGCGCGACGCTGCGCGCGCCCGCAGCATCTCCTGCGTGATTCTCACGTGCTGCATCGCATAGTTCTGCGTGGTCAGATCGCGCGACAGCAAACCGGCGGCGGCCGCCTGTGCCTGGTGCAACGCGTCCGCGGGAGAAGCCGCCAGCTGGTCCACCGCCTCACGCAACGCTTGGGGATTGAACGGCGGGATGTAAGCCGCCTCGCCCGCCGGAAAGTAATCCTGCAACGCGCCGACGTTGGTGACCACCATCGGCTTGCCGACCGCCGCCGCCTCCAGCATCACGGTGATGCCTGAGGCGTGCGAATTCGGCCGCAGCGGCACGACGATCACGTCGGCCCAGTCGTAGAGTTCGTGCTGCTTCTTGATGCCGGAGAACAAAGCGATCTCCACGTTCGGCGCGCGCAGCGAGGCGGGAATCCGCCGGCGTGTCGCAAGCTTCACCGTGTAGCGCGCATCGTTGCCGAAGGCCTTGATGAGCGTTTCCCAATCGCGGTCGCGATCGTTGCCGATCGCCGCGATGCGGATCGGCGTGTGCGGCGTCCACTCGGTCGGCGTCTTCACCGGAAAGTCCTGCGTGTTCAGGCCGTACAGGAGCGGCTTCGCGTCGCGATTGAAATAGCGCTGGCACAGCTCGGCGTTTTCGCTGGCGAGCGTCGTCAGCTGGTCGGCGCGCGTCATCAGCTTGCGATAGAGCCAGCTGCGCAGAATTCCATAGGAAGGCCATTTATCGAGCAGCCACACGCTTTGCGCCAGCAGCAAGGGGCTGGCATTAGCGCCCGCCTTGCGGCCGCTCAGCAGCAACATCAGCGCGGCGGACAGCCATTCCTGCTCGGTATGCGTCCAGATGACGTCCGAGCGCAGCATCTCGTCGCGGTTGCGCCACGTATGGATGAAGTCGAACCCGAGCGCCGCCTTCAGCGCTCGGCGCAGCAAACGCACCGGTTTGCTTTCGCGCGCGTCCTGCGAATAGGTCAGCCTGAACGCATCGGATTCGGCATGGTGATACCCGTACAGGCAGCCGATGTTGTCGCCGGGCCGGTAAAAGCGCGGGTCGGCGCCGTAAAACAGATGAACGTGAACTTTCGTACTCATGCAGACACTCCGCTCTGCCGGTGGAAAGGGGCATCGGCCTGCGCGAGCAGGCGCCAGTGCCGATGCACGAACGTGCAGGACGTTGGGGACACGTGAGCGCTCGCGGGCGTCACGCGGTCCGCGACAACGCGCGGCGCGCCTCATGCGCGCCGGTGCGCACCGCACGCCAGCGCGACAGCCTCAGGCTCGCCTGTTTCGACACCAGCGCAAGCGCGGCGTGGGTAAGGCCCGGATAAACGCGCGTGCCCACCAGCGTCCACCACCACCACGCAGTTTCACGGCGCAGCGGCGGTAACTGGTCGCGCAGGATCAGGTGGAAGTTGAAGGCGGCGTTACGCAACGCCGCCATGGTTTGCGCGTCGCGCCGGTCGTCGTCGAAACGCTCGGCCGGGAAATGGTCGACGGCCACGCGCGGGTCGTACATCAGCTTCCAGCCGGCGTTCTTCACGGCGAGGCTGAAGGCCATGTCGTTATGAACCTGGGCACCCGCACCGCGCAGGCGCTGATCGAAGCGGATCGTGCGGACCGCGTCGCGCCGGTAGCTCATGTTGGCGCCCTTCAGGATGTCGACTTCGCGTGCGCCGCCCACACCCAGGTGGTGATTGCCGATGATCTTGCCGTGCGCCGTGACCTTGCCGACCAGCGGCCGCTCGCCGTCGAGCACGCGGCCTTTTTCGTGCACCCAGTCGCGGCCGCCCAGCGCACCGAGGCGCGTATCGCTTTCGAACGCGGCAGCAATCCGCTGGACCCAGTCGACGTGCGGCGCGGCGTCGTCGTCGGTAATCGCAATCACGTCGCCTTTGGCCGCATCCAGTCCGCGATTCAAAGCCGCGACCTGGCCCGGCACCTCCACCAGCGCGACGGACAACGGCAAGCTGCCGGGCACGGCCGGATCGCGGAGGCAGGTGTGGGTCGCTTCGTCGTCGGCGCGCGCGACCACCACCACTTCGTCCGGCGCGCGCGACTGCCGTTGCAACGCCGCAAGGCAGCGCGCCAGGTCGGCCGGGCGGCGGTAGGTCGGAACCAGTACGGTGACTTTCATCGTGATGTCCTTTTCTATCGTGTTTGCGCTGGCATCAGCACACTGGGCTCAGCCTCGTGGCTCAGGTGCTCAGATATTCCTGGACCGCTGCATAGCCACGGTCGTAGCCGCCGCGCGAGCGCGCCGGCATACCGTTGAAGATGCCGCCCTGCACGTGCACGCCGGCGGCGCGCAGGCGCTTCAACGCCTCGGCAATCTCGCCTTCGTTATGCACGCCCGAACGCATCACGAAGAAGGTCGAACCGGCATAGGCGCCGATGATCGATGCATCGGTCACGGCCAGCACCGGCGGCGTGTCGATGAGAATCACGTCGTAACGCTTGGCAAGGCCCTCCAGGTATTGCGGAAGACGCGGCGACATCAGCAATTCCGACGGATTCGGCGGACGGCGGCCGCACGAGATGAAGCTCAGGCCTTCGACGTTCGAGGCGCGGATCGCTTCTTCGAGCGAGATCTGCCCGCTCAGTAATTCCGACAGGCCGTTGTCCTGCGCACCGCCCACATAACGTTCGAGCGCACCGCGACGCATATCGCCGTCGATCATCAAGACGCGTTTGCCCGAATTCGCGAGCAGCACCGCCAGATTGACCGTCAGGAAGCTCTTGCCGACGCCGGCCATGGGGCCGGTCAGCATGACGATGCGATTCTTCGCGTCCATCATCGTGAACTGCATGGACGTGCGCAGGCTGCGCAGGCTTTCGATCGTGACGTCCTTCGGCCGCGCATCCGCCAGCACCGAGCGCAGGCGTTCGCCGCCGCGCTGGAAGCTGCTTTCGAGCAGAGCCTGTTCGGCGCTCAAGGGCACGAGACCGTACACCGGCAGATGGAATGCGCGCTCGATATGGTCGGGGTCGTCGATGCCCTTGAACATATTGCGGCGCAGGAACACGAAGCCGGTGCCGCAGATCAGGCCCAGAATCACTGCGGCCGAGAGAATCAGCACCTTCTTCGGCTTGACCGGCGCACCCGGACGCATCGCCTGGTCGACGATATGCACGTTGCCGCCGGTACCGGCCTTCTGCACCGACAATTCCTGCACGCGGTTGAGCAGCAGCACGTAGATGTCTTCCGCCACCTTCGCATCGCGTTGCAACTGCACGGCCTTGACTTCGGTTGCCGGCAGATCGCGGAAGCGGTCAGCGTATTTGGCGCGTTGCGCCTCCAGTTCGGCCATCTGCTGGCGCGCGGCCACGAGCATCGGATGGTCGTCGCCGTAACGCTCGGTCAGTTGCGCCATCTGCAGACGCAAACCGGCGATCTGCTGCTCGTACTGCACGCTGCCTTCGAGGTAGACCTTGGCTTCATCGCTCGCATTGATCGAGCCGGATTGACGCTGGTAAGCGGTCAACGCGGCTTCGGCGCGTTCGAGATCGGCCTTCAGGCGCGGCTCTTCGCTCTTCAGGAAGTCGAGCATCTTGCTCGCGTCGACCTGCTTGTTCGACACGTGCTGGCGGACATACGACTGCGCGAGCGCATTGGCCACCAGCGCGGCGTGCTCAGGACTCTTGTCTTCCAGCGAGATCTGGATCACGCCGGTCTGCTTGCCCTGCTCCTGCACGGTGATCGCCGACTGGAACGCGGTGATCGCGTCGAGGTCGTTAAAACGCGTCACGGTGAACTCTTCACCCGGCCGGGCCACCAGCTTGTTGACGAGGATCGTCACGCCGCCGCCCTGCTCCTGCTGGCCCACCTGACCGCGCAGCAGCAGCGTGCCGTTCTTTGCGTAGAGCTCGTAGTGCTGTTCGTCGAACACCTTCATCGTCAGCTTCTCGCCTTCGAGCGCCGGCACCACGTCGAGCGAGTCGATGTCGGCCTCTTCACCGCCCCAGGCATATGAAGCCAGACCCAGCCACGGCGCCGCCGGCTGGCCCGGCGTCGCCAGGTGCGCGGCAATGCTGCCGAGCAGCGGAATCGTCTTCGGCACGACGCTGAAGTTCAGCTTCAGTTGCTGGACCACCGGGCCGACCACGCCGCGGCTCTTGATGATTTCGATTTCGGCATCGGTAGGCAGCGAAGTCGAGCCGGTGGTGATGGCCGCGCCCGTTTGCGTCTGCGTGAGCGCCTGCGAGGTGTTGTCGGACTGCTCGACCCGCACATGCGCATCGGCCGAATAGATCGGCTTGGCGAGGAAACAGTACGCGGCGGCCAGCGCGACGATCGCCGCGGCGATCGTGATCAGCCACCAGATGTCGTCGAGGATCACCTGCACCAGTTGCCCGAGGACGACGTCCTCTTCTTCGGTCTTGATTGGACCGGCCATGTGTGGAGAGATTTGGTTGCTCACAATTCGATCCCGTTTCGGTTGCTTCGGCGTGGGCTTCAGCGGGTGCTCTGGCATGGGCTTGCGCGTTTGCCTCGGCGTTTGCTTCGGTCCCGCGCCCTTTGAGAGCGGCGCGGGCCTGTCGACGGCTCAGACAGTAGTTATCTCGTCAACTGCTTCAGGTAGAACAACGTCTGTACGCTCGGCAGGACTTGCTGCAACACACGGTTGAACGTGGTCGAAGCGGCGGTGCCCACATACACGACATCCATCGGCTGCAACTGGAACTGGGACGACAGCATGATCGCGTCGGGCTGCGTCATGTCGAGGCGGTACACGTCCGGCGTGGTCGGATGCTCGCGCATGCCGCGCATCACGAAGATCTGGCGCGGATTGGCGTCCGTGTCGAGAATGCCGCCCGCCTGGGTCAGCGCGTCGGCGATCGTCAGGCGGCCCTTCACCATCGGCAGCTGGATCGGCGTCTTCACTTCGCCCATCACGAAGATGCGGCTGTCGTTGTGATCCGGCACGTTGATCACGTCGCCGTTTTGCAGCATGACGTTCTGCGTGGTGTCGCCCTGGTCGAGCATGCGGTTGGCGTCGAGCACGTACAGCTTGTTGTTGCGCGTGAGACGCACGCGCTGGATGTCGGCGTCGCTGTTGGTGCCGCCCGAGCGCGTGATCGCGTCGACCAGCGTGAGCGGCACGTCGCTGATGGCGAGCGGGCCCGGCGTCTTCACGTCGCCGGTCACCTGCACTTTCTGGCCGCGGTACGACAGCACGCGCACGTCGACCTGCGGATTGCGGATGTAGCGCACGAGGCCGGAGCTCAACTGATCGCGCACTTCGCCCACGGTTTTGCCCGCGGCCTTGATGCGGCCGACGAACGGGAAAAAGATCGTGCCGTCGGGGGCAATCGTCTGGCCGTACGGATCGGCCTGGCCCGGCAGCGCGGCGGTATACGGCTGCTGCAAGGCGCCGCCGATCGACTGCGTGGTATTGCCGCCCGCGGACAGCGTGCTGCCCTGCGGGGTGGTCAATTCCGGGTGGTCCCACACGGTGATGCCGAGAATGTCCTGCGGCGAGAGCCGGTACACGTACTGCGACGGATCGCTATAGTGCGAAGTCGGCAGCGCCTGTTGCGCGGCAGTGGCTTGCGCCTGAGCTTGCGCCGCCACCAGCGGGCCGTCGATCAGATGCACCGGATAGGTTTCGTTAGCTTGCTGACTCTGGTGCTGGCCGTCGTCTTTCAGACGGGACGTGTCGAGATAATTGCCAGGTGCGGTAGCGCAGGCCGACAGAAAGGACGTCAGCAAAAGCGTGGCGGCGAGTTTCGAATTGACGTTCGCGAATGTGTGTGCAGTGCGTTTTTTCATCAGCATATTTTCTTCAGCCATCCCATGACCAGGTGTTCGATGAGCACGAGACTCTCCCTATAGTCGGCTTCCTTGCCGCCGTGCGGATCGGCGACGTCGGAATCGTCTTCCCACTTGCCGAGCGGATAGACCTTGCCGCGCGAAGCCGGATCGAGCGCTTCAACCGCGCTCACCTGCGAGCGCTCGCTGACGAGTACGAGATCGGCTGCGCGCACGAGCTGGCGGTCGAGGCGCCGCGAATAGTGGATGCCGGAGGCGACGCCCTGCTCGGCGAGCAGGCGCCGCATCACCGGGTCCATGGCGTGGCCGTTGGTGGCGCGGAGACCCGCCGAATGAAACGCGATCGGCGCTGAGGACGGCCGCGACGGCGCGCGCTGCCGGGCCTTGAACAGCATCTCGGCTGCGGGCGAACGGCACACGTTGGCGTGGCAGACGATCAGAACGTTGGCGAACATGGCGGGCTCCTTAGTGAGGCTTTGGCTACACGGCGGCTTATTGGCCAACTCATTGGCCAACTTACTGGCCGACCTCGACCGTATCGGCCGCGTCTACCGTGACCGGCAGGCCGTTCGCACCGACTTTCGCCGGCGCATTGCGCAGCGCGTGCTGACGGCCGATCGCGTGATACTCGATACCGAGTTCGAGCAGCGCGTCCGGTTCGTACAGATTGCGGCCGTCGAAAATCAGCGGCGTGGTGAGGCTCTCCTTGAGCGAACCGAAGTCCGGACTCTTGAAGACCTTCCATTCGGTGAGGATTACCAGTGCATCGGCACCCTCGGCCGCTTCCATCTCTTCATTCACGAACGACAGGCGCGCATGCTGTTGCGGCACGTCCTTCAGATCGAGTGCGAACACGCGCTTCGATTCGTCGATCGCGACCGGATCGTAGGCCTTCACGCGTGCGCCGCGGCGCAACAGTTCGGCGATCAGCGGGCGGCTCGGCGCTTCGCGCATGTCGTCGGTATTCGGCTTGAACGCGAGGCCCCACACGCCGAAGGTGCGATCCGACAGGTCTTCGCCCAGACGGTCGACGATCTTCTGCGCAAGGATCTTTTTCTGCGTGTCGTTGACGGCTTCCACCGCTTCGAGAATGCGCAGATTGGCCTTGTGGTCGGCTGCCGTGCGAATCAGCGCCTGCACGTCTTTCGGGAAGCACGAGCCGCCGTAACCGCAACCGGCATACAGGAAGTCGTAGCCGATGCGCGGATCGGAACCGATGCCGCGGCGCACCGCTTCGATATCCGCGCCGACGCGGTCGGCCAGATTCGCGAGTTCGTTCATGTACGAGATACGCGTGGCGAGCATCGCGTTAGCCGCGTACTTGGTGAACTCGGCCGAACGCACGTCCATGTACAGCGTGCGTTCGCGATTGCGGTTGAACGGCGCATAGAGGCGCTTCATCAGCTCGCGTGCTTTTTCGCCGGGCACGTCTTCGTCGCAGCCGAGCACGATACGGTCGGGGCGCGTGAAATCTTCCACGGCCGCGCCTTCTTTCAGGAATTCCGGATTCGACACCACGGAGAACATGTGGCTCGCGTTGCGCGCGGCCAGTTCCTCGGCGATCACGTCGCGCACGCGCGAAGCCGTGCCGACCGGCACCGTCGATTTGTCGACGATCACCTTGAAGCCCGTCATATGGCGGCCGATATTGCGCGCAGCGGCCAGCACGTATTGCAGGTCGGCGGAACCGTCTTCGTCGGAGGGCGTGCCCACCGCGATGAACTGGATGTCGCCGTGCGCGACCGCGGCCTCGATGTCGGTCGAAAACTTGAGGCGGCCGGCCTTGCGATTGCGCGCAATGATTTCCTGCAGACCCGGTTCATGGATCGGCACGCCGCCGTTGTTGAGCACGTCGATCTTGCGTTGATCGACGTCGAGACAGAACACGTCGTGGCCGATGTCGGCGAGACATGCGCCCGTTACGAGGCCTACGTAGCCACTACCGATGATCGTCAGGTTCATGTATTACACCTCGGAAAATGGAGTTGATTCGGGAGAGCGGCCGCGCGTTGCACGGCTGCGCCTCAATATGCGTTGCTGCCCACAAAGCCCTTCCACAGCGTCAGCACGACGATCTTGATGTCGAGCCAGAAGGTCCAGTGCTGCATGTAGTACAGATCGAGCTTGACGCGGCCCATCATCTTTTCGATGCGATCGGTTTCGCCGCGATAGCCGTTGATCTGCGCCCACCCGGTGATGCCCGGCTTGATCCGGTAACGGTGCATGTAGCCCTTCACCAGATCCTTGTAGATGTCGTCGTGTTCGAGCGCATGCGGACGCGGACCCACGACCGACATCTCGCCGCGCAGCACGTTGATGAACTGCGGCAATTCGTCGAGGCTAGTGCGCCGCAGGAACGCGCCGACCGCGGTGATGCGCGGATCGCGCCGGGTCGCCTGAGTGATCTTGCCGGCCTCTTCCTTGTGCATCTTCATCGAGCGAAACTTGTAGATCTCGAACTGGTTGCCGTCGATGCCCTTGCGCTTCTGGCGGAAGAACACCGGGCCCGGCGAGCTCACCTTCACCATCACCGCGATCACCAGCATCACCGGCGACAGCGCTGTCAATGCCGCCAGCGCGAACAGCCGGTCGAAGATGCGCTTGGGCAGCACGCGCAGATCGGTGATCGGCGAGGCGGCCAGGTTGATCGCCGGCACACCGAGCAGGTCCACCATCGGCTGATTGAAGAGCGTGAGGCTGCGAACGTCCGGAATGAAGCGGATGTTCACGAAGTCATTCTTCAGGTCCATCACGAAGCGATGGATCGCCTTCTCCTTCGAGATCGGCAGCGCGAGCCACAGTTCGCGAATCGCCCGCTGACGCACCAGTTGAAGCATCCGCGAGTAGTCGCGCTCGACCGGCACGCCTTCGATCACATCGCTCGCATCCGGATCTTCATACGGGTTGATCGTGCCCTCCTCGTCGAACAGCACGACGGGGCTAAAGCCAGCTTCCGGGCGGCTGCGCATCTGTTCGATCAGGAAGCGCCCATACGGCGCGCCGCCGACGATCGCCACCGCGCGCTGATTGAAGCCTTCGCGGCGCAGTCCGCGCAGGATCGAATAGACAATCACCTTGGTGACGATCAGCAGCACGATCGTGGCGATCGCCCAGTAAAACAGCCACAAACGCGACAGGCTGTCCGAACGGTGCAGGCTGAAGCTGATCAGGATGCCGGTGATCTCCACCATCACCCAGCCGCCCGCAACGCGGCACAGCAGGTCGTACAGCGGCTTGCCGCGCCACGACTGATAGATCCCGAGCGCAGGGAAGAACACCACCACGAGCAGGCAGTCGAACGCGAGCGACACACTTTGGACGTCGTCCAGCCACACCAATTTCCCGCTGTGCACGGCCGTCGCGATAGCCGCGCCGAGCGCGACCATGGCGATGTCGATGATTCTCGATAGAACGCTCAGCATGAGCTGCCCCTCAGTTCGTCAGTCAAGTGCCATCCGTTGGTTGGTTGAATTCCCGTCACACTCATCACGTCCTGCCACCGGGAGCGCAACGCCGGTATTCGCGCCCGCAGATCGATGCGCGGCGCGAAACTGATTGACCCGGTGTTAATTACCCTGCCGCTTTCCGGATTAAAAAAATTCCTGAACGGACGATCCGGAAAACAGGTGTCGAAATGAGTGAATACCCTTGTACAGGTATAGATAAAGCGGTATTAAAATTCGGACTGCAAGACAGCAAAATATCTCAAAATGTATCGGTCATTTTTTCGATATTTTTTCGGAATTTTGCGCGGCAATTGTTACCGATTTCGCGTTTGAGAGGCCGGTTTCTTGCCTTTCTGGAAGCGGATGTGAGCCAGGCTGTCCGTTTTCCTACGAAGCTTACGCCCCGCCTTTCGTCCCCATTCTGCGTCATTCCGCCGGATAAAAAAATCACCTGTTATTTTTTTCGGGTAATTTTTCTTTTTTAAAAATTGGCCGGACATTTTTTCTTCACGAAACAGCCAATTTTATTAGACGGTTTATATAGTTTCTATTTAACGCTCTTTTATTCATTCTTTACTTCGTGATAAAACTCGACGCATTCACCCAGCCTCGAGGAGTCCATCATGACAGCTCCGGTTACGGCCACACCTGCCGACACCCGGTCCACGCAAGCTATGCACCTAAACGTCAAGCTCAAAGTTCATCCCGTGATTCTGGCGGGCGGCTCCGGTACACGCTTGTGGCCGATGTCGCGCGAGCAGCATCCGAAACAGCTGATTGGCCTGCTCGGCGACGACTCGCTGCTGCAGTCGACCACGCGCCGGCTCGACGGGCTCGAAACGGGCCATCCGCTTGCGGAGCAACTCGTCGTGGTGGCCAATGAAGAACAGCGCTTCACCACAGCCGAGCAATTGCGGACGAGCGGCAAGCCGACCCGGCTGATTCTCGAGCCCGCCGGCCGCGATACGGCGCCGGCGCTGACGGTGGCCGCGCTTTCGATCGCCGCGCAGGACGAGGACGGCATCATGGTCGTGATGCCCGCCGATCACGCGGTAACCGACAGCGCCGGTTTTCATGCAGCGGTGGCGGCCGGCGTGCAGCATGCGGCAGCCGGCCATATCGTGACGATGGGCATCGTGCCGACGCGTGCGGAAACGGGTTATGGCTACATCCGTATTGGTGCGGCGCTTGGCATGCCTAATGACGCTCGCGCAACGGACGGCGATGCGGCCGGAAAGGTCGGCGCGCACAAGCTCGATCGCTTCGTCGAAAAACCGCATCTGGAACTGGCGCAGCGGTATATCGATTCGCAGGAATACTGGTGGAACAGCGGCATTTTCATCATGCGCGCCTCGACCTGGCTGAAGGCGATCCGCCACTTCCAGCCGGCGATTTACGAAGCGTGCGACGCGGCCTTCGCAGGCGGCAAAGCGGACGGCGATTTCTTCCGCCTGCAACGCGACGCGTTCTGCGCCTCGCCGTCGAATTCGATCGACTACGCGGTGATGGAGCAACTGGGTAACGATCAGACCGCCGCATCCGGCGTGGTTGTGCCGCTGCAAGCGGGCTGGTCGGACGTGGGTTCGTGGGACGCGATCTGGGACATTTCGGAGAAAGACGCCGATCGGAACGTGGGGCGCGGCCGCGTGATGTTCGAAGGGGCAAGCTCGACCTTCGCGCATTCGGAAGGACGCCTGATCGCCTGCGTCGGCACGCAGGACCTCGTGGTGGTCGAAACGGCCGATGCGATTCTGGTCGCGGACAAATCGCGCGTGCAGGACGTCAAGAAAATCGTCGGACGGATTCGCAACGATGGCGGACTGGAAGCGACCAACCATCGCAAGGTGCATCGCCCGTGGGGCAACTACGATTCCGTCGACACCGGCGAGCGCTTCCAGGTCAAACGCATCGTCGTGAAACCGGGTGCGCGACTCTCTCTGCAAATGCATCATCACCGCGCGGAACACTGGATCGTCGTGCGCGGCACCGCACTCGTCACGCGGGGTGAAGAGCGCTTTATCGTCTCCGAAAACGAATCAGCTTATATTCCGCTGGGCGTCACTCACCGTCTCGAGAATCCGGGCAAGATGCCGCTCGAAATGATCGAGGTGCAGTCGGGCTCATATCTCGGCGAAGACGATATCGTGCGCTTCGACGATACGTATGGACGTCAATGATTCACAACGAATGAAGCGGGAACCTGCGGCTGTTGCTCCTGACGGCCGCGGGGGTATTGCTGTATCGCTAACCGCCGTGCTCACCCCGCATGGGAGATGAGTTCTGGATAGGACGGAAAACGATCTGATGCACTGCTTTCGGTTGCGGTTGCAGGTGCGGCCGGTTCGCTGGGATAACGGCGCAGCGGTCCACGGAATGCATTGAGCGGACCGTGCAAAGGCCCACCGTGATTCACCGCGACCGGCTCCGGCACATGACGCATGGCCGGCAACGGACGCGCCGCTGCAGCAGCCGCCGCAGTGGCATTCACTGCAGGTGCGGCCTCGGCTGCAGCCTGCGTACGGCATTCACGGTCGATCCACTGCCGCGCCCATTCGAGCGCGTATTCCTCCGCCGCGTCGGCCTCGGCAAAGCGCGGGCCCACGAGGCCGGAACGCTCGACGCGTTTGCCGTCCTTCATGATCTCCGCCCACGCGCGATACATGGCGTTGGGCACCTGCTCCGCCGCAACGTAGATCACATAGCCGCGCCGGTCGGCGACCTGCGTGCCGCGTGGCGCGAGGCTCATCGACAGCGAGCTGCGCTGCTGATCTTCAAGCTGTTGCGTGCGGCGTGCCGACGTGATGGCCGAATCCAGGCTGTGCATTGCCGCGCCCACCGCCCGTGCTTCTTCCATGCTTTGCAGACCGGCGCGCATGACGGGCCGGTGCGCAGGTGGCGCGGATGTCGAGCTGGCCGAAGGTGTACGCGACACCGGCGGCGCGTTTGTCATACCCGACAACTGGCGCGTGATATCGGCGAACGGATCCGCCGAACGCCAGTTGCTCAGGCTGCTCGATACGCCGGGCGCCTGCCACGATTCGGGGCTCTTCCACGACACACCACGCAGACCTTCGTCGCGCACACTAGGGGTTTCGGCTACCGGTGCTGCCGGTTTGGCCGCGACAGGCGGCGCCGGTTGCGGGACGTACGCGAAGGTACGTCCGGTTTTGGACAACAGCCGAACCATCTCGAGCAGCGTGCCGTTCAACTGCCATTCTTCAAAACGGCGCCGGCATGTAGGACCTGACGGATAGCGGCCCGGCAGTTTCGACCAGGGTTCGCCAGTTGTCAGGATCCACAGAACGGCATTCGCCACGATACGCGGTTCGGCGCGGGGCCGGCCGCGTCGGTTCAGACGGACGGCCGGCTCATCAGAGACAAGCGCTGCCAGCAGCGCCCATTCGTCATTGCTTAGCTCATCGAAAAACATTGGGTTTTCTCCACGCAGCCTGGCCGGGCCGCGGCTTTGGGCGGCCACGGATTCAACTTTCACGATCCGTGTGCAGCCCGCGGTTGCACAAATATGTTTTGTACGTTCTGTTTGCGGGTCAATAGCGCACTGGGTTAGTGCGGTTTGTCCCTATTGCGAAGCACAAAACGTGGTCTCACTCGTGCATGGGAGAATTTGTGCACGAAGCATACCACCACCAGGGTTTGCGTGAATATGATTGAGACAAGTGTTACGGATGGAAACAATCTTGTCCTTTTTGCTGCGTCATTTCTCGTATTGCCGTAACAGAACTGCCGTCGGTTCCGGCGCCGAAAGACGCTGTTGCACAGCACAACAGCGCGGCAACGATGGCGAATTGCGTTTACGAAATTTATATTTGAGCCACAACGCATTTCGATGCATTTTGATGGCATTTCCGCCTGGCTGCGGGATGCCTGGGCGCAGTGTTTTGGCAGCAACTGGGTGACATCGAGGTGCGATTGCCGTCGAAGCGAACACAGCGCTTCTTCATGCCGTTCGCATTCCTCTCGACGCCGCGCGAGCGCGGCGGTTTGGTTTGCTTCTAACGCACGGGGTTCGCCGCGCCCTCACCCACCACGGTCATCCATGGGCGTACGCGCCAGCGCGTCACGAGCCCCGCGAGCACATACGGATCGGCTCTGGCAAAGGCTTCGGCGGCTTCGGGCGTGTCACCTTTGAAGAGCAGCACGGCCGTGTCCACAGGCTCGGTCAAGGCTCCACCCAGTTGCAATTCACCGCGCTCGGTGGCCGCCCAGGCGAGCGCCAGATGGGCGTCGCGATACGTGCCACGCCTCTCGAGGTAGTCCGGCACGAGGTCGTACATCAACAGGTAGTGCATGGCGAGCCTCCTTTGGCTTGCGTGACTGGGACGACGGGCGGCGCATCGGCGCGGGAATTCCGTCAAGATTACCCCTGCGATCTTCAACGGGATTTTCTGCCGATTTCCTATTCATTTGCACCTGCAGCAATGCAAATTGGATGTTTAGAATTTGATCGCCCATATGGAATGACGACGGCCTAATTCATTTGCATACGCCTTACCAATTAATCCGGATTGCATAACATATTCTTGCACTGCCGTGATTCGGCCGTTTTATCGCCCGGGAGCGCCGCCAACCCCGCTCCGTAGGGGAAAACCAGCGTGCTCGCGTGTCAACCGGAATGGCATTCCGTCCGTTCTGGCAGACAGCATTTGCCATAATGGACGTGCCGAGGGGTCCTGGACGCCGTTGACGCCCACGCGCATGAACGACCAAAAACGTTTTCACCACCGATGGAGTGTCACATGAAAATCCAATCCGCTATCGCTGCACTGGTGCTGGGTACTGTCCTCGTTTCGCCGGTGTTCGCGCAGAACAGCCAGCAAACGAAAATGGCCGACTGCAACAAGCAGGCTGCCGACAAGAAAGGCGACGACCGCAAGGCTTTCATGAAGACCTGCCTGTCCGCGAAGCCGGCTGCCGCAGCGCCAATGAGCCAGCAGGACAAGATGAAGGCGTGTAACACGCAAGCCACCGGCAAGAAAGGCGACGACCGTAAGGCCTTCATGAAGACCTGCCTGTCGTCCGCACCGGCTAACTAAACACGAGGCAATCGGCGCGGGCCTCACGCCACGCGCCTGGCCACGTATTGCTCGAACAGGGCCGCGCCGTTTTCCGGCGCGGCCTTGGCCTTCCTTCTGTCCCGACGCCTGCGCTCTCTCGCCGCTGATCTCCAGGCGGCCGCCCTCGCGCTACCTCTCCCTTCGCAGCCCATCCGCGCGAACGCGCCGTTTTTCTTCTATGATGGCTGCGGAGACGGCCCACCCCCATACACAACATTAGACGGGCCGCCATCTTGTCGTTGGTGCTGCAGAGCATCGATCGGAGGCAAGGATGGTATCGAAGCATAAAAACCGCTGGTTGAGGCGGTGGTTGGTCGTCATCATTTTCTGGGCCGTGCCCGTGGCGATCGTTGCAGTCAGCGAGATCCGGGAGGAAATGGCGTATAACGCCGTCGACCTCGACCGTGCGCTGACCACCTGGAATTTCACCGACGCACAACGCGCCGCCGGCGCGCCCGCGCGCTGCCACGGCAAGCCCGACGAGGCGCAAGCCGCCGGCTGTCCGGCCGATGTGCTGGCGGCCAATGCGCCCCGCCAGCAGAACGCCCGCAACGAATACAGCGTGCGCCGCTCCACGCTTATGGGTTACCTCTGGCATGCGTTCGTCGGCTACTGGATCGTGCCGGCCGTCACGCTGTTCCTGATCGGCGTATTGATCGGCATGATTCGCCGCGTGCTGCGGCGCCCGCCGGTCAAAAGTCCGGCAAACCATGGGTGAGGACGCGGGTGCGAATGCAGCGTCGAGGCAACACTTTCAATTCGATTTCAATGCGAATCGTGGACGCGGAAAATCGGTAAAAACCGGTCTTCGATACGGTTTCAACCCGGCCGCCGATGAGCCGGTCCCTGGGCGATTCGATTCGCCGGAAGCCCATTCGAAGGCGCTGTCCGAGCGTCTTTCAACGCCCTCCCGCCACCGGTCAAAATTACAGCAGCGCGCCTGGCGATGGCTCGCAAGCCCCCGCCCCGCAAGGCTTTTCGCCGAACGACGAAGTACGCTCTTCACGCTTGCGTGTGATATAACTTAAAAGCAGCCCGGCAACACCATATGAGGTTGCGCCCAGGAACCATGATGGAGAAAAACGATGCAAAGACGAAACTTCATGCTGAAGACTACCGCTGCGCTCGCTTTCGGAGGCCTTGCACTCGCTGGTTGTACGACTAACAGCGGCAACCCCAACACCCCCTCCACAGATGCCTCCAAACGCCAGTCGATCGACGCCAGTGTCGACGGCACCATGTCGCGCCTGTTCACGACCGTGAAGGGTTCGCGCGAACTCGTATCCAAGGCGCGCGGCGTCCTGGTGTTCCCGTCGGTACTGCAGGTGGGCTTCATCGTCGGCGGCCAGTATGGCGAAGGTGCGCTGCGCGTAGGCGGCGGCACGGTCGGCTACTACAGCACGGTTTCCGGCTCGTTCGGTCTGCAGGCGGGCGCGCAATCGAAGGCCATCATCTTCCTGTTCATGACGCAGGACTCGCTCGACTCATTCCGCAATGCCGACGGCTGGTCCGCGGGCGGCGACGCCTCCGTCGCGTTGGTGAAGATGGGCGCCAACGGCGCGATCGACACGACCACGGCAACGGCCCCGGTCGAAGTATTCATTTTGACCAATGCCGGCCTGATGGCCGATGTCTCGCTGCAGGGCACCAAGGTAACGCGCCTGAAGATCTAGGCGCGCGGTCCTGCGCTGTCCCGCGCGGTCCGGTTGCCGACCCCAGGCACAGCGGCAATAAAAAAACGGCGATGCGTAGTGCACATCGCCGTTTTTTTCAGACCGCCGTGCGGGCCGGTTTTACGCCGCTCAACTACCCGACGTATCAATCACCTTGAAGCGCGAACGCTTCTGCGCGCGAATCACCGACTGATACGCATCCACATACTGCTGCGCCATCCGGTGCGACGTGAAGCGCTCTTCGAAGCGTTGCCGCACGCCCGCCCGCGGCATCTTATGCAGGCGATTGACCGCAGCCACCGCGCCGATCTCATCTTCGACGATAAAGCCCGTCACGCCGTCGTCGAGCACTTCCGGCACCGAGCCGCGGTTAAACGCAATCACCGGCGTGCCGCACGCCATCGCTTCGATCATGACGAGGCCAAACGGCTCCGGCCAGTCGATCGGGAAAAGCAGCGCATGCGCGCCGGATAGAAACTCGGCCTTCTGGTTATCCGCGATCTCACCGATGAATTCGACATGCGGCAAGTCCAGCAACGGTCGGATTTCGCGCTCGAAGTATTCGCGGTCGGCAGAGTCCACTTTCGCGGCAATGCGAATCTGCATGCCGCAGCGTCCGGCAATCCGGATCGCGGTATCGACACGCTTTTCCGGCGAGATACGGCCGAGAAACGCGAGGTACTTCTGCTCGACCGGTTGCGGCGTGTAGAGCTGCTCCGGAAGACCGTGATAGACGGTGGTGAGCCACTTGGCCTGCGGCAAGGGATGACGCTGCGCATTCGAAATCGAGATCACAGGCGCAGTGTTGAAGGTGTCGAACACCGGCTGTTGCTCGGGCAAATCGAGCCGGCCGTGCATCGTCGTGACGAAGGGTGTCTCCTGGCGCTTGAAGACCGAAAACGAGTAATAGTCGAGGTGAAAATGCAGCACGTCGAAGTTTTCGGCCTGGCGGCGCACCAGTTCCATCAACAGCATATGGGGCGCAATGCGGTCGCGGATACCCGGGTCCAGACGCAGCGCGCGCGGCCAGACGGCTTCGAGCTTCGCGCTCGTAACGGAGTCGCCGCTCGCGAACAGCGTCACGTCATGGCCGAGATCGACCAGCGCCTCGGTGATATAGGACACGACGCGCTCCGTGCCGCCGTATAGCTTCGGCGGCACTGATTCGGTCAGAGGGGCGATCTGCGCAATCTTCATATTTTGTCTCCGTGAACTGACGGCTCGCGCCAATGGCGGTGCACGTCAGCGGCGCTGCTTATGACAGCGCCGGTCCTTCTCCATCAATGCAGTGGACGCCGGGCGTCCGCCTGCACCATCCGCATCACACCATTATTCACCAGGGTGGAACAAAAAGCCCCTAGCCTTGCAATTCCTGTGCGCTGTTACATTCAGCTTACATCCGATGGCGTGCCTATTATCCGCTCAGGTACGTAGCTTAGACACATTGCCTGGGTAGCTCGCTTGCCTGTTGCCCTTGGCCGGATCGCCTGGCCACGGCTATCGCGCCGGCCATTTCCACGGCGGCAGGTCGCGATCGTCCGCGTCGGTGATGCGCGTGGCGCCGAAGTGCTTCTCGAGCACGATCGACTGGCTGCCGTCCTCCCGCTTGAGCGCCGCGATCAGCCGCGCCGCGTGCGACACCACCAGCACCTGGGAATGCGCGGAAGCACGCGCGATCAGGCGCGCCAGCGCCGGCAGCAGGTCCGGATGCAAGCTCGTCTCCGGTTCGTTCAGCACCAGCAACGCCGGCGGACGCGGTGTGAGCAACGCGGCCACCAGCAACAGATAACGCAAGGTGCCGTCCGACAACTCCGCACCCTTCAGCGGCCGCAGCAGGCCGTGTTGCTGCATCGATACTTCGAAGCGGCCGTCCTCCGACGAGGCGACGTCGAGGCGCGAACCAGGGAAGGCGTCGTCGATGGCGGCATCGAGCGCGACCGGGTCGCCGATCTCGCGAATGGTTTGCAAGGCCGCGGCGAGGTCCGCGCCGTCGTTCGAGAGCACCGGGGTGTGCGTGCCGATCTGCGGCAAACGCACGGCCGCTTCGGCATCCGTGCGGAAGTGGTCGTAAAAGCGCCACGAACGAATCTGCTCGCGCACCGTGATCATCTCGGGAGCGGTCCGTGGGTCGGAGAACTCCGTCATCATGCTGTCGAAGCTCGCGACAGGTTGAGGGATGGTTTGCCACTCCCCCTGCTCGTCGCGCGTACGTAGCGCTGCGCCATGCCGGTCGACCAGCAAGGCCGACGGCCGCAGCACCGGGCCGCTCCAGATGCACTCGCGTTTGATGGTGGGGTCGAGCGGGAAGCGGGTAGCCCTGTCGAGCGGCGGCAAGCCGAGATCGATCGCATAGCCGAACTCGTCGCCGGAAAATCCAAGCCGCAGACTCACCGGGTCTTTGCGGCGCGTGCCCTCGACGGGCAATTCCCCAGCCAGCATCGCGCGCGAGAAACGTTCGGGTCCAGCCCACAAGGTGGATTGCAAACCACCCTCACGCGCAAGTGAAGTAATCACGCCGCCGCGCGCCGTCTCGGCCAGCAAACGCAACGAGCGATAGACGCTCGACTTGCCGCTGCCATTCGCACCCGTGATGACATTCAACTGCCCGAGCGGCACGATCAACTCGCGCAGCGACCGATACCCCGCGATGGCCAACGTCCTCAGCATGCGGCCACCTTTCGATCAAACGCGCGCTTTGGCGCGTTCACCAAAACAACTCCGTGCAAACACGCCATCACTTATGCCCACCGCCCTTGCCCGGCGTCTGCACGGGCACACTGCGCAAATCGTTCAGGAAGGTATCGCGCCACACGCCAAGATCGTTCTTGCGCAGCGCCGCCATATTGATCTCGTGACGCCGCTGGCGTGCATCGAGCGGCATTTGCAGCGCGCGCTGCAAGGCCTCACACATGCCGATTGCATCGTGCGGGTTGACCAGCAGCGCGCCGGTCAACTCCGCCGCCGCACCGGCGAAAATCGACAGCACCAGTACGCCCGGATCCTCCGGATTCTGCGCGGCGACATATTCCTTCGCGACCAGATTCATGCCGTCATGCAAGGGCGTAACAAAGCCGATCTGCGACTCGCGAAACAGCGACATCAGTTTCCAGCGGTCGTACTGCTGATTCAGATAACGGATCGGCGTGTAATCGAGGCCCGAATAACGGCCGTTGATGCGCCCTGCTTCGTATTCGAGATCCTGGCGGATTTTCTGATAGGTGGCGACGTCCGAACGGGTCGGCGGCGCGATCTGCACGAGCGTCACGTTGCCGCGCCATTCGGGCGAGCGCTCCAGCAGTTGCTCGAAGGCGCGAAAACGTTCGACGAGCCCCTTCGAATAATCGAGCCGGTCAACGCTCATGATCAGCTTGCGGCCCTCCAGACTCTGCTTCAGATCGAGCACGTGTTGGCGGCTCTCGTAGCGCTGCGCCTGTTCGGCGATTTCGTCGGGGAACACGCCGATCCGATAGACACCCGTGCGCAGCTTGCGGCCGAAAGCTTCGACGTGATTGCCTTCGCTGACGGTGCCGCGCGCGTGGCGCGTCACGTAGTCGTGAAAAGCGAGTTCATCGGTCGCGGTCTGAAAGCCCAGCAGGTCGTAGCACGACAGCGATTTCACCAGCTCTTCGTGCGGCGGGATGTTGAGCAGAATCTGCGGCGCGGGAAACGGAATGTGCAGGAAGAAGCCGATGCGGTTCGTGATGCCCTCGGAGCGCAACGCTTCGGCGAACGGGATCAGATGGTAGTCGTGAATCCAGATCACGTCGTCGGGTTCGAGCAGCTTGATCAGCTTGTGCGCGAGCCATGCGTTGACACGGCGGTAGCCCGCGTATTCTTCGCGCTCGTAGCGCGCGAGGTCGTTGCGGTAGTGGAACACCGGCCACAGCGTCGCGTTCGAGAAGCCGCGGTAGTACTGGTCGTAATCCTTGCGCGTGAGTCCGACGGTCGCAAAGGTTACCGCGCCGTCCTGCTCCAGCGTCGGCCCGGCATTGGCGACGGTCTCGCTCACCACGTCGCCGCTCCAGCCGAACCACACGCCGCCCGCGTCCTTCAGCGCGCCGAATACGCCGACCGCGAGGCCGCCCGCCGACCCCTTGGTTTCCGTCGGCGTAGCGACACGATTCGACACGACGATCAGTCGGCCCATGTTGGTAGTCCTCCTTGGTTCGCACGGCGCGGCGTTCGCGCTTCAGCGGCTTGTGACGCCTCGAGCGTTGCAACACTTCGATGACGTCAAGCGGCCGAACAACACGCGATACCGCGCCAGGTTCGTGAGTCAGATGGACGGTTCGACCACATCGGCGTCCGATCAGTTGCACTCATCTGATCCGCGCGGCACGCGGCGCTACACCTTTTCCTTCACGTGCTGCAACGGATCGCTCGCCTGATGACGACCGGCGCGGCTTGCCACGGGATCGGCCTCGGTGTGCGCGGCGGTGCTGCCGGCGGGCGTCTGCGTGCTGCGCGGCACCCAGTCGGGCGCCTCGCTCTTGCCGGTTTCGAGTTCGGCCGACACGTCGGCGCGCGCCCGCGGCAGATACTGCGGATAGCGCTGCTGGATGAAGTCGAGCAGCCCCTCGCGCACGCGGCAGCGCAGGTCCCAGTTCAGGCCTGAATCAAGCGAGCTGACCAGCGCGCGCAACTGCATCGCGCGCTCGGTGCCGTCGGTAACCTGCAGCACCTGCACGCGCCGATCCCATTCGGGTGCGGCTTCGACGATGCGCGCAAGCTCTTCGCGCAACGGCGCAAGCGGCATCCGGTAGTCGACGTACAGGAACACGGTGCCGATGATCTGCGAACTGCTGCGCGTCCAGTTGGCGAACGGGTTTTCGATGAACCATTGCAGTGGCACGATCAGCCTGCGCTGGTCCCACAAGCGCACCGAGACATACGTGCCGGTGATTTCCTCGATACGTCCCCACTCGCCCTGAATCACGACGACATCGTCGAGCCGGATCGGTTGCGAGAGCGCGATCTGCAAACCGGCGATCAGATTGCCGAGCACCGGCCGCGCGGCAATGCCGGCAACCAGACCCGCCACGCCGGCCGACGCCAGCAGGCTCGCGCCGATCTGCCGAACGTTCGGAAACGTCATCAGCGCGCCACCCACGCCGACGATCACGATCACCAGCATCACCGAGCGCGCCAGCACGCGCGCCTGCGTATGGATGCGGCGCGCCTGCAGGTTGTCGGCGGTATCGAGCGGATGGGCCTGGATGATCGCCTCGCCGATCGCCGCCGCCGAACGTACCGACAGCCACGTGATCGCGCCGATCAACGCAATCGCGGCGGCGTCGCGCAACGGCGTGATGAAGGTGAGCGTGTCAGGCGCTTCCCACCACACCGCCTCCAGCATCAGGATCACGAGCACGAAGAGCGAGGGCTTGTCGATATAGCGCAGCACGACGCTCGTGAGTGGGTACGGTCGCGCAATCCGCGTGATGATGCGTGCGCCGATTCGATGGATGCCCAGCGCCAGCACGATCGCGATGGCCGAGACGATCAACGCGCCGAGCCACGTATGCAACGGGGCTTCGGCGATACGGCTGAAGTCGTCGGGAGTTGGCATGGAGGGCGTGTTCCTCTTGGTTCGAAGGTGAACGGAATCGCAAGCCCGAAGCGCGACGGTGGCGTTGCGTGGGGCGGGCGCTACGCGGGCGAAGCCGTCGGGCCATCCATCGGCCGACCAGGCGGCAAAGCGTCGAGGAGGCGAGCATGAGCGCGAATGCCACGCTCCTCTGATGACGCTAACGCTAACGAGCGCTGAAGCAGCGGCACGCCGGCCAGGGTTCGATGCTTCCGGCGCGGCATGCCTGTAGACATCTTAGGCGTTCGTCCGCCAAGACCAGGGAAAGGTGCTCAAGCCGGCGGCATTCTGAATGCGGCCGGGTTTGAGCCAAAATCAACTACGCGATCAGCTACCGCTCTTGCAAGGAAATGCCTTGCCGAGCCCGAGCGAGATCGCCGTGCTGGCGTTGTAGCCTGCCACGATCGGATTCTCGGCGATGTACTTCCGTACCGCGTCGGTGAGTTGCGCCGAGCGCGCGTCCGGCGGCAGGCAGTAGTACTGGCCGACGCGCGGCCCGGTGGTGCCGCCGATTGCGTCGATCGTATTGAAGATGCCGTCGGCAGCTCCCTCGATATACGCGGCACACGCACTACGCGATGCCACATCGGTTTTCGTGCACAGCTTGTTGAGGTCGCCTCCCGTAAACGCGGCTGCCGATAGCGGTACGGCAAGCGCGCTGGCGAAAATCAAAGCCCGCAGCATGGTGTTCCTTTCCAGGGTCGTTTATCAGGCGGTCTTGCGCCGCATCGAACCGGCGCGCCTCGCAACGCGCCAAGTCGTCATTCTGCACTGTTTTGCGAAGCCGCAGGCATGCCAGCAGGTGCTATCTTCAGGCAAATTTTTGGTCCGGGGAACCGGCGGCCGGCTATCCAGCAGCCGGTTCTCCGGATTTTCTCGCAGTTCACTTCTGTTGCATCTGCTGCAGGCGCGCGGTGAGGCCTTCAACCACGTCCGGTTCCTTGTAGGTCTTCGCGAAATCGAGCGCGGTCAGGCCGATCTGGTTCTTCACCGTGAGGTCCGCGCCGTTATCGAGCAGGAGCTTCACCGTCGACACATGACCGCCGCGCGCGGCCATCATCAGCGGCGTGGTGCCGTTCGGCGAACCGGCATCGACGTAGGCCGAATGGTCGAGCAGCACCTTGACGATATCGTCGTGGCCGTTCGCAGCCGCGTAGTGCAGCGGCGCCCAGCCCTTCTTGTTGACTTCGGCGTCCTTCGCGATCAACAGGTTGACGAAGTTGAGGTCGCCGGCCAAGGCGGCCATCATCATCGCGTTCTCGCCGGCCTTGTCCTCGATCTCGATGTTGGTCTTCGGATTGGCGAGCAGCGCGGCGCCCACCTTGTCCGATTTCTCACGCGCGGCGAGCACTAGCAGCGGGATGCCCTGGTTGTCGACGCTGTTCGGGTCCATGCCCTTGGCAAGCAGCTTGTTGACGCCATCCACGTCGTCGAATTTCACCGACTTGATGAGCGAGTCGATCGGCGCGGCCTGAACGGGCGCCGCGACCAGCGAGCTCAGCGCGGCGCAGACGAGCGTAGCGGCCAGCGCGAGGCGCGAGGCGCTGCGGCGTGCCGAACCGAGGGCCGTTTGCGCTGCTGAAGTCTCTTGAAGCGCTGCCGTCGAAGTCGAATAATTTGTCATGTTTTACTTTAGGAAACGTCCCTATCCATTTGATATTTATTGGCTTTACCGATCACACACCAGCCGGCGCGGGAATCTTGAAGAGCCGGAAGAAGTTTTGTGTCGTCGCGGCGGCCAGCGCCGTGTCCGCCATCTCGCGCTGTTGCGCGATGAAGCGTCCGACATAACTTACGTACGCAGGTTCATTAGGCTTGCCGCGATACGGCACGGGCGCGAGGTACGGCGAGTCCGTTTCGATCAGCAAACGCTCGAGCGGCACACGGCGCGCGACGTCCTGCACGTCGGTCGCGCTCTTGAACGTGACGATGCCCGACAGCGAAATGTAAAAATTCTGCGCCAACGCCTGCTCGGCAACCGCCCACGGCTCGGTGAAGCAATGCATCACGCCGCCCGGCTCGCTCGCGCGCTCCTCGGCCATGATGCGCAGCGTGTCTTCCGACGACGAGCGGGTGTGGATGATCAGCGGTTTCTTCGTGGCGTGTGCCGCGCGGATATGGGTGCGAAAGCGCTCGCGCTGCCATTCCATATCGGCGATCGTGCGGCCTTCCAGACGGTAGTAGTCGAGTCCGGTCTCACCGATCGCGACCACCTTCGGATGTTCGGCCAGCTCAATCAGTTCGGCGAGACTCGGTTCGCGCATGTCCTCGTGATCGGGATGCACTCCAACCGACGCGTAGACGTTCTCGTACTGGTCGGCGATCGCCAGCACGGACGGCAGCGTCTCCAGATCGACCGATACGCACAGCGCATGCGTGACCGAATGGCTGCGCATGTTCTCGAGCACCTGCGGCAGGCGGTCGGCGAGTCCTTCGAAGTTGATATGGCAGTGCGAATCGACAAACATGATGATGTCCTGCTGATAAGTAGCTGGGTGTGAACCAGGCTGTAAATCGTGGCCGTAAATCAGGCCGCGGCCGGCTCGAGCCGCTTGCCGAGAATCACCAGATCGCGCTCCACGCCGTCCAGCACCGCGACGCGCGGCAGCGACCCCCACGTGTCGAAACCGAAGCCTCGGAACAGGCGCAGGCTCGCGTCATTGTGGCCAAAGATAAAGCCCAGCACGGTGTCGATGCCGAGCGTCGGCGCCACTGCCAGCGAGGCGGCCAGCAGTTGCTTGCCGAGGCCCTTGCCACGCGCGCTTTCGTCCAGGTAGATGCTAACTTCGGCGGTGCGCAGATAGGCCGGGCGGCCGTAGAAATCCGAGAAGCTCAACCACGCGATCACGCGGCCGGACTGCTGCGGATCTTCCACCACCCACAGCGGACGCTTGTGCGGCCCGTGCGCATGAAACCACGCCAGACGGCTTTCGACGCTGACCGGTTCGAGATCGGCAGTGACTTGCCGCGACGGCACGGTCGAGTTGTAGATGGCGACGATCGCGGGCAGATCGTCGAAAGTGGCATCGCGGTAGGAAAGGCTCATGGTGCTTTGACGTGAGATGGAAGGCAAATCAGCGGACGGATGCACAGGTCGGCGCGGCGGGTTAAGGCACGCCAGCCTTGCACACACCGTCGGCCACCCAAGTTGATTTATGCAAACAGCTCGCGGTAGCCGATAAACAGTTCTTCGAACACCAGCCGCGCGTTCAGCGGATGGTTCTCGACAGCGCGCTGGCGCGTCACGGTGCGCATGAAGCGCGCGAATGCGCTGGCATCGGCTTGCGACGCACAGCGCGACAAGGCAGTCGACGCCTGCGGAAAATAACGCGGTGCGCCGGCCGTGCGCTGCGCCAGCAAATCGTACATCCAGCGTTGCAGCCAGCCGAGCACGAGTGGTACCGGCAGCTTCTGCAGCGCCTCGCCGCAGGCGAAGGCGTCGCAATCGGCGCCGGCGGCCAGTTGCTTCAAGGTCCAGTCGCGCAGCGTGCGGTTCTCGTCACTCGCGAGAGCGAGGGCCGTGAGCGGCGCACCGCCGGCTTCGGCGAGCAGCACTGGCGCTTCGGCGACGCCTTGCGCGGCGAGCCACTTCGTGGCGACTTCCGGCGCGGGCATCGTCATCGGCCATTGGCGGCAACGGCTGATGATGGTGGGCAGCAGGCGGTCGACGCGCGCCGACACCATCAAAAACACCACGCCGGCCGGCGGCTCTTCGAGCGTTTTCAGGAGTGCGTTGGCCGCGGCGATGTTCAGCCCCTCGGCGGGATAAAGCACGACCACACGCGCACCGCCACGGTGCGACCCGACGCCGACGAAATCGAGCAAGCCACGAATCTGCTCGATCTTGATTTCCTTGCTGGGCGCGCGCGTTTTCTTGCCTTCATCGCCGTCGGCCTTTTCGGCTTTTTCGTCCGCGGCGCCGGCGAGTCCGGCTTCGGCGGCCAGCGCCTCGGGCACGATGATCCGGTAGTCGGGATGATTGCCCTGCGTGAACCAGTTGCAGGCGACACAGGCGCCGCACGGCTCACCGTTGGCCTGCTGGGCTTCGCACAAAAGCCCCTGCGCGAGGTGCTGCGCAAAGCGCAGCTTGCCGATCCCCGCCTGGCCATGCAGCAGCAGGGCATGCGGCCAGTGCCCACGCAACTGCTGCAGGCGGTTCCAGTCATCGGCTTGCCACGGATAAATCATTGTTTCTCTTTTAAATCAATCGGTTGACGACATTTTATGAGACATAACACGAACTTCGCCATCCGTCATAACTCAGGACTATATTCTTTTAAAATCAAATAACTGCAATCAATTCTTCAAGCTGCTTCTGAATTCGTGCGATGGTCTGCGAAGAGTCAATGATAGCGAACCGGTACGGCGCTTCTTCCGCGCGGCGCAGATATTCGGCACGGGTGCGGTTGAAAAATGCCTCCGACTCGCTTTCGAAGCGATCCGGATCGCGCGCGGCGCTGCGCCGTTCGCTGGCCACCTCCGGCGTCAGGTCGAACAGCACCGTCAGGTCCGGCTGAAAACCGCCCTGCACCCAGCGCTCCAACGTTTCCAGCTTGTCGCGCGGCAGGCCGCGGCCGCCGCCCTGGTACGCGAAGGTCGCGTCCGTGAAGCGGTCGGACAGCACCCAGTCGCCGCGCGCAAGCGCCGGCTCGATCACCTCGGCCAGATGCTGGCGGCGCAGCGCGAACATCAGCAATGCCTCGGTTTCGAGGTCCATCTTCTGATGCAGCACGATTTCGCGGATCTGTTCGCCGAGCGACGTGCCGCCCGGCTCGCGCGTCATGACGACCGAGCGGCCGGTGCTCGCGACTTTCTCTTCGAGGCGTTCGCGAAACCAGCCCAGATGGGTGGTCTTGCCGGCACCGTCGATGCCCTCAAACGTGATGAATTTGCCCCGCGCCATCATTGCCCTCGAATGTATTTGTCCACGGCCTTGTTGTGATCGCCGAGGGTGTCAGAAAAGATACTGCTCCCGTCGCCGCGCGAAACGAAGTACAGCGCGGTGGATTGCGCCGGGTTCATCGCCGCCTGCAGCGATGCGACACCGGGCAGCGAGATGGGCGTTGGCGGAAGCCCCATCCGGGTGTAGGTATTGTAGGGAGTGTCGGTCTGCAGGTCTTTCTTCCTGATGCGGCCGGCGTAGCTGTCGCCCATGCCGTAGATCACCGTGGGGTCGGTTTGCAGCGGCATGCCCACGCGCAGACGGTTCGCGAACACGGCCGCCACCATCGGCCGGTCCGATTTCCTGCCGGTTTCCTTTTCGATGATCGACGCCATCGTCAACGCATCATACGGCGTCTTGTACGGCAGGTTCGGCGCACGCGCGGTCCACGCCTCGTCCAGACGCAGCCGCATCAGACGATACGCGCGGCGATAGATGTCCAGATCGCTGGTGTTCTTGTCGAACAGATAGGTGTCCGGGAAAAACAGCCCCTCGCCGTTGCCGATCGGAGCTTCCGGCGCGTTGATCGCGTTCATCAGATCGGTGTCGCTCATGCCGGCCGTGTCGTGCTTGAGCGCCGGATTGGCGTCCAGCTCGGCGCGCATGCGCTTGAAGGTCCATCCTTCGATGATGGTCGCCACGTATTCGTTGACGTCGCCGCGGGCGATTTTTTGCAGCACTTCGTACGGCGTGATGCCCGTCTTGAACTCGTAGTTGCCCGATTTCAGGTCGCTTTGCAGACCGAGCAGCCGCGTCATGATAACGAACAGCTCAGGCTCGACCGGCACGCCGCCGCGGTTGAGCTGCAGCGTGACGCTGCGCAGGCTGCTGTGCGGCTTGACGGTGACATCGAGTTGCGCGGGGGTCAAATCGAGTGGGCTGGTGGCCCAGTGATATCCGCCTGCGATTGCGGCTGCGGCCAGCACAATGACGATTGAGCCGGCGACGAAACATTTCTTCAGAAGGGTCATGCGAAACTGGGCTGGGTTGGACCTCATATAATACTTGTTTGCCTTAGCTAAAGTCAGAATTGACTGTTCCCGGAATCCATGAACACACCGCTCGCTACCGCTTCAGGCACGCCTTCAGTTGCGCCCGCAGTTGCTCACACGGGTACCGCCGCCACGGCACAGGCTTCCGCGCCCGTCCGACTTCCAGTCTTGCCGCGCCCCGCCGCTGACGAATTCGACGCTGTCATCGGGCAAGGCGCCTACATGCCGCTGACGCAGTTCGGCGTGATCGACGCAACCGGTGACGACGCAGCGAGCTTCCTGCACGGCCAGTTGACCAACGACACCCAGCATCTCGACGCCGCCAATGCGCGCCTCGCGGGCTATTGCTCGGCCAAGGGCCGGCTGCTGGCGTCGTTCCTGACGTGGCGCACCGGCGAGACGATCCGCCTGCTGGTGTCGAAGGACGTGCAGGCCGCCGTGCAGAAACGGCTGTCCATGTTCGTTCTGCGCGCCAAGGCCAAGCTGGTTGATGCGAGCGGCGAACTGGCGGTGGTGGGTCTGGCGGGCGACGTGCGCAAAGCGCTTTCCGGTGTGTTCGACGCGTTGCCCGACGGCGTGCACGTCCAGGTGGACGGCACGGCGGGGTCGCTGATTCGCGTTCCGGATGCGCTGGGCCGGCTGCGCTATCTGTGGGTTGGCCCGAAGGCCGCGGTCGAGGCGCGCCTGCCCTTGCTCGACGAAAAGCTCAAGCGCGTGTCGCCGGCGGTATGGGATTGGCTCGACATTCGCGCGGGCGAACCGCGCATCACGCAACCGGTGGTCGAGCAGTTCGTGCCGCAGATGGTCAACTTCGACGTGCTCGGCGCGGTCAATTTCCGCAAAGGCTGCTATCCGGGTCAGGAAGTGGTGGCGCGCAGCCAGTATCGCGGCACGATCAAGCGGCGTACCTCGCTCGCGAACGTGACGGGCGAACTGGAGACGGTCAAGGCCGGTGCCGAACTGTTCCACTCGGCCGATCCCGGCCAGCCGTGCGGTATGGTGGTGAATGCGGCGTCGGCGCCGGAAGGTGGTGTCGACGTGCTGGTGGAGATCAAGCTGGCGGCGCTCGAAGGCGGCACGGTGCATCTGGGCGCGGCGGAGGGTCCGGTGCTGACATTCCTCGCGTTGCCGTATGGGTTGCCGACTGAGGTTTAAACGCCCCAACCCGAGCGGCGCAATCGAGCGCCGCTTTTTCATGGCATCTGTCTCTGTTCCTCCACCGTCCCCACCGGGAGACTCCACCCGATGTGCCTGATCGTTTTCGACTGGCGGCCCGATGCGGTCGACGGACCGCTCTTCACGCTCACCGCGAATCGCGACGAATTTTTTCGCCGCACGGCCGAACCGATCGGCTGGTGGCATGACGCGCCGACCGTGCTGGCCGGACGCGATTTGGTGGGCGGCGGCACGTGGCTCGGCATGTCGCGCGATGGCCGCTTCGCCGCGCTGACCAATTACCGCGCGCCGCACGAAATGCGCGCCGATGCGCCGACCCGCGGCACGCTTGTCAGCGACTGGCTCAGTGCCTCGGCAAAAGACTCGCACAACGGCACGCACGAAACGCCGCTCGACTATCTGCAACACGTCGCGCAAACCGGTGACATCTACAACGGCTTCAATCTGCTCGTTGGCGACTGGACGCGCCGCGAACTCGGCTGGTACTGCAACCGGTCGAACACCGCGCCCACACTGCTCGAGTCCGGCACGCACGGTATCTCGAACGCGGTGCTCGATACCGCCTGGCCGAAGCTGGTTAAAAAGCGCGCGGAACTGGGCGCCATGCTTGCGCGTGATGCGATGCCGCCGCTCGAGCGCCTGATCGATCTGATGCGCGATCCGCACCTCGCACGCGATGATGAATTGCCGTCCACCGGTATTCCGCTCGAACGGGAGCGGGCGTTGTCGGCGGCGTTTATCGAAACGCCGGAGTACGGCACGCGCGGCACGACCGCGGTGCGCGTGGTGGCGCATGGCGAGGTGATCAGCGTAGCGGCCGCCGAACGCAGCGATGACAACGGCTCGCATCGGATCGTGCGGCCCGGAGACTTCGAGCGCAGCTTCGCGTTCAATGTTGAACGCGAGATCGCCTGAGGCGCTACCAGCAGCAGCGATTACTCCACGCCAAACGCCACCCGCAATGCCGCGGCGGCATCCGCATGCGCCTCTGCGACCTCGGCTACGTAGCCACCCATCTTGAAGAACTCGTGAATCATGCCCGGGTAACGTTTCAGCGTGACCCGGTTGCCCGCTGCGCGCAGTTTCTCCGCATACGCATCGCCTTCGTCGCTTAAAGGATCGTATTCGGCGGTCGCGATCCATGCCGGCGCAAGGCCGCCGAAATCAGGTGCGCCGCGCGTGCCGTCGAGCGGCGCGAAACGCCAGTCGTCGCGGTCACTTTTATCGCGCACGTATTGGTCGAAGAACCATTGAATCGTGTCGCCCGACAGCAGGAAGCCATTGGCGAGGCGCGAGTGCGAATCGGTTTGCTGATAACCCGTGGTACCCGGATAGATCAACAATTGCAGCGCGAGCTTGATGCCCGCGTCGCGTGCCAGCACTGCGCACACCGTTGCCAGCGTTCCACCCGCGCTATCGCCACCCACCGCTAGCCGCTCCGCATCGATGCCGTACTCCGCTGCATGCGCGTGCAGCCAGGTCAACGCATCGAATGCGTCTTCAACGGCGGTGGGAAATTTGTACTCGGGCGCGAGCCGGTAATCAACTGACAGCACTGTGCAACGTCCGTCGCGCGCGAGCATCCGGCACAGCGCATCGTGCGTATCGACACTGCCAACCGTGAAACCGCCACCGTGGTAATACACCAGCGCCGGCGCAGGCTCGGCCCAACTCGGCTCGACCGGCTGATAAAGCCGTGCGCGAATCGTCGCGCCGTCGCGCGTCGGCACGCGCAGATCTTCGATCGCGAACATCGGCGCACTCGCAATCTCCAGAATCGGCGCGCTTTTTTCGTAGGACGCGCGCGCCTGTTGTGGAGTCAACTCGTGAAGCTGCGGGCGTTTCGCGCGCGCGATCATGTCGAGCACCTGCTCGATTTTCGGGTTCAGCGGCATTGGGCGTCGGGTGGCGCGTGGGCGGCGAAGGTTAGTGGATCAAAAGTGAGAAAACAGCACCTAGCCTGCGTTCTTCACTTCGGGCTTCAGCGACATCGGATCAGTCGGGTTACGCAACTGCTCGATGTCCTCATGACGCAGCTTCACCGTCGCCATGATGCCCGGATGCGTGACGATGTAGAAACGCCGCGCCGCGATCGCTTCGAACGTGATCTCGGCGACGTCGGCCGCGGTCAGCTTGCCCGATTGCACCGCGCGTTGCAGTTGCTTGCCGGCGGCGATCTGCGAGCGGGTCGGCCTGCTATCGTTGCGCAAATCCGCGGGCCTCGCGCGTTCCGCATCGGCGATGCCGGTCGGCACGAAGGCCGGGCACAACAATGAACAGCCGACTGTGCCGCCCTCCGTACTCCCGGCTTGCGCCAGCTGCAGGTCGTGGTAAAGCGTCTCCGTCAACGACACGACGGCATGCTTCGAGGCGTTGTAGATACCCATCGCAGGCGGCGACAACAACCCCGCCACCGACGCCGTATTGACGATATGCGCGGGTTCGTTCTGCCGCAACATGATCGGCGTGAAGGCGCGCACGCCGTGCGCGACACCCATCACGTTGACGTTGAACACCCACGCCCAGTCGTTCGCCGTGCTTTCCCAGAGGAAGCCGCCCGAGCCCACGCCCGCATTGTTAAATAGCAGATGGACTTTACCGAAGGCATCGAGCGCCGCTTGCGCGAGCGCTTCGACCTGGGCGGCGTCGGACACGTCGGTCGGCACGCCAATCGCCTCCGCACCGCCGGCGCGCAATGCGTCGACGGTTTGCGCGAGCGCCTCGGGATTCACATCGGCCAGCACGAGCTTCATGCCGAGCGACGCGCCCTTCTCCGCGAACGCCCGGCCGAAACCGCTTGCCGCACCGGTGATCACCGCCACCTTGCCTTCAAATTCGAACATCCTTCCTCTCCTGGATTTAGCGGTCGGGGATTATCGGCTGGACGCCATCGACATCTCGCATGCGCGGCTCGACGACCGCCGAGCTTAGATCAGCTTGACGAGCTGCTTGCCGAAGTTTTTGCCCTTCAGAAGACCGATAAACGCCTCGGGCGCCGCATCGAGCCCTTGCGCGATGGTCTCGCGATATTGCAGCTTCTTCTGCGCGACCAGCGTGCCGAGCTGCTTGAGCGCTTCCGGCCACACATCCATATGCTCGCTGACGATGAAGCCCTGTACCAGCAGCCGCTGCGTGAGCATCAGCGACGGATGCTTGAGCGGCATCGGCTGGCCATCGTAGCCCGCAATAAACCCGCACAACGCGATGCGGCCGAACGCATTCATGCGCGCAAGCGTCACGTCGAGCACTTCGCCGCCGACGTTCTCGAAGTAGCCATCTACGCCGTCCGGCGTCACCGCTTTCAGCTCCTGATACAGATTGCCGGCCTTGTAGTCGACGCAGGCGTCGAAGCCGAGTGTCTCGACCACATAGCGGCACTTATCCGCGCCGCCCGCGATACCGACCGCACGCGCGCCGGCCAGCTTCGCCAGTTGCCCGACTACGCTGCCCACGGCGCCACTCGCCGCGCTGACCACCACCGTGTCACCCGCCTTCGGCACGATAATTTTGTTCAGGCCGTACCAGGCAGTGACGCCGGGCATGCCGACCGGGCCGAGATAGGCCGACAACGGCACATGCGTATCGTCGACCTTCTGCACGCCCGCACCATTCGAGGTGCCGTACTCCTGCCAGCCGAACATCGCGACGACCTTATCGCCGACCGCGAACTTCGGATTCTTCGACTCCACCACTTCGCCCACCGTGCCGCCGATCATCACTTCGTTCAGCGGCTGCGGCGCTGCGTACGACTTGCTGTCGTTCATCCGACCGCGCATATACGGGTCGAGCGACAGGAAGTGATTGCGCACGCGGAATTCGCCTTCGGCAAGCGGCGCCAGCGGCGTTTCGACGAGCTTGAAGTTATCGGGCGTAACAGCGCCTTGCGGACGCGAAGCCAGCACGAGTTGACGGTTGATCTGGGGCATGACGATCGTCTCCATGAGTTACCGATGTGATCGGCGAATAGTTCGAACCAACAGCGTCTGCAAAAGAGGAGTCAGCGCGCGGCGCTCGACACGCACGCTATTCGTCCGGTGATTAACCGTCGCTTGGACCGGGTTTCGCCGAAGGGTCGCTGCGCAGACGCTGTTGCGTCACGTCGCGGCCCACGGCGAGGCGCCGCATGTATTTGAAAGTGCCGAGTGCTTTGGCGACGAAGTGGCCTTCGCTGTCGCGGATCTCGCCTTCGCAATAGGCCATGGTGGTCGAGCGGTGCAGCACGCGGCCGGTGGCGCGCAATTCGCCGCGGCCCGGCTGCATGAAGTTGACTTTCATCTCGACGGTGACCACGCCGACGCCGTCACCGGCCAGACTGCGCGCGGCCATCGCGAGCGCGACGTCGGCGAGCGTCATGGTCACGCCGCCATGCGCGACGTCCCACGTGTTCATGTGATCGGGTTGCAGCGGCAACACGACTTCGCTGGCGCCGTCCGCCGCCGACAACAACTGCGCGCCGAGCCGGTCGACGAACGGGCTTTCGGGCAGCGTCGCGCTGCTCGCTTTGGATGAGGATGAGTCGGTCATTGCGGATTTCAGATTTCGTAGTCGACACATTCACGCGATTCACGCACCGCACCGGTGAAGCCCTTCAGCGCCTGGTGCTTCGGATGGACCTGATAAGCGTCGAGCGCGGCCTTGTCGGCGAAGTCCGACACCATCACGATGTCGTAGGTCGATTCGAGGCCCGGTGCCGCGATGCCCACTTCGAGCTTGAGCATGCCCGGAACAATGTCGCGGCAGCCTTCAAGTTTTTCTTTCAGCTTCAGGACGTTTTCAGCACGCGACGCACCTTCGGCGTGTTCTTTGAGTTTCCACATCACAATATGACGGATCACAGAATCACCTTCTTCGATTCAATTCGTGGGGCCAGGACTCGGCACAGCAGGAAATCATAACCGCTACGGCGTTCGCGCATGCGCCACCCTACGTGCCGCCAGACGTCCTAACCTGCGCACCGCGTCATCGGCCTCATCGAGATCCGTACTCGGGCAACTCAGGCGAATGAAATGATCGAAGCGCCCGGCGTTCGAAAACACCGTGCCCGGCATCACGCGAATGCCTTCGTCCAGAGCCGCATCGAAAAAAGCAGCCGATGACACGTCACGCGGCAGCTCGATCCAGAAAAACATGCCCCCGCCCGGCGGCGTAAAGCGTGTGCCCTCGGGAAACGAAGCGGCGATGGCTGCGGCCATCCGTTCGCGCTGAATCCGCAGACGGTCGCGCAAACGCCGCAGATGTCGTTCATACGCATTCGTTTCCAGAAATTCGGCGAGCACGACTTGCGACAACTGCTCGTTATGGCGCGATTGCGCGAACTTGAGCATGCCGATGCGCGGATGCCAGCGTCCGCCGTTGATCCAGCCGACCCGCATGCCAGGTGCGAGCGTCTTGTTGAACGACGTGCAATGGATCACCGTGCCGTCGGTGTCCCAGGCCTTCAGCGATCTGGGCGGCTGCGCGGCGTCGGCGAGTTCGCGGTAGGGATCGTCTTCGATCAGCGGAATGCCCGCTCGCGCGCAGAGTTCGACGATCTGCGCCTTGTGCGTGTCGGGCATCACGCTGCCGAGCGGGTTCTGCAGATTCGGCACGACCACGACTGCCTTGATGTCGGGATGCGTTTGCAGTGCGAACGCCAGCGCTTCGATGGCAATGCCGGTGGTCGGACTGGCCGGAATTTCGAGCGCACGCAGGCCGAGGCTTTCGAGCACCTGCAGCAAGCCGAAGAAGCACGGCGATTCCACCGCGACCGTGTCGCCCGGCTGCGTGACCGCGCGCAAGGCCAGGTTCACGGCTTCGATGCCGCCGTGGGTCATGATCACATCGTCCATGCCGATCTGGATGCCGGCGTCGAGCGCACGGCGCGCGATGATGGCGCGCAGTTCAGGATCGCCCTGATCGGGTCCGGCTGCGGTCAGCAAGGTCGGCCGTCGGCGCAAAGCGCGCAGTGCGGCTTTCTGCAAAGCGTCGGTGGGATAAAGATCGGGCGATGCGGTGGCACCGCCGAGATTCAGCGCGTCGGGATAGCGCTGGAATTTCGACACGATCGCCGAAATCGCCGAATGGATACCGACGAACTGCGCGGCGCCGGGCGCGACGGCAAGATCGGGCTCGGTTGCCGCGGGCAGCGCCGCCGTTTGACGGGCGCGCACGAAATAACCGGCACGCGGCCGGGCGTCGATCAGCGCCGCGCGTTCCAAGGTTCGATAGCTCTCGGTCGCGGTTGCGAGGCTCACGCCGTGCCGCTGCATGAAGGCGCGCATCGACGGCATGCGGTCGCCGGGACGCAGCACACCGTTATCTATGGCGCGGCGGTATTGGTCGGCCAGTTGGCGGTAGAGGGGGCGGCCATCCGGGGGGCGGCCGTCGGCGGGCGACGCTTCCGTGCACGTTGCCGCTTGTGCGTCGGGTATCGAGGTAGAAGTGCTCATGAGCCGATGGTGCGGATAGTTAGGGCGTGGCGACAGATACACATCCGCGAGATTCCAACCGATACAGCACGTTTAAACCTCGCCTTGTACCGGTTCACATTGTCCATTATTGCGCCTGTTTTCACCTGGACGGACTCAATAAGCTGTGTGGCATGAAAACGGTTTAAAGGAATCGGTCATGCCCCTCACTCAGCCTCGCACCGGTTTACCTCACGATGCCACCACCTCGCACGTTGCCGGCGGTCAGATGGCCGTGCACGATCTGCGCGCACGAACCTCGATCGTGGCCGTCGAAGGTGATCTGCAACTCGCCTTTCGCGATCATTCTCTCGCGTTGCTCGGAGACGCCGTGCCGGTCACGTCGGTCACGCTGCACGAAGGCGAACGCTATGTCACGCCACAGCGCGGCATCGTGTCGATCAGCACAGCGCATGCAAAATCCGCCGTGTTCGTCGTCGAGCCATGGCGCGCTGAACACGAATGGCACCGCTCCATCAGCCAAGCCGTGCGCAAGCTGACGAGCCTCGTGAAAACGCGGCCGCAGCGCGCCACCTGAAGCGTCGCTACCGGCGCACAACGGCCCGCTACAATGCATGACCCAAGCCGCTTCCTTCGAGGTGCCGGTCATGCCCTTCTTCCGCGTACTGCTGTCCCGCCCCGACGCCCGTTATGCCCGTTACGCCCGTCTGGCCGCGATCCTCGCCGTCATCACGCTGGCGCTCAACGGCTGCGTCGGTCTGTTCGGCGGCGACCCTTTGCGCGTGAGCGTGGCCGGCATCGAACCGGTCGATGGTCAGGGTCTGGAAATGCGCTTCAACGTCAAACTACGCGTACAGAACCCCAATGAATCCGCTGTCAACTTCGACGGCGTGTCGCTTGCGCTCGAACTGAACGGCAAGCCGTTCGCCAGCGGCGTCAGCGATCAGAGCGGCACCGTGCCGCGCTTCGGCGAAACGGTCGTCAACGTACCGCTGACGGTGCCCGCCTTTGCCGCGGTTCGCCAGGCATTCGCCTTCGCTGGCGCCGCGCAGTCGGGACAGATTCCGTACATCCTGCGTGGCAAGCTTGCGGGCGGGCTGACAAGTACGACACGTTTCGTCGATCAAGGGACGTTGAGCCTGCCGGCGCTCGGTATGGCGTTGCCCTGATGTGAACCGGGCCGGGCCGCGCCGCCAGTTGATGCTGGCCACGCATGCCCAATACCAAAACAAGCCCGACCCACGCGAATAAAAAACGGGTGCTGTGGATTCAATGCCTGCACATCCCATCGCACCGAACCACACGACACCCGCTTTTAATCAAGCCCGCTTTCGCGCCTGATCAAACTACTTCGAACAAACCCGCCGCACCCTGACCGCCGCCGATACACATCGTCACGACGACCAGCTTCGCCCCGCGCCGCTTGCCTTCGATCAGCGCATGGCCGGTCAAACGCGCGCCCGACACGCCATACGGATGGCCCACAGCGATCGCGCCGCCGTTCACGTTCAGACGGTCTTGCGGAATGCCGAGCTTGTCGGCGCAATACAGCACCTGCACCGCGAACGCCTCGTTCAGCTCCCACAGGTCGATGTCTTCGACTTTCAGGCCCGCCTGCTTGAGCAGCTTCGGCACCGCGAACACCGGGCCGATGCCCATCTCGTCCGGCTCGCAACCGGCCACCGCAAAGCCGCGGAAAATGCCCAGCGGTTGCAGTCCTTCGCGCTCCGCGACCTTCGCGTTCATCACGACGCAAGCCGACGCGCCGTCCGAGAACTGGCTCGCATTGCCTGCGGTGATCACGCCGCCCGGCATCGCGGTACGAATCTTCGACACGCCTTCGAGCGTCGTGTCGGCACGAATGCCTTCGTCGGCGCTGACCGTGACTTCCTTCGTGAAGAGACGCCCGCTCGCTTTGTCGGCGACGCCGGCCAGCACCGTCAGCGGCACGATCTCGTCCTTGAACTTGCCGGCTTCGAGTGCGGCCGCGGCGCGCTGTTGCGAGCGCACGCCGTATTCGTCCTGACGCTCCTTCGAGATCGAGTAGCGCTTCGCGACGTTCTCGGCGGTCTGCAACATCGACCAGTAGATTTCCGGCTTGTTCTGGCTGAGCCAGCCTTCGGTCACCATGTGGCGGTTCATCTCGTTCTGCACGCACGAGATCGATTCCACGCCCCCCGCGACGAACACATCGCCCTCACCGGCAATCACGCGTTGCGCGGCCAGTGCGATGGTTTGCAAACCGGATGAACAGAAACGGTTCACCGTCATGCCCGGCACGCTAACCGGCAAACCGGCGCGCAGTGCGATCTGGCGCGCGATGTTCATGCCCGTCGCGCCTTCCGGATTCGCGCAGCCCATGATCACGTCTTCAATGCGCGCCGGGTCCAGCTTCGCGCGCTCGACAGCGGCCTGCGTCACATGCCCGCCGAGCGTCGCGCCGTGCGTCATGTTGAAACCGCCGCGCCATGATTTGGCGAGGCCCGTACGGGCGGTCGATACGATTACGGCATCAGTCATACATCTCTCCTATGTCGACCCGAGTTAGCGCTTTAGTGCTTACTCGGGTCCCATGCAAAGCGGTCGCCCAAGTTGGTGCTCTAGCTGTCGACCCGAGTTGGCGCTTTAGCGCTTACTCGGGTCTCATGCAAAGCTCTTACTCGGGTCCATGCAAGTTGGCTAGTGATGGCGGGCGCGCTGGCAGATCGCTCAGTCGCCCCACTTCATTCATTTCACTCATTACGCCTGAGCGGCGGCGCTTCAGCCGTTGAACCCCCGGCCCTTTGCCGCGAGCTCCGCAATGCTCGGCGCCAGTTGCCACGCATCGCCATTCGGGCGCGACGCATAGCGGCGAATCGCGCGCTCGACGTTGTAGAGGCCGACCGTATCCGCGTACAGCATCGGACCGCCGCGATAGAGCGGGAAGCCGTAGCCAGTCAGATAGACCATGTCGATATCCGACGCCTTCGACGCAATGCCTTCCTCGAGAATCTTCGCGCCTTCATTAACGAGCGCGAAAACAAGACGCTCGACGATTTCCTCGTCGCTGATCTTGCGGCGCTCGGCGTTGGCTTCCTTCGAGAACGACGTGATCATCTCGTCGACCACTTTCGACGGATACGCAGTGCGGTCACCCGCCTTGTAGTCGTACCAGCCGCCACCGGTCTTCTGCCCGAAACGCCCTGTCTCGCACAGACGATCGGCGATCTTCGAGTAGTGCATGTCAGGATGTTCCTGATAGCGGCGTTTGCGGATCGCCCAGCCGATGTCGTTACCGGCCAGGTCGCTCATGCGGAACGGGCCCATCGCGAAGCCGAACTTCTCGATCGCCTTGTCCACTTGCGCGGGCAATGCGCCTTCTTCGAGCATGAAGAGCGCCTGACGGACGTACTGTTCGATCATCCGGTTGCCGATGAAACCATCGCACACGCCCGAGACCACCGCGGTCTTCTTGATCTTCTTGGCGAGCTTCATGACGGTGGCGAGCACGTCTTTCGCCGTGTCCTTGCCGCGCACCACTTCGAGCAGCTTCATCACGTTGGCGGGACTGAAGAAGTGCATGCCAACCACGTCCTGCGGACGCTTGGTGAAAGCGGCGATCTTGTCGACATCCAGCGTCGACGTGTTCGAGGCCAGGATTGCGCCGGGCTTCGCCACTTCGTCGAGACGCTTGAACACCTGCTCCTTGACGCCGAGTTCTTCGAACACCGCTTCGACGATCAGGTCGGCGTTTTTCAGGTCTTCATAGGAGAGTGTCGGCGTGATCAAGGCCATGCGTTGTTCCAGCGCCTCGGGCTTGAGCTTGCCTTTCTTGACGGTGGCTTCGTAGTTCTTGCGGATCGTGCCGAGGCCACGATCAAGCGCTTCCTGCTTGGTTTCCAGCAGCGTGACCGGAACGCCCGCGTTGATGAAGTTCATCGCGATGCCGCCGCCCATCGTGCCGGCGCCTATCACGGCCACCTGCTTGATGTCGCGCACCGGCGTGTCCGACGGCACGTCAGGGATCTTGCTCGCAGCGCGTTCGCCGAAGAACGCATGACGCAGCGCATGGCTTTCCGGCGTCTGCACAAGCGCGATAAAGCATTCGCGTTCGAACGCGAGGCCCTTGTCGAAACCGTTCTGAACGCCCGCTTCCACCGCGTCGATGCACTTCAGCGGCGCCGGGAAATTCTTCGCCATCGCCCCGACCGTATTGCGCGTGAACTGGATGAAACCGGCGGCATTCGGATGCTCGATCTTGCGGTCGCGCACCTTCGGATGCGGGCCCGTTTTCGCGCCGACCTTGCGGGCAAACGCGAGCGCGGCTTCGGCCAGATCGCCTTCCACGACTTCGTCGAACAGGCCCGAATCGGCGAGCTTTTCCGACAGCACGGGCGCGCCGGAGACAATCATGTTGAGCGCGGCTTCAAGGCCGATTGCGCGCGGCAGACGTTGCGTGCCGCCCGCGCCCGGCAGGATGCCAAGCTTCACTTCCGGCAGCGCGATCTGCGCGCCGGGTGCGGCGATGCGGTAGTGCGCGCCGAGCGCCAGTTCCAGCCCGCCGCCCATCGCGACGCTATGAATCGCGGCGATAACCGGCTTGGCGCTGCCTTCGACGGCGTTGATAACCGTATGGAGGGTCGGTTCCTGAGTCGCTTTCGGCGTATTGAATTCGGTGATGTCGGCGCCGCCTGAGAAGGCTTTGCCGGCGCCCGTCAGCACGATCGCCTTGATGGCCGGATCGTTCTGCGCGCGCTCGATCCCTTCGACGATGCCGGCTCGAGTCGAAAGGCCGAGCCCGTTTACGGGGGGATTGTTCAGCGTGATGACGGCCACGCCGTCATGAGTTGTGTAGTCCACTGCCATCTGCCTGCCTCCGTGCGATGAGGCGGCGCATGGCGCGCCGCCTGTCCGGTTGATCGAGTCGGCTCATTGTCCGACTTTAGCGCCGATTTCCCCGGGATCAGCAGGCAGAATACACAAAAAAGCACGCTCGTTCAATTTATCGTTAGACGGGGTTTCCCCTGGCAAGCGGAGTCAGGGGGCAATCCTTCTCGTCTTCGAGCGCGGACGGCAGGATGTGGTCGCGGAAAATGTCGCGCAGTTTGAGTTTTTGCAGCTTGCCGGTGGCCGTATGCGGGAGTTCGTCGACGAAGACGACGTCGTCGGGAATCCACCATTTGGCAACTTTGCCGTCGTAGAACGCGAGCAGTTCCTCGCGTGTCACCTCGAAACCCGCACGCTTGACAATCACCAGCAACGGCCGTTCGGTCCATTTTGGATGCGAGCAGGCGATGCACGCGGCTTCGGCCACCGCCGGGTGCGCGATCGCGACGTTTTCGATGTCGATCGAACTGATCCACTCGCCGCCCGACTTGATCACGTCTTTCGAGCGATCCGTGATGTGCAGGAAACTATCGCGGTCGATGGTGGCGACGTCGCCAGTCGGGAACCAGCCGTCCACCAGCGGCGAATCGTCCTTGCGGAAATACCGGTCGATCACCCACGGGCCGCGTACGTGCAGATCGCCGAACGCCACACCGTCCCACGGCAGATCGCGCCCGTCTTCGCCGACGATCTTCATATCGACGCCATACAGCACATGACCCTGCTTTTCGAGCAATTTGCGCTGCTCTGCCAGGGGTCGCTGACTCTGTTCCCACGTCAGTTTCGACAAGGTGCCGAGCGGCGACATTTCCGTCATACCCCATGCATGGATCACCTGTATGCCGTATTCGTCTTCGAAAGCTCGCAGCATGGCTGGCGGACAGGCCGAGCCGCCAATCACCGTGCGATTCAGCGAAGAAAAACGCACCTTGGCTTCGCGCAGATAGTTGAGCAAGCCGAGCCACACGGTCGGCACGCCGGCCGAATACGTGACGCGTTCGTTTTCCATCAATTCATACAGCGATTTACCGTCGAGATCCTTGCCGGGAAAGACCAGCTTCGCGCCTGTCAGCGGCGCGGAATGCGGAATGCCCCAGGCGTTCACATGGAACATCGGCACGACCGGCAGCACGGAGTCGCGCGCGGACAGGCTCATCGCGTCGGGCAGCGATGCACCGAACGCGTGCAGGACTGTCGAACGGTGCGAATACAGCGCGCCTTTCGGGTTGCCGGTGGTGCCGGATGTATAGCAAAGATAGGAGGCCTGCCGTTCGTCGATAGCCAGCCAGTCGTAATTCCCGTCCTGCGCTTCCACCAAGGTTTCGTAGCTCAGCACCGGCGTTTGCATCGTCGGTAGATGCGCTTCGTCGGCCAGTGCGATCCAGCCGCGCACTTTCGGGCACTGCGGTGCCAACGCATCGACGAGCGGTGCGAACGTGGTGTCGAACAGTACGTAGGCGTCGTCGGCGTGGTTGATGATGTAAGCGATCTGATCGGGGAAGAGCCGCGGATTGATCGTGTGACACACGGCGCCGAATCCTGTCGTGCCGTAATACGCCTCCAGATGCCGGTAGCCGTTCCAGGCCAGCGTGGCCACCCGCTCGCCGGGTTCGACGCCAAGCGCGATCAGCGCCTGCGCCAGCTGCTTCGCGCGCTTTTCGCAGTCGCGGTAGGTGTAGCGATGCACGTCGCCTTCGATGCGCCGCGACACGATCTCGGTGTCGCCGAAATGCCGCGCGGCATGCGCGAGCAACGAGGACACGGTGAGCGGCACGTCCATCATCTGGCCAAGCAGCGGCGTCGTCATAAAGAGAGGTCTCCTCGCCTTGTTTGCGTCGTTTGGGTGTAGCTCGGGGGCCGCGCGCGACGCTTCGGTGGGTCCGCAAGAGACGCTCCGGCCGGTCGCGCGACGTGCTCTGAAGCGGCGCGGAAGCGCTCCGGCAGGAGACGTCCGGCACGCAGGCGCGTGTCCGGCCAAACCTCGGACTGACAGCCGGCCAGCACCGCCGCGGGCGCGGACTTACAATATCGGTTAATCCAGAGGCGCTCAACATGTCGTTTTCCCCAAGCATTGCAGGGTTATCCGGGCCTTTAGCGGCTCTTTCCGACGCACTGATCACCTCGCCCGAAAGCGCATTCGCGCGGCTCGGCAGCGTGTTTCTGACGCGGCTGCCGGCTGCGCCGCTGAGTGCGCCGTACGTGGTCGGGTTCTCCGCAGAGACCGCCGCGTTGCTCGGTTTAGAGCCCGGGCTCCAGAATGATCCGGGCTTCGCCGAACTGTTCTCTGGCAACGCCACGCGTGAATGGCCTTCCGAAGCGCTGCCGTATGCGTCGGTGTATTCAGGGCATCAGTTCGGCGTGTGGGCGGGCCAGCTCGGCGACGGCCGCGCGCTCGGTCTCGGCGAAGTCGAACACAATGGCCGGCGCTTCGAGCTGCAGCTCAAAGGCGCGGGCCGCACGCCCTATTCGCGCATGGGCGACGGCCGCGCGGTGCTGCGTTCGTCGATCCGCGAATATCTGTGCTCGGAAGCCATGCATCACCTCGGCATTCCGACCACGCGCGCGCTGTGCGTAATCGGCTCTGACCAGCCGGTGCGCCGCGAGGAAGTCGAGACCGCGGCGGTCGTCACGCGCGTCGCGCCGAGTTTCGTGCGCTTTGGGCACTTCGAGCATTTCTATTCGAACGACCGCGTCGATGCACTGCGCGCGCTCGCCGATCACGTGATCGAGCGGTTCTATCCGCATTGCCGCGAAACCGACGATCCGTATCTCGCGCTGCTGAATGAAGCCGTGAATTCGACCGCCGATCTGATGGTCGAGTGGCAAGCCGTGGGCTTCTGCCACGGCGTGATGAATACCGACAACATGTCGATTCTCGGTCTCACGATCGACTACGGCCCGTTCGGTTTCATGGACGGCTTCGACGCCGGCTACATCTGCAATCACTCGGATTCGCAAGGCCGCTACGCGTACAAGATGCAGCCGCAGATTGCGTACTGGAACCTGTTTTGCCTCGCACAAGGGCTGCTGCCGCTGTTGGGCGTCCAGCATGAAGAAAGCGTGCGCGGCGAGAAGGCGATCGAAGACGCGCAGCGCGTGCTCGGCGGCTTCAAGGAGCGGTTCGCGCCGGCGCTGGAGAAACGCATGCGCGCCAAGCTCGGCCTCGAAAGCGAGCGCGATGGTGACGACACCCTGATCAACCGTCTATTCGAAGTGATGCACGCCAACCGTGCGGATTTCACGCTTACGTTCCGCAATCTGGCGCGTATTTCGAAGCACGATGCGAGCGGCGACGCGCCAGTGCGCGACCTGTTCCTCGACCGCGCCGCATTCGACGCGTGGGTGAACGACTACCGCGCGCGACTGTCCGAAGAAACACGCGACGACGCCGCGCGCGCCATTGCAATGAACCGTGTGAACCCCAAATTCGTACTTCGTAATCATCTGGCAGAAACGGCGATCCGCCGGGCGAAAGAGAAGGACTTCTCCGAAGTGGAACGCCTGGCAGCCGTCCTGCGCCGCCCGTTCGACGAGCAACCGGAAAACGAGGCGTATGCGGGGCTGCCGCCGGATTGGGCCAGCTCGCTGGAAGTGAGTTGCTCTTCGTGACGAGCCCCCAAAACAATCTTGAGACAGGAACCCCGACCATGAACAAGCCCGACGACCTCAACACTGGCGCCCCCGCCGTGCAGAAAGACGACGCCGAGTGGCGCAATCAGCTCTCCGACATCGAATACCAGGTGACGCGCCACGCGGCCACCGAGCGCCCCTTCACCGGCCGCTATCACGATCACTGGGACCGCGGCATCTATGACTGCGTCTGTTGCGGCACGCCGCTGTTCGAATCGGACACCAAGTTCGACGCCGGCTGCGGCTGGCCGAGCTATTTCAAGCCGATCAACGGCGAAGTGATCGCCGAGAAAACCGACCGCACGCACGGCATGCTGCGCATCGAAGTGCAGTGCAAGAACTGCGGCGCGCATCTGGGCCATGTGTTCGAAGACGGACCGGCGCCGACCGGTCTGCGTTACTGCATCAATTCGGCTGCGTTACAATTCGAGCCCAAGTAACGCAGCGCGGCGTCCGGCGCCCGTTGAATGATGTGCGGCCAGCGTCTGTCGTCAGGCACGCGCCGGCCGCGACACCCTTCATCCGGCTTGCAATCCGGTCACCCCAGCGGTCAGCCGGCGGTCGACCCGGCACGGCAATCATGCTACGAACAGCGCAATGCGCTGTTCCCGGCTGCCGCGACGAGTTTCTGCAGCATCCCTGCCACCGAACGCCCCGCGCCGCGTCCCCAATTCTCCGACTCTCCAACCCACTCTCCGAATTCCCGACCAGATAATGAAATTCCTGTTCGATCTGTTCCCGATCATCCTGTTCTTCGTCGCCTTCAAGATCTGGGGCATTTTTACGGCGACGGCAGTGGCGATCGTCGCCACGCTGGTGCAGATCGCGTGGGTGGCATTCCGCCACCGCAAGGTCGATCCGATGCTGTGGGTGAGCCTCGGCGTCGTCACCGTGTTCGGCGGCGCGACGCTCGTGCTGCACAACGACACGTTTATCAAATGGAAGCCGACCGTGCTGTACTGGGCGTTTTCGGTCGCGCTGATCGTCTCGCAACTGGCCTTCAACAAGAACCTGATCGAAGCGATGATGGGCAAGCAGATCACGCTGCCGCACGCGATCTGGGGCAAGCTGAACATCGTCTGGGCGATTTTCTTCGTGCTGCTGGGACTGGTGAACCTGTTCGTCGCGTACAACTACACGACCGACCAGTGGGTCAATTTCAAGCTGTTCGGCGCCACCGGGTGTCTGGTGGTATTCATCGTCGGGCAGAGTTTGTGGCTGTCGAAGTATATGAAGGAAGAATGACATGACGAGCGATGTGTTCATGCACGCCACGACCGCCGAGCGCGCCGCGCTGATCGAGGCGCGTCTTACCGCGGCGCTCGCGCCGGTCGCCTCGATCCAGATCACGGATGACAGCGCGCAGCACGCGGGCCACGCCGGCGCGTCCGCCGGCGGTCATTTCTCTGTCACGATCGTGGCTGCCGCATTCGCCGGGAAAGCCCGCGTGGCGCGGCATCGCATGGTGTATGATGCGCTGGCCGATGCCATGCAGCGCGGCATTCACGCCCTTGCAATCACGGCGTATACGCCCGAAGAATTTGCTTTGTTGCCCCGCTAGGAAACCTTTCGATGACCTTGAAGAAAACCCGCCTTTGGGTATTGCTGGCTGCATTTGCAGCCGCACCTGCATTCGCACAGAACATCGCCGTCGTGAACGGCACGCCGATTCCGAAAGCACGCGCTGACGCGCTGATCGATCAACTGGTTCATCAAGGCCAGCAAAACACGCCGCAACTGCAAATGGCCGTGCGCGAAGAGCTGGTGAACCGCGAGATCCTGATGCAGGAAGCGCTGCGCCGTGGCCTGCCGAATCGTCCGGACATCAAGGCGCAAATCGCCGTCGCGCAACAAACCGTCGTGCTGCGCGCGCTGATCGAAGACTTCGTGAAGAACAACACGCCGACTGACGCGGAAGTCACCGCGCGTTACAACGCGCTGATCAAGGACGCGGGCGGCAAGGAATATCACCTGCATCACATCCTGGTCGACAATGAACAGCAAGCGAAGGATCTGATCGCCAAGATCAAGGCCGGCGCAAGCTTCGAAGACCTCGCCAAGCAATTCTCGAAGGACCCGGGATCGGGCAAGAACGGCGGCGACCTGGACTGGTCGGACCCGAAGGCCTATGTACCTGAATTCGCGGACGCGGCCACGCATCTGCAGAAAGGCCAGATGACCGACACGCCGGTTCACACACAATTCGGCTGGCACATCATCCGTGTCGACGACGTGCGCAACATCACGCCGCCGCCGCTGGAACAAGTGCGTCCGCAAATCGTGCAGCAGATCCAGCAGGAAAAGCTGCAGGCGTTCGAAGAAGGTCTGCGTAAGAACGCGAAGATTCAGTAAGCGGTTTTTGCGCTGCTGCGTTGGAATAAAAAAACCGCCCTCGGGCGGTTTTTTTGTTTCTGCGGGTTCTGCTTTACTTCCCTTCTGCTACAGCGAGGGAGCCGCCGCGACGAGCGGCGGCCCCCGTCGCATCATCAACCCAGCCAGCGGCGTGCGTTCTGGAACACGCGCAGCCACGGGCTCGCGTCCGTGCTGCCCTCACCCCAACCTTCCGGATGCCAGCTCATCTGCACCGCGCGATGCACGCGCTCGGTGTGCGGCATTAGCACGCTGAAGCGGCCATCAGGCGTCGTGACCGACGTGATGCCGTCCGGTGAACCGTTCGGGTTGAACGGATACTGCTCCGTTGCCTGCCCACGGTGATCGACGTAACGCATCGCCACCGCTACCTTCGACGCATCGCCTTGCTGCGAGAAGTCCGCGTAACCCTCGCCGTGCGCAATCGCCACCGGAATGCGCGAGCCTTCCATGCCGGAGAAGAAGATCGACGGCGAAGCCTGCACCTCGACCAGCGAGAAGCGCGCTTCGAATTTCTCCGACTTGTTACGGGTGAACTTCGGCCAGGCTTCCGCGCCCGGAATCATCGAAGCGAGGCTGCTCATCATCTGGCAGCCATTGCAGATGCCCAGCGCGAACGTGTCTTCGCGGCCGAAGAACGCAGCGAACATATCGGCGAGTTGCGAGTTGAAACGGATCGCCTTCGCCCAGCCTTCACCGGCGCCCAGCGTGTCGCCGTATGAGAAGCCGCCGCACGCCACCGCGCCGGCGAAATCCGCCAGGTTGGCGCGGCCGGCCAGCAGGTCGCTCATGTGCACGTCGTGCGCGTCGAAGCCGGCGCGGTCGAATGCATAAGCCGTTTCGAGGTGCGAGTTCACGCCTTGCTCACGCAGGATCGCGACACGCGGACGTGCGCCCTTGCCGATGAACGGCGCGGCGACGTCTTCAGAAGGATCGAACGTGAGGACCGGCGAGATGCCCGGATCGGCGGCATCGGAGAGCGCGTCGTATTCGGCATCGGCACACGCCGGGTTGTCGCGCAGACGCGAAATACGCCAGCTCACTTCGCTCCACGCACGATGCAACTCGGTACGCGGCGCGTCGTAGATCTTCTTCGCGTCGCGATAGATTTCGATCGTGTCACGATCGTTGATCTTGCCGATCACGTGCGAGCACGCCGACAGACCGTGTTCGCGCAATGCGCCCAGCACCGCGTCGCGGTCCGCTGCGCGCACCTGAATCACGGCGCCAAGTTCTTCGGTGAAGAGCGCGCGGATCGTGCGGTCTTCACGACGGCCGCTGGTCTGCTTCGCCCAGTCTTTCGCATCGCCGTAATCGGATTCATGGTTCGGATCGAGCACCAGCATGTCGACGTTGAGCGACACGCCCACGTGACCCGCAAACGCCATTTCGCAAACCGTCGCCCACAGGCCGCCGTCCGAGCGGTCGTGGTACGCGAGCAGCTTGCCGTCGCTATTGAGTGACTGGATCGCGGTAAAGAAACGCTTCAGATCTTGCGGATCGTCGACGTCCGGCACCGTGTCGCCAACCTGCTGTGTGACTTGCGCGAGGATACTGCCGCCCAGACGATGCTTGGCGCGGCCAAGGTCGATCGCGATCAGCACGGAGTCGCCCGCGCCGCTTGCGCTGCGCAGTTGCGGCGTGAGGTGCTTACGCACATCTTCGACCGGCGCAAATGCCGAGATGATCAGCGAGACCGGCGCGACGACTTCCTTCGCCACGCCACGGTCTTCCCACTTGGTGCGCATGGACAGCGAATCCTTGCCCACCGGAATGCTGATACCCAGCGCCGGGCACAGTTCCATGCCGATGGCCTTGACCGTGTCGTACAGCGCGGCGTCTTCGCCTGCTGCGCCGCATGCGGCCATCCAGTTGGCCGACAGCTTGAGCTTATCGAGCGACGCAATCGGCGCCGCCGCGATGTTGGTGACCGCCTCGCCGACCGCCATGCGGCCCGACGCCGGCGCGTTGATCACAGCGAGCGGCGTACGCTCGGCCATGGTCATCGCTTCGCCACGGAAGCCTGCGTAGTCCATCGTCGTAATCGCGACGTCGGCCACCGGCACTTGCCACGGCCCGACCATCTGGTCGCGCGCGGTTGTGCCGCCCACCGAACGGTCGCCGATCGTGATCAGGAACGACTTGCTGGCAACCGTCGGATGACGCAGCACGCTGACCGCCACTTCCGACAACGCGATGCCGGTGACATCCACCGGCTCGAGCTTCTGCTCGACGCGCTTCACGTCGCGATGCATGCGCGGCGCCTTGCCGAGCAGCACTTCCATCGGCATGTCGACCGGCTCGTGTGCGGTGTCGCTGTTCGATTCGGAGTCGATCACCTTCAACTGACGTTCGGCCGTAGCCGTGCCGACCACCGCGAACGGGCAGCGCTCGCGCTCGCACATGGCCTGGAAGGCCGGCAGATCAGCCGGCGCAATCGCCAGAACGTAACGCTCCTGTGCTTCGTTCGACCAGATTTCACGCGGCGACAAACCGCTCTCTTCCAGCTGGATCTTGCGCAGATCGAAGATCGCGCCCTTGCTGGCGCCGTCCACCACCTCCGGGAAGGCGTTCGACAAACCGCCCGCACCCACGTCGTGAATGCTCAGAATCGGGTTCTTCTCGCCGAGTTGCCAGCACGCGTTGATCACTTCTTGCGCACGGCGCTCGATTTCCGGATTGCCGCGCTGGACCGAGTCGAAGTCGAGTTCGGCTGTGTTGGTGCCGGTCGCCATCGAGCTGGCAGCGCCGCCGCCCATGCCGATACGCATACCCGGGCCGCCGATCTGGATCAGGAGCGAGCCTTCCGGCAGATCGTGCTTGTGCGTGTGTTGATCCGAAATATTGCCGATGCCACCGGCGATCATGATCGGCTTGTGATAACCGCGCACCAGACCTGCAACGTTCTGCTCGTATGCGCGGAAATAGCCACCCAAATTCGGCCGGCCGAATTCGTTGTTGAACGCAGCGCCGCCGAGCGGGCCGTCGATCATGATTTGCAGCGGCGACGCGATGCGGTCAGGACGGCCATACGCTTCGTGCTTGTCGTCCGGGTTCCGGTGCGCCAACGGCTGCGCGGCGTCACGGGCGTTTTCCCATGCTTCGACGCCATCCGGCAACTCCAGATTCGACACCGTGAAGCCCGCCAGACCCGCCTTCGGACGCGCGCCGCGGCCCGTCGCGCCTTCGTCGCGGATTTCACCGCCCGCGCCGGTCGAGGCGCCCGGGAACGGCGAGATCGCGGTCGGGTGGTTGTGCGTTTCCACCTTCATCAACGTGTGCGTCAGTTCGACGTTACGGCGATAGTGTTCGGGCAGCGCGCCGGGTTCAGCCGGCGCGCGCGGGAACCAGCGCTCAGCCACGCCGCCCGCCATGATCGCCGAGTTGTCCGAATACGCGACGATCGTGCCCTGCGGGTTCAGCTTTTCCGTGTTGCGGATCATATTGAACAGCGAGATGTCCTGCTTCTCGCCGTCGATCGTCCAGTCCGCGTTGAAGATCTTGTGACGGCAGTGTTCGCTGTTGGCCTGCGCGAACATCATCAGCTCGACGTCGGTCGGGTTGCGGCCGAGTTTCGTGAAAGCGTCGACCAGATAGTCGATTTCGTCGTCCGCGAGCGCAAGGCCCAGTTCCGTGTTCGCCACTTCCAGCGCGCCACGGCCGTTGCTCAACACGTCGACGGTTTGCAGCGGCTTGGCCGGCAGTTCGTCGAACAGATGCAGCGCGTGGTCACGCGAGGGCGCCACGCTTTCGGTCATGCGGTCGTGCAGCGCTGCGGCGACGGCCGCGCGGGCTTCGTCGGAGAGCGCCTTCTTGCCGCCCAGCAGACCGCTTTTCAGCGTGACCGTGTATTCGACGCCGCGCTCGATACGGCGCACCTGCGTGAGACCGCAGAGGTGGGCAATATCGGTTGCCTTGCTGGCCCACGGCGACACCGTGCCGAAGCGCGGCACCACGAGGAAGGTTTCGGCCGCGCCGCGCTCTTTGGTTTCTTCGAGCGGATCGCCGTAATGCATCAGCGCTTCGATCTTCGCGTTGTCTTCCGCTGACAGCGGATTTTGCGCATTGACGAAGTGCAGATACTGCCCGCGCACGCCGGTGATGTTGGCGTCGATGCGCGTAAGCGTCTCGAGCAGGCGGGTTTGACGGAAATCGGAAAGGGCCGAAGCGCCGGGGAAACACGAGAAGTGGGCCATGGACTTGACGTTGCGTCGCTAATGATGCCGATGAGTCGCGCGTGAAGGCGACGTGAGGCGGAAAGGAAGTCCGAGATTATACCCCGGGAACGGCCCTCCAACGGGCCTCGCACCAGGGTTTTGGCGGGGTTTGCGTGGCCGGTCTGCCGTTTTGACTGCTATCATTCGCCCTTTCACCAGATCGGCGCGAGCAGCCTGAGCAATCCCGGGCCGTGCGCCGCATGCCACGCTTAACGGGAACGCGGTGTTTCGGCGTCCCGCCGGCAAATCGAATCAGATCATGGATGTCATCGTCATTGGCGGCGGGATTGTGGGCGTCGCCACCGCTTATCAGCTGCGCGCGGCCGGTCACCGGGTATGCGTCGTCGAGCGCCACGCAACGGTCGCGCAAGGCGCGACCTATGGGCACGGCGGCACCGTGCTGCCGACCCCGCTCGACGTCTGGTTCGGCCCGACTTTCATGGCGAGCCGTCAGGCCGCCAAAAACGGCGTGATCAGTAAGACCGGCTTTAACGGGCCGGTGCGCCAGTTCGTCAAGCAACTGGCCGCTTTGCAGGAGCCGGCGGCGTTCAGCCGCCAGTACGCGCTGCTGCGTCCGTTGATCGAAGCATCGCGTGAGGCGATGGCCGACGTCGAAGCGCGCTTCGGGCTGGAATTCGAACAGGCGAGCGGCCTGCTCTATCTGGTGCGTTCCCCGCAGGAATGGCAGCAGACCCAGACTGCGCTCGAGCTGCTGCGCCAATACGAAGTCCCGCACCATGTGCTCACGCCGGCCGAATGCGCCGCGTTCGAGCATTCCGTGCGGACCGAGCCGGAATTCGCCGGCGGCGTGCTGTTCGACCACGAGCGTACGGCCAATTGCCCGCTTTTCGCGAAACTGATCAAGCAGACCCTCGATACGCAAGGCGGCGTGCAATTCATGCTGGGCTGCGAAGTCTCGGCAATCCGCCTCGACGGTCAGCGCCCTGCGGTAGAACTGGCGCCACGGCCCGGCATGGCATCGCGTTCACGTGAAGTCGACGTGATCAACGCCGATGCGATCGTCGTTGCTGCCGGTTACGGCAGCCTGCCGCTGCTCGAACGCCTGGGGCTGCGGCTGCCCTTGCATCCGCTCCGCCTGCATAACCTGGTGGCACCGATCGCCCATGAGGAATGCGCGCCGCACGTCGCGATTGTCGACGCGGTCAAGCGAATTACCGTCAGCCGCATGAATCATCGCCTGCGGATTGCAGGCGGCGCGGTTTTGCAAAGCGCCGGCCAGATCGACAAACCGCTCGGCGAAGCATTGACGAAGGAAGCGCTGGCGCTGCTGGGCCAGGCGACTCACGACTGGATTCCGGGCGCTGCCCGGATCTCCGCAGCTCTACCGTGGGAAGGCGTCAAACTGCTGTCACCGGACGGTTTGCCGGTCATCGGCAATGCGCTTCATCCGCGCCTGTTTGTGAACGCCGGCCACGGCCCGGCCGGCTGGGGCCTGGCATGCGGGGCGGGTAAGCTGATCGCCGACCTGATCTCGGACAAGACCCCTGACGTCCCCGCGGACACGCTGGCGGCGCTGCGCGCGGACCGATTCCAGTAATTGGCGCGGCGGGAGCGTATCAGCACTACCATAGTGGCTCCCAACGCTTCCTCACCTTGCCCAAGGTGAACTCCAAGCCTCGCCATGACAGTGCCCGAATCCACGCTCCCGACGCTAATCAGCCCGCATAAGCGGGCGTTGCCGCTGCTCTCGCTCACCGACCTGCGCATCCTTGAAACCCAGGCCGCGGCGGCACTGCCTCAGCACACCCTGATGTCTCGCGCCGGCAAAGCAGCCGCGAGCTACCTGCAAGAGCTGATCACCCGCGACACCTCGATCGAAAAATCGAAGCACAAGGTATGGGTCGTAGCCGGCCCGGGCAACAACGGCGGCGACGCATTGATCGTGGCCGCGGAACTGCACCGGGCAGGTATCGCCGTAGATTTTTGCATGCCGCTTGAAGTCAAGCCGGACGACGCCCGCTGGGCGCTCGACACCGCCCGTGCCGCAGGCGTGGCCATCACATCGACGCCGCCGGCTTCGCTGGAAAGCTATACGTGGCTGGTGGACGGCATGTTCGGCATCGGATTGACCCGTCCTCTGGAAGGCGTCTTTGCCACCATCGCCCGCCAGCTTTCACAACGCACGAAAGCAAAGTCCAGAAGAGGCGGCGTCCTGGCGCTCGATACGCCAAGCGGCCTTGACAGCGACACCGGGACGATTGTCGGTGAGAAACAGGACCAAAGCGACAGCCAGAACGGCGGCGCCGCAGTCCACGCCACCCATACGATCACCTTCATCGGCGCAAAGCCCGGCCTCTTCACGGCGCAGGGCCGTGATCTTGCCGGTACGGTAACAGTGGCGCCGATCGGCATCGACAGCAGCACTCGCACGGCCGTGCAACTCAACGCGCCGGCCCTGTTCGCCGACTTCCTGCCGCCGCGCGACTTCGCCAGCAACAAGGGCACCTTCGGCAGCCTCGCCGTGGTCGGCGGCGACACCGGCATGTGCGGCGCGCCGATCCTCGCCTCGCGCGCGGCGCTCTATACCGGTGCCGGCAAAGTGCATGTTGCCTTGCTCGGCGACGGTGCCCCGCCCTACGATCCGCCACATCCCGAACTGATGCTGCATGCAGTCGACGATCTGCCGCTCGACAAAATGGACGCACTCGCCGTCGGTTGCGGCATGGGTCAGCGCGACATCGCCACGCGTGTCATGCACGACGTGCTGACGCTCGACGTACCCAAACTGTTCGACGCCGACGCGCTCAATCTGATTTCGACAGACCCATCGCTCGCGGCCGAAGTCACCGCGCGCGGCATACAAGGCGATCCTTGCGTGCTCACACCGCATCCGTTGGAAGCCGCGCGCCTGCTCGGCACGGATGCGCGAGGCGTGCAACGCGACCGCCTCGCCGCAGCGCGGGCGCTGGCTGCGCGCTTCGCCGCAGTGGTCGTGCTGAAAGGCACGGGCACGGTCATCGCCGCGCCGGACGGCCGCGTCGCGATCAATCCGACCGGCAATGCCGCACTCGCGACAGGCGGCACCGGCGACGTGCTCGGTGGCATCATCGGCGCACTGCTCGCCCAGCATCTGCCGCGTTACGAAGCCGCGCTGGCAGGCGTCTACCTGCATGGCCTCGCCGCCGACACGCTGAGCGCGCAAGGCCACGGCCCAGCCGGATTGACGGCGGGTGAACTCGCCCCGATGGTGCGCACTTTGCTCAACCGTCTGTTCTATCCGGCAACGGGTGGATGAGTCAGCGGGTGAATGAAGCGCCCCATGCAGCGCATCAAACGGGGTGCCCTGAACGTGGCGCCTCATCCCACAGTTTGCATGGGACGCCCAAACCGCTGCCACCCGTCACACAACGCCGTTATACTGATTGACTGCGCCGCCCGTCGGATTCATCGCGGGTTACGGCGAAATTTCGGTGGGCCGTTCGATCTCCTGGCGGACTCGCGAAGTTTCCCCGCAACCCACTACGAACCCCACCGCGCGGCATCGCTCTAACAGCATCGTTGCATCATCCTCGGCAGCGCTTCACGCGCGCGCCATTCTTCGTGCCCCTTCGTTAGACGGACGCTATGACGCAGAACTCGCTCCCCTCCTGGTCCTCGCTGCAAACGCATTACGAGAAGATTCGCGATGCGCACATGCGCGACTGGTTCGCCCCCGAGAACGATCCCGCCCCTACCCGTGCTGAGCGCTTTGCGTTCGCGGGCGGCGGTCTCGCGGCCGATTTTTCGAAGAACCGCATCTCCGACGAAACCCTGAAACTGCTGGTGCAACTCGCGCGCGAAGCCGGCGTCGAGAAGCGCCGCGACGCGATGTTCGCGGGCGAAGTCGTCAACCCGACCGAAGGCCGCGCCGCCTTGCACACCGCGCTGCGCGCCACTGATCCGAAGGCGCCGTTCCATGCGGAAATCCAGGCGGAGCGCGCCAAGATGGCCGCATTCGCCGACAAGGTCCGCAGCGGCGAGTGGACCGGCTATACCGGCAAGCGGATTCGCTACGTCGTGAACATCGGCATCGGCGGCTCGGACCTCGGGCCCAAGATGGTCGTGCACGCGCTGCATCACCTGGCCACGCCGGAGATCACCACGCACTTCGTCTCGAACGTGGACGGCGCGGATCTGTACAACGTGATGCAGATGATCGATCCCGAAGAGACGCTCGCGATCATCGTCTCCAAGACTTTCACGACGCTCGAAACGATGACCAATGCGCGCTCGCTGCGCGACTGGTTCATCGAAAAAGGTTGCCCGGAGAGTGCGCTGGCGAAGCACTTTGTTGGCGTGTCGGCCAATCCTTCTGAGGTGGTCAAGTTCGGCATCGCGAAAGAGAATGTGTTCGAGATGTGGGACTGGGTCGGCGGGCGTTATTCGCTGTGGTCGGCAGTGGGTTTGTCGATCATGATCGCGATCGGCCCAAAACAGTTCGACGAACTGCTGGCCGGCGCCAACGAGATGGACCAGCATTTCCGCGACGCGCCGCTCGAAAAAAATCTGCCGGTGCTGCTCGGCATGATCGGCATCTGGTATCGCAACTTCTTCGGTTCGCAAAGCTATCTGGTCGCGCCGTATTCGGAAGCACTGCATTTCCTACCGTCGTATCTGCAGCAGCTCGAAATGGAGAGCAACGGCAAGTCGGCGCGCCTGGATGGCGTGATGGTCGACTATCCGACCGCCGCCGTGACCTGGGGCGAACCGGGCACGAACGGTCAGCATGCGTTCTTCCAGATGCTGCATCAGGGCCCAACGATCGTGCCGATCGACTTCATCGCCGTGTTGACGCCGGAGCATCCGCTCGTCAGCCATCATCCGAAGCTGCTGGCGAACTGTTTCGCGCAAAGCGAAGCGCTGATGCTCGGCCGCACGCTCGAAGAAGCGAAGAAGGTGGCCGGTGCGGACAAGCCGGAACTGGCGCCGCATCTGGTGTTTCCGGGCAACCGTCCGACGAGCACGTTGCTGGTCGATGCGCTCACCGCGCGTTCGCTCGGCGCATTGATCGCGCTGTACGAGCACAAGGTGCTGGTGCAGGCATCGGTATGGGACATCAATCCGTTCGATCAATGGGGCGTCGAGTTGGGCAAGATCCTCGGCAAGGTGGTCGAGGCGGATCTGACGTCGGCAAGCGTCGATGAGAAGAAGCATGACTCGTCGACGTCGGCGTTGATCGCGCGGGCGCGTGCTGCCTTGAAGCGATAAGCGTGAGCGGCGCGCTTGCTCGTGCCGCATGCGCTGATTGCTCACGCCCGCGTGGTTAGCGGCGTTGCGTTATCGAGTTGCGTGAGAGGAAAAGCAAAGCGGGCCCTTGTGGCCCGCTTTGCTTTATACGAACGAGTGGTGCTTGGCTGGCACGCTTCTCAGGCCAGACGTCCTGCTTCGATGGTCACCGTCGTATCGCAGCGGCGCGCCAGTTCGATGTCGTGCGTGACGAGGATCAAGGTGGCGCCATTCGCGCGGTTCATCTCGAACATCAGATCGATCACCGCGTGACCGGTGGCTGCATCGAGACTGCCGGTCGGCTCGTCGGCGAACAGAATCGCCGGATGCGTGACAAAGGCTCGCGCGAGCGCGACCCGCTGCTGTTCGCCGCCCGATAGCAGCTTCGGATAATGCGCAGTGCGTTTGGCGAGTCCCACCTGCTCCAGCAGTCCGCGCGCACGCGCCGCGGCCTCGCGCGTACCGATGCCGCCTTGCAGTTCGAGCGGAAGCGTGACGTTTTCGAGCGCCGTCAAATGCGGCATCAGTTGAAACGACTGGAACACGAAACCGACCGAGCCGCTCCTCAACGCGGCGCGCTCGTCTTCGTCCAATTCGGTGAGCTCGCGGCCGAGCAGCCGAACCGAGCCCGAGCTTGCGCTGTCCAATCCTGCGAGCAAGCCGAGCAGCGTAGACTTGCCCGACCCGGATGCACCGACGATCGCCACACTGCTGCCGGCATCGATAGCAAGATCGATGTCCTCGAGAATCGTCAGTTCGCCTGTTGCATCCTTAACCTTCTTGCACAAACCCCGCACTTCAATGACTGGATCAGTTTTGTTTAGCATGGTGAAGCGTAGGTTGAAAGTGCGCGCCGTAGCGACGGCGCTGACTACTGCATTCGGCCCGGCCGTGCTGGCCGCAACCCTGTTTTCGTTGCCCTTCACAGCCCATGCGGCCAACCCGCCCGAACAGGCCAAGCCGGTGATCGTCGTGCTAGGCGACAGCATCTCGGCCGAATACGGCTTGCCCCGCGACACTGGCTGGGTTGCCTTGATGCGCCAGCGCCTCACCGATGAGCGAATCGATTATAGCGTCGCCAATGCAAGCATCAGCGGCGACACCACCAGCGGTGGCCGGGCGCGCTTGCCGGCGCTTCTGCAGCGGCTCAAGCCGAGTATCGTGATCGTCGAGCTCGGCGCCAACGATGCGTTGCGCGGCGTGCCGCTCTCCACCACCGAAGACAACCTGCGCACGATCATCGAGCAGGCTCAACAAGGCCACGCGAAGGTCGTGCTGGTCGGCATGTACGTACCACCCAATTACGGCCCCGACTACACGCAAAAGTTCCACGGCCTGTACGGCGAACTCTCGAAGCAATTGCGCGTGCCGCTGGTGCCCTTCTTGCTGGCCGGCATCGCCGACAAACCGGAAATGTTTCAGGCGGATCAGATCCATCCCACGCAGCAGGCACAGCCAGTGCTACTCAACAACGTGTGGCCGGCTATCAAGCCACTCCTTCGCACAAGTTCGCCGCACTGAAAAGCTCGCTAACAACTTGTTTCCGGTAATTGGGGAGCGCGGATCGGCAAGATCGCTCCAACTTTCGTAATCCCGCGCAACCCGGCTCGATTCTGAGCGACTTCTGAGGAGATAACGTGAAATATTTACCGTTAATCGCTTTGACCGTGGCAATTTCTGCATGCGCCGCTCAACCGCCGGCAGGTGTCCAATCCGTGGGCCAAAGCCAGCAGCCGCCGAAGGCCGTCGCTGCGTGCATCGCGCACAAATGGGCCGATAGTTCACAACAGCAAGTCGTGTCGCAAGACGTCATGGCTAACGATCAGGCAATGGATGTCTATGTGCCGGGTCAGCAGCCGCCTAACGGCGCAGCCGCCGTCGTACGGCCCTCCTACAGCGGCCCGGGCTCGTGGGTCGGCTTCCGCGCCAATGGCGCTGCGGGCAGCGACGCCACCAGTTCGATCAGCGCCTGCCTCTAGGCGGCTGACGGCATAACAAGCCGCGCTCCCAGGCTGACTGTTTGACGCGCTTGCACGCGTCAAATGAAAAAGCCCCGCAATTGCGGGGCTTTTTTGTGGCTGCGCGCTTTACCTGCTTGCGCGCTCGCGCTAGTGGTAGTGCTTATTCGCCGCTCGCCTGCGCATTGCTGCTGTCGAGCGAGCCGTAGAACTTCACCTTCGAACGGGCACGCAGCGATTCGACGTAAGCCTCAGCGTCGGATTGCGCATCGACTTGCGCAATCTGCTGCTGCGCAGCAGCCAGACGCTGCGGATCGATAGGTGCGCTTGCAACGACCGCGTTCACGCGATAGATCGCATAACCGTCGCCGCCGAGGTCCACACCGACGTACGCAGGTAACTTTTGCGCGTCTGCCTTGTAGATTGCACTCAATGCAACCGGCGGCACACCTTGCGCGTCGTTGCGCGACACCTTCAGCGTCGACGAGAAGCCCGTCGTGGCCTTCGACTTATCGAGCTCCGCCAGCTTCGCAATGCCTTCCTTGTGAGCGGCCTCGTTCGACTGAGCCGCGATCACTTTCTGACGCACTGCGTCCTTGACGGCGTCGAGCGCCGGCACGGCTGCAGCTTTGTAATCCGTCACGCGCGCCGCGATCAACGTGTTACCGCCGACATCGATCGCTTGCGTGTTGTTGCGCGCGGTGACTGCATCGCTCGCGAACACCGCAGCCAGGAACTTCGCGTTGTTCAGCGGGCTGTCAGGCGGCAGCTTCGGATCCGGCTGCGGCGTGACCGTGGCCGTTTGCAGTTGCAGCTTGTACTTGTCGGCAGCCGGCTGCAGGCTCTTCGCCTTCTCGTAAACGATCGACGTGAAGCCTTCCGAGTCGTCGCTGAATGCCTTGCTCGCCAACTGCGTTTTCAGGTCTTTTGCGATTTGATCTTTCACTTCGTCGAACGGCTTGGTGACGGCCGGCTTCACGTCCGTGACCTTGACGATGTGATAGCCGAAATCGGTCTGCACGATGCCGCTGACTTCGTCTTTCTTGAGACCGAACACGGCGTCGTCGAATGCCTGGCCACCAGCGATCATGCCGCGACCGAAGTAACCCAGATCACCGCCCTTCGACGCCGAACCCGGATCCTGCGAATTCTGCTGCGCGATCTGCGCGAACTGGTCCGGATGCGCCTTGACCTGCGCGAGCACCTCGTCGGCCTTCTGCTTTGCCTTGGCCTTGTCAGCTGCGCTTGCATCTTTTGGCGCGGCGATCAGGATGTGGCTCGCGCGCACCTGGCCGTCCGTACGGTAATGCGCGATGTTGTCGTCGTAGTACTTTTTCAGATCAGCATCGCTCGGCTGCACAGCAGCCGACAACGTTGCCGGCGACATCACAAGGTACTGGATCGTTGCCGTGGCGGGCGTGGCGAAGTCGTTGCGATGCGCGTCGTAATACGCCTGAAGTTGCGCGTCCGTGGGCTGCACCTTCGCTGCATAGTCGCGCGGATGGAACGCAATGCCCTGCACTTCGCGTTGCTGTTCGGCGAGCTCAGTGAGATGCTGTGCGAGCGTCTTCGACGTGAAGGCGCTGCCTTGAATGCTTGCAGGCAACTGCTGCGTGGCAATGCTGTAACGCACACGTTCGTCGTACTGATCGGGCGTCATGCCTTGCATCGCGAGCAGCTGCTTGTAACGGTCGACGTCGATCGAGCCGTCAGGATTCTTTAGCGACGAGATCACCGGATCGTTCAACAGCACACGGCGCACGGCGTCGTCAGATGCGGTCAGATGCAGGCGCTGTGTTTCGTCGGCCAGCACGCGCTGCTCGATCAGACCGTCGAGCATTTCGCTACGACGCGCAGGCGTATCAAACGACTTCATGTCGAACTGCGCACCGAGCATTTGACGGGCGCGGTCGAGTTGCTGACGCATCGCGTCGTCATACTCTGCGCGAGTAATCTTGTGGCCGTTAACGCTGGCGACGTTTGCACTTTCGTCAAAGAAGCCGCGGAAGCCTTGAATACCCACAAAACCCAACCCCGGCACAATGACGAGGATGAGCATGAACATCATCAGGCGTTTGTGATTGCGGAAAAAATCGAGCATGCGTGAGGGAGTGCCAAAAACAGAACGCCCGATCTTACAACAGCGGGCAATAAAAAAGGCGAACCGGAGTTCGCCTTTCGTGGATACTGGCGGAGTGGACGGGACTCGAACCCGCGACCCCCGGCGTGACAGGCCGGTATTCTAACCGACTGAACTACCACTCCTTATACTGCACTTGTACTAAACAGAACCACTATGCCGAATCTGAAACTGGTGGGTGCTGAGAGGCTCGAACTCCCGACCTACGCCTTGTAAGGGCGCCGCTCTACCAACTGAGCTAAGCACCCGTTTCGCGATTCAGCGTGCTCCTGCTTTTGCTGCCCGATTGATCAACTTGCGTATCAACTAGTGCGACACCAAGTCACACAGATCACGCACGATTCGTTGCACTTCTTTCTAACGAATCTGCAATTCCTCAAGCAGCAAGCCCATTAGTTTAGCGCATCCTTCAGAGCTTTGCCAGGCCTAAATTTAGGGACCTTCGCTGCCTTGATCTTGATGGCGGCGCCGGTGCGCGGATTGCGCCCCGTACGCGCGGTACGCTTGCCCACGGCAAAGGTACCGAATCCCACCAGCGTCACCGAACCGCCCTTCTTCAACGTACCTTTGACCCCACCGATCACCGCGTCGAGTGCACGACCTGCCGCCGCCTTCGAAATATCGGCTTGCTGTGCAATGTGATCGATCAATTCCGTTTTATTCATTCCAACCCCCGAGAATGTTTGTGGCAACCGTGACGGCGCTCTGTAGCGCCTGGCATCACGCGGCCGGCGGGTAACGCCGAGCCGACTCATTAGAATTGGCCGAAACCCTTGTGTCAAGCGGGGTTGAGCCTGATTTAAGCGCTTCTGGAGGGCGCCCTCTGTCACCAAATCTTGCGATAGATCGATGCGCGCACAACCAGTCGCCGGCTTAGGAGGTTCTTTACTCAAAAAGTGGGATTGCGCGCGTTCCAGACATGATTTCATGCATCTCGCAGGCAATAAAAAACCCGCGACCGAGGCCGCGGGTTTTCATACAGCAAACAGCTTTCGCTACTGACCAGCTTAGTGCTTCACGACTTCCGTTGCACCGGCGTCTTTGCCCGGCTCAGCCGCCGCGACAGGCGCAGCAGGCTTGGGCTCTTCGTCCGGCAACGCCTGCGGCACACGTTCGAGCGCCAGTTCCAGAACCCTGTCGATCCAGCGGACCGGCATGATTTCGATGGCGTTCTTCACGTTATCCGGAATCTCCGTCAAGTCCTTGACGTTTTCTTCCGGAATCAGCACCAGCTTGATACCGCCGCGATGCGCCGCCAGCAGTTTTTCCTTCAGGCCACCGATCGGCAGGACTTCGCCACGCAACGTGATTTCGCCCGTCATCGCGACATCGGCACGAACCGGGATACCGGTCAACACCGACACCAGCGCGGTCGTCATCGCGATACCGGCCGACGGACCGTCCTTCGGCGTCGCGCCTTCCGGCACGTGAATGTGAATATCCTGCTTCTCGAACGCTTCGTCCTTGATACCCAGACGGCGCGAACGCGAGCGGACCACCGAGCGCGCAGCCTCGACGGATTCCTTCATCACGTCGCCGAGCGAACCCGTGCGGATCACATTGCCCTTACCCGGCATCACCGCGGCTTCGATGGTCAGCAGATCGCCGCCCACTTCCGTCCACGCAAGACCCGTGACCTGGCCAACCTGATTTTCCTTCGCAGCCAGACCGAAGTCGTACTTGCGCACGCCGAGGAACGTGTCGATATTGCTACCGTCGACCGTCACCGCGCCTTCCGCCTTCTTCAGCAGAAGCATCTTCACGACCTTGCGGCAGATCTTCGAAATTTCACGCTCGAGCGAACGGACGCCCGCTTCACGCGTGTAGTAACGAATGATGTCGCGGATCGCGGTTTCCGTCACATCGACCTCGCCATCCTTGAGGCCGTTGTTCTTCTTCTGCTTGGGCAAAAGATAACGTTGCGCGATGCTGACCTTCTCGTCTTCCGTGTAACCCGACAGACGGATCACTTCCATCCGGTCGAGCAGCGGCGGCGGAATGTTCAGCGAGTTCGACGTTGCCACGAACATCACGTCCGACAGATCGAAGTCGACTTCGACGTAGTGATCGGCGAACGTATGGTTCTGTTCCGGATCGAGCACTTCCAGCAGAGCCGAGGACGGATCGCCGCGGAAATCCTGGCCCATCTTGTCGACTTCGTCGAGCAGGAAGAGCGGATTGCGCACGCCGACCTTGGTCAGGCTTTGCAGAATCTTGCCGGGCATCGAACCGATGTACGTACGACGGTGACCGCGGATCTCGGCTTCATCGCGCACGCCGCCGAGCGCCATACGCACGAACTTGCGGTTCGTAGCGCGAGCGATCGACTGACCCAGCGACGTCTTACCAACACCCGGAGGCCCAACGAGGCACAGGATCGGCGCTTTCACCTTGTCGACACGTTGCTGGACCGCGAGATACTCGAGAATGCGTTCTTTCACTTTCTCGAGACCGAAGTGGTCTTCGTCGAGCACGCGTTCCGCATTCGAGAGGTCGTTGTTGACCTTGCTCTTCTTGCGCCACGGCAAGCCGATCAGCGTATCGATGTAGTTACGCACGACGGTCGCTTCAGCCGACATCGGCGACATCAGCTTGAGCTTCTTCAGCTCGGCGTCGGCCTTCTTCTTGGCTTCCTTCGGCATGCGGGCAGCCGTGATGCGCTTCTCGAGTTCCTCGAGATCCGCACCTTCTTCGCCTTCGCCCAGTTCCTTCTGGATCGCCTTGACCTGTTCGTTCAGGTAGTACTCGCGCTGGCTCTTCTCCATCTGGCGTTTCACACGCCCACGGATGCGCTTTTCGACCTGCAGGATGTCGATCTCGGCTTCGAGTTGCGCGAGCAGATGCTCGAGGCGCTCGATGACCGGGAACATTTCGAGAATGTGCTGCTTCTGGTCGAGCTTGAGCGGCAGATGCGCCGCGATCGTGTCGGCCAGGCGGCCAGCCTCGTCGATGCCCGACAGCGACGTCAGGATCTCCGGCGGGATCTTCTTGTTCAGCTTCACATACTGGTCGAACTGCGACACGATCGCGCGGCGCAGCGCTTCAGTTTCAGCGCTGTCGGCGTGGTCGGGTTCGAGCGGCATGACTTCGCACGAGAACTGCGTTTCCTGTTCTTCGATGGAAAGCGTTTTCGCGCGCTGCAAGCCTTCGACGAGCACCTTAACGGTGCCATCGGGCAGCTTCAGCATTTGCAGGATGTTGGCGATACACCCTACTTCGTACATGTCCTTTTCGGTCGGCTCATCTTTCGCAGCCGTTTTCTGGGCGACGAGCATGATGTGCTTGCCGCCTTCCATCGCTGCTTCGAGAGCCTTGATCGACTTCGGGCGGCCTACGAAGAGCGGAATCACCATGTGCGGGAAGACGACTACGTCACGCAGCGGGAGCAGCGGGAGCGTAATGCGTTCCGGCGGAAGGAGTTGGGTTCCTGACATTTCATTTCCCCATGAGTGGAATCAGTTCGTTCGATAGGTGAGGCCAGCAGAAAAGATTGCAAGCCTCCGCGTGTGGGAAAAGTTCAGTGACTCCGAAGGTTCAGTGACTCCATAGTGAAAACAACCATCCTGACCACACGATAAACGAAAAAAGCCGTTCACGTTGCCATGAACGGCTTTTTTTGCAGAACCCGAAAGCCGATCAGTTCGAACCCGCCACTTTGGGCGCGTCTTCGTAGATCAGTAGGGGTTTCCCGTCGCCGTCAATCACGTTGTCGTCGATGATGACCTTGCTAACACCTTTCATCTGCGGCAAATCGTACATGACATCAAGCAACGCCTGTTCCAGGATGGAGCGCAGGCCGCGAGCGCCCGTCTTGCGACGGATCGCCTTGCGTGCAACAGCCTGCAACGCAGCCGGGCGAATTTCGAGCTCGACGCGTTCCATATTGAACAGCTTGTGGTATTGCTTCACCAGAGCATTCTTCGGTTCGACGAGGATCTTCATCAAAGCCACTTCGTCGAGCTTGCCAAGCGTAGCCACCACCGGCAGACGGCCGATCAGTTCAGGGATCAGGCCGAACTTGATCAGATCTTCCGGCTCCACTTCGCGCAGCACTTCGCCGGCGTCGCGGTCCTGCTTGCTCTTCACGCTTGCGCCGAAGCCGATACCGGTTTTCTCGGTACGGTCGACGATGACTTTCTCGAGGCCGTCGAATGCGCCACCGCAAATGAACAGAATATTGGTGGTGTCGACCTGGATGAAGTCCTGATTCGGATGCTTACGGCCACCTTGCGGCGGCACCGACGCCATCGTGCCTTCAACCAGTTTCAGCAGGGCCTGTTGCACGCCTTCGCCCGACACGTCGCGGGTGATCGACGGGTTGTCGGACTTGCGGCTGATCTTGTCGATTTCGTCGATGTAGACAATGCCGCGCTGGGCCTTGTCGACTTCGTAATTGCAGTTCTGCAGCAACTTCTGAATGATGTTCTCGACGTCTTCGCCGACATAGCCGGCTTCCGTCAGCGTCGTTGCATCGGCAATGACGAACGGGACATTCAGAAGGCGTGCGAGCGTCTGTGCGAGCAAGGTCTTGCCGGAACCGGTCGGGCCGATCAGCAGAATGTTGCTCTTGGACAGCTCGATTTCGTCCTTCTTGTCGAGGTGCTTGAGGCGCTTGTAGTGGTTGTACACCGCGACCGCGAGAATCTTCTTCGCGCGTTCCTGACCGATCACGTACTGGTCGAGGATTTCACGGATTTCCTGCGGACTCGGCAGATCGGACTTGGACAAGCCCGCCTCGATGCCCGCACCTGCAGCCTCATCGCGGATGATTTCGTTGCACAGGTCGATACATTCATCACAGATGAACACCGACGGGCCGGCAATCAGTTTTTTGACTTCATGCTGGCTCTTGCCGCAGAACGAGCAATACAACAGCTTTTCGCTGTTAGAACCTTTCTTGTCCGCCATAGATGTGTGAGCCTCCGGACACTCGATTACATGATACGCCGTTTGCCCCGGCCTCGCAGTTTGGGCGCGGCAGGGCTTGAGCCAAGGTGACGGCGTTTGCCGCAGGCACTCGGACGAGTCTTGATTATTTCACAACCGATCCGACGACGGCCTCGCCCCATTTTGGGGCAAGATCGCACCGGCGTTTCAAGGACACTTCAAGGACGCTTGTGCGCCACCTGATCAACCAGACCGTAAGCTTGCGCGTCATCGCCGGACATGAAATTGTCGCGGTCGGTGTCGCGTGCAATACGCTCGACCGGCTGGCCGGTGTGGTGCGCGAGCAGGTGATTCAGACGTTCCTTCAGGTACAGAATTTCACGCGCCTGGATTTCGATGTCCGACGCCTGGCCGCGCGCCCCGCCCAGCGGCTGGTGAATCATCACCCGTGAATTCGGCAGCGCAAAGCGCTTGCCCTTCGCGCCCGCTGCCAGCAGGAATGCGCCCATACTGGCCGCGAGACCCATGCACAACGTGGACACGTCCGGCTTGATGAACTGCATCGTGTCGTAGATCGCCATCCCGGCCGAAACCGAACCGCCCGGGCTGTTGATGTAGAAGCTGATGTCCTTGTCCGGGTTTTCACTTTCAAGGAACAACATCTGCGCGACGACGAGGTTGGCCGTCTGGTCGTTCACTTCGCCGACCAGGAACACGATGCGTTCCTTCAGCAGACGCGAATAGATGTCATACGAGCGCTCGCCCCGGCCGCTCGTTTCCACGACGATCGGCACCAGTCCGAGCGCCTGCGCTTCGAGATCCCGGGACGACTGGGAGGTCAACGTGTCCAGCATTTGGGCGCGAAAGGTCATGCAATGGATCCTTGTCTGGAAATATTCTAAATATTAGATGCTAGACAGGTGTGGCCGACGAGCCCGTATTCAAGTGCCCGATCAGTGCGAGCGCGGCGTGCGACGCAGTGTGAAACACACCATGCAAAACGCACCGCACTTTCACAGCACAAAAAAACGGCGTGCGGGCCGTCGCTCCGACAGCCGGCACGCCGTTGCAGCGACGCTTACGCTTGCGCCGTTGCGCTTGCCAGTTCTTCGAAGCTTACTTCCTTGTCCGTCACCTTGGCCTTGCTGAGGACGAAATCGACGACGTTGGCTTCAACGACGTACGCTTCCATTTCTGCAAGACGTTGCTGATTGGAATAATACCAGCGGACGACTTCCTTCGGGTCTTCGTAGCTTTTCGCGAATTCGTCGACTTCGGCACGAATCTGCTCCGGCTTGGCTTGCAGTTCGTTGGCCTTGACCAGCTCGGCCAGCACGAGGCCCAGCTTGACGCGACGCTCAGCCTGTTCCTTGAACATTTCAGCCGGGATCGGTGCGTCGGCGGCGTTCGGCACGCCACGTTGCTCCAGGTCCTGACGCGCCATGCCGACGAGGCGTTCCTGATCTTGTGCGATCAAGGCGCTCGGCACGTCGAGCTCCGAAATCTTCAAGAGCGCGTCCATCACCTGATTCTTGACGATGGCTTGCGTGCGGCGCTTCGCTTCGCGTTCGAGATTGTCTTTGATTTCAGCGCGCATCTTGACCAGATCGCCGTCTTCGATACCGAGCGACTTGGCGAATTCGGCGTCGATTTCCGGCAGATGCGGCCACTCGATCTTCTTCATCGTGATCGTGAATTGCGCAGTCTTACCAGCGACATCCTTGCCGTGATAGTCAGCCGGGAAAGCCAGGTCGAATTCCTTCGATGCGCCGACCGCGAGGCCCAGCGCTGCCTTTTCGAATTCCGGCAGCATGCGGCCTTCGCCCAGCACGAAAGCGAAATCTTCAGCGCTGCCGCCCTGGAACACTTCACCGTCGATCTTGCCGACGAAGTCGACCGTCACGCGATCGCCGTCTTTAGCCGCCGTGTCCGCGCCGCCGTCGCCATGCTCGCCGGCTTCGCCGCGAGCGTGGAAGTGCACGCGCTGCTTGCGCAGGATGTCCAGCGTGCGGTCGATTTCCGCTTCGCTGATGGTGGTCGTGGTGCGTTCGATTTCAGCCGTGGCGACGTCGCCCAGCTTCACTTCCGGATACACCTCGAACGTCGCGTCGAACGCGTAGTCGCCTTCAGCAGCGTCGGCCTTCGGCGCGAAGCTCGGCTGACCGGCAACGCGCAGATTTTCGGCGCGGCTGATGTCGAAAAATTCCTTGCCGACCTTGTCGCTCAGCACTTCAGCTTCAACCTGGCCCGAATACTGTTGCGTCACCATCTTGAGCGGCACCTTGCCCGGGCGGAAACCCGGCATGCGCACGTTCTTTGCCAGTTGGCGGATACGCGAGTCCACTTCCTTCTGCACGGCGTCCTTCGGCAGGGAAATCGTTACGCGGCGTTCGAGCTTGCCGAGGTTTTCAACAACGTTAGCCATGGCTTCAATCGTCCTAAAATTATTCGAGCGAATCAGTTATCTTCTCCGTGCCGCTTTTCGATGTCGCCGATGTCGCATTTGCGTCGTCTGGCATCGATAGCGCGCCTGCGCCGCGGGCTTGCAGGCCGCCGGCAGCACGGTTGGGTCCAAAGAGCCGAATATTTTAGCAAACTATTTGCGCGCTTAGCCGGGATTCGATGATTGCGCGCGCTTTTATCGGTGTTCGAGCCGTTTTCCGCGCTGTTTTTCGCCTGTTTGCAGGTTGCCTGGCGGCGGTTCGCTGAACGCTTCACGCCCATCCCCTGCCAGTTTTCAGCCCGCTTACGGCGTCTTAACGACCCCTTTCCCTGCCACGCTTGCGTCGGAAGCGTCCGCATGACCGATATGCCTCGCGCCCGCCGCCCGCGTTCATACGGATGGATCCCGCGCGCGCCTCCACGGACAATCCCGGCTATGCCATTCGACATATTCAGTCGGCGCGCCCATGCTGATAAGCTTACGGACGCGCTCGGGGCTGCGCACGCATCTGGTCAATTCACCCGCCCTCGCAACGACTCCAACCATTCAGAGACACCATGCCGAATTTGCCGTCCTCGCCTGTCGTCGTCATCGCCCCCGATTCCTTCAAAGGTTCGCTCAGCGCGGAACAGGTCGCCCTGGCGATTGCGTCCGGCATCCAGCGCGCCCGGCCGGACGCCAGCGTGCGCATCTGTCCGATGGCCGACGGTGGCGAAGGCACGCTCGACGCCATGCTCACGAGCGGCGGCGAACGCCGCAAGCTGAGCGTGCGCGGCGCGGCCGGTCCGATGCGCGAGGCACTCACGGGCCTGCTGGCAGACGGCAGTGCGATCATCGAAACTGCGGAAATCGTCGGCATTACCGATCCGGTCGGCATGGGTGTACCGGTCGAGGCGCGCAGCACGCGCGGCATGGGCGAAGCGATTCGCGCGCTGCTCGATGCAGGCGTGCGGCGCTTTTTCGTCGCGCTCGGCGGCAGCAGCACGAACGACGGTGGCGCCGGCCTGCTGGCCGGCCTCGGGCTGAAACTTTTCGACGCACAAGACAAAGAACTCGACGCCACACCCGAACAACTCGCGCGCGTGGCGCGTCTCGACGTGTCGCAACTTGATGCGCGCCTCGCGGACACACAATTCGTCGGCATGTCGGACGTGGATAATCCCCTGACCGGCGATCACGGCGCAACCGCGGTGTTCGGTCCGCAAAAGGGCGTGAAGCCGGAACAGGTTGCTGCGATCGACGCCGCCCTCGCCCGCTTCGCCGATCTGCTCGAGGCAGCGCTCGGGCGCACAGCCCGCGACCAACCCGGCGCGGGTGCGGCCGGCGGTCTCGGCTTTGCGCTGCACATGCTCGGCGCGCAGTTCGAGCCGGGTGCGGAAACCGTCGCGCGCCAGATCGGTCTGGACGCGGCGCTCGAGGGCGCGAACTGGCTGATCACCGGCGAAGGCCGCTCGGACGTGCAAACGCTGCACGGCAAGGCGCCGTTCATTGCGTGCCGTCATGCGCAGGCGGCGGGCGTACCGGCCACGCTGCTCTCAGGCGCGGTCGACTCCGCGGCGCTACCGCGCCTCGCCGAATACTTCAGTGGCTGCTTCTCTCCGGCCCCGGGGCCGATCACGCTCGAGGTTGCGATTCGCGACGCGGCGCGTCTGCTGGCGGACGCGGCCGAACAGTTGACGCGTCTGAAATACGGCGCGCGTTGACCGGCGGAACGGTTGCGGCAACAATCACAGCGCCACGACCGCACCCACTCACCACGGGAAGACAATGAAGGCATCCGCCAGAACCGGACTCGAACAGTTCCTCACGTACCGTCTGCACGTCCTGAACAAACTCGCCGAGCGTGGCATCAGCGAGCGCTATCAGGACAAATTGGGCGTGACATTACCTGAAGCAAGAGTGGTGGCGTCGGTGGGCTCGTTTGGACCGTTTTCGATCATGGAACTGGCGCGGCACGCTAACCTCGATAAGAGTCAGGCGAGCCGTGCGGCTGAGGCATTGATCAAACAAGGACTTGTCAAGCGCGAGCCGAGCGCCGAAGACGGGCGCGTCGTGCTGGTGTCACTGACCCCTGAAGGCCGCGCGCTCTATCGCAAGGTGATGCCGATCGCGCGCAAGTGGAACGGGGATATGTTCGACTGCCTCGACGAACAGGAAAAACTCGCGTTCGGCGAAGCGCTGGACAAGATCATCAACACGATGTCGGAGCGCGAGGAGTAAGCAACGGCGTGCGCAGGCGCGGGGTGCCCGTGACGGGCAATCCTCTGGCGCCGCGTTCGCTCTGTTCGGCGCGATTGCCACGCTACAGCGCTGCCCCTCGGCACGTTCCAATAGCACGACTTCCTGCAATCCTTTACGCCGAGGTACGCTCGCACTGAAGTCACTTCTTTTCCGTGCTTTGACCGTCAGCGCTAGCGGTGCCTGCGTCCTTAGCTGCAGCGCTCGCCGCGCCTGACCCGCCGCCGAGGCCATCGGCCAATCCGCCAGCGTCGGCCGCGCCGGCCACTCCACCGCCGCCGTCGGCCACGCCGTGAGCCTGAGCCGCAGCCTGCCCCTGAGCGCCACGCGCAAGCCGCCAGGCAATCGCACCGAGCGAGCCAACGGCCAACAACAAAGCGGCCCACAACATATAGCGCCGCATTGCATCGGGGTCTTTGCCCGACAACTGCGCATCCGCCTCCGGCCCAACGGGCAATTCCTCACCCACCCGCGCCATCACCGCAACTGACGAAGCGCCCATCAGCAGATCCGCGCGGCTCACCGCCGACGACACCGCAGCCGCATTCCCCACCGCCAACGTAAACGGCGCCGCGCCGCGCGCGACAAAGGTGAGCGTCGCCGGACGCCAGCCCGCGGCGACGGTCAACGCACCGCTTCCCAAACCGCCGTTGCGCGTGTCGACCACCACGCGCCAGTGGCGATCCGTGTCGGGCTCCATTTCAAGCGATGGATTGCTCTGTTCCACCGTGCCGTTATGCAAGCGGAACAGCGTCGCGCTCGATACCTCTCGCCACGCCGTCTCCAGACCCGAGCGCGAATAGACGACGGCCGGCGCCACCGTATTCGGCTGCGGGAGATTCAGACGCAAACGATCGACGGGATACGGCCCACCGCTCTCGAAGAAATACTCACCGGCTTTCGGCCCCGGATGGGCGACGATCCCTTCGCGCCATTGCCGTTGCATATCCGCGCGCTGCGCCGCGCCGGCGCTGGACACCTGCACCTGAGCGTCGATCGATTCGACATACGGCGCGCCGTCGAGCCAGTGCAAACGCAGATAACGCGCGCGCATCCCGTTGAGCTCGATGCGATCCTGGCTCAGCGTGCTGCCGTTGTAGCTGACCTTGAGCAGTTGTGCCTCGCCCGCGGGTTGCCAGTTGCGCAGATCGTCACTCGACTCGACGCTGACGCGCCCCTGGTAATTGTCGTCACGCACATGCACGACCAATGCATCGACCCGCGCTTCGCCCCGCGCCTCGCGCGCGACGTCGATCAGGTCCGTGTCATGTTGCGAGCGATCAGGCGGCGCTGAGGTTGCTCGCAGCGATCCGTCAGCGGCAATCGTCACGCCGAGTGGCGCACCGGTGCCGCCGGAAGCGGCGGGCGGCAAGGGAAACCAGTGCACCGTTCGCAATGTGGCCGGCGCGCGGGCTGACTCGCGTGGCGCGTCAAGCGAATACGGCACAGGTTCGCCGGCGCCATTGAATACGCGCACATCACCGAGATCGTTGCGCTGACTGGCAGCGTAAACGGCCGCCGGCAACGGCACGCTGTAATAGGCGGCGCCGCTTTCGAGTTCGAGCGCAAAACGCAGGGCAAAACGATCGGCCGCTACGGCCGCCGTCGATACCCACACGGACGAGATCGCAAGACACCACCCCGTCGCTATCAGGACACGCTTCATTGCTCAGTTTCCAGAACGGCCGCTTTCGGCGGCAACGGCGAGAAGTAGCCTATCAGCAGCAGCATCAGACCGATACCGATGAACGACACGATCCGTTCGATACCCGTCACGTGCGACAAATCGAACAGGAACAGCTTGACGACGGTCGCCGCCAGCAGGCCGCCGCCGATGAACCAGAATATCCGGCTCGCCCGGCGCGTTGCCCAGATCATCATAGCCAATGCGCAGACTGTCCAGAACACCGATATCGAAGCCTGCACGAGCATCGAATGTGACATCTCGTCGAGCTGATACGGCACGCCGATCCAATGATGCAGCGTGCGCAGCAGCATCGCATTGAGCCAGATGAATCCGGTCACGCCGACCGCCACCTGCAAGGGCACACGGTATTCGCCGACCGGCACACCCAGACGGCTGATGCGCACGAGCCACAACGCCGCCAGCGCAAAAATCACCGCCTGCACCAGGTCGAGCGGATTGAGTAGCGGCAGCTGCGCCCAAGCGCCGCCATCTTGTGTCAGGTTCGCGTAGAACGTCCAGACCCACATCACCAGCACGAGCGGCGTCGATGCAATCGCGCACAAGCGCACGATGCTGTCGCGACGCGCGAGCCACAGCCCGGCAAATGCAAACGCGCTCCAGCCGACCAGAAACACCTGTTGGAAATTGAACGACGCCAGCACGGCATCGACATCGTACGCCGCATGGAAATGATGATGCAGCGTGCGCAGCAGCAACGCGTTGAACCATAGGAACAGCGTCGCGAGCACCGCATAGTCGAAGGCCCGCGGATGCCAGTGCACACCGAGTGCGCGCAACCGCCGCAGCCACACGGCGCAGGCGATGAACGCGAGGATCTGCGCGACATCCAGTGGATTCAGAATCGGCAGCCAGAAGAGCGGCGCGGCGCTGCCGTCGCTCGTCACGCTCGCGATGCTCCAGGCCCACAGCAAGGCGGCGAGCGGCGCCGCGGCCCACACCTGATAGGCCATTACGAAACGCGCGACCGGCCAGCGCAAACGATGCCCGACGCCCGCCACCAACAGCAGCAGAATGCCGAAGCCATAAGCCCACGCGCTCCAGCTCCATGCGCCTTCCGGCACGTAGGCGCGCAGGCCCCAATAGCCTTCGAGCGCGACGAGCGCGCCGGCGGTCCAGAACATCAGCGTATGAAGCGGCGCAAGCACACGATCGCCGACATCGCGTTGCTGACGCCACAGCAGCAAGTAGGTGGACGCGGCGGCGACCGCGCAAACCAGCCAACCGTAACCGCTGACCGGCGCCATGCTCAACATGAACAGGCCCAAGGTCAGCAGAGCGAGAACCGGCACGAGCGCGAGCGCCGGAAGTTCGACGAGCGGCCAACGCAGCTTGCGGCGCGTGCCGTGCGCGAGCCACGCTGTCAAAACGGCGAACAACGCGACGACGGCAGTCTCGAAGCGATCGCGGTCATACGCAAGATGGGTCTGCGCATACGTGTTAATTTCGCTGAGACCACCCAATATCCACCACGACAGCCCCCACACGCCGGCGACAAGGCCAATCTGAGGCATCCACGCGTGCCACGCGCCCGCCTCGCTCCGCCCATGCAGCCGCCATCCCGTGAAGATGCCCGCGACCGCGATCAGCACGCTCGCGATATACGCACCGTTGAGCACCGGCCAGGCATGCGCGGCATCGATCTGCGCAAGCGTGCCGACCACATACGCACCCGCCGCGGCCAATTGCATCAGCAAGCCGAAGCCGAACGCGATCAGGCGCCGCTGACGCACAGCGAGCCAGGTGATCGCGGCGCCTTCGATTGCCCAGGTCGCGCTCGTGGTCGGTCCGGTGAAAGCGAGCGGGATCGCGAGCGTGGCAAAGATCACGGCCAGCGCGAGCATGGCTTCGAACATCATGCCGAGATGCGCGCGCCGCCGCGCGAGCCAGCCCGCGATCGCGAGGTAGAACGCGGCCAGCGCCACCGCGCTCCACGCGAGACCGAATTCGGTGCCTTTCATCAGCGCCGCTTGCAGACCGATCGCAACGAGTGGCGTGCCGAACACCAGCGTGCCGTCGACGTAATGCTTGAGCGCGACCTCGCGGCGCACCGCGTAGAGCAAGGCGATGCCGACGTACATCAGGAAGAACAGAATCAGGAACGGTTCGGTGCTGGCAAGCAGTTCGGGCCGGTAGGCCGTCACGCCCCACGCGGCGCCGATCGAAAACGTGAACACGAAGCCGAGCAGATTGAGAGGCCGCCACGCCTTGAACCACGCAATCGCGAAGATGCCCGCATTGAGCAGCGCGTAGTAGCTGAACAGCATCACGTGACTGCCGCCGCCCGTCGACAGGAGCACCGGCGCGAGGAAGCCGCCCGCGCTGCCCATGAAGGCCAGCGACGACGCGTTCTGCCGCACCGCCAGAAACGCGCTCAAGCCGCAGATCGCGATCATCAGCGGCAAGGCGGCGCCCGCCGGCAGCAGATGGTAGAGCCTGGTTGCGGCGAACACGGTCAGATAGAGCGCGCCGACGCCACCGCCCTGCAGAATCAGCCCGTACGCGCCGCGGCGCTCACCGATACGCCAGCCGAGTCCGATCAGCACGGTTGCAGCAAGCGCGACGCCGGCAAGGCGGAATTCGATCGGCAGCAGGCTGTTGTCGGCTGCGTATTTGAGCAGGAACGCAATGCCGAAGAACAGCACGATGATGCCGACCCGCACGACCGTGTTGCCGCCGAATAGCCAGTCGCGGCCACTTTTGAAGAGGCGTTCGGCGAGATTGGGACCGCGCGGCGGAGACGGTGGTGCGGGCGGGGTTTGCGCTGGCAGTTGTTCGGTGGAAAGCGCGGGCCCGGCGGATGGCGACAGCGTCATCGGGCTGGTTGGCTGAGCACTCAGCGTGCTTGATGCACCTGAAGCGCTCGATGCAGGCGTGCCGGTCGACACGGGTGGCGTGACCGCAGTGGCGCTCGTCGTCGGGCGCACAGCGGCGGGCTGCGCCGGCATTGCCTCAGGCTCGGGATGCGACTTCTGCCGCACTGCAGGCGGCATCGCGTATGGACGCGGCACGACATTGGCCGGACGCAGTTTGAACGTCGCAGGCTCGCCATCCACGCTTTCAGTCGCCGATACGCCTGTAACGCTGGCCCGCAATTCGTGGATCTCGCCGCGCAGCGCGACGATCTCGCGCTCGAGTTGCTCGACGCGCTCGGCCAATGTGCCGGATGGGCTGCCGGGTTGGCTCAAGCTATAGGCCGCAGCCGGCTTGGATGTGGGTTCGTTCGCGACACCCGGACGCTTCTTTTGCAACAGCCGCGCAATCGCAACGCCGGCCACCCCACCCACCAATGCACCGAAGCCGATCGAGAAATCGTTCGACACGGCGGCGATTATCCCGACCACCACGCCGATCACGGCAAATATCACGCTCATCGCATCCCTCTTTTATTGTCTTCTGTTGCGAGATCCATTTGTCGCCCGGATTAATCCGAGAATATCGCGTCAGCAATACAGCGAAAATCGGCGCGCAGAATACCACGTAAAGCACGCTTTTGAGCCATCGGGCGAGCGCTGTCGGATCGTGACGCTTATTTGCTGATGCATATCGGTTTTTCCCAACTTTGCGCGCTTATTTCCAGAGATTAATCCGCCGGCGGGTAGGCATGAGCGCATCGCGTGCATTTAACAATTTACGCAATATGGATGACAACGGATACCACCCAATCTCGGGCGCAGTTCGACGGGCACACCAATTACCTGGACAAATCCAGCAGCGGTGTCCGACTCCATATTGCTCAATAGACTGACCGCGCTGAAAACCATCGTCCCGCAGCGAACACGGCAGCCCCGCCGAGACAGCCGCGTTCGCGGCAACCCGTCAACCATGTCAAAATTCGGGATCGGCCGCCAGGCCTTCAGTCACCCCCATTTCATCCAGGGAAGCTTCAGTGGACATCAACAAACAGGTAGCGGCCCTCACCGCTTCAGAACTTCAAACCGCCGGCGCGAGCCAGGCGACGGCGATCGCCGTCAGTGTCGTGCTGCGTCATCTGCGCTCGCCCGAGCTGGCGAAACTGTTGTCGTCGGCGTTCGAAAACCACCAGGCCGTCATGCTGCAAACGCCGTGGCCCGATCCGATGCTACAGGCGTTCGAATCGACCCGCCGCTTTCTCGAAGGCGCCGTGCAAGCCGAGTTGCCAGGCACGCAAGCCGAACCGCAACCGCCAGCACCGGACGCCTGAGCGCTGCCGGGCCCACCAGGCCTGGCACCAGGTCGCAAGAAAAACAAAAAACCCCGTCAGTCCAAAGACTTAACGGGGTTCTCTGCTACATATTTGTTGGTGCGAGGGAGGGGACTCGAACCCCTACACCCTTGCGGGCGTCAGGACCTAAACCTGGTGCGTCTACCAATTTCGCCACCCTCGCAGCCGGGCAAAGCGCTGTGCGTTGTGCCCGATGTCCTGCATGCCCACGGCCGCGTTAAAACCCGCGCCCGAAAGCGTAAGCGCGAGATTCTAACCGATTGATTCGCAGTTGTCTGCATTTGCTCGTGCATCGGCCCATTGGGCGTCGATGCTACAATTTTTGGCTAAACGCACGCACGACGTGCCCTTGTTCGCCCGCCCTTCCCCACATTCCTATCCCGTGAATTTCGACGAATACTGCCAGCAAAAAGCGGCGCCGCCCGGATCGAGCACTTACTATGCGCTTCGGCGGGCGCCCGCGGCAAGCCAACCGCTCCTGACCGCGCTGTTCGCGCTGCGTCGCGAGTTCGAGGAAACCGTTAAGGAAACCAGCGATCCGGCCATCGGCCGCACCAAACTCGCGTGGTGGCAAAACGAACTCGCCGCGCTGGCTTCGGGCTCACCGTCACATCCGGTTTCCAAGGCGCTGGCGGCTTATCTGCCCAACGTAGAAACCGAATATCCCGAGTTGCAGGCCTTGCTCGCCGGTTTCGAAATGGACCTCGACCAGGCGCGCTATCTCGACTACCCGAATCTGAGGCGCTATGTGCAAGGCGTCGGCGGCACCTTCGCGTCGCTGGTCGCGCGTGCTTCGGCGAAAGACAGCGCGCAGGCATCGACCTGGTCCGCGGCGCTCGGCGAGGCGCTGCAGCTTGCGCAGTTCGTCGCCGAAACCGGCAATGACGCGCGCCACGGCCGCATCTATATTCCGATCGACGAAATGCAGCGCTTTAACGTCACCGCTGCGGATCTGATCAACAGGAAATATTCCGACGCGTTTACCGAGCTGATGCGCTTCGAGACCAAGCGTGCGCGCGACGCGTTGCAAGCAGCGCTCGCCGCCATGCCCGCAAATGAGCGCCGCTCGCAGCGCACGCTCGTGGCGCAGGCAGCGCTCGCCCTGGCGCTGCTGGATGAAATCGAACGCGACGGCTATCACGTGCTGCATCAGCGCATTGCGTTGACGCCGATCCGCAAACTCTGGATCGCGTGGCGCGCGAGGTAGGCGAGCGACACAACGGCCGTTGGCTCATGCTGATGAGGCAACGCTGTCCATCGTCAGACGCGTAGCAACGGCAGCGGTTCGAACCGCTGCTGCAGGATCGCGGACGCGTCGAGCCCCCACCACGGCCCGAGCACGGTCGCGTAGAGTTGCTGAAAATCGACGCCGACCGGCAAGTTGCCATTGCCATCGAGCCGCGCGAGCACCGGCGGCACGCCGTACAAACCGCCCCGCACTCGCCCGCCCATGACGAAATGCGGCGCCACGGTGCCGTGATCGGTGCCGTTGCTCTGATTCTCACGCGGGCGCCGGCCGAACTCGGCATAGGTCATCACCAGCGTCTCGTTCCAGCGGCCGAGTTCCACCAGCGCCGATTTCATCGACGCAAACCCATCGGCCAGTTGTTTGAGCAGCGCCGCCTGTTGACCCGGCTGATTCTGGTGCGTATCGAAACCGTTCAGCGTCAAACGGATCACCGCCACACCCTGCCCGCTCTTCGGCTGTCCTTGCGGCGTATTCCCAGCCGCGAGCACCTGCATCGCCGTCTTGATCGAACCGCCGAATGCGCCGCCGGGAAACACCGTCTTCAATTGCGCCTGACCTTGCGTGGGACGCAGACGATCGGCGGCTTTCACGATATCGTTCTCGACGTCGAGAATGTGCGCCAATTCCGGATTGCGCTCGTGCAGCGACACCGGCGTGACGAGGCGCGAAGCCTTGACGAACTGTGCCGGATTGACCAGCGCGATCGCGCGTGCGCCGTTGGCAAGCGGTCCCATTTCGGCGCTACCGATCACCACACCGTCGGCGGCAAAACCGGCGGGCACCGGCGTCTGCGCGAACGCGCGTGTGAGCCAGCCCTCCCGCAGATATTGATCCGAACGCGAGGCGGTGTCCCAGATCTCGATCGAGCGGAAATGCGACAGGTTCGGTTGCGCGTAGCTAACGCCCTGCACGATCGCCAGTTGCTGGCTCTGCCAAAGTGGCATCAGCGGCTGCAACGACGGATGCAGCGCGGTGCGCTCGTCGAGCTGGATCGCCTGCTCACGTTTGATGCCGATGTTTTTACGCAGCTGATAGTAAGTGGGATCGGCAAACGGAATCACGGTATTCAAACCGTCGTTGCCGCCCTTCAGTTCGACGAGGATCAGCAGGTTGCCGTAGCCTCGATTCGCTGAGCCGCCCACTTCTGCCGCCTGCGCACCGAACGCGCGTGGCAACCAGAGCGTTGCGCTGGCGGCTGCGCCCATCGAGAGAAAGCTGCGTCTTTTCATCCTGCACCTCGTTCGATTGTCATGGCGCGTGTCTTGCCGCCTTCGACGGATCGTTTATTTGCGCTGCTCATCGGCGTTATACGGTTGAGCGGCTCAATTCCGTCGCCCGTCCGCGCTGCTCACTTTCTCACTTCAGCTGATAAGCCGGGTCCATCAGCAGCGCCTCCAGATAAGCGCTGGCCGTCGAATCGGTTTCGATCGCGTCGACTGGCGTGAGCGGCAAGACCGCGTGCTGCAACTGAAGCTCCGCCGACAGCCCCGGTTTCGCCGTCGGCGCGGTGTTGTAATGCGCAAGCCACGTGTCGATATCAAAGCGTACGCCACCCTGGCTGACCGGGCCGACTCGCGCCATCGCGCGCTGCATCGGCTGACTCGCCGGCATATTGCCAGGTGCGCCACTCGCCGCGATCTTTGCGCCCACCGGATTGTTCACGCGCTGCGGACGGGCGGTTTCAGTCGCGCGAAACAGTTGCTCGACGAATTGCTTGCGCGCCAGCAGCGTCGAGCTATTGATCCATATCGTACCGCCCGGCCATCCTTTGACGTTGGGCGGGTAGAACAGGTTCTCGCCAAGCGTGCGGATCTGTGCGGCGAATGGCGCCGTGTTGTCGTAGCCAATGTCGAACGCACGCAGTGTCCCGACCATGAATTCAACCGGCGATTTCACTAGCACGCCGCGATCGCCGTCGTCCCAGAACGCGTCGCTCATGAAAAGGCCGCGCAGCGCGACCTTGATATCGTAATGACTCGCGCGGAACTGGGCAGCGATCGGCGCGATGCGAGCGGGGTCCGGTGTGTCGGAGACGAACTCGCGCCACAGTTTGGTCGTGACGAATGTCGCGGTTTCCGGTCGCGCAAGCAGGATATCGAGCACCTGATCGCCGTCGAACGGACCGGTTTGACCGAGCACGGTCTTGTCGCCATCGTCGTGCAGGTTGGCGCGCCACACGTAAGCCTGGGTGTCGGGGTCGAGGCTCCACCCCGTGTAGGCACGCGCGGCTTCCGATACGTCGCGTTGTGTGTAGTGCCCTTCGCCGAGCGTGAACAGCTCCATCACTTCACGCGCGAAGTTTTCGTTGGGCTTGCCCTTGCGATTGCTGGCACCGTCGAGGTATTGCAGCATCGCCGGATCTTTCGCGACGTCGTGCAACAACTCGCCGAAGTTGCCCAGCGCGTCGCGGCGCAACAGCATGTTCTGCTGCGCCATCTGCTGCGGATACTGGACCTTGTCCTGGCCGGAGGTGAAGTGGTTGTGCCAGAAGAGCGTCATGCGCTCGGTCAACGGCGACGGCGTGCCCAGCATCTCGCGCACCCACCACGCACGTAATAGTTCGTAACGTTGGCCGCGCAGCCGCTGCTCGTCGCGGCGTTGATCGTCCGTCCATGTCTTGCGAATGTCGCGCGTCGGGATGGGTTCGAGCACCCAGTCCGGCAGCGGCGTGACAGATTCGGTTCGGGCTGTTGCGAGCACCTTGTCCACTGCCTGCTCGCGCGTGAGGCCGACGTATTGCGCGACCTCGCCGCTATCGGGCGCAAAGCCGACGCGCGTCAGGAAAAAGCGGGCATCGTCGGCGTCGAGGGTGTCCTGGTCGGCCACGGAAACGGCTGACGCGGCAGACGGCGCGCGATGCTTGTTGTGGGGAGCATGAGAGATAGAGGCGCCCTGCTGCACGGCCGGCGCCGGTGCACACCACGTCACGGCCACTAACGCCGTGGCCATGACTGCCAGCCAGCGCCCATCTTTACCGCCTGTCAGCACTTTCATCATCGGTCATCCGGTTGCGGGGCATCACGGAAAGGCATTCGCGCATGGAAAAACGCTCTATGCACGCGCTGTGCTCTGGCGACTCAACGGCAGATGGAACGGGAAAGTTGACGGGGGAAGTGCAACGAAATCTTTCATGCGCGGAGAAACGGAGTCCGGCTGACGACCAGCGTGCCCAGGAGCAGGCACGAAAATAGCTACCTCTTATAGAGCTCGCGGACAGCGTCTTCGATGTGCTGCCGTAACAGGCGCCGCTCGTCGGGCGTCATATGGCCATCACGACGGCGTTGATCGAGATCGGGGGGAACTGCAGTGCGCAACATCACGTCTGACGCAGGGCGGTCGTTAGTGACGCTGGGGTTGTGGCGGCCCGCTTTGGAATTAGGCGGCTTGGGGCCGCGCTCGCTCGCAGCTCTGTCGGCCGAAGGCTGGGCGTGGGCGAGCGTTGGTCCTAGTGTGCCTGCAAGCGTACCGGCAATCGCCAGTGCAATTACGCTCAGGCGCACATTCGGCCAAACCCCTCCCTTCATGTTGTTCCCTTCGTGGCGCGGCAACCGGCTACCTCAAATGCGTATACAAACCCCGGTAGCGAGCCGGGTGCGAGAGTTTTAGTCGTGTGAAGTATCCACCGAACAGCCGCATTCAGTAAAGGAGTCTACCTGCCCATGCTTTACGTCGTGCCACAGTGCGGGTAAATTTTGTAACTGACTGTAACCCGATAAATGATGCAACCGCGCGCTACTTTCTAATCGCGCTAAGATGCCGACCATGGAAACCAAAAACCCTTCGAAAATCCTCGTCGTCGACGACGATCCGCGCCTGCGCGATCTGCTGCGCCGCTACCTCGGTGAACAGGGCTTCAATGTCTACGTTGCCGAGAACGCGCCGTCCATGAACAAGCTCTGGGTGCGTGAGCGCTTCGACTTGCTGGTGCTCGATCTGATGCTGCCAGGCGAAGACGGCCTGTCGATCTGTCGCCGCCTGCGCGGCAGCAACGACCGCACGCCGATCATCATGCTGACGGCCAAGGGTGAAGACGTCGATCGTATCGTCGGCCTCGAAATGGGCGCCGACGACTACCTGCCCAAGCCGTTCAACCCGCGCGAACTGGTCGCGCGGATCCACGCGGTGCTGCGCCGGCAATCGCCGTCGGAGCTGCCGGGTGCGCCGTCCGAAACCACCGAGGTGTTCGAGTTCGGCGAGTTCGCGCTGAATCTCGCCACCCGCACGCTCACCAAGGCCGGCCAGGAAATACCGCTCACCACCGGCGAGTTCTCGGTGCTGAAGGTGTTTGCGCGCCATCCGCGTCAGCCGCTGTCGCGTGAAAAGCTGATGGAACTGGCACGCGGCCGTGAATACGAAGTGTTCGACCGCAGTCTCGACGTGCAGATTTCGCGTCTGCGCAAGCTGATCGAACCGGATCCGGGCAGCCCGCGTTTCATCCAAACCGTCTGGGGTCTCGGCTACGTGTTCATTCCGGACGGTGCAGCCTGAGTTTGCTCTCACACCCCAGTGTCGACCAGAGTTGGCGCTTCAGCGCCTTATCTCTGGTCCCATGCAAAGCGGTCGACCAGAGTTGGCGCTTCAGCGCCTTATCTCTGGTCCCATGCAAAGCGGTCGACNGACCAGAGTTGGCGCTTTAGCGCCTTATCTCTGGTCCCATGCAAAGCGGTCGACCAGAGTTCGCGCGTCAGCGCGACTACTCCGGTCCCATACAAGCTAGTTCCAGATAAGAAGGGCCCATGCGGATCGACCGGCGCCTCCTGACGCTCGCGTTCGGCGGCCTTTTCTGGCGGACCTTTCTGTTGATCGCGCTGTTGATCGCAGTCAGTCTCGCCGCGTGGTTCCAGAGCTTTCGGGTGATCGAACGCGAGCCGCGCGCGCAGCGCGTGGCGTTGCAGCTGGTCGCCATCGTCAAGCTCACGCGCACCGCACTCCTCTATTCCGATCCTGACCTGCGGCGTGCCTTGCTGCAGGATCTGGAGAGCAATGAAGGGGTGCGCGTGTACCCGCGCGAAACCACCGACAAGTACAAGCTCCAACCCGACGAGTCGCTGAACCGGCTGATCGAACACGACATTCGCGGCCGCCTCGGCGACGACACGGTCATTGCACAGAGCGTGAACGACATCCCCGGCGTCTGGATCAGCTTCAAGATCGACGACGACGATTACTGGGTGGCGCTCGACCGCGATCAACTCGACAACGCGACGGGCCTGCAATGGGCCGGCTGGGGCGTGTTCGCGCTGGCGCTATCACTATTCGGCGCGGCTTTCATCACCAGTCTCGTGAACCGCCCGTTCGCCCGGCTCGCCATGGCTGCTCGCAAGGTCGGCTCGGGCCAGTCGCCAGAGCCCTTGCCCGAGCGCGGCATGGGCGTGGCCGCCGAGACCAATCGCAGTTTCAACCAGATGGTGCAGGACCTCGAACAGCTCGAGGCCGACCGCGCGCTGATGCTCGCCGGTATCTCGCACGATCTGCGCACGCCGCTCGCACGGCTGCGGCTCGAAACCGAAATGAGCCCGTCCGACCAGATCACCAAAGACGCGATGGTCGACGACATCGAGCAGATGGACATGATCATCGGCCGGTTCCTCGATTACGCGCGTCCGGTGCAGCGGGTGCCGGAGCCCGTCGACCTGTCGGTGATTGCAGGCGAGCTTGCCGCGCGGATGCAAAGCGAGGACAGCATGCGGCTGATCACGCGTCTCGCGCCCTCGGCGGTGATCGAGGCCGATGAGACCGACATGCGGCGCGTGGTGGGCAATCTGCTGGAAAACGCGCGCAAGTACGGTTTGAGCGACGGCGACGGCATACCGCACGTGATTCTGGAAACCCGGGTATCGCACTCGCGGGTCGAGTTGTCCGTGGTCGACGAAGGGCCAGGAATTCCTGAAGACCAATTGGCGCTTGTCACGCGACCGTTCTATCGCGTGAATTCCGCGCGCACCCAGGCGAACGGCACGGGCCTCGGCATGGCCATCGTGCAGCGGCTGGTAGGCCGTTATCGCGGCGCGCTGCGTCTGCGCAACCGCACACCAGGTCCGGGCCTCGAGGTCACAATCGAGTTTCCGCTCGCAAAAGGCGCCTGACCGGCTGGGCGTCGCGCAGCCCGTGAGGCGGTCGACCGCGTTGAGTCATATCGCTCCAAGGCGCTAGCCAACGACTATTGAGCGCATAACCTCATAGGGCCATACTCGAAAACGTGCAACGTGCCTGTTACGACGAGCTGACAGCGTCGAACATGCTGCTTTCCCATCTCACGAAGGAGCTCTTGCATGAAAACCGTTGGCGATAAAGTCGAAGCGTTCACCGTCACTGCGGCCAAGCCGGGCTTCAACAATCATGAAGAAAATGGCGTGTCCGCGTTCGAAGAGATCACGGAGCAGTCGTTTCCGGGCAAGTGGAAAATCATCTACTTCTATCCGAAAGACTTCACGTTCGTGTGCCCGACCGAAATCGTCGAGTTCGACAAGCTGGTCAAGGATTTCGAAGAGCGCGACGCCGTACTGCTCGGCGGCAGTGTGGACAATGAATTCGTCAAGCTGGCCTGGCGCCGCGAGCTAAAGGAGCTAAGCAGGCTAAACCACTATTCGTTTGGTGACGTGAAGGGTGAGTTGATCGACCAGCTCGGTGTGCGCGACCAGGAAGCCGGCGTGGCGCTGCGCGCAACGTTCATCGTCGATCCGGACAATACGATTCAACACGTTTCCGTGAACAACCTGAATGTCGGCCGCAACCCGACAGAAGTGCTGCGTATTCTCGACGCTCTTCAAACGAACGAAGAGTGCCCGTGCAATCGCCCGATCGGCGGTGCAACGCTGTAAAGCCGCGTATTGCTGCTGAAGATGGACAGGTTTTTTTCGCGCGCAGCGGGATTAAGTTTTTTCGCTGCACGCTCATGGTTTTTGTGGATGCACCGCAAACACCAAAACCAAAATCCAATATCAATTCTTGATTAACAAAACCACCGCCTGCGCTTCAATGCCCTCGCCTCGCCCGAGGTAGCCCAGCTTCTCATTAGTCTTGGCCTTAACGTTAACCCGTTCAACCGGCAGATTAAGGTCCGCAGCGATATTAGCCCGCATCCCTTCGATATGCGGCGCCAGCTTGGGCGCTTGCGCAACCACGCTGCTATCCACGTTAGCGATAGAAAACCCCGCCGCCGTTACGCGGGCAAAACACTCCCGCAATAAAACCCGACTATCCGCGCCGGCGAACTTCGCATCCGTATCGGAAAAATGCCGCCCAATATCGCCCATCGCGGCCGCGCCGAAAATAGCATCGGTAATCGCATGCAACAGCACATCCGCATCCGAATGCCCGAGCAGCCCGCGCTCATAAGGAATCGTCACGCCGCCGATAATCAACGGACGTCCAGGCACCAGCGCATGCACGTCATAACCCTGCCCAATTCTGAAATCCATATGCGTCAAGTCCTCAAGCCCATTGATTAAAATCTGATTTATCCATTCAGGAAGCCGAAGACGGCCGGCACAAAATCGCCTCGGCCAGATCGAAGTCTTCCGGATAAGTGACCTTGAAGTTGCGCAAACTCCCCTGCACCAGGCGGGGCGCGTGCCCCAGCCACTCGATCGCGCTTGCTTCGTCGGTCAAATCGTGGCCGTCCGCTTGCGCGCGCAAAATCGCCTCGCGCAACATGCCGATGCGGAACATCTGCGGCGTTTGCGCTTGCCACAGGCCATCGCGCGCCTCGGTGCGGGCAATCCGCCCGTCGGGCGAGCCCGGGTCGATCCGCTTCAAGGTATCCGCCACCGGCAAGGCCATGATGCCGCCCACCGGGTCGTCCTTCAGCGCGCCGATCAGCGTGCGGATCAAGCCAGGCGTGATGCCCGGCCGCGCGGCGTCGTGCACCAGCACCCAGTCGTCGTCGCGCGCGCCGAACTCGGCCAGCGCGTGCAGCCCGTTCAGCACCGACGCCTGGCGCGACGCCCCACCGGCGCGGCGCACGGCGAAACGCAGGCCGCTGAAGCGGCGGGCGTCGAAGTGCTGGTCGTCGGGGGCAATCACGACAAGGGTTTGCGAGAACTCGCTGCAGGCGTCGAAAGCCGCCAGCGAGTAATGCAACATGTCGCGACCGGCGACAGTGCGATATTGTTTGGGCATCGCGGCGCCGGAACGGCTGCCGGTGCCAGCGCACGGAATCAGGGCAAATAGACGGGAAGTCACGAGTGCGGATGCCGCGAGGTCGAAGTAAAGGACGGATTTTATAATAGGTCCTTCGCATCTACGCCCCGACACGCGTAAACTTGCCGATCACGTGTGAGCCCGAGGCCGCTTTTTCTCTTCTATGCCAGACATCGCCGCATCATCGCAGTACTCCCCGCCCGTCGCGCTCGTCAAAGCCGGCCAGCGTTTCGCCTTCGACGGCACGCACGGCTCGTCCGACGCGCTGCTGATCGCCCGCTACCATCTCGCCTACCGCGAGAAGGTGCCGCTGCTGGCGGTCGTCTGCGAAAGCGCCGTCGACGCGCAGCGGCTGGCGCAGGAAATCAGCTTTTTTGCGCCCGAGGCACGCGTGCGTTTGCTGCCCGACTGGGAAACGCTGCCTTACGATACCTTTTCGCCCCACCAGGATCTGGTCTCGGAACGCCTCGCCACGCTGCACGACCTGGGCGAAGGCCGCTGCGACATCCTGCTGGTACCGGCCACCACCGCGTTGTACCGGATGCCGCCCGCCTCATTCATGGCGGGCTACACCTTCTCCTTCTCACAAGGCGAACGCCTCGACGAGGCCAAGCTCAAAGCGCAGTTGACGCTCGCCGGCTACGAGCACGTGAGCCAGGTGGTGCGTCCGGGCGAATACTGCGTGCGCGGCTCGCTGCTGGACCTCTACCCGATGGGCTCGCCCCTGCCGTACCGGATCGACCTGTTCGACGACCAGGTCGATTCGATCCGCGCGTTCGACCCGGACACCCAGCGCAGCCTCTATCCGGTAAAGGACGTGCGTCTGTTGCCCGGCCGCGAATTCCCCTTCGACGAAGCAGCGCGCACGGCTTTCCGCAGCCGCTGGCGCGAGACCTTCGAGGGCGATCCGAGCCGCGCGTCGATTTACAAGGACATCGGCAACGGCGTGCCGTCGGCGGGCATCGAATATTATTTGCCGCTCTTCTTCGAAGAAACGGCGACGCTGTTCCACTACCTGCCCGAAGGCGCGCAGCTGGCATTCGTCGGCGATCTGGACGCGGCGATCCGGCGCTTCACCAACGACACCAAACAGCGCTACAACTTCCTGTCGCACGATCGCGACCGGCCGATTCTGGAGCCGCAGCGTCTGTTCCTCTCGGACGAGGATTTCTTTGCGTTCGCCAAGCCGTTCGCGCGGCTCGCCTTGCCCGCCAACGCGGGCGGCGGCTGGTCGACCCCGCTGCCGGATCTGGCGATCGACCGTCACGCGGAAGATCCGGTCTCGGCCTTGCGCACCTATCTCGAGACCACGCCGAACCGCGTGCTGTTCGCGACGGAATCGGCGGGCCGTCGTGAAACGCTCTTGCAACTGCTGGCCGACAATCACCTCAGGCCCGTATCGAGCGACAGCTTCCAGGACTGGCTCACGAGCGACGAACGTTTTTCGCTAGGCGTCGCGCCTTTGGCGAACGGCTTTGCGGTGCCCGTCGACGGCATCGCGATCATCACCGAGACCGAACTTTACGGCCCACTCGCGCGCCGCACAGGGCGCCGCCGTCAGGAACAGGCGAGCAACGTCGATTCGATGGTACGGGATCTGTCCGAGCTGAAGCTCGGCGATCCGGTCGTGCATTCGCAGCACGGCATCGGCCGCTATATGGGCCTCGTCACGATGGATCTCGGCGAAGGCGAAACCGAGTTCCTGCATCTCGAATACGCGGGCGACAGCAAGCTTTACGTGCCGGTCGCGCAATTGCACGTGATCTCGCGTTACAGCGGCGCGGATCCGGAAAGCGCGCCCTTGCATTCGCTCGGCTCAGGCCAGTGGGAAAAGGCCAAGCGAAGAGCCGCGCAGCAGATCCGCGACACCGCGGCCGAGTTGCTGAACCTGTACGCTCGCCGCGCCCTGCGCGAAGGCCATGCATTCGCGCTCGAACCGAGAGACTATGTGAAGTTCGCCGAGAGCTTCGGCTTCGAAGAAACGCCGGACCAGGCCGCGGCGATTGCTGCGGTGATCGGCGACATGACGAGCGGCAAACCGATGGACCGCCTCGTGTGCGGCGACGTCGGCTTCGGCAAGACCGAGGTGGCCTTGCGCGCGGCATTCATTGCGGTGATGGGCGGCAAACAGGTTGCGCTGCTCTCGCCCACCACGCTGCTGGCCGAACAGCACACGCAAACCTTTAGCGATCGCTTCTCCGACTGGCCGGTGCGGATCGCCGAATTGTCGCGCTTCAAGTCGACCAAGGAAGTCAACGCGGCGATCCAGCAGATCAACGAAGGCACGGTCGATATCGTGATCGGCACGCACAAGCTGCTGTCGTCGGATGTGCAGTTCAAGCGGCTGGGGCTCGTGATCATCGACGAGGAACACCGTTTCGGCGTGCGTCAGAAAGAGGCTTTGAAAGCGTTGCGCGCCGAAGTCGATGTGCTGACGCTCACCGCAACGCCGATCCCGCGTACGCTCGGCATGGCGCTCGAAGGACTGCGCGATTTCTCCGTGATCGCCACGGCGCCGCAAAAGCGCCTCGCGATCAAAACCTTCGTGCGCCGCGAAGAAGACAGCGTGATTCGCGAAGCGATGTTGCGCGAGTTGAAACGTGGCGGCCAGGTCTACTTCCTGCACAACGAAGTCGAAACGATCGAGAATCGCCGGCAGATGCTTGAAGCGCTCGTGCCGGAAGCACGTATCGCCGTTGCGCATGGACAGATGCATGAGCGCGAACTCGAACGCGTGATGCGTGACTTCGTTGCGCAACGCGCGAACGTTCTGCTGTGCACGACGATTATCGAAACCGGTATCGACGTGCCGAGCGCCAACACGATTCTGATTCACCGCGCCGACAAGTTCGGTCTCGCGCAATTGCATCAGCTGCGTGGCCGCGTGGGCCGCTCGCATCACCAGGCGTATTCGTATCTGCTGGTGCATGACCCGCAAGGACTGACCAAGCAGGCGCAGCGCCGCCTCGAAGCGATCCAGCAGATGGAGGAACTCGGTTCGGGCTTCTATCTCGCGATGCACGACCTCGAAATTCGCGGTACGGGTGAAGTGCTCGGCGACAAGCAATCGGGCGAGATTCAGGAGATCGGATTCCAGCTTTACACCGACATGCTGAACGACGCCGTGAAGGCGCTCAAGGAAGGCAAGGAACCGGACCTCACGGCACCGCTCGCGGCGACCACCGAGATCAATCTGCACGCCCCCGCGATTCTGCCGGCGGACTATTGCGGCGATGTGCAGGAACGCCTGTCGCTCTACAAGCGCCTCGCTAATTGCGAACACAACGATTCGATCGACAGCATTCAGGAGGAGTTGATCGACCGCTTCGGCAAGTTGCCGCCGCAAGCGCATGCGCTTGTCGAGACGCATCGCCTGCGGCTGGCGGCGAAACCCTTGGGCATTTCGAAGATCGATGCAGGCGAAACGGTGATCGGCTTGCAGTTCATCCCCAATCCGCCGATCGACGCGATGCGGATCATCGAGATGGTGCAGAAACACAAACACATCAAGCTCGCGGGCCAGGACAAGCTGCGCATTGAAACGCGCAGCCCGGATCTGGCCGTGCGTGTAGCGACGGTGAAAGAAACCTTGCGCGCACTCGGCACGCCCAGCCGCGGCACAGCGGCCACGGCTGCCGCGCGCTAAGGCTGCGCACCGTTGCGTACCCGCACGCCGGTGTCGCGGCAACACCGGTGTCAACACCGGCGCCGCCAACGGAACCAACGGCGGCACCATTAAAAAAACGGGGTACGTCTAGCCGTTTTTTTGTTTATGCTGCGGTGCGCAAATGCGCGCCGCAGCATACGGGTGCGTTTTTTTTGGGTATGATCGAAAGACTCAAATGCCGGAGTCTTGTTATGTCTCACGTCGCTGAAACAGCGCAGTCCTCGCAAACGCCCGCCTCTGAATCGAATTCCTCGTTGCCTGCCTCGCTTCCGTGGGTGACCCGTCTCGTGTCGATGGACACGGTGAGCCGCAATCCGAATCTCGGCCTGATCGAAACCGTACGCGACGAATTGCGCGCAGTCGGCATCGAAGCCACGCTCACCCACGACGAAAGCGGCAAATGGGCGAATCTGTTCGCAACGATTCCCGCACACGACGGCGAGACCAACGGCGGCGTGGTGCTGTCGGGCCATACAGATGTTGTGCCCGTAGACGGTCAGCAATGGGACAGCGATCCGTTCAAACCGGAAATTCGCGGCGATAAGCTGTACGGCCGCGGCACCTGCGACATGAAAGGCTTCATCGGCGCGGCGCTCGCACTCGTGCCAGAGATGCAGCGCACCAGGCTCGCGAGGCCGATTCACTTCGCGTTGTCGTTTGACGAGGAAGTGGGCTGTGCCGGCGCGCCGCTCCTGATTGCCGATCTGATGAAGCGTGGCGTGAAGCCGGACGGTTGCATCGTCGGCGAGCCGACCAGCATGCGCCCGATCGTGGCGCACAAAGGCATCAACGCGTATCAGTGCTGCGTGCGCGGCCAGGCCGCGCATTCGTCGCTCACACCGAAGGGCTTGAACGCGATCGAATACGCCGCGCGCCTGATCTGCTACATCCGGGATATGGCCGATCAATTCCGCGCACAAGGCCCGTTCGACGAACTATACGACGTGCCCTTCACCACCGCGCAAACCAGCACGATCATCGGCGGCAACGCGATCAATACCGTGCCCGCCGAATGCAAGTTCCAGTTCGAATTCCGCAATCTGCCCACGCTCGATCCCGAACCGATCTTCGAGCGCATCGATCAATACGCACGCGAAACGCTGCTGCCGAAAATGTTGCGCGAGCATCCATCTGCCGCCATCGAGATCACAAAGATTGCCGCGGCGCCCGGCCTCGATTCGTCTGAACAAGCCGCGATCACGCAACTCGTGCGCGCGCTGACCGCTGACCAGGACAAGCGCAAGGTCGCGTACGGCACTGAGGCGGGACTGTTCTCGCTGGCGGGCATTCCGAGCATTGTGTGCGGTCCCGGCGACATCCAGCAGGCGCACAAAGCCAACGAATTCGTCGCGCTGGATCAGCTCGTGGCATGCGAGCGCTTCCTGCAAAAATTCATCCACAGCATGTCGGTGGAAGCGCACGCGCACTGAAACTGAGCGCGGTAAAAACGGTCTTAGCCATATCGAGGAAAAACACGCCCACGCCATGTCAACCGCCACACCGCAGCACACCGACCACACGATCAACGGCGAGCCGATCCCCACTCTCGACAACATCGCCACACAGCATTTTGCGTTGACGCCGTGGGTAACGCGAACGCCGGTGTTCGACCGGCTCGATTTTCCGTCGCTGGAAGGCACGGTGGTGAACTTCAAGTTCGAGTTGCTGCAGGCGGGTGGCAGCTTCAAGGCGCGCGGCGCGTTCACTAACCTGCTCGCGCTCGACGAAGCGCAACGCAGTGCGGGCGTCACCTGTGTGTCGGGCGGCAATCATGCGGTGGCGGTCGCGTACGCCGCCATGCGTCTCGGCGTTAGCGCGAAGGTCGTGCTGTTTCGCGCCGCCAATCCGGCACGCGTCGCCTTGTGCCGGCAATATCACGCCGACATCGTCTTCGCGGAAAACCTCGCCGAAGCCTTCGAGCTTGTGCGCCGTATCGAGGCGGAGGAAGGCCGTTATTTCGTGCATCCGTTCAACGGCTATCGCACCGTGCTCGGCTCAGCCACGCTCGGCTATGAATGGGCCACGCAAACGCCCGACCTCGAAGCGGTGATCGTGCCGATCGGCGGTGGCGGTCTCGCTGCCGGCGTGGCCACCGCCATGCGGCTCGCGAATCCGCGGGTGCACCTGTACGGTGTCGAACCGGAAGGTTCGGATGTGATGGGCAAAAGCTTTGCCGCCAATCACACGGTCAAGATGGGCCATATGCACACCATCGCCGATTCATTGGCATCGCCGCATACCGAGGAATACAGCTACGAGTTGTGCCGTCGCCATATCGACCAGCTCGTCACCGTATCCGACGACCAGTTGCGCGCGGCGATGCTGACCTTGTTCGGACAACTGAAGCTCGCTGTCGAACCCGCCTGCGCCGCCGCTACGGCGGCACTGCTCGGACCGCTGCGCGAAACGCTGCAAGGCAAACGCGTGGGCGTGCTGCTGTGCGGCACCAATACCGATCCGGTCAGTTTTGCTGCGCATATCGAACGGGCGCGTCATAGCCAGTCACAGTTTCCAGAATAAACGCAATCCTTCCTTTCCGTGCCAAAAGACTAGCCTATCCTTCTCAGATTGGTATGATTCGATAATCGACTTCTGGGAGGAACGTATATGAGCATGATCAAGGAATTCAAGGAATTTGCCCTCAAAGGCAACGTAATGGATCTCGCCGTCGGGGTGATTATCGGCGGCGCATTTTCCACCATCGTCAATTCAATTGTTAAAGACCTGATCATGCCGGTTGTCGGCGTTGCCACCGGCGGCCTCGATTTCTCCAACAAGTTCGTTCGCCTCGGCGATATTCCCGCCAGCTTCAAAGGCAGTCCCGAGTCGTATAAAGACTTGCAGACGGCGGGCGTGGCAGTGTTCGGTTATGGCTCGTTTATCACCGTGGCCATCAACTTCGTGATCCTCGCGTTCATCATTTTCCTGATGGTCAAGTTCATCAATAATCTGCGCAAGCCGGCTGAAGCCGCGCCGGCAGAACCGGCGCCAACGCCGGAAGAAGTCGTGCTGCTGCGTGAAATCCGCGATTCGCTGAAGAGCTCGTCGCCGCGTTGAGCCGCTGGAGTTAAGTCACCCAAGTTGGATCAACCTGAACCACGTTAAACGTTCGCGTCGACACATTAAGCGGCGCAAATAAATAAGGCCTGTCGCGAGGAAATCGCTACAGGCCTTTTTCATACCGCGCGCAGATTACGCCACCTGCGTCGAGTTGACGTGGCGAATACACTAAGCGTTCTTTTCGTCCCCTTCGTTCTTTTCTGCCTTCTGATTCACCGCGCTTTCGATCATCGTCTCGAGCTGTCCGAAATTGACAGGCTTGGTCAGATGCGAAGTAAAGCCGGCGCTCAGGCAACGGCGCACATCGTCGTCAGTACCGAAGCCGGTCAACGCGACTGCCGGCGCATCCGAACGCTCGCGGAACGCTTTGACGAAATCGAGGCCCGTGCCATCGGGCAAGCCCACGTCGCTGATCACCAGATCGAACGTCTGCGACTGGGTGGCGGCGAGCGCATCGTCCACACGGCCCACCATGGTCACGTCGTGACCCAGGCTGCGAATCAGCTGCGCCATCACCTCGGCGGTATCCACGTGGTCTTCGATCAGCAGAATGGTCAGCTGGGCGTGATGACGCACCTCATCAGGCGCTGCAACGGGCGTGAGCTCCTCAGGCGCGGCGGCGGTCGGCAGCGTGATCGTGAAAGTCGCGCCGCAGTGTGCGCCCGGGCTCTGTGCGACCACCGTGCCGCCGTGCACGTCGGTCAGGGCCTTCGTGATCGCGAGACCGAGACCCAGGCCGCCGAATTGCCGCGTCATGTTCTGGTTGCCCTGCTCGAACGCGTTGAACAGTTTGCCGATCTGCTCGGGCTCGATGCCGATGCCCGTATCCTCGACCGAGATCTGCACATGCATGCGTTCATCGTGCGTGCGCACGTAGATATGGCCGCCGTCCGGCGTGAACTTGGCGGCGTTGCGAATCAGGTTCCACAGCATCTGTTGCAGCCGCGCGCGGTCGGCGAGCACGTAATGGTGCTGCGCATTCGTGCAGACGTGCACGTCCTGCTGCTTGACCTGGATCTCGCTGCGAAACAGTTCGAGCACGCTGTCGATCACTTCGTGCACGTCGACGGTTTCAAGCGACAAACGCAGCTTGCCGTTCGCCACGCGCGTGAGATCGAGCAGGTCGTCGATCAGGCGCGCTTCGAGTTCGACATTGCGGCGAATCATGCGCACGCTCGCACGCGCCTGATCGGGCAGACCCGGGATCATCTCCAGCACGCTAGCCCCTGCCAGAACAGGCGTGAGCGGTGTGCGCAATTCGTGCGACAGCATGGCGAGGAAGCGGTCTTTCGCACGATTGGCTTCTTCGGCGATCTGGCGGGCGGCCTGCTCCGAGGCGAGCAGCCGTTCGCGTTCCTCGATCGCCTCGCGCTGCGGATGAATGTCCGTGCAACTGCCGAACCACTTGCTGACGTTGCCTTCGGCGTCGCGCATGGCGACCGCGCGGATGTCGAACCAGCGATAGGCGCCGTCGTGGCGCCGAATCCGCAGTTCGTGCCGATAGTCACCGGCGCCGCCCGTCACCGCTTTGAGCCAGGTGCGGCGAATCTCTTCGCGATCGTCGGGATGCACCGCTTCGAGCCACGCGAGACCATGCGAACTGCTTTCCGCCAGCCCGGTGTAGTCGAACCACTGCTTCGAGAGGAAATCGCAATCGCCCGCGGCGTTGCAGGTCAGCACGAGGTGCGGCAACGCCTCTGACAAGGTTCGGTAATGCTGTTCGCGATCGCGCAGCAGCAAGGCTTCGTCCGAGGCCTTCTGCAAACGCACCTGGGAAAGCACCCGCTCCACCGCCTCGGGCAGGTAATCGAGGTAGTCGCCGGATTTCGGCACAACGTCGGATACGCCCGCGCGCAAGGCTTCGATCACACGCGATTCGTCAGTAAAACCGGTCACGAGGATGGCGGGGATCCGCACGCCTTCCGCACGCAGGCGGCGAAAGAAATCGAGGCCGGTCTCCGGCCCGCTGAGCTGGTAGTCGAGCACGAGCAGGTCGGGTGCACCCGCGGCGAGACGCGCGCGGGCCGCTTCGACCTGCGCGCAGATGGCAACCCGGCAGCCGGCGCGTTCGAGCGACTTGCGCGCGAGCCGCAGGATGCCTTCGTCGTCATCGACGACCAGCACATACGCGGCAGGCTGCGTGGACACGTCTTCGGTCATGCGGAGTCTTCTCTGGCTAGGTCTGGTGTGGCTATCTTGTCATGGGTCGCTTTGGGAGCGCCTTCATGTGAATCTTCTGTCACGGCGCGGCCAGCCGGTGGCCCGAGGGCAGTTTGACCACCTGCAGGAAGAAGCCGAGACGGCGCACCGCTTCGATGAACGCATCATATTCGACCGGCTTGGTGATATAGACGTTGCAGCCGAGTTCGTAACAGCGCGCGATTTCGCGCGGATCATCGGTCGTGGTCAGCACGATCACGGGCACCGCGGCTGTCTGTGGCGAATCCTTCAGACGCCGCAGCACCTCGAAGCCATCCACGCGCGGCATTTTCAGATCGAGCAGCACGACGAAATTCGTCAGATCTTCGCGAGGTGGGTAAGGACTGGCAGCGGGGTCCGCCGGCGCCGGACCAAAGAAATAATCAAGGGCCTGCTGGCCGTCGCGAAAGCGCACGAAACCATTCGAAATACCGGCGCGGCGCAGATTGCGCTCGACCAGCGTGGCGTGGCCGTCGTCATCTTCGATCAGCACGATACTGACCGTTTCCCCGTGACTCATATGCCCTCCGTACTGACAATCCGTTTTTGCATCATGCTTTTAACTATCCCCACCGTTTTCTCTCGCGCCGGTCGCGGTTCAATTGCGCGCAGGCTGTTCTGGTAACACAACAAAAAAAGTCGATCCCGCACCTTCGGCCGATTCGACCCAAACGCGGCCGCCATGCCGTTCTACCATACGCCGCACCACCGCGAGGCCGATGCCGTCTCCGTTCGCGACGTCGCCATGCAGGCGCTGAAACGCCCTGAATACCTTCGACATATACGCCGCCGGAATCCCGAGTCCGTTGTCTCGCACATAATAGGTGCGCGTGCGCAACGCGCGCGGCTCGGTTTCGTCGACCGGTTCCGGCTCCAGCGCGCCGATCTCGATGCGCCCGTTGCGCGCCGGGTCGAGATAATTGAGCGCGTTGCCGATCAGGTTGCCGAAAATCTGCTCGATCGCACCCGGGTCGCCCCATGCAGGCGGCAACTCGCGCACGGTCACCACCGTACCGCGCTGGCTGATGGCGCCTTGCAGTGCGTCGACCACTTTGCCCACCACCCGCCCGACGCTCACCCGCTGCCACTGATATTCGAGCCGCCCGGCGCGTGAAATCCGCAACAGCGCGTCGATGATCGCCGCCGCCCGCGTCACCGCGGTGCGTAGATATTGCAGAGACTCGCGCACGTCGCCGTCAAGAATATGCGTCATACGCCGATGTTCGGCTTCCGGCAGTTTGGCCGCCTCGACGAGGCTGTCGAGATCGTCGCACGACACCTGCAATTCTTTCGAAAATCCTTGCAGATTCACCAGCGGCGAGCGCAAATCGTGCGACACGCTGTAGATGAACATTTCGTTGTCTTGCGTCTCCTGACGCAGCTCCTCGTTGACGCCTGCCAGTTCCCGCGCGCGCGCCTCGAGCCGCACTTTCAGCTTGGCCTGCTCGCCTTCGGCCTCACGCAGGCGTTCACCCGTCTGATGCAGCACGGCGTCGAGCGCGGCAATTTCGTCGCTGCCGGAGAGCGGCGCCGCAAGCTGCCGCCCACTGCCCAGGCGCTCGGCATTGCCGGTCAATACCTCCAGCCGCCGGCCAATACTGCGCGCGAACACGACCGCAGTGGCCGCCCAGATCAGCATCGAGCCCAACACCGCGGCGATCAGCGCATATTGCTGGCGTTCGCGGCGCCGTGCCAGGGCCGCGCCGCGCTCGGTGTCGAGCCGCGAAGCCTCGTTGCCGAACTCGGTAAGCTGATCGCGAAACAGTGCGATCTGCTGGGGCAGCGCGCCCGTGTCCTGCGCGGCAAACGAATTCAGGTTGTGTCCGGCACGCAGCGCCTGCGAGATCTCAGTGGCCTGCATGCGATACGCGTCGATCGCCTGTTGCATCTTGCGCACACGCGTGACCTGTTGCGGCGTATCGGCCACCAGCGTTTCCAGATTCGACAGGCGGTCGCCGAGATCGACCCATACAGTATGGCGGTCGACAAACGACGGATCGCCGACGACCATACCCGTGCGGACCCGCGCGGCCTGACGCAGCAGCGGATCGACAATGGCCGACGACTGATAAAGGATCTGCTTGCTGTTGCTGACCCACCGCGCGGCCTGCGCTGTTTGCTCCTGGGTATCGAAGACGACGCCCAGAAGCGCCAGCTCGACCGCGCTCGGCACTGCAATCAGCAGCAGACCCTTGGTGAATAGTTTCATGTTCGCCCGAAGGGTCGTTCAAGCCACGGCAGTACGCACGGACCATGCGCCTCGCCTCGGCATGCGGGCGGGCGGGCGGTTGCGGTGCAGGACTGGCCAGCACGCCGCGGTGCAGCCGGACGGGCCATTATCGACGTGAATGTGAGATATTTCAACGTAGCGGCTAGATGCGCTCGCCCACATAAAAATGACTTTTTTATTGATACGAGTTGTTTTTTCGGCGGCGCGTGCGTCTATGATGGAGACAGATGTGCTGGGAAGCGAAAGCGCGCGGCGAGGCGGTTCGGCATGATTCGTGCGGGAGGCGGTGAGAACGGCGTAGAAGCCGAATCATCGTGAATCCGGCCTTGTCGTATGCTATAAAAGATCGACGTGCGGCGCGCGAAGCCGGGAGTTGTCGCATGAGGACGCTGCGTTTCTTGCAATTCTTTTTCAGGCGAATTTTTATGTCCTTCCCGAAAAAGCGTAGACGCGCGAAGGTGGACGGCGATGAGTCGTTCCTCGCGGTACTACGGCATTTCAAGCCGTTCGGTCAGCTCGACACCAAAATTGCGCGCGCTCGCGCACAGGACGAGCCGGTGCTCTATGCGCATGTGCTGCCCGGCCTCGACGTTCTTCTGTGCAGCGTCCGCGGCGCCCAGCCGCCCTATCCCGCGCCCGCCGAATTGCGGCGGCGTTGTATCGAATCCATTACCAATGCATTGGAACAGCCGCTCGATGGTCTCGAGAACGGCGGGTATTGGTATGAAGCCGACGGATTCGGGTTCCTGGTCTTTGCCAGCCGAGCCCGCGGCAAGATTCTGACGGAGTTTGGCGCCACCCGCGTTGGCGGCGCCCGGCGAGGGGTTCGCAGGCAGGACGCGGCGGGAGATGCTGCTCCGCGCTCGCTACGGTAATTCTTTTCTTTCCTTTGCCTGTTGCGACTGATTAGTGTTCGCCCCGTATTGGGGGAGCGCTAATCAGCCACAAGAAAATAAAGGCAAGGCCGGACCCGAAGAACCAACTCCACCAGTCCGCCGACGCAGCAGAAAACATTAACTCCCCTTGTATTCAGCTCCCGTGGGCGGCGACGTGACCGCAGGCTTCCTGTCGCCCGCAGCCGGTGAGGAAGCGCCCGCGGGAGACTTGTTCACCGGCGCGCCGTCGAGGGAAATGGCGGGCTTGGGCGCTTGCTTCATACCCGGCGCGGGCGCGGTCGGCGCCTGACGAACCTGCGCCAGCAACTCCCCGCACGGCAGCGGTTTGTTATTGCTAGGCGCCAGCAGCGGAATCAGCGCCGCAAACGGATTGATCAACCCGAGCCCGATTACGGCGCCCCCTCGCAGCGCCAGCGCGGTGGCATTCACGCCTACGTGCGGGTCTTTGAACGTCCCCTTCACATACAGCGGCGAGCGCAGCGAAAACACCCGGAAACCCTTGGTATGCGGATGCACGCCAAGATCCATCGATTCGTCGCGCAGATTCACGTTGCCGTCGATATTGATGACCGCGTCGTCCGTGTCGAGCGCGAACACACGCGAATCCAGCACACCGTTCGTCGCGACAAAATCCGCCGCCGCGCAGTTGATCTTCACGTCGCGATTGCCGAACAGCTTTTCATAGACCACGTTCGCCACGTTCAGACCCGCGGCTTCCATCAGCAGGCGGCTTACCGTGCCGTCGGTGATCAAGGCTTTCACCTCGCCGTTCGACGTCGCCGCCAATGCCGCCGGCGAATTGCCGGTCGCGGTGAGCGCGGCGTCGCCGTTGATTTCGCCGAGCGCGTTCTGCATCGTCTTGAAGTCCGGGAACAGCTGCTTGAGCTTCAGATGCCGCGCTGAGGTCGCGAAGCGGCCCTTTAGCGGCGTCGTGCTGCCGTCCAGATGAATATCCGATGACAGCGAGCCACCCGCCACGCCGAACTTCAGCGGTTCGAGCGACAGCACGCCGTCGGTCATCACGACGTGCGTGTACAGGTCAGTAATCGGCAGATTGGCGTCCTTGACGATGCGGCGCCCCGTGAACTTTACGTCGGCGTCGATCGCCTTCCAGCGATCGGTGCGGAATTCTTCGACCGGCAGGACCTTGTTGGCGGGCTGCGCGGTCGCATCGCCGCGTTTGGCCTTGCTGGCCTTCGAATCCGCGCCGATGACCGGCGCCAGATCGGCGAATTGCAGCAGATGCGACACCAGTTCGCCCTGCAACAGCGGACGCGGCTCACGCGCCGTGTAGGTCAGCGAGCCATTCAGATCGCTGCCACCCACCCGGCCTGTAAAATTTTCATACTTGAAGACGTTGGCGCCGGGCTTGAACTGGCCGACCAGGCGCCCTTCGGTGGCATACGGCGGCGTGTCGGGCAAGGTCACGCCCGTCAGCGAATATAGCCGCGCCAGGCTGTTGCCTTGCAGCCAGAGACGCAGATCGACCGCGGCAAGATGCGCCGGATCGGTAATCGTGCCCACGAGGCCGACGCGCAGATCGCCGGCCTTCACGTCGGCCTGGACCGGGAACGGCCGGTTCGCGTCCTGCAACGCCAGCACGCCGCCCACCTTGCCGCTGCCGGAAACCGGCGTCTTGTTGTAGGTGCCCTTGACGGTCCAACCGATCGCGTACGGCGGGATCGTCGGCTTTGCGCCGGTTGCCGCGCCTGCCTCGCTGGCGTTCGGCGCCGAGGCTACGGCGGCGCCGCTTGCGCCCTCGCTCGCTCCGCCGGCAATCAGCGCGCCCGACGCGCCAGTGGCCGCTGTCGCGCCCGACGCGTTGATATCGGTCGACGAAGCACCGGAAGCCGCCGCCGCGGACGCTGCCGCCGCTTCCGATGCAGCCTGCGCGTTAGCCTGCGCCGTCAGCTTGCTCGCACCCGCTTTACCGACCGCCTCCGCCGATGCGCTGCGCGACGCCGTCTCCTGCTGCTTCATCACTTCGCCGATCGGAATCGGCTGGCCGAGCGTATCGATGGCCATCTGCATCTCGACCTTCTGCTGCTGATCCGAGAGCGCGATATTGCCTTTGGCAAAGGCGATGTCGTGCAGATCGAGCTTCCATTCGGAAGGGCCGCTGGAAGACGCCAGTTTGATGGTCCAGTTGTTGCGCCCGTCGAGCAGTCGTTCGAGGTCGACGGAAGGATTCACAAGGTTGATCGCGGGAATCACGATGTCATGCGCGAGCAGCGGCAGCACCTTGACCTGGAAGTCGATTTCGTCCAGCGTCGCGAAGTGCGGCTGTTTGGCCCAGTCGGGATTGCCTACCGTGATATTGGCCGCTGAGAAACGCGGCCAGGGCACCCAGCCACGCCAGCCGGTTTCGCCGACCGGATGCTGCCAGCCTACTTTCAGATCGCCGTTGATCGCGAACGGCCGGCCGATCGCCTGCGTAACCTTGTCGTCGATGTAGGGGCGCGCCCGGTTCCAGTCAAAGGTCAGGATGAAGATTGCCAGGGCGACAATCAGAATGACGATGATCGCCAGCAACCATGCGATGATTTTTCCTATCCGTCTTCCAATCGTGCTCGACACTGCCATTGAAAAGCTCCGTCTTTTTTCTTCGTTGTGCATGGGGACCAGCACGTATCGTGCCCGGTGGTATTGTCTAATAGGGGTCGTTTTATCATGCCGCACAGCGCCGGCACAGGTCTCCCGGCCATGGAAACGTAAGGAAATGTCATGGCGGCCTCCGAATCCACGAAAAAATCCACCACGATCCAACTCATGTCAGATGTTCCCTTCGTCTCCGCTGAAGGCATCGCCCGGCGCGATGCATTGCGCGGACAAACGCTGCTGCAGCCGACGACCTTCGCCCTTTGCGCCGGCGACCGCGTCGCGGTCACCGGGCCGTCAGGTTCGGGCAAGAGCGTGTTTCTGCGCGCCCTCGCCCTGCTCGATCCGCTCGATGCGGGACGCATCATGTGGCACGGCGCGGCGGTCGAGCGCGCCGCCATTCCGCGTTACCGGCGCAACGTCGCGTATATCCGGCAGCGACCCGCGCTGCTCGACGGCAGCGTCGAAGACAACCTGCGTTACCCGTTCGAATTGCGGACCTATCGCGACGTGCGCTTCGATCGCGCGCGTGCTGCAGGCCTCGCCGCTCAGGCCGGCCGCGGCGACGATTTTCTCGACAAGCGCGCGAGCGAGTTGTCCGGCGGAGAAGCGCAGATCACCGCGCTGATTCGCGTTCTGCAACTCGCGCCTGAAGTGCTGCTGCTCGATGAACCCACCGCTTCGCTCGATCCGGAGTCGTCGCATGCGATCGAGGCTTTGGTGCACGCGTGGTTCGCGGCCGAACCCGGCCGGCATGCGTCGATGTGGGTGTCGCACGATCCCGCGCAAGCCGCGCGCATGAGCGAGCGGCACCTCACGATGCGCGCCGGCGTGCTCGACGAATCCCCCGTGACGCCCGCGCACCAGGAGCTCGGCCAATGACATTGCAAAATCTGAGTCTCTGGGACGTCGCGATCGCCGCATTGCTGATCGTGGTGAACGGTGCCGTGTCGGTGGCGCTCAAGCTCGATCTCGAACGCAAGCTCGCGTGGGCGGCGGTACGCACCGTCGTGCAATTGCTGGCGATCGGCTATGTGCTCGGCTGGGTGTTCCGCTATGACCATTGGTTCGTGGTGTTGCCCTTGATGATCGTGATGACGCTGATCGCCGGCTTCGCGGGCGCACAGCGCGGCAGCCGCACCTACGCCGGGCAGCGTGCGGACAGCGTGCTGTCGATCTGGGTCAGTTCGTGGCTGGTGGCCGCGGTCGGACTCTTCGTCGTGATCCGCATTCATCCATGGTACGAGCCGCAGTACGCGATTCCGATTCTCGGCATGATCCTCGGCAATACGCTCACCGGCGTGTCGCTCGGCATCGAACGGATGACCGAGGAACTGACCGCGCGGCGCGACCGTGTGGATATGGCGCTCGCACTCGGCGCGACCCGTTGGGAAGCGGCGCAGGCGCCGGCGCGCCAGGCGGTGCGCGCGGGCATGATGCCCACCTTGAATCAGATGGCCGTGGTCGGCGTGGTGAGTTTGCCCGGCATGATGACCGGGCAGGTGCTGGCCGGTCAGTCGCCGTTGCAGGCAGTGCGTTATCAGATCGTGATCATGTTCCTGATCGCCGCGGCCTCAGCCCTGGGGACGGTGGGCGCGGTGCTGCTCACGTATCGGCGGCTCTTCTCGGCGGAGCACCGGTTTCTGTCGGCGCGGCTGGTGGAGCGGCCCGCGGCGCAGCGTTGATGGGGCAAACAGTACACGGGGCGACGCGGCTGGCGTCGCCCGTTCGCGGTTTGCCTCATCGGCCGCGCGCGTGAGGTCTGCGCTCATCGCGCAGACCTCACGCGTGGCCTTCAGCGTTTCGCGGTGACCGCCACTTCGGTGCCGTCACTAAGCGTCAGCGTTTTCGTGCTGCCGTTGGTCGGCATCGTAAAACGCAGAATCTGGCTGACTGCCACGCTGTTCGGACACTTGAGCGTTTTGCCGCCGCTCGTCACCGTCTTGACGCCATGCGGGGTCTGCGCCTGGAAGCTCAATTGCACTGACGCGGTGCCGTCACTGCCGACGACCGGCGCAAAACGGATCTGCGTCTGGCGAATCATCGCGCCGTTGGTATCGGTTGGCAGCGACGAGTAATTCGGGCAGCTATCCGTCGCGGGCACGGGGCCGCCTGGGGGCACCGTCTTCCACGTGAAGTCGTCTGATTCGCCGGAGCGGATCGTACGCGTTTCCTGTGAATTGCCGAACTGTTTCGACGTGACGCGGACCGTATAGCGGATCGGCCCGTCGAGAGCGGACTGCGACGTCACCGTGATCGGCGTGGCTGCGTGAGCTGGCGTCACGAGCATGCCGGGCGCGAGCGCGCATGCGAGAGAAGCAACAACTGAAACGGCGGAGAGTTTGAAGCTGGAGCTCATACTGTCACCTCGTTGTTGTACCGCTGCGCGCCCGCTCAAGCGCTACTGCCAATGCACCGCCTGACTGGAGCCTGATTCACGCCGAGTTAATACCTGGTAGCACCTGGTTAACACCCAGCTGAGGCCCTGCCAGACGAGCCGCGAGACGCGCAACTGTTTTAGCATGATGCCCCACCAGTCTACCGCCAAGCGGCGCTGCGCGCGCTTCATACGAATCGGGTGTTACCCCGCTTGCGTTGAGGCGTTTTCTGCGTGTGCGACGTGACAGGAACGCCAACCCCAGCTCTGGCTAGAAGCCCGTCAGCACCAGCTTGCCGATCGCGCGCCCCTCTTCGAGCAGCCGATGCGCACGGCGCAGATTGTCGGCGTTGATCATGCCGAGATTCTGGCCGACCGTCGTGCGCAACGTGCCTGCATCGACGAGACGCGCCACCTCGGTGAGCAGCTTATGCTGCTCGATCATGTCCGGCGTGCTGAACATCGAACGCGTGAACATGAACTCCCAGTGGAACGCGGCGCTTTTCGCCTTCAGCAGTTCGACAGGCACCGGCTGGCTGTTTTCGACGATCGTGCAGATGCCGCCTTGCGGCTTGACCACTTCGGCGGCTGCTGGGAAATTACTGTCGGTATCGTTGAAGATCAGCACGTAATCGACCTGGTCGATGCCGAGCTTTTTCAACTGCGCGGGCATATGGTCGAAGTGATCGACGATATGATCCGCGCCCAACTCCGTCGCCCACTTCGCCGATTCAGGGCGCGAGGCGGTCGCAATCACTTTGAGTTTCGCGAGTTGCTTGGCCAGCTGAATGCCGATCGAACCGACCCCGCCCGCGCCGCCGATGATCAGCACCGTGCGGCCTTCATCCGCGCCTTGCGGTGACACGCCGAGGCGGTCGAAGAGTGCTTCCCACGCCGTGATCGCGGTCAACGGCAAAGCGGCCGCGTGTGTGAAATCGAGCGACGCCGGCTTGCGCCCGGCAATGCGTTCGTCGACCAGATGGAACTCGCTATTCGCGCCCGGCCGGGTGATGCTGCCCGCATAGAAAACCGGGTCGCCAACTTTGAACAGCGTGACGTCGGGGCCAACCGCCACCACCGTGCCGGCGGCGTCCCAGCCGAGCACCCGCGGCGCTTTCTCGACGGTGTCTTTCGGGGCGCGCACCTTGGTGTCGACCGGATTGACCGAGATGGCTTCCACCTTCACCAGCAGGTCACGGCCGGCGGCTTCGGGTTTGGGAATTTCGACATCGACCAGCGACTCGGCATGATCGATCGGCAAGTAACGATGGAGACCTACAGCTTTCATCACAGCTCCTGTTTTTTCTGATGAGGTTGAGAAACCGGCGATCGGTGCCGACAGCGCCTCGCGCCGTGCAGGGCTATTCGATCGCATTGCCGTCATCCTAAGGCGGTTCTTATTCTCATAAAAGCATCATAATGACTGAAACATCTTTTTGAATTTCAGAAAAATGGACCATCCTGCCGACCCCGTGGAACCCGCCGTCAAGCCCTCGTCCGGCGAACGGGAACGACTCGATCTGCTAGACGTCGCCCTGTTCGTGCGGGCCGCCCTGCTCGCCAACGTGTCGGCGGCCGGCCGCGAATTCGGCCTGTCGGCAGCGGTGGCGAGTTCGCGCATCGCGCAGCTCGAAAGGCTCCTCGGCGCGCGGCTGCTGCATCGGACCACCCGTCGCATCAGTCTCACGCAGGACGGCGAAGTGTTCATGACACGCGCTCAGGCGCTGCTCGACGCAGCCGATGCCGCGCGCGCCTCGGTGGGCCGCGCGCAGGCCGAGCCGCAGGGGCGCTTGCGGGTATCGATGCCATCGTCGTTCGGGCGGCAGCACGTATCGCCAGTAATCAGCGAGTTTCTGCGCCGCTATCCCGGCGTGAGCGTCGATCTGCGTCTGACGGATCAGATGGTCGATCTGGTCGATGCGGGTATCGACGTGGCGATCCGTGTCGGCGTGCTCAAGGATTCGTCGCTGGTGGCGCGGCGTCTCGCCGTCAACCGCCGCGTGCTATGCGCCGCGCCCGCTTACCTCGCCGCGCGTGGAGCGCCGCACCATCCTTCGGACCTCGCACAGCACGAATGCATCATCCTGTCAGACCAGCGGGACTGGGCATTCGTGACGCCCGCCGGACCGCTTACGGTGCGCGTGAGCGGACGCCTCGTCGTCGACAACGGCGAAGTCATTCGCGACGCCCTGCTGGCCGGTTTCGGCATCGCGCTCAAGTCGACGTGGGACGTGGCGCCGTATCTGCGCAGCGGCGAACTGGTCAGCGTGCTCGACACCTATCCGCTCGCGGAGCAGGTGGCGATCTGGGCGGTCTATCCAAGCCGTGCGTTCGTGCCGCCGAAGACGGTCGCGTTTATTGAGTTCCTTGTCGCGCATTTTGGCGATCCGCCTTACTGGGATGTGGAGCCGGGGTGAGCCGGTGGGCCAAACGCTGGGCCGCACCAAGGCGCTGAGTGATCACCGATGGCCTCGGTGCGAGCGCATAGGATCCGGTTCAAAGTGCGGCCGCGACGGCTCATTTGCGGACACGCCGGACCAGCACGACGCAACGTTTTACGCGGATCAGCGCGCACCTAACATCAGCGCTTGCTGGACCTGCCACCACTTGCTTTGCCATCGGAGTTGACGTCCACGTGCGCATCGTTCTGCGTCTTTTGCTGATACTCGTCACCGCCGCGGCGGTCCGTGTCCTTCAGTCCGCGCTCGATGTCGCGATGCGCCTGCTTGCCGACACGACGCGGAGCGTCTTCGTGTTGCGATTCCGGGTCCTGATCGGTTTCATGCGGCAGCGGCGCCGACGCTTCTTCGCGCGAACGCGGAGACTTCTTTGCGTGCGGGTCGGCCTGCTTCTCGCCGTCGGACGATTGCGCTGAGGTCTTCATGGTTTGCTCCTTTTTCAGATTGAATCAGGTTGGCTGGATCGCGGTCACTCCGCGTCATCCAGACGCTTTCTCATCGCTGCGGTGATGCGTTGACGTGTCTTTGCGTAGTCCGCCCACGGGTCGCGCTTGAGGTCTGCCAGACGCTCATGTACGTTTTCGATGGTCCATTGATCGCCGCTCGTGGTGGTGGCGACTTCGTCCCACGAGAGCGGCACTGAAACGCCCAGCCCCGGTCGGGCGCGTGCCGAGAATGCGGCCACCGTACTCGAGCCGCGGTTGTTGCGGAGGTAATCGACAAAGATCTTCTGCTTGCGATTCTGGGCGCCCATCTTCGCGCTGAAGTACTTGGGCAACGTCGTCGCCATATGCTGCGCGACGGCTTGCGAAAACGTCTTCACCTCGTCCCAGCCGGCATGCTTAGCGAGCGGCACCACCACGTGGAACCCCTTGCCGCCACTCGTCTTGCAGAACGAGGTCAGACCGAGTTCTTCGAGCAGCGAGCGCGTCAGTTGCGCGGCCTCGATCATCCGCTCCCAACCGAGCGATGCGTCCGGGTCGAGATCGAACACCATGCGATCGGGTTTTTCGATGTTTGACACCACGGCATTCCACGTGTGAAATTCGATCGTGCCCATCTGTGCGGCGCCGACCAGCGCCTTGAGCGTATCGACTGTAATCAGCGGTGGATGACCAGGGTCGAGTCCTGGATGCTGTGTGACGTTGGGAATCGACAGCTTCTGGCTATGCTTCTGGAAAAACAGCTCGCCGCCGATGTCCTCGGGCGCGCGCACCAGCGACACCGGCCGGTCCTGCAGATGAGGCAGCATCCAATCGGCGACCGATTCGTAGTAGCGCACGAGATCAATTTTGCGGGTGCCGGTGCTTTTGTCGATGACGCGGTCGGGATGCGATACACGGACGCCGGCGACTGAGGCTGGTGTTGCAGCGGTTTTTGATTTCGCTGCCGTGGTTTTTGTTGCGGGCGCTTTGGTTGTTGCTTTCGCGGTCGGTGTGTTTTTGGCCGGCTTCTTTGCTGCGGTGGCTTTGGTCGCTGTGGCATTGGTCGCAGACGTCTTCGCTGCGCCTTTTTTAGCTGGCTCGGATGCGGCACTCGTGATGGCTTTTTTCGTTGTGCGCTTCTTCGCCACGGTGTCGGATGCGGTATCGGTTTGCTCCTGCACATCGGCTCCTTTACGGGATGCTTCCCTGACGATCTGCCGCGCCGGTTTGTCATTGCGCAGACTCACGAACGACGCCTGCCGCACGATGCCCTCGCTCGTCCATTCAGCGAAATTGCATTCGCAGACAAGCACCGGTTCGACCCAATGCACCGGCGTTCGGCTGCGCTCGCGCGGTGTGCTGGCGAACGGCATGCGGCTGGTGGCGTGCGCGTCGAGTTCCTTCTTGAGCGAGCGCAGCAACGCCGCATCGAAACCCGTGCCGACACGACCGGCGTATTGCAGTTTGCCTTTCTCGTCGTAGACGCCAAGCAACAACGCACCGAAGGCCGCACGGCTACCCGCCGGCTCCGAATAGCCGCCGATCACGAATTCCTGGCGGCGTCGGCATTTCAATTTGATCCATGCGGACGAACGCCCCGAGGTATAGCCGCTATCGCGCCGTTTGCCGATGATGCCTTCGAGCGCCATGTCGCACGCGCTCTTCAGCAGATCGTCGGCGCTGAACGCGAAGTCGTTCGAGAAGCGCAGTACGCTGTCATCGTGCCCATCCCCCCCTTCCAACAACGCGCGCAGAATCGCGCGGCGTTGCTCGAGTGGCACGTCTCGCAGGTCGTAGCCGTTCAGGAACGGCACGTCGAACAGATAGATGACGATGTCCTGCGGGCGGTCCGCGTCGAATGCGTTTTGCAGCGCCTGAAAACTCGGTACGCCGTTGTCGTCTAGCACCACCGCTTCGCCGTCGAGCCAGGCGCTTTCGATGTCGAGTCGTTCGAACGCCTTCACCTGCTTGCCGAACTTCGCGGTCCAGTCGTTGCCTGCGCGCGTGAACACCTTGAGCGTACGGGTCTTTGCGTTTCGATCGATGCGGGTCAACACACGATAGCCGTCGAACTTGATTTCGTATGCCCATTCATCACCGGGTGGCGCGGCGTCGACGAGCGTAGCCAGTTGCGGCTTGAAGGTGGCGGGCAACGCGGCCTTGACCGCGCCTTCAATTGAGGGCGATGCGGCAAGCTCGCGCAGTGACTGTGTGCTGCGGGTCGACACGATGTCGGTTTTTTTCGGGTCGGGACGGCTTGAAGAGCTGGCTTTCGCGCGGTTCCTGCCAGTGATGTTCGAGTTCGATGCTGTTTCTTTGGCACTGGCGACGTTTGCAGTCCTGGCGGCCTTGATTGCAGTCCTCGCTCCGGTCTTGCTTGCGCTCTGGCGTGCGGACTCGCTCGCAGCCGTTTTTGTCGCGGTTCTCGTGGCCTTTGCGCGCTTGCCCGCCGACCCACTGCCCTCCAGTACGCTGCCAGGCCACTCCTTCAAGACGTCGTATTCGTCCTGATCACGGGCTTCATCGTCGCGCTCCTTGATCAGCAGCCACTGCTCCTTGTCGCCACTGCCGCGCATGTGACTGCGCACCAGCGTCCAGCCACCGTGCAGCTTTTCGCCAAAGAGCCGGAACTTGAGTTTGCCCGCCTTATACGATCTGGCCGCCTCCGCCGCGCCGCCGACCGGCTCCCACGTCCCGCGATCCCACACGATCACGGTCCCCGCGCCGTAGTTGCCAGGCGGGATCTCACCTTCGAAAGAGCCGTATTCGACAGGATGATCTTCGACATGCACCGCGAGCCGCTTCACCGACGGGTCGAGGCTCGGCCCCTTGGGCACCGCCCACGACAATAACGTGCCGTTCAGTTCGAGGCGGAAGTCGTAATGCAAGCGCCGCGCGTCGTGCTCCTGAATCACGTATGACAGCGCCTCGTTCGAGATGCGCGCGGCGCTCTTGCGGCCGGCTTTCTTCCGCGCAGCCGTGCCCGATGGCTCCGGCGTTTCGCCGAAGCGGCGCTTGCGGCTGTAGAGATCGAGCCTGTCGTTCATGGAGATGAACTCGTCGTGGATCGAGCTGGTGCGGTGTTATCGATCAAGCGAGCGATCAGGCGGCCGCACGCCGTTTGCGTGCAGCCGGGGCTGACTTGGCGCTGGCGCCACTGGTCTTGCCACCGCTGCGGCCCGTGGCCGCCGAGCGCACTGCACGCGGCTTCTTGCGGGCTGGCGTGGCTGCTTCGGCTTCGGCATCGTCGCCCTCCTCGTCATCGTCCGCGGCATGCTTGCGCGCGCCCGCCGCCGGCTTGCCTTTGCCGCGACCGAGGCTGCGCTTGAGCAGATCGGACAGATCGAGGATGTCGGCAGATTGACGCGATTCGCGCGGCGCCTCGACCTCGGTGATTTCCTCGGTCTTACCCGCGCGAATCTTTCGGTCGACCAGCGCCATGATGTCATCGTGGAAGGTGTCGTGATACTGCGATGGATCCCACTTGTCACTCATGTCGTTGATCAGCTTTTTCGCCATGTCGAGTTCGCGCGTGGTCACGCCGGCCGCCTTCATTCCTTCCGGCGGCAATTTGAATTCGTCGAAGTCGCGCACCTCGACGGCCCAGCGCAACGTGTTCAACGCCAGCATCGGCCCGACCGGAATAAGTGCCGCGAGATGCTGCTTGTTGTGCAGCACGACACTCGCCACGCCGATCTTGCCCGACGCTTTCATCGCTTCGCGCAGCAGCGCGTACACCTTTTCGCCCTTGCGGTCAGGCGTCAGGAAGTATGGCGTGTCGAGATAGAGAAACGAAATGTCGGGTGCGTCGATGAAGGCGAGGATATCGACCGTCTGTGTCGACTCGGGATTGGCCGCCCGAATCTCGTCGTCGGAGAGGACGACGTACTTGTCCTTTTCGTACTCGAAACCGCGCACGATGTTCTCGCGCGCCACCTCCTTGCCGGTGCGCTTGTTGATCTGCTTATAGCCGATCGGATCGATCGAGCGCTTGTCCAGCAGATTGAAGCCGACTTTCTCTGACTGCGTCGCCGGATACAACTGCACCGGAACGTGGACGAGGCCAAAGCTGATTGCGCCCTTCCAGATCATGTGTGCCATCGTGCGCTCCCCAAGGCCTGAGACCTTTGGTGAAGCAGCAAGCGTGCCACGGTTTTGCGCGCTTTCGCTCGCGCGGCACGGCGGTGGCTGCCACGGTTCTGGGCGCTATTGCCGCCTTGGCGCCGTGCAGGTTGCCGCCGGCATCGGCTGTAAGTCTTGCGTCATGTCGGCAAAAGATACGGCGCTTGTCGGCTCGTCTAACGGTGCTCGGCAAGCGCCGATCTTCAACCACCGCTTGCCGGTTCGAGTTCGATCGGCACCGCAGCGAAGCCGCGAAACCGCACCCGCCCGCCACGCGTTGGCTCGCCGTCGAGCCGATACGCCGGGAAGCGCTGCACGAAGCGCCCAATGGCGATACGCGCTTCGAGTCGCGCGAGCGACAACCCCGCGCATTGGTGAATGCCGAAGCCGAACGCCAGATGCCGGTTCGGATCACGGCGGATGTCGAAGCGATCCGGCTCCGCGAACTGCTCGGGGTCGCGATTGGCCGCGCCGATGCACAGCGTGACGGGCGTACCGCGCGCCACCGCGACGCCGCCGATCTCCGTGTCGACGGTGGCCATCCGGTTACCCAGCTGATTCGAGCTCTCGAACCGCAAACACTCTTCGACCGCCGACTCTATCAGCGACGGTTCGCGCAGCAACGCGGCGTGCTGCTCCGGCCAGCCGGTGAGCGTAACGAGACCGTTGCCGATCAGATTCGTGGTGGTCTCATGACCGGCGTTCAGGATGAAGATGCAGTTTTGCAGCAGTTCCGCTTCCGACAATTGCTCGCCGCCCTGTTCGCCTTGTTCGCCCTGAATCAGGCGCGTCAGCACGTCGTGTTGCGGATCGCCAGGCTCGCGCCTGCGCCGTGCCACCAGATCGCGCAGATAGTCGACAAATTCCGTGACCGCCCGGTTGCCCCGTTCGAGTTGCGCCTCGTTCAGCGACGGCTCCAGCGCGCCGAGGATCGCCAGCGACCAGTCGCGCAACGGCTCGCGCTCTGCGTGCGGCACATCCAGCAGATTGCCGATGATCTCGACCGGAATCGCCGACGCGAATTCTCCAATCAGATCGATCCGGCCACGCGCGGCGGCTGCATCGAGCAAACCATCGACGAGGCGGATCAGCCCCGGCTCCATGGCCGCGATCGCGCGCGCCGTCAGCGCGCCGGCTATCAGTTTGCGCACCCGCGTGTGACGCGGCGGATCGTTGAAGACGAGACTGGTGGTGTGGTGGGTGTAGAGCGGCGAGTCGCCATACTTCGGTTTGAATTCGACGGTCTTGTCGGAACTGAATGTTTTCGGGTCGCGGTAGACCGCCTGCACGTCGCGAAAACGCGTCAGAAACAGCGAGCCGTCCGGCATGCGTTTGATCGGTTCATGGGTGCGCAGCGCGTGGTAGACCGGGTATGGGTCGGCATAGAACGCGGGGCTCAGTTGCCGCAGATCGAAATCGCGTGCGAGGGCGGACGCGTCGCTGACTGTCGCAGGGGGCATTGCTTGTCTCCGTGGTAGTGCGCCTCGTCATGGGTGCCGATACCTTGCCGAGGCTTGCCACGTGCGGGTGTGCTGCGCGCCTTTTGGGCGCGACGGGCTTGGCGGGTTCGATAGGCTGCGAGGCGTCGTTCGAAGCGCCAGTATGACGCGGGCGCCTGATCGTTGCACGGTGGATTGCCCAGATGGTTACGCGATGTGCCAGGCGATGGGCCTCCTGGCCGGTCGTTTGTTTGTCTATTGGCCAATTGCCGCCCGTCGGCTCGAGTGCCGCCCGCGGATACCTGTCGCCCTTTGTCGGCTGCCCCTGCGGGCCGCACGCCGCCGAACCGTTACAATGACGGAATTTTCCGCGCGCCTCGCGCGGCCGCCCTTTTCCGCTTCAATGCGTCGTCCATGAACCTCGTCATCCAAAGCACCGCGCCTCTTTCCGCCGACCACCACAAAACGCTCGTCGCGCTTGCGCGCGGCTCACGCGCCGCTGTCATCGACGCGAACGCGATTCGTATCGCCGACGCGAACGTTGCGCAGCGCGGCGACCTTGAGGTCTATTGCAGCACGCATCAACTGGACTACGCGTTTGTCGAACCCGGCCGCCAGTTGCGTGACTTCGGCCTCGTCGCAATGGATATGGATTCGACGCTGATCACGATCGAATGCATCGACGAAATCGCCGACTTCTGCGGATTGAAAGCGGAAGTCGCCGCGATCACCGAAGCGTCGATGCGCGGCGAAATCAAGGACTTCAACGAGAGCCTGACGCGCCGCGTGGCGCTGCTCAAGGGGCTCGACGCCGGCGCGCTCGAACGCGTCTATGAAGAGCGGCTGCAACTCTCGCCGGGCGCCGAACGAATGCTGGCCGGCGCGAAAGCGACCGGATTGAAAACGCTGCTGGTGTCGGGCGGATTCACGTTCTTTACCGAAAAACTGAAAGCCCGGCTCGGCCTCGATTTCACGCACGCGAACACGCTCGAAATCGTGGATGGAAAGTTGACCGGCAAGGTAATCGGCGAGATCGTCAACGCCGACGTGAAAGCACGCACGTTGCGCGAGACATGCGCCCAACTGGGCATCGAGTCAACCCGCGCGATTGCGATGGGCGATGGGTCGAACGATCTGAAAATGATGGCGGCTGCCGGACTTTCGGTAGCGTTCCGTGCGAAGCCGGTAGTGCGCGAAGCAGCCAGTGTGGCGTTCAACCACGTTGGGCTGGATGGTTTGCTGCGCCTGTTTTGAAGCCGGCTTTGCGCTGGCCGATGCGATGGCGGCCAGCGCTGACAAGAGCATTATTTGTTGAGATAGCTGATCAGGAACACACCTAACACGCTGACCGCAACGGTGCCGTTCACAACGTTAGCCCACTTCACAACACGAGCGAAATTTTCGTCGGATTCCAGAAACGTGAATAGTTTGTGCATGAGTGCCTCCTTAAGCTGATTAGTATAATTGCTGCGTTATCTAAAAAAACTAAATCAGGCGCACGTGTAGGATTGCAAACAGAACTGCGGCGACGGCCGTTGCAAAAATAGAGGCGCCAATTGCTACGGGCGATAACAAACCGGCAACGTCCGGTGTCCGCCGATTGTGAGCTTGCGTGCCCGCCCGGTCATGATGCGCATTGACCAGCGCCGACATGACGATAGTGGAACAGGAAAACGCCACGATGCAGAGTCCGGCGATGGCGAAGGCCAGGATCGGCACCACGCCACTTCCCCGCTCCAGCGCGGTCACCGCCTCATAAACCGCGGCCGCGCACAGCCCGATCGCACACCAGAACAGTTGGCCGTCTTTCACTGATGCGGCAATCAACGCCTTCGCGACGCGCCAGCCGTGCGTGGGTGCGACGAGCGCTAGCGTAAAGATCGGGCCGACAATCGGCACGCCAAGATTCAGTAACATCCAGAAAAAAAGATTCATCGAAACTCACCATAGTGCGGCAACCGTTAGTAAAGTTCGCACCATCGTAGCGTCGGGATCCGGCGCCGACCATTCGGCCGAATGGTTAGGCTTACTGGCCATCTTGACAAAACAAAAAGCCCATCGTGAACACGTCACAATGGGCTTTCTCGACTTCTGCAATCGCCGGCAATCAGCAGCCAGCGCTCAGACGCTCAACTCAGCGCCGTCAGGCACTGTTCGATATCCGCGCGCAAATCGGCTTCTTCTTCCAGGCCGATATAGAACCGGACCAGCGTGCCGCGATACGGCCATTGACCTTCCGTGCGCATCGAGGTGACGTCGTACGGCATCGCGAGACTGTGCGCACCGCCCCAGCTCCAGCCGAGCGAAAACAGCTCGAGCGACTCGCAGAACGTGTCGATTTCCGCCGCGCTGTAACGTGCGTCGAACACCACTGAGAACAGTCCGCCGGCGCCGGTAAAGTCGCGCTTGAAAAACTCATGCCCTGGACAGTCGGACAACGCCGGGTGCAGGACCGCGGCAATTTCCGGACGCGTCTTCAGCCAGGTGGCGAGGCCGAGCGCTGCACGGTCATGCTGTTCGAAACGCAAGCGCATGCTCGGCAGACTGCGCAGAATCAGCGAACAGTCATCCACTGACACACCGATACCCGTGCGCATGCGCGCGGCCTTCAGCTTCAGATGCAACTCGCGATCGACTGTGATCGTCGCGCCCATCAGCACGTCGCCGCCGCCTGACTGGTACTTGGTCAAGGCCTGCACCGAGATGTCGACGCCGTGGTCGAACGGCCGGAAACCGAGCCCCGCCGACCAGGTATTGTCGATCGCCGTGACGACGTTGCGCGCACGCGCCGCCGCGGCGATGGCGGGCACGTCGGGCACTTCCATCGTGACCGAGCCGGGCGCTTCGAGCCAGATCAAACGCGTATTCGGCTGGATCAGATCCGCGATACCCGCGCCGATCATCGGATCGTAATAGCGCGCGGTGATGCCGAAATCGCGCGCCAGCCAGTCGCCGTGATCGCGGTTCGGCGAGTAGACGTTATCGGGAATCAGCACATCGTCGCCAGTCTTCAAGAGGCCGAAGTACACGTTCGAAATCGACGACAAACCCGACGGCTGCAGCAACGCGTGATTGCCGCCTTCGATGGTGGCAAGCCGCTGCGCCAGCGCGAGCGAAGTCGGCGTGGCGTGCAGGCCATAGCGCCATTGCGCGTCGTTTTTCCAGTCGAGCGCGCGCATCGTCGCGAGATCGGGAAACACGACGGTCGAAGCGCGCGTCACCGGCGTCGAGAAGGATTCGAAGCCCGGCGTAAGCTGGTCTTCGTGACGCACGATGCTAGTTTGCAGGCCGCGTTTGAGTTTGGATTGGGTCATGGTGTAGGTAGATCTTATTCGCCGATTTGCAGGTTGCTCACCCCGCCAACGGCGTGACCACCGCCTGTCGCCGAGGCAGGCGCTGCTGCGCTGCCGGCGGACGCAGCTTTGTTAGCGGCAGCACCGGCGCTCGCTGAAGCAGCCGGCACAGCCTGCCCCGCTGCCAGCGGCTTCAGATCGAATGGCTGCGGGTCGGAATCGTCGACGTTCATCCGGTCGCCCGCCACCGAGCCGTCGGCGGCAAACTTGCCCACCCAGTTGCCGGTAATATGCGTGCCGTCGTTCGACTCCTCGACTTCGAGCGTATCGCCGTCGCGGTCACCCGCGATCAGGATCACCTCGCCGGTGTCGGTGTACTGATACTCGCCGTGCACGCCGGCCGGATCGTCGGTTTTCGCGCCGAGACGCAGCACGATCTGACGCGAACCCAGCATGCCGGCGTAACGCGGAAACTTCGCGAATTCGGGGCTCGGCTTGAGCGGCAACTGAATCGGCGGGGGCGCCGCCAGTTCCTTCACCGCGTCGCTTTCCGCCCATGCCTGCGCGGGCAGCACAGCCCCGGCGCCGACACACAGCAATGCGGCCGTGCTCACTAAACCCCGAAGGAAGTGCCCCTGGAGGACTGCCCAACCGCGCCGGCGCGTCACACCCTTCATCGCTTTGGATTCCTGCATCCGTTCTTTCCTTGTTGCCTGATACTGCTCGATACTCGTTTGCTAGCCGCTTGCTACCGGGCTCAGTTCGGCGGGGCCAGCGCGACGCCTCGCGTGGCGTCACGTTGCGCCGCCTCAGCTTCAGATCCGTTCGAAGATCGCCGCGATGCCCTGCCCGCCGCCGATACACATCGTCACCAGCGCATAGCGGCCGCCAACTCGCTGCAACTCATACAACGCCTTGACGGTAATCAGAGCGCCGGTTGCGCCGATCGGGTGACCGAGCGAAATGCCCGAACCGTTCGGATTGACCTTGGCCGGATCAAGACCGAGCTCCTTGCTGACCGCGCACGCCTGAGCGGCAAACGCTTCGTTCGCTTCGATCACATCGAGATCGGCGACCGTCAGGCCGGCGCGTTCGAGCGCCTTGCGCGTCGCCGGCACCGGGCCGATGCCCATGTAGGCCGGATCGACGCCTGCATGCGCGTACGAAACCAGCCGCGCCAAGGGCTTGATGCCGCGCTTTTCGGCGACGCTGCGTTCCATCAGCACGACCGCCGCGGCGGCGTCGTTGATACCCGAGGCGTTGCCGGCCGTCACCGTGCCGTTTTCCTTGGCGAACACCGGCTTCAACTTGGAGAAGTCTTCGGCCGTTGCGTTCATACGCGTGTGTTCATCCGTATCGAACACGACGTCGCCCTTCTTCGACGGGATCGTGATCGGCAGGATCTGGTCCTTGAAGTAGCCGCTCGTAATCGCGTTGGCCGCACGGCGATGCGATTCGAGCGCGAGCGCATCCTGCGTTTCGCGCGAGATATCGTACTTGCGGGCGACGTTCTCAGCGGTCACGCCCATATGGATGGACTGGAACGGGTCGTTCAACGCGCCGACCATCATGTCGACGAGGCGCGCATCGCCCATGCGCTGGCCAAAGCGCGCAGCCGGCATGGAATACGGCGCACGGCTCATGTTTTCCGCGCCGCCGCCGATCGCGATGTCGGCGTCGCCGAGCAGCACGCTTTGCGCGGCCGAGACGATGGCCTGCAGGCCCGAGCCGCACAGGCGGTTGACGGTCAACGCGGGCGTATGTTGCGCAACGCCGCCGTTGATCGCGGCCACGCGGGCCAGATACATGTCTTTCGGTTCGGTATGCACGACGTTGCCGAACACCACGTGACCGACTTCGTCGCCCGACACGTTCGCGCGCGCCAGCACTTCACGCACGACGCGTGCGCCGAGATCGGTCGGCGGAAAATCCTTCAGACTGCCGCCAAAACCGCCGATCGCCGTACGCACCCCGCTTACCACCACCACGTCTCGTTGCATCGCTCGCTCCTGTTTAGTGTCTCAAGATAATCATGTCCTGGCAGGCTGCGGCGCGCGCCTCGCAGCGCGTTACTGTCAGCCGGCCAGGATGTGTTCGACCGTCGCGCGCGAAGGGATCGGCGCGACCGCGCCGTAACCTTGCGTAGACAGTGCCGCGGCGACGTTCGCATAACGCGCCGCCTGAAAAGGATCGTCACCCGCGACGATGCGCGCGATGAATGCGCCGCCGAAGCAATCCCCCGCGCCAGTCGCATCGACCGCGTTGACGACGTGGCCAGGCACGACGCGCCGCTCATCCGGCGTGGCGATATACGAACCTTCCTTGCCGAGCTTGAGCGCCACGACACGCGGACCGTGCGACAGCAGAAAGTCGACGATCTCGTCACGGCCGGTCAAGCCGGTGAGCTCGGTTACGTCGTCCCAGCTCGGCAGACAAATGTCGGTGCCACGAATGGCTTCGAGCATCACCGCGCGCGCTCTTGCGAGCGGCCACAGCTTCAAACGCAGATTGGTGTCGAAACTCACGCGCACGCCGTTCGCGCGCGCATGTTCGATCGCCCCCAACGCGGCGTCGCAGGCGCTTAAGCTGATCGCGAGACTGATGCCGGACAAATGGATGACTTTGGCCGCGGCGATCGCATCGAGCGGCAAATCGTGCGGCGCGTAGCGGCTCGCAGCCGAACCCGCACGCAGATAGTCGAACGCGTGACCTGCGGGACCGTGCGAGACGAAATAGACGCCGGTGGGCGCGTGCGGATCGACGCGCACGAGCGACGTCTCAACCTGTTCGCGTTCCCACAGATCGATCAGCAGACGCCCGAAATGGTCGCTGCCCACGGCCGACACAAAACCCGTCTTCGCGCCCTGCCTTGCTGCCGCAATACAGAAGTTCGACGTATCGCCGCCGAAGCCTTGCAGATAGTTCGGCTGATCTTTAGCCGACTGGTTGAACTCGATCATCGCCTCGCCGAGCGCGAGGATCTCCGGACGCGGAGGCCGGGTTGCCGGCGTGCCGGCGGTGCTCACCGTCATTGCTTAGACCTCGCCCCACAGATCGTGACCGTCGGCGCCGGTGATCTTTACCGAGACAAAATCGCCGACCTTATAACGCTTGGACGCCTTGGTGGCCGGTGCGATGTACACGACGCCGTCGATCTCGGGCGCATCCGCCGCGGTACGGCCGATGCCGCCGTCGGCATTGATCTCGTCGACCAGCACTTTCAGCGTCTTGCCAACCTTCTTCGCAATCCGTTTGGCCGACACTTCTTCGGCCACTTCCATGAAACGCGCGCGGCGTTCTTCACGCACTTCGTCTGGCAACGCACCGTCGAGTTCGTTGGCGCTCGCGCCTTCGACCGGCGAATAAGCAAAGCAGCCGACCCGATCCAGTTCCGCCTCGCGAATAAAATCGAGCAGCGTCTGGAATTGCTCTTCAGTCTCGCCCGGGAAGCCCGCGATAAACGTGCTGCGGATCGTCAGATCGGGGCACATTTCGCGCCACGCCTTCACGCGTTCCATCACTTTCTCGGCGTTGGCCGGACGCTTCATGCGCTTCAACACTTCCGGATGCGCGTGCTGGAACGGCACATCCAGATATGGCAGCACGTGGCCTTTGAACGGACCTTCGGCCATCATCGGAATGACTTCGTCGACGCTCGGATACGGATACACGTAATGCAAACGGACCCATGCGCCGTATTGCGCCGCGAGTTCGCCGAGCGCGCCGACCAGATCGGTCATGCGCGTCTTGATCGGCTTGCCGTTCCAGAAGCCGGTGCGGTATTTCACGTCGACGCCGTATGCGCTCGTGTCCTGCGAAATCACGAGCAGTTCTTTCACGCCGGATTTGAAGAGGTTCTCCGCCTCAAGCATCACGTCGGCGACCGGGCGCGACACGAGGTCGCCGCGCATCGACGGGATGATGCAGAACGTGCAGCGGTGGTTGCAGCCTTCGGAAATCTTGAGATAGGCGTAGTGACGCGGCGTGAGCTTCACGCCGGCAGCCGGCACCAGATCGATGAACGGATCGTGCGGCTTCGGCAGATGATTGTGCACCGCCTGCATCACTTCGCCCAGCGCGTGCGGACCGGTCACGGCCAGCACCTTCGGATGCACTTCTTCGATCAGATTCGAGCCGCTCGCGCTCTGCTTGGCGCCGAGACAGCCCGTGACGATCACCTTGCCGTTTTCGCTGAGCGCTTCGCCGATCGCGTCGAGGCTTTCCTGCACCGCTTCGTCGATGAAGCCGCACGTGTTGACGACGACGAGGTCCGCGCCGTCGTACGTGCCGGAGATCTCGTAGCCCTCGGCGCGCAGCTGCGTGATGATCTGCTCGGAATCGACAAGCGCTTTAGGGCAGCCGAGGCTGACGAAACCGACCTTCGGAGTCGAAGGGGTCGGCACGGCGGGGGAAATGGTCTGCGACATAGGATGGGTCCGGCGTATAGCGGTGACGATGGCGACAAATGGGGACGGTGCGGCAAGGCCAAGGGCCAATGGTCAGTCAGACCACGGCCCGGACAGCGTCCCGCGCACGCAACCCTTTATTGTACCGCGCCGGCGACCGTGCAGTCGGCCACGTAGCGGGGCGTTGCCGGATCGGCGAGGCCATGGGCCGCGTATTGATGCGCCGGCATCGGGATCAAGCCATTGAGTGCCTGGGCGCGCTCGATCACGTCAAGAATGTCGCGCGAATCATGCAGGCGCCGGATGGCCGTATGCAGTTCGGCAGCCTGCGGCCACGTCCGCTTCAGATAGCTGAGCCACATTTTGACGCGCCCGTGCTCATGGCGGGCCGCGACGCGGGCCTGCAATTTTCTCAGGTAGTCGGCGAGTAAACCCAGTACAGCCGGCCATTCCTCGCCGGAAGCCGTCTGCTCCATCAGCCCGCGTATGCGCAATGCCAGGAAAGGATCCGATACGGCGCCCCGCCCGATCATTACGTCCGCGCAGCCGCTGACCGCCTGGCACCGCTCCCAGTCGGCCACCGTCCAGACTTCTCCGTTGGCGGTGACCGGCACGTCCACGGCGTCGTCGATACGCGCGATCCACTCCCAGTGGGCCGGCGGCCGGTAGCCATGGTCGCGCGTTCTGGCATGCACGACGAGCGAAGCCGCGCCGCCTTCCGTCAGCGCCGTGGCGCAGTCGATCGCAAGCGACGTATCGGACACGCCGAGCCGCATTTTTGCCGTCACAGCGATGCCGGCAGGCACCGCGGCGCGAACAGAAGAAACAATCCGGTTCAGTTGTTCAGGGTGCGCGAGCAGCATCGCGCCGCCACCGTGCCGGTTGACGACTTTGGCGGGACAGCCGAAGTTCAGATCGAGTCCATGCGGCGACAGGCTGGCCGCCTGGGCCGCATTCAGCGCCATCCATTCAGGATCGCTGCCAAGAAGTTGGATCACCATCGGCGTGCCGCCGGGTGTGCGTCCTCCGTGGAGGACTTCGGGTGTATCCCGCTCGTAGACACGCTCGGGAAGCACCGAACCCGTCACCCGGACGAATTCGGAAACGCAGCCGTCGAATCCGCCCGTGCTGGTCAGCACGTCGCGCAATACGTAGTCCGCGAGCCCTTCCATGGGCGCAAGAAACAGCTGGCTCATGTCGGAATGGCGCCCACGCTGCTTCTGCAAATCTTACGGTCAGCCAAAGCTGACAAGTCCGGCCTTCTGGATCGAAAGCGTGGGGATGGTAGAGAAACGGGTCTGCGACATAGGTGGGGCTGGGATACAGCGATGGCAACGGCGACAAATGGGACGCTGCGGCGCAGTCTGAAGGGCAACAGGATCACAAAGATCCGAAGACCATACCCCGCAACAGCGCCAGCAACCCATGATTGTACCGCGCCCGTCCGCCTGCGCCCGGCGCGTAGGCCGTCGTGGCCCACCCGCCGCCTCATCAAGCGACGGGCACACCACTTCTGCACCGTTGTTTGGCCGTGGGGCCGACGCGTAAAGACGCGCTCGCCGCGTCAGTCTCGCGCCCTTACTTCTTCTCCGGCTCCGGATTGGTTTGCGGCGTAGCCGGTGTGGCCGGTCCGCCTGCCGCATTCACCGGTCCACCTGGCGTGAACGGGAAGGTAGCGAACATCGATTTAGCCTGGTTCTGCATCTGCTCCTGCATCTGCACGAACATGTTCTTCGACTGTTCGATGTAGCTGGTCATCATGCCCTGCATCATGGGGGCCTGCATGTTCATGAATTGCGACCAGACTTCGGGGTTCATCGCCTTGCCTTCGTACAGATTCTTCGACTGGTCGGCGAGCTTCGCCTGAATGTCGATGAAGGCCTGGATGTTCTTCTCCAGATACGTGCCCATCATGCCCTGCATGGCATGGCCGTAGAAACGGATGATCTGCGACAGCATCGAGGACGAGAACATCGGCAGGCCGCCGCTCTCCTCTTCGAGAATGATCTGCAACAGGATGGCGCGCGTCAGATCCTCGTTGCTCTTCGCATCGATGACCTTGAAATCCTCCTGATCCAGCACGAGCTGCTTAACATCCGTCAGCGTGATGTACGTGCTTGTCTCGGTATCGTAGAGCCGGCGATTCGGATACTTCTTGATCAGTCGTTCGGCTGTTTTCTTTGTAGTAGTGGTCATGTAACGCCTTTGAGCGCGAGTTGAGCGCGGAAACGGCGTCATGCCGGCGCACAATCGGGCAATTGTGCAACCGGGACGCCGCCGGAACCATCTGAGTCGAAGCGCGCTGCCTTGTGAGCGGCGCGCCGGTGACTCAGCCCATATGCAAACCACCGTTCAGCGAAAAATCCGCGCCCGTGGAGAAACCCGATTCGTCCGAGGCGAGCCATGCCACGATCGAGCCGATTTCCTGCGGCTGACCGAGACGGCGCACCGGGATCGTCGCAACGATCTTTTCCAGCACATCCGGGCGGATCGACTTGACCATATCGGTGCCGATGTAGCCCGGCGACACGGTGTTGACCGTCACGCCCTTGGTGGCCACTTCCTGCGCCAGCGACATCGTGAAGCCGTGAATACCGGCCTTCGCGGTCGAGTAGTTGGTCTGGCCGAACTGCCCCTTCTGGCCGTTCACCGACGAAATGTTGATGACTCGCCCGAAGCCGCGCTCGACCATCCCGTCGATCACCTGCTTCGTGACGTTGAAGAGGCTGGTCAGGTTGGTGTCGATCACCGCCGTCCAGTCTTCGTGCGTCATCTTGCGGAACACGACGTCGCGCGTGATACCGGCATTGTTCACCAGCACGTCGATCTCGCCGACTTCGGCCTTGACCTTGTCGAACGCCGCCTTGGTCGATTCCCAATCGCCGACATTGCCTTCGGACGCAATGAAATCGTAGCCGAGTGCCTTCTGCTCTTCGAGCCACTTCACGCGGCGCGGCGAGTTCGGGCCGCAGCCGGCGACCACCTTGAAGCCCTCTTTGTGCAGACGCTGGCAAATGCTTGTGCCGATGCCACCCATCCCGCCCGTTACGTACGCAATTCGCTGTGTCATAAACTACACTCCGTTTTTCGTTTTCGAGGTGCCGACCGGCTACCTCTTCCCTCGCCTGTGCTTCATCTCCGCTGCCGCCGGGCGACCGGCCGACGAGGCCATTGCTCACCGCGCACTACCTGCTGCAATGTGGCGCGCGGCAACCCTGCTTACCGCCTGCTAAAACCTGTCTGAGCCTGCTTGAGACCTCAAGACCTGAAGGCCTATCAAGCGCGTTCGAGCGCCAGCGCCACGCCCATGCCGCCGCCGATACACAGCGACGCCAGACCCTTCTTCGCATCGCGCTTCTGCATTTCATGGATCAGCGTGACGAGAATCCGGGCGCCGGACGCACCGATCGGATGGCCGATCGCGATCGCGCCACCGTTCACGTTGATCTTCGACGTGTCCCAGCCCATTTGCTGATTCACGGCGCACGCCTGTGCGGCAAACGCTTCGTTGATTTCCATCAGGTCCAGATCGGCCGGCGTCCAGCCCGCGCGTTCGAGACAACGGCGCGAGGCCGGCACCGGGCCCATGCCCATCACCTTCGGATCCAGACCCGAGGTGGCGTACGCCTTGATGCGCGCGAGCGGCGTGAGGCCGAGCGCCTCGGCCTTCTTCGCCGACATCACCAGCACCGCCGCCGCGCCGTCGTTCAGACCCGACGCATTGGCCGCTGTCACTGAGCCTTCCTTCGAGAATGCCGGCTTCAGACCCGCCAGCGATTCAGCCGTCACGCCGTGACGCACGAACTCGTCCGTTGCGAAACGCAGCGGCTCACCCTTGCGTTGCGGAATTTCGACCGGCACGATTTCGTCGTTGAAACGGCCCGCCTTCTGCGCAGCTTCCGCCTTGTTCTGCGACAGCGCCGCGAACGCATCCTGCTGCTCGCGCGTGATGCCGTATTCCTTGGCGACGTTTTCTGCTGTCACGCCCATGTGGTACTGGTTGTAGACGTCCCACAGGCCGTCGACGATCATCGAGTCGATCAGCTTGGCGTCGCCCATGCGGAAACCGTCGCGCGAGCCCGGCAGCACGTGCGGCGCGGCGCTCATGTTTTCCTGACCGCCGGCGATCACGATGTCCGCGTCGCCCGCGATGATCGCGTTGGCTGCCAGCATCACAGACTTCAGGCCCGAGCCGCACACCACGTTGATCGTCATGCCGGGCACCGCCGTGGGCAGCCCCGCCTTGATCAGCGACTGACGCGCCGGGTTCTGCCCCGAGCCTGCCGTCAGCACCTGCCCCAGAATGACTTCGCTGACCTGCTCAGGCTTCAGACCAGACCGTTCGAGCACGGCGCGAATCACAGTAGCGCCGAGTTCGGGCGCAGCGATCTTCGCCAGCGACCCACCGAATTTGCCAACTGCCGTACGGGCGGCCGATACGATCACAACATCAGTCATTTCCATATCCTCCGGGACATCGGCTAAATACGCCGCTGCCCGTCAAGTTAAAAATCTTGTTGCCAATGCGCCCTTGCGTCTATCAGGACGCGCACTCATACCGCCACACCACCGCGCCCTCAGGCGCGCTGAAGCCTACTCCCGTTGCCGCACATAACGCCCTGGCGCCGGTTCGATCACCGGGAATTCGGCGGAGCCGGCCGTGGCGCGCGGCTTCACTTTCTTGCCACCATACTGATCGAGCCACGTGGTCCATTCCGGCCACCAACTGCCGGGCACTTCGGTCGCCTGGTCGAGCCATTCGTCCGGGCTTTCCGGCAACGTCTTGACGTCGCCTTCCAGCGCCCAGTAGTTACGCTTTTTCTTCGCCGGCGGATTGATCACGCCAGCGATATGACCCGACGCGCCGAGCACGAACTTCAGCGGTCCGGAGAGCAGCGGCACCGACGCATAGGCGGTTTGCCACGGCACGATATGGTCTTCGCGTGAACCGTAGATGAAGGTGGGCACGTCGATCTTCGAGAGGTCGACCGGCTCACCGCAAGTGGTCACCGCACCCGGCTCGCGCAGACGATTCTCGAGATACGTGTTACGCAGATACCAGACATACATCGGGCCCGGCAGGCTCGTCGAATCGCTGTTCCAGTACAGCAGATCGAACGGCACTGGCGTGCGCCCCTTGAGGTAATTGTCGACCACGTAGTTCCACACCAGATCGTTCGGCCGCAGGAACGAGAACGTGTTGGCGAATTCGATGCCGCGCATCAAGCCGGGCTTGCCGCCGTTCTTGCCGCCGATGGTCTGCTCGCGCATTTGCACATGCGCCTCGTCGACGAATACGTCGAGCACGCCCGTGTCCGAGAAATCCAGCATCGCGGTGAGCAGGGTCATCGACGCGGCGGGATGTTCGCCGCGCGCGGCCGCTACTGCCAGCGCCGTAGCGAGCATGGTGCCGCCGACGCAGAAACCCAGCGTGTTGATCTGCTCGCGCCCGCTGATCTTGCTGACCGTTTCGATCGCCTTGAGGACGCCTTCGCTGACGTAGTCATCCCACGTCTTGCCTGCGATCGATGCGTCCGCGTTGCGCCACGAAATCAGAAACACCTGATGACCCGAATCGAGTCCGTGCGCGACCAGCGAATTCTCCGGCTGCAGATCGAGAATGTAGAACTTGTTGATGCACGGCGGCACGATCAGCAGCGGTCGCTCACGCACGGTGGCCGTGCGCGGCTTGTACTGAATCAACTGAATGAGGTCGTTCTCGAACACCACTGAGCCTTCGGTGTTCGCGAGATTTTCGCCGACCACGAAACGCGATTCGTCCGTTTGCGAAATCTTGCCGCGCTGCATATCGCCCAGCAGATTCATCACGCCCTGGCGCAAGCTCTCGCCCTTGCTATCGAGCAAGGTCTTTTGCGCTTCCGGATTCAACGCGAAGAAGTTGCTCGGCGATGCGGCTGCGGTCCATTGCTGAACCGCGAACCGAACGCGCTCGCGCATCTTCGGTTCCGTTTCGAGTGCGTCGACCATTTCCTGCAGATAACGCGCGTTCAACAGATACCACGCAGCGGTAAATGCATAGGCCGGCGTCGCGCTCCACGCGTCGGAACTGAAACGGCGGTCCTTGAGTTCGGGGGCTTTCGTCGTGGAGGTGGCCGCCTGCTGGATCAACTCCATCGCCTCACGCGAATAATCGGCTTGCAGCTTTTGCAAACGCTCCGATGGAATCGCGGCGCTCGGGACATTGAGTCCGGCGAATGAAGGCATTGACGGCAGGGATCCCGCAGCCAGTTTGCTGAAATCAGGCATGCCGGGGAACGACGGTATCTGCGGCAAGCCCATTGGCGGCATCTGGGGCACCTGCGGCATCTGAAAAGGTATGCCGCTGCCACCAGGCGGCGTGCCCAGCGAACGCCATGCGTTCATCCAGGCGTCCAGTAACTGCTGCATGCCTGCGGCTGGTGATGCGCCGCTCGTACCGGCCTGCTGCGTGTGCTCCGTCGAGGAGTCCGTGCTGGGAGAAGCTGAGGAATGTGATGCTGCCATACCTGCTTTTGACCGGTGAGTCCTTGCGGACGGGTTGAGAGGCAGGTTCATGCGCACGTGGGCGATTGCTCGCGACCTCGTCACGCCCTGTCCCATGTACGAGGAGCTGTGAGGAACATTCTTGCTCCCCATCGCAAGGCATGTCAATGCTTGTTCCCGATTTTGCCGCAGTGCGATAGTTTTTTAATTATCGTTTTCCCTGTATAGCAGATCGCGCTTTTGGAACATGGGTTGATAAGTGCTCGCATAAGCAAAAAAAGCTCCCCTATTGCATGGGCTTGTGCATATTTATGCGTATTTATCCGTTCACTCGCGCGCACTTTGAGCGGCAGATTAACGTGCGCGCGACAAATTCCGGCAGCGCAGCAAAAGCACGCAACGTATCTCCGAATAAACCCTCATACGGATGCTTGCGGGAACACATCGCGCCGGTCGAGGCAAGCGCGAGAAGCGCCACGGCCGCACGATGGCGCTGATAAATCGAAGCGTCATGCGATGCGGCCGTGTGTGGATGATTGAATGCAGGACTAACGCGTAACCTGATCGTCCAGCCAGATCAGCGCAGCCATACGCCCGGTCTCGCGATCACGGCGATAGGAATAGAAACGTTCGCGTTGCGTGACCGTACACAGATCGCCGCCGACAATGCGCGTCACACCAATCCGTTGCAAGCGCAAACGCGCGAGCGCCGCGAGATCGGCGAGATATTTGCCGGGATTTTGCGGATGCGTAATGAATGCATTCGCGGTGGCTTCGCGTTGTGCGCCGTCCACGCCATTCATGAAGGCGTCACGCACATCTGCACCCACCTCGAATGCGTCCGGTCCGATCGCCGGACCCAGGTAGGCATGCAACGATGCGGCCTCCACGCCGGCGAGGCCGGCGACACGCTGTGCAGTCTGCTCGACGATGCCCGCTGCCAGACCACGCCAGCCGGCATGGGCCGCGCCGACCGCGCGTCCTGCTTCGTCGCACAACAGCACCGGCATGCAATCGGCGACCATCACGACACACACCGTGCCGGGCCGATCGGTGACGCTGGCGTCCGCTCGTGTCGGCGTACCGCTTGCCTGAGTCTGCGCAAGCGCATCTTCCGCGCGCACGATGCCGGCGCCGTGAATCTGTTCGAGCCACGCAGCCTCGCTTACACCCGCCAGACTCAGCAAGCGTGCGCGATTGCTTGCGACCGCGGCGGGATCGTCACCGCTTTTCATCCCCAGGTTCAGGCCGCCGGGTTGGTCAGCGCCATCCTGCCAGCGGCCAAACGGCGGCTCGCTCACACCGCCGTTGCGGGTGGTGACGAGCGCACGCACACGCGGCGATACGTTCCATGCGGGTTGCACAACATCGGCAAAGCTCAGCTCGGGCAAACTCATGCGTGACCGTCCTCGTCGTGTTCGTCGTCGTGATCCTGGTCTTCGTCGTGCTCGCCGTCGCCGTCTTCATCGATATCGTCGTCAAGCGAGGCGTCGTAGTCGTCTTCCTCGTAGTACGTCTCGTCGAACTCGCCCGCATCGTCACGCCCCAGGCCAAGCGCCGCCGACAGCACCTGCATGTCTTCCGGTGCATCGGCGCGCCATTGCATGGTCCGGCCGGTTTTCGGGTGAATCAGACCGAGGCGCCATGCATGCAGCGCCTGACGCGCGAAACCGTCCGGCAGCGGCGTCACCGAGCGCTTGCCGCGTGCACGTCCATAAACCGGATCGCCGAGCAGCGGATGGCCGATATGCGCGCAATGCACGCGAATCTGATGGGTGCGGCCGGTTTCCAGATCGCAATGAATCGCGGTGACCGGCTGACGCTGCCAGATCGCCGTGTCCACGCGCCGGAAATGCGTGCGCGCCGCTTTGCCCGATGCGCTCGTCACCACCGCCATGCGCGTGCGTTCGCGCGGATCGCGGCCGATCGGCGCGTCGATCGTGCCCTCTTCGGGCATGTTGCCCCATACCAGCGCAAGGTAACGGCGCTTCACCGTGCGTGCCTGCAGCTGGCGCACCAGATCCGTCTGCGCCTCGAGCGTGCGCGCCACCACCATCAGACCGGACGTTTCCTTGTCGAGCCGATGCACGATACCGGCGCGCGGCAAGCCGGCTGCGGCATCGCCATAGCGGTACAGCAAACCGTTGAGGACGGTGCCGCTCCAGTTGCCGGCCGCCGGATGCACGACCATGCCGGCCGGCTTGTTGATGACCACCAGCGTGTCGTCCTCGTAGACGATCTCGAGCGGCACCGGCTCGGGCGTGAACGCGAGCTGCTCAGGCAGCAGATCGGGCACGAGCTCGATGGTCGCCCCAAGCGGCACCGGCTGACGGATTTTGGCCGGTTTGCCGTCGATGCGCACCCGCTCCGACTCGATCCAGCTTTGCAGCCGGTTACGTGAAAACTCCGGAAAGATTCGGGCAAGCACCTTGTCGAGGCGTTCGCCGGCCAGTTCGTCGGGCACGACGACGCTGCGCGGCGACTCGTCCGCCACGGGGCTCGCCACGGTTGGCACCCTGTCCGGGCCGGCGGCCGCGAGGGCGTCGCTGCCGAGATCGTCGTCGAGTGAATCGACGCCCAACGCGTCGGAGGGGTCAGCGCTTACGCTATAATCTTTGTTGCTATTCCCGGCACCGGTTGCGGCGCCTGGAGTATTTGAGCGGGTCATTGAGTCTGGGTCACCTGGACGTAAAGCTAGACTGGAAAATGCGAGCCTTGAACACCATCACTAAAGCGGCGATCAATTTGGCGGTCATCAAGAAGATGGCCCGGAAAGTGGCCGGATACATTGCGTGCGCCGCAGCCGTCGCCGTAGTTGCGGCTTGCCACGGCCTGCCGGAAAAGACCGACGAGACGGCTGCGTGGAACAACAACAAATTATATACGGAGGCGAACGACGCTCTGACCGGTGGTGATTTCGGCAAGTGCGCCAAGTATTTCGAGATGCTCGAAGGCCGCGATCCGTTCGGCCACTTTGCCCAGCAAGCGCAGATCAACGTCGCGTATTGCAACTGGAAAGATAACGAAAACGCCGCCGCCGACCAGGCGATCGACCGCTTCATCCAGCTGCACCCGGATCACCCGGACATCGCGTACGCGTACTACCTGAAGGGCATGATCCACTTCAACGACGACCTCGGTCTGTTCGGCCGCTTCTCCGGCCAGGACATGAGCGAGCGCGATCCGAAGTCGCTGCGCGAGTCGTATGACGCGTTCAAGGTCGTGGTCGACAAGTACCCGAACAGCAAGTATGCGCCGGACGCTGCGCAACGCATGCGCTATATCGTGAATGCGCTGGCCTCGCACGAGGTCCATGCGGCGGATTATTACTACCGTCGTGGCGCGTATGTCGCCGCGATCAACCGCGCGCAACTGGCGTTGAAGGAATACAAGAACGCACCGGCTATCGAAGACGCACTGCACATCATGATGCTGTCGTACGAGAAGCTGAACCAGCCGCAACTGGCTGACGACACGAAGCGCATTCTGGCCGGCACCTTCCCTGACAGCCCGTATATCACGGGTCACGCAAGGCCCGGTAAGGAAAAGTCGTGGTGGCAGTTCTAAGCCTCGACTCGCTGCCTTAAACAAAAACGCCACGACTTCGGTCGTGGCGTTTTTGTTTGCGCAGTCGCCGCCCAGCCTATGAAGCACCAGCCGGCAACCAGCGCCCTCAGTCCCGCTCGAACAACGCAATCGACTCCACGTGCGAGGTATGCGGGAACATGTTCACCACACCAGCGCCCACCAGCCGGTAGCCGGCCTCATGCACCAGCAGGCCCGCATCGCGAGCGAGCGTGGCCGGCGCGCACGACACATAGACAATACGCTTGGGCAACGGCCCATTGCCGCTCTGCGCGATCTCCGCGAGCGCCTTGGCGACAGCCAGCGCACCTTCGCGCGGCGGGTCGATCAGGATTTTGTCGAAATGGCCGAGCGCACGCATGTCGTCGGCGGTGACTTCGAACAGGTTGCGGCAAGCAAACGACGTATGGCCGGCCACACCGTTCAGCTCGGCATTGGCAAGCGCACGCGAAGTCAGCACTTCGCTGCCTTCGATCCCCATCACTTCTTTCGAAATCCGCGCGAGCGGCAGCGTGAAGTTGCCGATTCCGCAGAACAGGTCGAGCACCCGGTCCGTGCTGGACGGGGCCAGCAGACGCAGCGCACGGCTCACCAGCACGCGATTGATGGCGTGATTCACCTGGGTGAAATCGGTCGGCTTGAACGGCATCCGGATGTTGTATTCCGGCAGCGTGTAGTCGAGCTGCGCGTCGAGCGGATAGAACGGCGCAACCGTGTCGGGACCGCCCGGCTGCAACCACCACTGGATATTGTGTTCGTCGGCGAAATCGCGCAGCACCTGCTCGTCGGCGGCGGTGATCGGCGCGAGATTGCGCAGCACCAGCGCGGTGACCGACGAGCCGACCGCGAGCTCGATCTGCGGCATACGATCGTAAATCGACAGCTTGCGGACCATGAAGCGCAGCGGCATCAGCATCGCCGAAATGTGCGGCGGCAGTATCTCGCAGGTCTTCATGTCCGAGATGTAGCTGCTCTTCTTCTCGTAGAAGCCGATACGCATGCCGCCCTTTTCCGGCAGATAGCGCACAGCCAGACGCGCGCGGTAGCGGTATCCCCAGGCCGGACCGTGAATCGGCCGGAACACGGTCTCCGGGCGCAGCTTCGCCAGATGCTGGAAATTGTCTTCGAGCACGCGCTGCTTGACGGCGATCTGGGCGCGGATGTCGAGATGCTGCATCGAACAGCCGCCGCAGATATCGAAGTAGGTGCATTTCGGCTTGGTGCGAAGCACGCTTTCGCGGAACACCTGGACGACCTCAGCCTGCTCGAATTTCGGCTTGCTGCGATGCGTCGAGTAGCTGACACGCTCGCCGGGCAACGCGCCTTCGACAAAAATCACCTTGCCGGGCGTGCCGTCTTCGCTCTCGATGCGGCCCACGCCGCGCGCTTCCATGTCGAGCGAAACGATTTCGATGATCGGCTCATTGCCGGTAATGACGTGTGCTTTCGCCGGAGCGGGCACCTTTTGGCGCTTCGGCGAGCGGCGTTGGGGGGCAGTTCGGGACACCTGCGACTTCCTGACAAACTTGGGGAAAGGCGAGATTGTAGACGAAGCGCCGCGCACACCGATCGCTTCGATCACGATCAGCATACGGCGAACCCTGGCGCTTGCGTCCGACTTCGCACTACGGCGTCTGCCGTCAGACGCTCAACCGCATTAGTGTACGGCGAACGGCTTCGCTACAACGAGACTGATGAGCAAGCCGCTTACTGATCGAATGCGGCCAGATACTCGGCCCATTGCGGCGCCGCCTCCAACGCCAGCGCATTCTTGACCAGGTTGATCTCGTCAGCATACTCTTCGGCCGAAAACGCGCCGCGGATTAGCTGGAAGCGGCAATACAGCAGGTATGTATTGACGACGTCGGTCTCGCAATAGTTGCGGATTTCCTCGATGCGGCCTTCCTGGTAAGCGTTCCACACCTGGCTGCCGTCCATGCCCATCTTGCCCGGGAAGCCGCACATCTTCGCGAGCGCGTCGAGCGGCGCGTTGGCGCGCGCCTGATACATCGCCAGCACGTCCATCAGATCGGTGTGACGCGAGTGATAGCGGCTGATGTAGTTGTTCCACTTGAACTCGCGGTCGTCCTCGCCGAGGTCCCAGAAACGGGAGGCGGGAATGCCGTTGACCAGCGCGCGGTAGTTCAGGACCGGCAGGTCGAACCCACCGCCGTTCCAGGACACGAGCTGTGGCGTGTATTTTTCGATCACGCGATAAAACGACTGCACGAGCGCGGCTTCGCCGTCTTCCAGCGTGCCGAGCGAGCGCACGCGGAAACCGTTGTTGTCGCGGAACACGCAGGAAATGGCGGCGATCCGCTGCAGGTGGTGCGGCAGGAAATCGCTGCCGGTCTTTTCGCGGCGCGCGGCAAAAGCGTGCTCGGCGACTTCGGCGTCACTCAGCGTGGCAGGCAGATCTTCGAGGCGGCGAATGCCGACGACATCGGGAATCGTCTCGATGTCGAAAACAAGAATCGGTGTCATCAGGTTATAGAACGGCGTCCTTCCGAACACCGTTGGAGGCAAAGAAGCGCTTCAGCCGCACCAGCGCTTCCTGTTGGATCTGGCGCACACGCTCGCGCGTGAGGCCCATTTCGTCGGCCAGCTCTTCGAGCGTGGCGGGCTCGATATGGTTGAGCCCGAAGCGGCGCTCGATCACATGACGATGCTTGTCCGACAGCCGCGCGAGCCATGCCCGTGTAAGCGTTTCCAGCTCGCGGTGCTGCACTTCGGCATCCGGCGACTGGCTCTGGTCGTCGGACAGCAGGTCGAGCAGGCTGCTCGCCGGGTCGAGATCGAGCGGCGCGTCCAGCGACGCGGTGTGCTCGTTCAACGCGAGAATGTCGGTAACTTCGTCTGTGGTCTTGCCGGTCAGATAGGCAATGTCGTCGATGCTCGCGTCGCGGCGTTCGGCGGCTTCGCCGGAATTCATCGAATTCTTTTCCAGATGGCGCTTCGCGCGCAGCACCTGATTGAGCTCACGGATCACGTGCACCGGCAAACGCACCGTGCGCGCCTGGTTCATGATCGCGCGCTCGATGCTTTGGCGAATCCACCATGTGGCATAGGTTGAGAAACGGAAGCCGCGCGTGGGATCGAATTTCTCGATGGCGTGCATCAGGCCGAGATTGCCCTCTTCGATCAGATCGAGCAGCGGCACGCCGCGGTTGAGGTAACCCTTCGCGATGCTGACCACGAGCCGCAAATTGCGCTCGATCATCACTTGCCGCGCTTCGAACTCGCCCGCCTTCGCCAGACGCGAATACTTCTGCTCTTCCTCGACAGTCAGGAGCGGCTTGACGCTGATGCGGTTCAGGTAGTGCTGAATCGTGTCGGCCGTCAGCTCGGCTTGCAGCAGCGCGCGAAAGTCGTCTGCGTCGGCAGCGACTTCGCGGGCCTCGCTGGGTTCTTCCGCGCCGCCCTGACGTTCGTCGAGATCGCGCTCCTCTGCGATCTCTTCTTCAACTTCCGAAGCGCCGCTTTCCTCCACCGAAGCGGGCGTGACGCGGCTAATCGTCTCAGACTCGGCTTGCGGCAGGCGGCGCTTCGATTTCGGCATGGTCGTATCGCTTATTGCGGCGGCAAATACTTCAGTGGGTCGACAGGTTTACCCTGGCGGCGAACTTCGAAATGCAACATCACGCGGTCGGAATCGCTATTGCCCATCTCGGCGATCTTCTGCCCTTTGGTTACCGCATCTCCCTCTTTTACCATCAAAGCGCGGTTGTGTGCATACGCCGTGAGATAAGTTGCATCATGCTTGATGATAATGAGATTGCCGTAACCACGCAGCCCATTTCCGGCATAAACCACGCGCCCATCCGCAGAAGCCTTAACCGGGTCGCCAGCCGCGCCGCCGATATTAATACCCTTGTTGGTCGAATCGTTGAACGTGCCGAGCATCGGTCCACGCACCGGCCATGAGAACGCCACGTTGCCGGACGCGCCGGCGCTCGAATCGCTCGCTGCGCCCGGGTTGGCCGGCGGCGTCAGCGAGGCGTTGTTCGCACCCGAACCATAGATCGGCGGCGCCGCGACGCCTGCCGTCGGCGGCGTACTGCCGAGCGGTGCGCTCTGCACAGCGCCACCACCGCCAATCGGCGCCGTCGACACGCCCGGCGTCAGCGCGGCGGTGTTCGCACCTGGCGGCACGACGCGCAGCAACTGATCGACTTCGATCTGATTCGGGTTAGTGAGATTGTTCCACGTCGAAATGTCGCGGTAGTTCTGGCCGTTCTCCAACGCGATCCGATACAGCGTATCGCCCGGCTTCACGCGGTAGTAGCCCGGCGGCGGCGGTCCGAGCGGCACGGCCGGCTGTTGCGCGGCTTGCGTGCCGAGCGCACCGCTGCCGGAACGGTCGACGACCGGCGCCTGATCGAGGCGGGTCGCACAGGCCGACATCAACAGGGACAAGGCGAGCACGCACACGCTACGCTGGGTTACGGTCATAGGGATAGTCAGTCTGGTTCTTTGCATCGCGCGCAACATACTCATCGGTGTCAAATCACTCCGGATTTTAAGGGTACAAAGAAAACGCGATCAAGCCGCGACTCGCGCCACTGCGCGGGTCCGAGGCGTTCGACCAGAGTCAGCACCTGATTCTGGCCTTCCTGCGAGCCGACCGGCGCGACCAGACGGCCGCCGATCGCGAGTTGTTCAAGTAATGCTTGCGGTACGTCGAGTCCTGCTGCGGCGATCACAATGGCGTCGAACGGCGCCGCCGACGGCAACCCCAGGCGACCGTCGCCGTAGTGCAGCCGGATGTTCGGAATGCGCAGCGGACGCAAGTTTGTCTTCGCGCGTTCGGACAGCGGCTTGATGCGTTCGATCGAGTAAACATCGCGCGCGACCTGGCTCAGCACCGCCGCCTGATAGCCGCAACCGGTGCCGATTTCGAGCACGTTGTTCAACGCGCGGCCGGCGGCCGCCAGTTCGATCATCCGCGCGACCACGGAGGGCTTGGAGATCGTCTGGTGATGGCCGATCGGCAGCGCGGCATCTTCGTAGGCCTGAGCGGCGAGGCCCGGGTCGACGAACATGTGGCGCGGCACCACCGACATCGCGTTCAACACGCGCTGATCGGTTACGCCATTCGCACGCAGGCGTTCGACCATCCGTTCGCGAACCCGTTCCGAAGTCAGTGCCAAAGCGCCGTTCAATGCGACGTTCGGCACAGCGGCGCGCTCGTTGAGTTTGGCGGCGGGCTTGTTCACCGGCGCCGGTTTTGGCGCGGCGCGCGCAGGCGAGCTTTGTCCGACCGCTGTTGCGTGTGGTTTGGCTTGTGGCTTGGCCTGGGCGCTGACAGGCGGTTTCAGCGTCGAGTTCACCGGCGCCTTGATCGGTGCCTTCGCCTGCGGCTTGGCTTGCGATGTCGCTTGTGGTTGGGTCTGCGCTCTCGCCGGCGACTTCGCCTGGGTCTTCCCCGCAGAGCCAAGCGGCGAGTTCTTCGCCGGTTGCTGGCGTGCGTTCAGCGCCGCGCTCGCGGCAAGTGCCGCTGCGCGCACTTCGCCCGGACGTCCTTCGGGCCGGCGCGGCTCGCGCACCAGGTCCTCGAGACCGAGCGGAAAGCGCTTTGCGCGCTCGCTCGTCATGAAGCGCCGCTACCGGCGCGCGCCCAGTTGCGCGCTGCGGGCAGCATTTGCGTGTGGGTCAGGTCGAGCTGCAACGGCGTGATCGACACCTGGCCGTTGGCGACAGCGTGGAAATCGGTGCCTTCGCTCGCGTCACGCGCGCTGCCCGACGGGCCGATCCAGTAGATCGGTTCGCCGCGCGGGTTGGTCTGACGGATCACCGGTTGCGACGGATGCCGCTTGCCAAGACGCGTGATATGCCAGCCGTCGAGTTGCTCGTACGGCAGGTTCGGAATATTGACGTTCAGGAGCGGATGCCCCGGCAACGGCTGCTTGAGGTAGTGCGCGACGATCTCGGCGGCCACGCGCGCAGCGTCTTCGAGATGCACCCAGTCTTTGTCGACCAGCGAGAAAGCGATGGCCGGCACGCCGAACATGATGCCTTCGGTGGCGGCGGCGACGGTGCCCGAATAGAGCGTGTCCTCGCCCATGTTCTGGCCGTTGTTGATGCCCGAGACAACCAGGTCTGGCGTGTGGTCCAGCATGCCGGTCAGCGCGATGTGCACCGAGTCGGTTGGCGTGCCGTTCACGTAGTAGAAACCGTTCGCCGAGCGCAGCACCGAAAGCGGACGCGACAGCGTCAAGGAATTGGACGCGCCGCTGCAGTTCTGCTCGGGGGCCATCACGGTGACGTCCGCGATCGGCTTGAGCGCTTCGTAAAGCGCGGCAAGGCCGGGCGCCAGATAACCGTCGTCATTGCTGAGTAGGATTCGCATGCGGCGATTGTAACCGAGGAAAGAAGGCACGCGAACGACACGGCAGGCCGTGCGCGTATCCCATGCAAAGCGCACGCGCCGGGCCGCGCGCCGATGGGTATCGATCGCGCACGAACCGGCTTCGAACAATAAAAACGCACGGTCGTGCGGATTGTTTTACACTCAGAATAGTTGCGAACCCCTGATCGATATGGAGACACGATGCGCGCGATTCGCTGTAATCAATATGGACCGCCGGAGAGCCTGGTCGTCGAAAATCTGCCTGACCTCGAGCCGCCGCCCGGCCACGTCGTGATCGACGTCAAGGCCGCGGCCGTCAACTTTCCCGATGTGCTGATCATCGAGAACAAATACCAGTTCAAACCGCCCCTGCCCTTTACGCCCGGCTCGGAAGTCGCGGGTGTCGTGCGCGCGGTCGGCGCCGGTGTGACGCAGTTCAAGCCGGGCTCGCGGGTGGTCGCGTTCACCGGCTCGGGCGGCTTTGCCGAGCAGGCGCTGGCGCCGGTCGCGGCGTGCGTGCCGCTGGCGGACGGCGTCGACTTCGAACTGGCCGCCGCGTTCACGCTCGCCTATGGCACATCGCATCACGCGGTGGTCGATCGCGGCCAGTTGAAGGCCGGCGAGACGATGCTGGTGTTGGGCGCGGCGGGCGGCGTCGGACTCGCCGCAGTCGAAATCGGCAAGGCGCTCGGCGCGCGCGTGATCGCGGCGGCGTCGACCGACGAGAAGCTCGCCACGTGCGTGAAGCACGGCGCGGACGCCACCATCAACTACAGCACCGAAGACTTGCGCGAACGCATCAAGGCGCTGACCGACGGCAAGGGTCCGGACGTGATCTACGATCCGGTCGGCGGTGTGTATGCGGAACCGGCGTTTCGCAGCATCGGCTGGCGCGGGCGTTATCTGGTGGTCGGCTTTGCGAACGGCGAAATCCCGAAGTTGCCGCTCAACCTGACGCTGCTCAAAGGCGCGAGTCTGGTCGGCGTGTTCTGGGGCGACTTTGCGAAACGCGAGCCGCAACACAATCACGCCGCGTTCGAGCAGATGACCGGCTGGATCGGCGCGGGCAAGCTCAAGCCCTATGTGTCGGAACGTTATTCGCTCGAAGACACCGGCCGCGCGTTGCGCGATATGGCGGAGCGCCGGGTGATCGGGAAGATCGTGATTACGCCTTAGGCGCAATGCTCTGACGCAGCCGCTCCTTCGAGCGGCAAGAAAACAGAAAACGGCGTGCGGTTTAAAACCGCACGCCGTTTTTGTTAAGCCGTTGGGAATGCGGGCCTACAGCTTTTCCGTATCACCCGACTTCGGCTGCCACTTCATCAGCCGCCGCTCGCCAATCCCGACGATGGCGTCGAGAATCAGCGCGAACGCGGTCAACACCAGAATCCCGGCGAACACCGTATTGATATCGAAGGTGCCTTCGGCTTGCAGAATCAGGTAACCAACACCGCGCGCCGAGCCGAGATACTCCCCCACCACCGAGCCGACGAATGCCAGGCCCACCGAGGTGTGCAGGCTCGAAAACACCCAGCTCATCGCACTTGGCAGGTAGACAAAACGCAGCAACTGTTTGCGATTCGCGCCGAGCATGCGCGCGTTGGCAAGCACGACCGGGCTCACTTCCTTCACGCCCTGGTAGACATTGAAGAACACGATAAAGAACACCAGCGTGACGCCCAGCGCCACTTTCGACCAGATGCCGAGGCCAAACCACACGCCGAAGATCGGCGCGAGAATCACGCGCGGCATCGAGTTGGCGGCCTTGATGTACGGATCGAACAGCGCGCTCGCGAGCGGCGACAGCGCAAGCCACAGACCGACGCCGAGCCCGAGCGCGGTGCCTAGCACAAACGCGAGCACCGTTTCAACCAGCGTGATCCACAGGTGCAGATAGATTTCGCCGCCCGTGAACCACTCCCAGATGCGCTGCAGCACCTTCTGCGGCTCGCCAAAGAAGAACGCGGCCTTGTTCGGGTCGTCGAAATAGAACGCCGGCAGCAAGGTCGGACTGGTCAGCACGTACCACAGTACGAAGCACAGCACGAGCAGCAGCCACTGCCAGATCACCAGGTTCGCCCGATTCGGGCGCAACGTCTTCCACATGACTCGGTTTGCCTTAGACGATTGATCGACGCCAATACAAGACGCTACAAACAGGACTTAACTACGGATATCCGTACGTGCCGCCACTTCGCAGCAACTACACAACGCAACGACACGACGCAACTACGCACCCCGCTTAAACGGCCGTGAGTTGCTGCTGATAACCCTTGAGCACTTCATCGCGCAGCACGCTCCAGATCTGTGCATGCAACTCGACGAAACGCGGATGCGCACGAATTTCGGCGACGTCGCGCGGACGCGGCAGGTCGATTGTGAATTCACCGATCGGATGCGTGCCCGGCCCCGCCGACAGCACCACCACGCGGTCCGACATCGAGATCGCTTCGTCGAGATCGTGCGTGATGAACAGCACCGCTTTGCGCTTGGCCGCCCACAGGTCGAGTAACTCGTTTTCCATCAACTGACGCGTCTGGATATCGAGCGCGGAAAACGGCTCGTCCATCAGGATGATGTCCGGATCGAGGATCAGCGTCTGCGCCATCGCGACGCGCTTGCGCATGCCGCCCGACAGTTGATGCGGATAGCGGTCGCCGAAACCGCCGAGGCCCACGCGTTTCAACCACTCGTCGGTTTTGCTGCGCGCTTCGGCCGGCGGCACGCCGTGAAATGAGAGCCCCGCCATCACGTTGTCGATAGCCGAGCGCCACGGCATCAGCGCGTCGGCCTGGAACATATAACCGGCGCGCCGGTTGATGCGCTTGAGCGGTTCGCCGAACACACTGACCGTTCCCGACGACGGCTCCAGCAAACCCGCGCCGACGTTCAGCAAAGTGGATTTGCCGCAGCCGGTCGGGCCGACCACCGAGACGAATTCGCCCGGCGCGATGCGCAAGGTCGTGTCCTTGACCGCTGTATAGCGCTGCGCGCGGTTGTCGCGCGCAGCAAAGGTGCAGGTGATGTTGTCGAGCGCCAGGGCGGCAACGGTCATCGTTCGACTCGCTTCGAAGATCGATTTCGGTTTGTCACGTCGTCGTGACGACGGTGGTCGAGGCGAATGCGGCACGCGCCGTCCTTCGCCCCATACTGACTGACAGCACTCAGGCCTTGACCGTGGTCAGCGCTTTCTTGACGAAGTCGTTGGTCCACGTCTTCGACAAATCGATCGGCTTGCCCTGCACGTTCGGATCGAACGCCTGCAGGGTTTTCAGCGACGTGGCCGGGCCATCGGCGGGCATCAGACCGTCCGGCGACATGGCCTCCTTCACGTGCTGCCACGCGTCCAGATACACCGCGCGGTCGCCGAGCAGGTAGCCTTCCGGCACGGTATTGATCAGCTCGCTGCCGGTCGCCGTTTGCAGCCACTTGAGTGCGCGCACCATCGCATTGGTCAGCGCCTGCGTGGTGTTCGGATTCTTCGTGATGAAGCTTTGCGACGCGTACAGACACCCGGCCGGCATGTCGCCACCGAACACGCTGCGCGTATCGGCCAACGTGCGTGTATCCGACACAACGCGAATCTCGCCGGTGCGTTCGAGCTTGGTCATCACCGGGTCGAGATTGGCGATGGCGTCGATCTGGCCCGACTGCAGCGCGGCAATCGCGCCAGCCCCTGCGCCCACGCCGATAAACGAAACGTCTTTCGCGGTCAGTCCGGCTTTCGCCAGCACGAAACTCGCCATGATCGAGGTCGACGAACCCGGCGCGGTCACGCCGATTTTCTTGCCTTTCAGATCGGCGATCGACTTGTAGTTCGGCATCGCCTTCTTCGACACAGCTAGCACGATCTGCGGGGCGCGCCCTTGCAGCACGAATTCGCGGAACGCCTGCTTTTGCGCCTGCAACAGCAAGGTGTGTTCGAACGCGCCGGAGACTACATCCGCACTGCCGCCCACGGCTGCCTTCAGCGCTTGCGAGCCGCCGGCGAAATCCGAGATTTCGACTTCGAGCCCTTCGTCCTTGAAATAATTGCGGCGCTCGGCAATCGTGAGCGGCAAGTAATAGAACAGGTTCTTGCCGCCGACGGCGATCGCCACCTTGGTGGTTTCGGGCTTGCCCTGTGCGAAAGCGAACGGCGTGGCGGCGAACGTGGCGCCCGCGAGCGCCGCGCTGCCGGCGAGGAAGGTTCTGCGTTGCATGGTCTCTAGTCTCCGAACTTTTGTTGTCTTTTTGCCGCGCGCTCACTCACACAATCTGTTGCGCATGCAACCTTGCAATGTGGTCAGAATCATAACCCAGTGATTGAAGGACTTCATCGGTATGTTCACCCAGTTCCGGGCCTAACCAGCGCGTCTCGCCGGGCGTTTCCGAGAGTTTCGGCGTCACCGACGGCAGCGTGATCTCCTGACCGTCCTGCCATTTGAAGCGCTGGATCATCTGGCGCGCCATGTATTGCGGATCGGTGAACATGTCCGCGACGCTGTAAATCCGGCCGACCGGCACGTCGGCGGCGTTCAGCACGGCGAGCGCTTCGTCGATGGTGCGCGTGGCGAGCCACGCAGCGATCGCGCCGTCGATTTCCTGGGTACGCGGCACGCGGCCGTCGTTGTGCGCGAGAGCCGGATCGTTCGCCAGATCTTCGCGTTCGATAGCGATCATCAAGCGCTTGAAGATCGGGTCGCTATTGCCGCCGATCACAATGCTGCCGTCGCGGCACGGATAGGTGTTCGACGGCACGATCCCCGGCAGCGATGCGCCGGTGCGCTCGCGCACCATGCCGTACACGCCGTACTCCGGCACCACGCTCTCCATCATGTTGAAAACCGCTTCGTACAGTGCGACGTCGACCACCTGCCCTTTGCCGCCATTCACCTGCTTGTGATGCAGCGCCATCAACGCGCCGATCACGCCGTGCAGCGCGGCAATCGAATCGCCGATCGAAATGCCGATGCGCGGCGGCGGCAAATCCGGATAGCCGGTGATATGGCGCAAGCCGCCCATGGATTCGGCGATCGCGCCGAATCCGGGCCGGTCGCGATAGGGCCCGGTCTGGCCGTAGCCGGACAGACGCACCATCACGAGCCCGGGGTTCTCCGCCGACAGAACGTCATAACCGAGGCCGAGCTTCTCCAGCAGACCCGGTCGGAAATTCTCGACGACGATGTCAGCTTCTTTCGCCAGACGCCGCACGATTTCCTTGCCCTCTTCGGCTTTCAGATTGATCGTGACGGATTTCTTGTTGCGCGCCTGAACGGCCCACCAAAGCGACGTGCCGCCGACTTCCGGATAAAGCTTGCGCCATTTGCGCAACGGGTCGCCGCCTTTAGGATCTTCGATCTTGATGACGTCGGCGCCGAACTCGCCGAGAAAGCGCGCGGCGAACGGGCCGGCGATCAGCGTGCCGAGCTCGAGTACCTTGACGCCGGCGAGCGGGCCTTTCGGCGTGGCGGTGGCGTTGGGATCGGGATTGACGCTCATGTGTCTCCTCTATGTTCTGTGCTTGCCTCGACGCGGCGCGGCTGGACGCGTTGCGGAGCGGTGCCGCGCGGCGCGTTCAGGCATTGCAGGCGCCGCGACATGGCGCTGCCGGTTGCGTCGCGCTACATCGAACGGCGGTCGAGCATCGCGCGGGCAATCGTGCCGGCGTCGACATACTCGAGTTCGCCGCCCACCGGTACGCCGCGCGCGAGGCGCGTCACGGCAAGACCGCGCGCCTTGAGCGTCTGCCCGAGGTAATGCGCGGTGGCCTCGCCTTCGTTCGTGAAATTGGTTGCGAGCACGACTTCCTTGACGATGCCATCCGACGCGCGCTTGACCAGGCGGTCGAAATGGATCTCCTTCGGACCGATGCCGTCGAGTGGACTGAGCCGCCCCATCAGCACGAAATAGAGGCCGCGATAGGTCATCGTCTGTTCGAGCATGATCTGGTCGGCGGGCGTCTCGACGACGCACAACAACGCGGGATCGCGCTCCTCATCGAGGCAGACCTCGCAGATCTGCGCTTCGGTAAATGTGTTGCACTTCTCGCAGTGCTGCAGATGTTCAGTCGCGAACAGCAACGAACGGCCGAGTTTTTCGGCGCCGTCACGATCGTGCTGCATCAGGTGATACGCCATGCGTTGAGCGGATTTGGGCCCGACACCGGGGAGCACGCGCAGCGCTTCGACGAGCGCCGACAAGGCGGAAGGTTGTTTCATGCGGATCGGTGGTGTCGAAGTGGGTGTTGCCCGGTATGGCCCGGTATGCGGGTGGCGATGCGGTTGTTTCTGGTTGCTGCTATCAGCTCGACGACCGAGCTGAACTGCTCCGATGCAAACTTGCGCGCACCGGGAGCTGCGAACTGAGCAGGTATTTGAACGAGCCCGGCTCGCGTATTCAACTCATGCCGCACTCAAAGCCGCGGCATGAGCCCCTTCTTGCAGCGACGCCGCTCAGAACGGCAGCTTGAAGCCCGGCGGCAGCGGCAGACCCGAGGTCATACCGCCCATCTTTTCCTGAGCGGTGGCTTCGGCCTTGCGCACGGCGTCATTGAACGCAGCGGCGACCAGGTCTTCCAGCATGTCCTTGTCGTCGGCGAGCAGGCTCGGATCGATCGATACGCGGCGCACGTCGTTCTTGCAGGTCATCGTCACCTTGACGAGACCGGCGCCCGACTGTCCTTCGACTTCGATCAATGCAAGCTGCTCCTGCATCTTCTTCATGTTTTCCTGCATCTGCTGGGCCTGCTTCATCAGCCCGGCGAGTTGGCCTTTCATCATGGACATGCTCCTTCTTGAAAGCGTGAAATCCGAAAAATCGGGTGCGCCGCACGGCGCGGCGAATCAGTGAGCGGGCGGCGCGCCGTTCGGGCCGGCGTCCTGCGTAATCGGGCGAATCGAGCCGGGCACGATGCTCGCGCCGAACTCGCGAATCAGCGACTGCACGAACGGATCGGCGCCGATTTCGCGCTCCGCTTCCTGCTGGCGCTGGGCGCGCATGGCGGCGTCGTGCGCGGCCGCGGTGCGGCGCGCCGGGCCGACTTCGACCAGGACGTCGACGTTCTGGCCGAGCTTTTCCGCAAGCGCAACTTTCAGTTTAGCGACCTGCGAGGCTTCCGCGTACTGCGGCACCGGCACGTTCAGTTTCAGCGTGCTGCCTTCGAGCGCCATCAGTTCGCTGTTGAACGCGAGCTGATACGAAATGCCCTTGAGCGGCAGGTCGACGGCGAGCGCGGGCCAGTCGCCCTGAAAACCCAGCGGATCGAGCGGCACGGCGGGCGGCAACGGCCGCTTGTCGACTACGGGTGCGGGGGCCGACGCAGGCGTGGCGTTCACGCGGACGTCGTCGGGTCCGCTGTCGAACACCGGCATGTAGTTGTCGTCCGGCAGGCCGTAATAGCCTTCGTCCGCTGCCGTGAGCGGCATGTATTCATCGGGCGGCATGTCGTCCCACGGTGCGCTCGACGAGCCGTTCTGCTCCTGGGCTTGCGGCGACGGCGCACGTGCGGCCGGAGCGGCGTCCTGTTGCGGCGCGCGGCGCGGGGCGCCCGGTGTCGGCACATTGACGACCACGCGGGGTGCGACGGCCTTCGGCGTGGCTGGGGCTGCTGCGGGTTTGGCGGTGGAAGCTGCTGCTGTAGCGCGGCCACGGTCGGATGACACCTTCAGGCCCGCGCTGCGCAATACGTTGAGCGCGTCGCTCGCACCACCTGCGCGGCGCGGCGGGATGTCGGCTACGGGCTGCGATTCTTGCGATGCTCTCGCGGGGGCGGCCTCTTCTGCCCGTGCGGACGCGGCGGCGGCTGGGGCAGTGAGCGGAGACGCGGGCGCCGATTCCTGAGGCGCGGCGGCAGCGGGTGCTTCGTTCCAGGCTGGCTCGGTGGGTGCGTCGTCCCATGGTGCCAAGGCCGGTGCAGTTGCTGGTTTCGTTGCTGCGGTCGATTCGGCCACTTCGGTCGCCGTCACAGCCGCTACTTTTGTTGCTGCGATCATTTCCGTCGCTTCGGCCGCCGGTGCCGGGGACATCGCTTCGGGCATCGGTGCCGCTTGGGGCAAGGTCGTGTCCGTAGGTGTAGGCTCCGGATCGCTCAGGACCGGTCCGGCGGACGCTTCTTCCTGCCACGGCGCTAAAGCCGGCGCGGCGGTAACGTCAGGCGCCGTGCTCGCTTCGCTAGAAGCTGGCGAGGACGCAGACTTGGAAACAATCGGCGCTTCACCAATAGCTGGTTTCGGCGCGTCAACACTTTCAGCAGGCTCCGCCGACGCTACGTGCTGCGAATCCGGCATCGCAGGCTTCGCTTCCGCCACGGGATTTGCCGAACGCACCGGCACGGCGGCGGCCGCGTCAACCGCACGCGACGACGCCATCGCCTGTTGCGCAGCGACTGCCGGCGAGCCGGTACGTTTAGCGCCACCCGCCCCGGCCGGCCCTGCCGCTCGCGCCGCAGCCGCGCCGCCCCCACCACCGGTGGGCGCGGGCTCGAACGCCAGCATGCGCAACAGCGTCATCGTGAAACCGGCGTATTCGTCAGGCGCGAGACCCAGTTCGCTTCGGCCGATGGTCGCAATCTGATAGAACAGCTGCACCTGCTCGGCGCTCAACGCTTCCGCAAAACGACGCAGATCACCCGCTTCCGGCCACTCGTCCAACACCGACGACGGCGCAAACTGCGCCCACGCGATTCGATGCAACAGGCTCGCCAGATCCTGCAACGCCGTCGAAAACGACAGGCTGCGCAACGCCATCTCGTCCGCGACCGACAGCACGGCGGCACCGTCACCATCGGCAAGCGCGTCGAGCAAGCGAATCAGATAGCTTTGATCGAGCGCGCCGAGCATGCCGCGCACCGCTTCTTCATTCACCTGATTGGCCGAATAGGCGATCGCCTGATCGGTCAGCGAGAGCGCGTCGCGCATCGAGCCGTCGGCCGCGCGCGCGAGCAGGCGCAATGCCTGGGCGTCGAACGGCACCTTCTCTTCGCCGAGAATGTGCTCGAGATGCGACACGATGTGCCCGGCCGGCATCTGCTTCAGATTGAACTGCAGACAGCGCGACAGCACCGTGACCGGAATCTTCTGCGGATCGGTGGTAGCAAGAATGAATTTGACGTGCGAAGGCGGCTCTTCCAGCGTCTTCAACATCGCGTTGAAAGCGTGGTTGGTCAGCATGTGCACTTCGTCGATCATGTAGACCTTGAAGCGCGCGTCGACCGGCGCGTAAACCGCACGCTCCAGCAGCGCCGCCATTTCGTCGACACCGCGGTTACTCGCCGCGTCCATCTCGACATAATCGACAAAACGGCCTTCATCGATCTCGCGGCACGCGCGGCACACGCCGCACGGCGTGGAGGTCACGCCGGTTTCGCAATTCAGCGCCTTGGCAAAGATGCGCGACAGCGTGGTTTTACCGACGCCGCGGGTACCCGTAAACAGATAGGCATGATGCAGACGGCCACCGTCGAGCGCGTGCGTGAGCGCGCGCACCACGTGCTCCTGTCCGACGAGCGAAGCGAAATCCTTCGGCCGCCATTTGCGTGCGAGAACTTGATAGGTCATCCGGAAATTGTATCAGTAACGATGGCGCGCAAAACCGAATCGAGACGGCGTGCGAACGCGTGTTGCCGCTTCATTGAAACAGGCTAACGGACCGATAGAAAAAAATAGATGAAGCGCGCGAGAAATGCCACTGCGGCGTCTGGGTGACAGCGCTTGGGGTAAACAGAAAATGGGAGGTAAGGCAGAAAAACACAGAAGAAAGGAAGGTGACGAGCCTGACCCTCGGCACTGGTGGAAAACGGCTGTGGCTGCTTCGTTCCCGACCTGACCAGGTTGACCATCCCTCCATGCGAGGAGGCCCGTCACGAAACATTCTATCACCGCTTGGCCCGTCGCGCGACTGTTAATACGACCAAACCGACATCGACGCGCCGAATCACGCGCTTCGTACCATATAGACACTACCCTCGAATGACGCGTCCGGGTCACTTGAGTTTGCGCCGCCCGCCACCAGATAAGCTGCGTCGCGGTTATCAGAACGTAGCGGTGCTTCACCGGCAGCCGTTGGCCCCACTGCCCTTGATGAGTACTATCACCACCGGCAACGCATAGCGAATTAAGCTAAACTCCGGTACGGATGACCCGCAGACGCGAGCTTTCCGCGCATTCCAGAATGGGTTTTTCGACCATTTCAGGCGTGCGCAGGTAAGACTCCGATTGCGGCAAAGCGAACGGAAGTTTCCTTAGATTTTGACGTATCGTGGCGAGCAATTCAGGCGGGCCTCGAACCGATAGAGGTATTCATACAATGAGCGAATCAATCAAGCATATTAGCGACGCATCGTTCGAACAGGACGTCGTGAAATCCGATAAACCCGTGCTGCTCGATTTCTGGGCTGAATGGTGCGGTCCGTGCAAGATGATCGCGCCGATCCTCGACGAAGTCGCGAAGGATTACGCCGATCGCCTGCAAATCGCCAAGATCAATGTCGACGAACATCAATCGACGCCGGTCAAGTTCGGCGTGCGTGGCATCCCCACGCTGATCCTCTTCAAGAACGGCGCTGTCGCCGCGCAGAAGGTCGGCGCATTGTCGAAGTCGCAACTCACCGCGTTCCTCGACGGCAACCTGTAAAACTGCCGCATCGGCGCGCGTGAGGCCCTCGGGACCTTCAGGCGCGCTGCTATAGGCGTGTTGTCCAGTGACAACACGCCTAATAAGAAAGATGCCAAACCGTCGTACTGACGGAATTTGGCGTGTGCTATGCTAGAATCCGCAAAACGTCGAAAAGACGTGTAAGTCCTTGAGCGGTTCCGCTCACTCTCCTCCCAGATTTCATTTCGTCGCACCTTCTCCTGCGGGTTCTCCGTATGCATTTATCCGAGCTTAAGACTCTGCACGTGTCCGAATTGATCGAGATGGCCAATGGCCTTGAGATCGAAAGTGCAAACCGCCTGCGCAAGCAGGAATTGATGTTTGCCATTCTAAAAAAACGAGCCAAAACGGGCGACACGATCTTCGGCGACGGCACGCTCGAAGTGCTGCCGGACGGCTTCGGCTTCCTGCGTTCGCCGGAAACCTCGTATCTCGCCAGCACGGACGATATTTACATCAGCCCGTCGCAAATCCGCCGCTTCAACCTGCACACGGGCGATACGATCGAAGGCGAAGTGCGCACGCCGAAAGACGGCGAACGCTATTTCGCGCTGGTCAAGGTGGACAAGGTCAACGGCCAGCCGCCGGAAGCCTCGAAGCACAAGATCATGTTCGAAAACCTGACGCCGCTGCACCCGAACAAGGTGCTGCTGCTCGAACGTGAAATGCGTGGCGAAGAAAACGTCACGGGCCGAATCATCGACATGATCGCGCCGATCGGCAAGGGCCAGCGCGGCCTGCTGGTTGCATCGCCGAAGTCCGGTAAGACGGTGATGCTGCAGCACATCGCGCACGCCATCAAGCAAAACCACCCTGACGTTGTGCTGTTCGTGCTGTTGATCGACGAACGCCCGGAAGAAGTGACCGAAATGCAGCGTTCGGTGGCCGGCGAAGTGATCGCCTCCACGTTCGACGAACCGGCTGCGCGTCACGTGCAAGTCGCCGAAATGGTGATCGAAAAAGCCAAGCGCCTCGTCGAAATGAAGAACGACGTGGTGATTCTGCTCGACTCGATCACGCGTCTCGCACGTGCGTACAATACCGTCGTGCCGGCCTCGGGCAAGGTGCTGACGGGTGGTGTCGACGCGAACGCGCTGCAACGTCCGAAGCGCTTCTTCGGCGCGGCGCGCAATATCGAGGAAGGCGGCTCGCTCACCATCATCGGTACAGCGCTGATCGAAACCGGCAGCCGCATGGACGACGTGATCTACGAAGAGTTCAAGGGCACCGGCAACATGGAAGTGCACCTGGAGCGTCGCCTGGCTGAAAAGCGCGTCTATCCGTCGATCAACCTGAACAAGTCCGGCACGCGCCGTGAAGAACTGCTGATCAAGCCCGAAGTCCTGCAAAAGATCTGGGTGCTGCGCAAGTTCATTCACGATATGGACGAAGTCGAGTCGATGGAATTCCTGCTCGACAAGATTCGCCAGACGAAGAGCAACTCCGAGTTCTTCGACATGATGCGCCGTGGCGGCGGCAGCTAAGGTTTAAGCCTCAAGGCTGCACCAGAAGCAACCAACCACACCGCAAAAAAGCCGCTCACCGCAAACGAGCGGCTTTTTTTTCGTCCGCAGCACCTGCAATGACACACAGGCACCGCGCTCATTCAAATGCTGGTGCCCCTCTGCCAACCTGAACGTGAACGTACACGTTGTACTATAATGCGGTCAATCCATCCAACCCGCCAACTCCCATGTCAAAGGACTCGCCCACCCTGCTGACCGTCCGAGACGCCGCGGAGCGCCTTGGCGTCACACCACGCACGCTGAAATACTACGAGGAGCGCGGCCTCGTTTCGCCTGGTCGAAGCGAAGGCCGTTACCGGCAGTACGATGAGGAAGACCTCAAGCGCTTCGGCCGCATTCTGCGTTTGCGCTCACTCGGTTTCTCGCTGCATAGCGTCACCGAGATGCTCAAACGCCCGCTCGAAGCAGTCGACGGCGGCCACCGTTACTCGCAGGAATCGCTGCAGCAGATTCGTGACGCCCTCTCGCAACAGGTCAGCGCCCTCGACACGCGCATCGAAGCGATGCGTCGCGAACTCAAGGAAGCGCAGAAGCTGCGGACCGAGTTGGCGCCCGATCTCGACTATCTCGAACGCCGCCTCGCGGGAGAAAACGCCGACGTTCTGCTCGAGCAACGGCGCAACGCGCGCGCGGCGGCGGCGGCGGGTCCGTCCGCGAAACGCCGTAAGACGCAGGACGAAGCAGCACCCGATGCCGCAGAGCCTGACAAATCCGCATGAGCGCCACGTCTTCTCGCGTACCGTTGTTTAGCGCCGCAAAACTGCGCGGCGATTTTTTCCCGTGGGTACTGGCCGCCGTCACCGGCCTCGACTATTTCGACAACGCGATTTTTTCGTTTTTCACCAGCTACATCGCGGGCGGCATCAATGCGTCGCCGGACGAGCTGGTATGGGCGTCGAGCGCCTACGCGGTGGCGGCTGTGCTCGGCATCCTGCAACAGCAATGGTGGGTCGAGCGCTTCGGTTACCGGCGCTACGTGGCCGGCTGCATGCTGCTCTATTCAGTGGGCGCGATCGCCGCCACGCTGTGCGAGTCATCGATAGAACTCGCCTTCGCGCGCGGCTTTCAGGGCTACTTCATTGGCCCGATGATGGGCACCTGCCGCATCCTGATCCAGATGAGCTTTACGCCGCGGCAGCGACCCGCGGCGACGCGCGCTTTTCTGGTGCTGATCGTGTTGAGCAGTGCGCTTGCGCCGCTGATCGGCGGTCAACTGGTCGCGCATTTCGACTGGCGTGCGCTGTTCGCCTGCACCGCGCCGGTAGGTGTGCTGTTTGCCATCCTTGCCCTGCTCGCCCTGCCCGACACCGGCAACCGCCTCCCGGAAGAGCGCGGCGCAGCGCACTTCTGGCCTTACCTGATCTTCGCGTTCGCGCAAGGCGCGCTGCAAATCGTCATGCAACAAGTGCGGTTCCAACTGTTCAGCGCCTCGCCCGGACTGATTCTGCTGACGGTCGCGGGCATCGTCGCGCTCGGCTGGTTCGCGTACCAGCAATGGCACCATCCGGCGCCGCTGATGCGCCTGCACGCGCTGCGCGAAAAGGTGTTTCAGGTCGGGCTCGTACTGTACATGTTCTACTACTACATCTCGACGGTGTTCAGCTATCTGACGTCGCGCTTTCTCGAGAGCGGCCTCGGCTATCCCGTCGAGAATGCCGGGCGGCTGGTCGGCGTGACGTCGCTGATTTCGGCGAGCGCGCTGTTCGTCTACCTGCGCTACGCGAAGCTCCTGCCGCGCAAGAAGTGGATCATCGTGCCGGGCTTCGCGGTGGCCGCATTCGCCGCGGCATGGATGACGCGCATGTCGCCGGGCGTGGGCGAAGCCGCGCTGATCGTGCCGATGCTGCTGCGCGGCTTGCTGTTACTGTTCATTGTGCTGCCGGTCGCCAATCTGACGTTTAGAATCTTCGCCATTGAGGAATTCACGCACGGCTACCGGCTGAAAAACATCGTGCGGCAACTGACGATCTCATTCGCGACGGCCTCGGTGATCATCGTCGAACAACATCGGCAGGCGCTGCATCAAGCGCGCCTTGCGGAGTTCGTGAATCCGTACAATCCGTTGTTCCAGAATTCGCTCGCGGCGCTGACCCGCGGCTTCAGCGCAGCCGGCCGCTCGGCGTCCGAGGCGCATTCGCTCGCGATAGTAGAAATCAGCCGGACGGTCGCGCAGCAGGCCAGTTTTCTGGCGTCGCTGGACGGCTTCTACTTTCTGGTTGGCGTCGCGATATGCGGCGGCCTGTTCGCCGCGTGGCAAAAACAGATCGACTAAGGGTTTCATCAGGCCATGCTCTCGAAACTCACCCAATGGTTCGGCACGCGCCGCCGCGACCGCGCGCTGCGCGACTACGCGATCGACGACGCGCTTTGGCAGGCCACGCTCGACGGCCTGCCGTTCCTCGCCCACCTGGAGGCGCCGGATCGCGTGCGTCTGCGCGAGCTGACCAGTCTGTTCATCGCGCAAAAAGAATTTTCGACCGCGCACGAACTCGAACTAACCGACGCCATGACCGTGGCGATCGCCGCGCAAGCGTGTTTGCCAGTGCTGAATCTGAGCCTCGATCTGTATCGTGGATGGGTCGGCGTGATCGTCTATCCGGGCGAGTTCGTGATCCGCAAGACGGTCGAGGACGAAGACGGCGTAGTTCACGAGGTCGAACAGGACGCGAGCGGCGAAGCGTGGGAAGGCGGCCCCGTCATTCTCTCGTGGGAAGACGCGCAGATGACGGACGGCTCGGACGCCTACAACGTCGTGATTCACGAATTCGCGCACAAGATTGACATGCTGACCGGCGAGGCGGACGGCCACCCACCACTTATGCGCCGCTGGCACGCGCCGCTCGACACGCAAGCGTGGGCGGACGTTTTCGATCATGCCTACGACCACTTCTGCGCCAAAGTCGACGCCGTGCCGGAGCGCCGCTGGGCACGTTTCGAGCGCGATTCGCTGATCGATCCGTATGCGGCAGACCATCCGTCGGAATTTTTTGCCGTTTGCAGCGAGGCGCTGTTCGTTCAGCCGCAGGCCTTCGAGGCGGAGTATCCCGAGCTATACCGCTTGCTGGCGCGGTATTACAGGCAGGATCCGGCGCGGATCGGGCTGGAATTCGCTCCGACCTGAAGCCGCCGCCGCGCAAGCGCCCGCCGGATAAGGGCTGCCGCGCCGCCGACCCACCCGATACGAACCCGCGCGGCGGCGCCCAAAACGTGGTGAAAACGAGGCAAGCGGCTGCCAAAAAGCTGGCAGAAAGGTCGTCAAGCGACTGATTTTCTGGCATAATCGCCGTTTTTCGACCATAGGCAAGTGGCTCGCGCCTAGATGCTGTCCGCATTCGTAGCGGCTGCTCGCGGGTTGGCTACCGCCAGATTAAAGGAAAGACCATGAAAGAAGGCATTCACCCGGATTACCGCGAAGTCCTGTTCATCGACATGTCGATCGACTTCAAGTTTGTGACGCGCTCGACCATCCAGACGCGTGAAACCGCCGAATTCAACGGCAAGACTTACCCGCTCGCCAAGATCGAAATATCGTCGGAATCGCATCCGTTCTACACCGGCCAACAAAAGATCATGGACACGGCAGGCCGCGTCGAGAAGTTCAACAAGAAGTTCGGTTCGCGCGCTACCGGCAAGGCAGCAGCGAAGTAATACCCGCCTCGTCGCCGGCCTTGGCCCGCAACGAAGCAGCAGCAAAAAAGGGCAGCGCGAGCTGCCCTTTTTTGTCTCCGCTTGTTCGTAGCGCCTGTTTGTCTCGCTTCTTTGTCCTCTTACCCCGGACGTCTCGTCGCACCTCGTCGCCCACCGCGGCGCCGTGTTACAGGCACCCCAATGACGTTGCGAGCCATTACCAGCCGTGACGCGCATCGCACGGCACGACTACAATGCCGGATGCTCCAAATTGGCCATTCCCGCCGGACAATCCATCCGGTCCCGGCTGCACCGCTTATCCGATATCCACACACCGCATGAGACCTGCCGTTCGCCTCACTGCCTCCGCGACCAGTGCTTTGCCGCGCTGGCTGCTGCTGACCATCTGTATCGTCTACGCATTTTTCGGCCTGTTCGGCCGGGATCCGTGGAAGAACGAGGACGCAGCCGGCTTCGGCGTCATGTGGACGATGGCCAACGGCAGCGCGCACGACTGGCTGCTGCCGAATCTGGTCGGCAAATACATGACGGAAGACGGCCCGCTCGGCTACTGGCTCGGCGCCAGCGCGATCCGCGCGCTCGCGCCGTGGGTCGATGCGAGCAACGCGTCACGCGTCTTCACGGGCCTGCTGTTTTGCGCCGGCTGTGGGTTCGTCTGGTATGCGGCCTACCTGCTCGGCCGACGTGCCGAAGTGCAGCCGTTCAAATATGCATTCGGCGGCGAGCCGGAGCCGCGCGATTACGGGCGCACCCTCGCCGACGGCGCGTTGCTGATCCTGCTCGCCTGCTTCGGTCTTGCCGAACGTGGTCACGAAACCACGCCGCAGCTCGCGCAGTTCTTCGGCATCGCCATGCTCGTGTACGGGCTCGTGCGGATGATCGACAAGCCCATTCAGGGCGCGCTGATCTGGGGCCTGGCGCTCGGCCTCGTCACCCTGGCAAGCAGCCCGGTGCTGGTCGGCGCGCTGTTGCTCGGGACCCTGGCAATGGCGCTGATCGTGCGCGAAGCGCGTACGCGCTGGCTGCTGCTGGCCGGTTTGCCGGTGGCGCTCGCGCTGTCAGTCTCGTGGCCGATCGCCGCACTCGCCGCCTTTCCCGACGACGCCGTCTGGTACCTGAATCAATGGGTGCACGTCAGCCTGTCGTCGTTCGCCGGGCCACCCGGCTCGGTAGCCGCCTACGCGCTCAAGAACCTGCCGCTCTTCACCTGGCCCGCCTGGCCGCTGGCGCTGTGGGCGTGGTTCAGCTGGTCGGGCCTGCGGCGCGCGCCGCACGTGGCGATGCCGCTGTCGGTGATCGGGCCGCTGCTCGTGCTGGTCGTGTTGCAGAGCCATCAGTCGAACCGGCTTTACATGCTGCTGTTGCCGCCGCTCGCGGTGCTGGCCACCTTCGCACTGCCCACGCTCAAACGCGGCGCGATCAACGCGATCGACTGGTTCGCGCTACTGAGCTTCACGATCCTCGGCAGCTTCGTCTGGCTGGTCTATGCGGCCGGGCTAACCGGATTCCCGCATCCGCTCGCACGCAATCTCGCGCGTCTCGCGCCGGGTTTCGCGCCGGAGTTCAAGGTTCTGTCGTTCGTGTGCGCGGTCGCCGTGACGATCTGCTGGTTCGTCCTGGTGCAATGGCGTCTGGCCCGTCATCCGAAAGTGCTGTGGCGCAGCGTGGTGCTCTCGAGCGCCGGCACGACGCTGATGTGGGTGCTGCTGATGACGCTGTGGCTGCCGGTTGTCAACTACAGCCGGACCTATAAGGACGTCGCCGAGCAGATCGCGAGCCATCTGCCGGAGGACTACACCTGCATCTCGCCGGTGCGCCTCGGTAATGCGCAGATCGCAACCTTCGCCTATTTCGGCGATATGCATTTCTCATTCAACCAGGATTGCGATGTGATCCTGCGTCAGGACACCCAGGACTTCGGCGACCCGAGCGCGATGTCGGACTTCGTGTGGAAGCTGGTGTGGGAAGGCCGCCGCGTGGCCGACCGCGACGAACGCTTCCGCCTGTACGTGCGGATCGACCGTCCGAAGCCGCCGGTCGTCAAACGCCGCAACTGGCATAAGAAGCCGGACTGAGCATGTTCGCCGACGTACGGAAAATCGCCGGGCTCGCATGGCCCGTGCTGATTGGCCAACTGGCGATCATCGCGTTCGGCGTGATCGACACGGCGATGGTCGGGCGCTATTCGGCCGTCGATCTCGCCGCGCTCGGCCTCGGTTCATCGATCTACATTTCCGTCTACATCGGTCTGACCGGCATCCTCACCGCGCTGCAACCGATCACCGCGCAACTCTATGGCGCGCGCCGCTATACGGAGATCGGCGAGGAAGCGCGCCAGGCCTTGTGGCTCGCGCTCGCGTTGACCGTGATCGGCTTTCTGATTCTCTATTTTCCGGGACGCGTGCTGCAGCTCGCGCGCGTGCCCGCAGCGCTGCACGAGCGCACGGTCGCCTACCTGCAGATTCTGGCGTTTGGCTTGCCGGCCGGCCTTGCCTTTCGCGTCTATAGCTCGATCACCAATGCCGTCGGCAAACCGCGGCTGGTGATGATCCTGCAGATCGGCGCACTACTGCTCAAGGTGCCGCTCAACACATGGTTCATCTTCGGCGGACTCGGTGTGCCGGCGCTCGGCGGACCGGGTTGCGCGCTTGCCAGCACCACGATCAACTGGGGGCTGGCCGTAGTGGGGATGCTGCTGTTGACGCGCGTCGACGTGTTCAAGCCGTTCGCGATCTTTGCGCACTTCTGCTGGCCCGTCTGGCGCCGGCAGGCGGCACAGTTGCGCCTCGGCATTCCGATGGGTCTGTCGTACCTGATCGAGGTCACCTCCTACACGTTCATGGCGCTCTTTATTGCGCGCTTCGGCACGACGACGCTCGCCGGCCACCAGATCGCCGGCAACATCGGTGCGGTGCTCTATATGACGCCGCTGGCGATCGGGATTGCCTCGTCGACGCTGGTCGCCCAGGCGCTCGGCGCGCATCGCCCGGAAGCGGCGCGCACGCTGTCGCGGCACGGCATCATGATGGCGGTGGCGATCGCCTTCTGTTACGGCGCGATCGTGCTGGTGCTGCGGCCGTACGTGATCGAAGGCTATACGCCGAACGCGCAGGTCGCGGCGGCGGCGATGCCGCTGGTGTTGATCGTCGTGTGCTATCACGTGTTCGATGCGTTGCAGATCACCACCGCATTCGTGCTGCGCGCGTACAAGGTGGCGGTCGTGCCGACCGTCATCTATGCGGTTGCGCTGTGGGGCGTGGGGCTCGGCGGCGGGTATCTGCTTGGCTTCAATGTCACGGGTTTCACGCCGGAGTGGCTGACCGGCGCGCGCGGTTTCTGGGTCGCCAATACGGTGAGCCTGGCGATTGCCGGGATCGGTTTGCTGTTGTACTGGCGTGGCGTAAGCAAGCGGTATTTGCGCGCTGAGGCGGTGGTCAGGGTGGATTCGGCGGCTTGAGGGGCTTGTTGGGCTCAATCGGCTTGCTGGGGTTGCCGGGCCCACCAGGTTGTCGGGAATGGTTGACCGGATTGTGGCAGCTGCGGCGCAATACCGAAGGAAAAGGCCCCAGCCATGCTAGCCAGGTTTTCAGGTTATACCGCCACCGCCACGTCGGAGTGGCACACAATAGCTGACCGTTAGTTGCATCTTGAGCCCTATAAAAAGCGGCCACCCCCGGCAGCCGCCCTTCTCTCCTGTCTCAAGCCGCTTGTGCTTCCTCCGACGCCTGATCCCGCCGCTCGAAAATCTCCCTTGCTGCGAACAGCGCGTTCAGCGCCGCCGGGAAGCCCGCATAGAGCGCCATCTGCATGAACACTTCGACGATCTCCTCGCGCGTGCAGCCGACGTTCAACGCCGCCTCGATATGCACCTTCAACTGCGGTTGCGCGCAGCCGAGCGTCGCCAGCGAGGCAATCGTCGCGATTTCTCGCGCCCGCAGATCGAGTTGCGGCCGGCTGTAAATATCGCCGAAGCCGAATTCGATCAGCAGCCGTCCAAAATCCGGCGCGATCGGCGCAAGCGCGGCGATCACCTGCTCGCCGGTCGAGCCGTCGATTTCCTTCAGTTTGTCCCAGCCTCGGGTGTAGCGATCGTTTTGTGCGTGTTCCATGGTGAGTCCTCGTCCGAATGCGAAAGTGATTGGGTTTCGTCGATCTGTCGTGTCGGCGTGCTCGCGGCGGGCGTCCGCCCAGCGGTCTCGTAATAGGCGATTTTGTCGATGATCGCGCCGAGATTGCTCTGCAACTCGGCGATCCGCGCCAAAACGGCATCCCGATGCGCCACCAGCAAGTCGCGGCGCTCACCCACCGTAGACTGACCTTCTGCCCGCAGCGCCGCGAACGCCTGCATCCCGGCGATCGGCATGCCGGTCGCCTTCAGACGCATCACGAACTGCAGCCAGTCGAGATCGGCCGGCGAATACAGGCGATGCCCCGCCTGCGTACGCCCGACCGCTCGAATCAGGCCGGCCTGCTCGTAATAGCGCAGCGTGTGAGTGGAGACGCCGATCGTTGCGGCGACCTCGCCGATGGTGAGTGCTTTTGACATTTTCGACATGACGGAACTCAGGTTAGGACTTCGAGTGCACTCTAAGTCAAGTAGAAGGCGCTGTCATTTATCTGCCTTGTCGTTATTTACGGAGGATCGATAAACTCATAACTGCTTAATCGCTAGGCAAAAGCTTCAAATATTGTCCAGCCTGATTTACTTGTCATGAATCGATCGGTATAAATCGTCGGCGTTTGCAAATAAGGGCGCGCAATTTGTTCTATGCTTAAGCGCAGCGCCTGCTGACAAGGTGCGTCGTCCCGAGTTTTCCCTTTGCGGCTAACTTTTTTTGCCCTCAATGGAGTGCTTGCCATGCTAAAGAAGCTTTTGATGCTTTGCGTTGCTTTGGCTTTGTCGCTGTCGGCCGGATTTGCGGCAGCCGTCGAAGTAAATTCCGCCGATCAGGCGGCGCTCGAATCGGTCAAGGGTATCGGGCCGGTGCATGCGAAAGCGATCATCGACGAACGCACCAAAAACGGCCCGTTCAAGGATGCCGATGATCTCGCCACCCGCGTCAAAGGCATCGGCACCAAATCGGTGACCAATCTCGAAGCAGCCGGTCTGACCATCAACGGCTCGTCCACGCCGCCTACGGGCGCCAAAGCTGCCTCGAAGTCCAGCAGCACCGCCAGCACCAAGGCGGCGCCGGCAGCCGCTCCTGCGGCGACCACCGCGGCGACGACAACAGCACCAGCGGCGCCTGCCGAAGCATCCGGCACCAAAGCATCGAAGTCGAAGAAGAAGAGCAAGGCCGCGGCATCCGACGCAGCGGCAGCTTCCGCGCCGGCCACAGCGGCCGCTGCGAGCGCGCCGGCCGACGCGTCCGGCACCAAGGCTTCGAAGAAGAAGGCGAAGAAGAGCAAGGCTGCATCGGCTGCGGCAGCCTCTGGCGGGGCGTAAATCGGGTTGAGTACCGGCCGCATGGCGGCCGCGCTGGTCACGTGCGATACGCGCGTGATGCACACGTAAGCGCGGCCCCGCTCCCGGCTACCTTCCTTCCACCGGCGCCGCGCGACCGTGCGGCGTTTTCACCCGCTGACTCGTCAAACACGGGTCGGCATTCAAGAGAGACCGTCATGAGCCTACTCGACACTATCGGTTCCCTGGTTGGCAAATCGCCTGAAGGCGGTGGCCAGCAAGCCCTCATTTCAGCCGCGCTGGAATTCGTCAACAACCAGCCGGGCGGCCTGAACGGGCTGATCAGCAGCTTCAAGGAAAAGGGGCTCGGCGACGTCGTGTCGTCGTGGGTCAGCAACGGCGAGAACCAGGCGATCTCGCCCGACGCCCTGCACAGCGTGCTTGGGTCGGACGTCGTCACCAACCTCGCAGCGAAGGCCGGCGTACAACCGGATCAGGTCACCGGTCTGCTCTCGCAGATTCTGCCGCACGTTGTCAACGCGGCCACGCCCGACGGCGAAGTCCCCGCCGAAGGCAAACTGAATTCAACGACCGTGCTCGGCGCGCTCGGCGGCTTGTCGGCGCTGTTCGGCAAGGGCAACGCGTAAGTAAGCTCGTCACCCGTCACCGCCCTGTAGCAGACGCAAGCAGGCGAAAAAAGCGGCAACGAAGTCACCTTCGTTGCCGCTTTTTAACTTTGGATGGAACGGCCCAATCTCTGCCGTTCCATCCTTAGCCCAACGCGTTTCGCTTAGTGCACGACGCGGTCGAACACCAGCTTGCCGTCTTCCACTTCGACCGGAATCACATCCTTCGGACCGAACTTGCCGGCGAGTATCAGCTTGGCGACCGGGTTCTCGATCTCCTGCTGGATTGCGCGCTTCAGCGGCCGCGCCCCGAACAGCGGATCGTAGCCGACCTTGCCGACGTGCTCGAGCGCCGCGTCCGACACCACCAATTGCATGTCGAGCTTGGCAAGCCGTTCGTGCAGACGTTGCAGCTGAATCCGCGCGATCGACTGGATGTTCGAACGGTCGAGCGCATGGAACACCACGACGTCGTCGATCCGGTTCAGGAACTCGGGCCGGAAGTGCAGCTTCACTTCTTCCCAGACCGCGTCCTTCACCGCTTCCTGCGGCTCGCCGACCATCGCCTGGATCACCTGCGAACCGAGGTTCGACGTCATCACGATCACCGTGTTCTTGAAGTCCACGGTACGGCCCTGGCCATCGGTCATGCGGCCGTCGTCGAGCACTTGCAGCAGGACGTTGAACACGTCCGGATGCGCCTTCTCGATTTCGTCGAGCAGGATCACGCTGTACGGCTTGCGGCGCACGGCTTCGGTCAGGTAACCGCCTTCCTCGTAGCCGACGTAGCCCGGCGGCGCGCCAATCAAACGCGCGACGCTATGCTTCTCCATGAATTCGCTCATGTCGATACGGATCAGATGATCTTCCGAATCGAACAGGAACGACGCCAGCGCCTTGCACAGCTCGGTCTTGCCCACGCCGGTCGGCCCGAGGAACAGGAACGAGCCATACGGCCGGTTCGGATCCGCAAGACCCGCGCGTGAACGACGAATCGCGTCGGCCACCGCGGTGATCGCTTCGTCCTGACCGACCACGCGGTCGTGCAGTTTCTCTTCGATCTGCAGCAGTTTTTCGCGCTCGCCCTGCATCATGCGCGACACCGGAATGCCGGTGGAACGCGAGACGACTTCAGCGATTTCTTCCGCGCCGACTTGCGTGCGCAACAGACGCGGCCGCGTCGGATTGTTCTGCTCCTTCGCTTCGGCCTGGGTCACTTCCTTCAACTGCGCTTCAAGACCCGGCAGCTTGCCGTACTGCAACTCGGCGACCTTCTCCAGCTTGCCTTCACGCTGCAAGCGAACGATTTCCGCACGCGTTTTTTCGATGTCTTCCTTCAGCTGCGCGCTGCCCTGCACCGCCGCTTTTTCCGCGGTCCAGATTTCTTCGAGGTCCGAATATTCGCGATCCAGCCGCTCGATTTCTTCTTCGATCAGTTGCAGACGCTTTTGCGACGCTTCGTCCTTTTCCTTCTTGACGGCTTCGCGCTCGATCTTCAATTGGATCAAACGACGGTCGAGCCGATCCATTTCTTCCGGCTTCGAGTCGATTTCCATCTTGATCTTCGAAGCGGCTTCGTCGATCAGGTCGATGGCCTTGTCCGGCAGGAAACGATCCGTGATGTAGCGATGCGACAGTTCGGCTGCCGCGACGATCGCCGGGTCGGTAATGTCGACGCCGTGATGCAGTTCGTACTTTTCCTGCAAACCGCGCAGGATCGCGATGGTCGCTTCAACCGACGGTTCGTCGACCAGCACCTTCTGGAAGCGGCGCTCGAGCGCAGCGTCTTTTTCGATGTACTTGCGATATTCATCGAGCGTGGTGGCGCCGACGCAATGCAGTTCGCCGCGCGAGAGCGCCGGCTTGAGCATGTTGCCCGCGTCCATTGCGCCTTCGGCCTTGCCCGCACCGACCATCGTGTGAATTTCGTCGATGAAGACGATGGTCTGGCCTTCGTCTTTCGCGATGTCGCTCAGCACGGCCTTCAGGCGTTCTTCGAACTCGCCGCGGTATTTTGCGCCGGCCAGCAACGCCGCCATGTCCAACGACAGCACGCGCTTGCCCTTGAGCGTTTCCGGCACTTCACCGTTGACGATACGCTGCGCGAGACCTTCGACGATCGCGGTTTTACCCACGCCCGGCTCGCCGATCAGCACCGGATTGTTTTTGGTGCGGCGTTGCAGGATCTGGATCGAACGGCGAATTTCGTCGTCACGGCCGATCACGGGGTCGAGCTTGCCGGCCCGCGCACGCTCGGTCAGGTCGACGGTGTACTTTTTCAGCGCTTCACGCTGGCTTTCGGCGTCCTGGCTATGCACTTGCGAACCGCCGCGCACCGCCGCGATCGCGCTTTCCAGCGACTTGCGCGACAGGCCGTGCTGACGCGCCAGACGCCCGGCCTCGCCTTTGTCGTCGGCAACCGCGAGCAGGAACATCTCGCTCGCGATGAATGTGTCGTTGAGTTTTTGTGCTTCCTTGTCCGCCTGGTTCAGCAAGCCGGTCAGTTCGCGGCCGATCTGCACGTTGCCATCGGTGCCCTGCACTTGCGGCAGGCGCGTAATGGCATCGTTCAGCGCAGTTTGCAGCGCCTGAACATGCACGCCGGCACGCGAGAGCAGCGAACGCGCCGACCCATCCTGCTGGGCGACGAGCGCCGAGAGGACATGAACCGGTTCGATGTATTGATTGTCGTGACCGACGGCCAGACTCTGCGCGTCGGCCAGTGCTTCCTGGAATTTAGTAGTAAGTTTGTCGATTCTCATCAAGAGACCTCCAATTTCAATTACCACCAAATTGAGGCGTTTTACGCAGGTTTCAAGCGTTTTTTTGCAATCAGCAACAACTATTTAACATTTGACGCGCGAGAACTTGCCCGCAGGTTTCAGGAAGCCGGCGTGGCGCCGCCAGTGGAAGCAACCGGCACGATCGGAATGACGGTGCTCAAACCCAGCAGCACAGCCAGCGGGCCGTGCGGCTCTGCAACCTCGCCGATGGTGTGACGATCGAGTTCGGCCAGGAACGCGTTGCGCGCCGCCTCGAGCGCGCCGCGCAGACGGCAGTGCGATGTAATGACACAGGCCCGGCGCTCGCTTTGCTGCTCCGGGAAGCAGCCGACGAGCGCAAAGTCGCTTTCCGTGGCCCGCACGATTTCGCCCACCGTCAACGCGCTGGTTTGTTCGGCCAGCCGCAGGCCGCCGTTACGCCCGCGCACCGTCTCGACCCAGCCGAGTTCGCCGAGTTGCTGCACCACCTTCATCAAATGGTTCTTGGAGATCCCGTACGCGTCCGAGATGTCCTGGATGGTCGATAAGCCTTCACCGCGGACGGTGAGGTACAGCAGGACGCGTAGTGAGTAATCCGTATAGTCGGTCAGTCTCATAAGTGCAGGTGCCACGATGAGCGCAAGCCGCGATCCGGGGGATAACCGCGTCGATGCAAGGGTTGCCGGGGGCCGTCGCTTCGCCATAAGATGCTGGCGCTACGCATGTTTTCTTATTTTGCGCTGACAGTCGGTGTTTGTCTTTCGGCAGTAATGGTAACGTTTCCCGCACGGGCCATTCATACGAAAAGCGGGGCATTCGTGGCCTACTTCCTTTTGTTTGGACACAGTTTGAGGTCATTCCTGACGGTCTGTGGCGCCATGTGGCGATTCATAATGAATAACGACTTTATCCGGAATTTGCATGAATCCGTCTTTTCCCGCCGCACCGGTTGTCGAGCGCGCCGCCGAGCCTACTGAGGCGAATATTCGCGAGCTCGTCTACGGTTTTTACGACCGGGTGCGCGCCGATCCGCTGCTGGGCCCCGTGTTCGAGGCGACGCTGGCGGGCCGCTGGGACGACCACTTGCCCAAGATGTGCACCTTCTGGGGCAGTCTGGTACTGGGCGCGAAGCAATACCGCGGCAATGTGCAGCAGGCGCATCAGCCGCTCGAGGGCGTCGAGCCGCAGCATTTCAGCCGCTGGCTGTATCTGTTCCTGGATACGGTGGAGTCGCGTTATCAGCCAGCTGCCGCGGTCCGCTTCATGGAGCCGGCGCTGCGTATCGCGCAGAGTTTGCAGTTGAGCCGCTTCGGCTGGGATTACAAGATTCCGGCGGAGCAGCAGGCGTTGCTGGAGCGGGTCGCGCCAAAGCGGCGGCGGGACGATGACTCGGACGAAGCGCATGCGCCGGGCACCTCGGCGCGGCGACCGGGTGAGCCGTTTCCGACTAGGATCATCGGCAAGGGGAAGACTGACTGACCGGGCGCCCGCCTAATCCTCTTCCTCGTTACCCGGTTCGATGCCCCAACGGGCCAGCGCCGCATCGTCGGCGACGCGGGCATCCACCCAGCGCTCGCCCTCTTCGGTTTTCTCTTTCTTCCAGAACGGCGCCTGGGTCTTCAGATAGTCCATCACGAACTCACACGACGCGAAGGCGTCGCCCCGATGCGCGGCGGTGGTCGCCACCAGCACGATCTGGTCGAGCGGATAAAGCTTGCCGACCCGATGCACGATCAGCACCTCGATCCCCGGCCAACGCTCGCGCGCGCTCACGACGATCGTTTCCAGCGATTTCTCCGTCATGCCCGGATAGTGCTCGAGCTCCATCGTTTCGACCGTGCTGCCGTCGTTCAGGTCGCGCACGGTGCCGACAAAACAGGCCACCGCGCCGATTTTCGGATTGCGCGCGCGCAACGCGGCAACCTCGGCGGTGAGGTCGAAGTCTTCCGTCTGGACACGAACGGGCATCTCTGGCTCCTGGGCGGCTTGGCGAGGTTTAGCGTGATTTGGCAGGTTTTTTAGCGGCGATCCAGCGCGTTTCAACCGCCGGTGACGGGCGGAAAGAACGCGACCTCGCAGCCTTCGGTGACGCGTGTGCCGGCATCGGTCATCACGTGATTGCAGGCCATGCGCAGCGCGCGGCCTTCGGCAAGGGTATCGGCCCAGATGCCGCCGCGCACGCGCAACCAGGCACGCACGTCGCCAACGGTCGCGATGCCGTCTGGCAGATCGACCGTTTCGTCGGCGGTTTCGAGCGCTTCGCGCACGCTTGCAAAATATCGGAGTTGAATCTTCATCGGGAAACCGCCGGCTGTGGCGGGCCTCAGTTCAGCAATTCGGAAAAAGGGATGAAACGCACGGTCTCGCCGGCGCTGATCGCATGATTCGGCGGATTGTCGATCAGGCCGTCGCCCCACACGGTCGACGTCAGCACGGCCGAGCTCTGATTCGGAAACAGATCGAGGCCGCCGGCCGGATTGATGCGCGCGCGCAGGAATTCGTTGCGCCGGTCGGCCTTCTTCTGCGTGAAATCCGCGCGCAAAGACAGCGCGCGCGGCTCAACTGTCTGCATGCCGGCCAGAAGCAGGACGAACGGGCGAACGAACAGTAAAAAGGTCGCGAAGCTGGAAACCGGATTGCCCGGCAGGCCAATGAAGAAGGTTTCGACTGAAGCTGTCGCAGCCGCATCTGCCTGCTGCGCGGCACGGCGCACCGCGCCGAAGGCGAGCGGCTTGCCCGGTTTCATCGCGATCTGCCACATCGACAGGCGTCCCTCCGCCTCGACCGCCGGCTTGACGTGATCTTCCTCGCCGACCGACACGCCGCCGCAGGTAAGGATCAGATCGTGCGCTTGCGCGGCTTCACGTAACGTCGCGCGAGTCGCGTCGAGTTTATCGGGGACGATGCCGTAGTCGGTTACCTCACAGCCGAGCTTTTCCAGCAGGCCGCGCAGCGTGAAACGGTTCGAGTTGTAGATCGCGCCGGGTTTCAGCGGTTCTCCGGGCATGGTCAGTTCGTCGCCGGTGAAGAACACGGCGACTTTTACGCGGCGGCGCACCTGGAGTTCGGCGCAGCCGACTGAGGCTGCGAGTCCTAATGCTTGCGGTGTCAGGCGAGTGCCGGCTGGAAGGATGATCGAACCGCTGCGGATGTCCGCGCCTTGGGCCGTGATCCATTCGCCGGGTGCCGGGTTGTGGAGGATCGTGACTTCGTTGCCGGCGGCCTCGGTTTGCTCCTGCATCACGATGGCGTCGGCGCCTGGCGGCACCGTGGCGCCGGTGAAGATGCGGGCTGCCGTGCCGGGTTTTAACGGCTCGGGTGCGTGGCCGGCTGGAATGCGTTGCGAAACTGGCAGGCGGCGGTCGCCATCGGTTGCCAGATCTTCTGTGCGGATCGCGTAGCCGTCCATTGAACTGGTGTTCATGGGGGGGACGTCGAGCGGCGAAATAACGTCTGCCGATAGCACGCGGTTGAGGGCGTCTAGCGTGGGGATCGATTCTGTGCCGGGGATTGGGCTCGCTGCGCTGAGCAAGGTCGCCAACGCTTCGGCGGTGGAGAGCATCGGGGCGCGGGGCGTTGGGGTGGACATCTTCTGGTCTCGAAGCCGCTGGTTAAAGGAATATTGTAGCGGTCGAGCGTGGGGGCCGGTGGCGGGTGGGTGTTATGGTGGTTTTTTTGCCTGCTCGGCGGTTGTTTGTCCGTGTTCCTGGGGCTTTGGGCTTTCCTTGTTCTGGCTTTGGTGCCTTTCCTTGATTTGTTAGTGGTCTATTAGCGTTGCCCCTGTGCGGGGCGGCACTTACTTTCTTTGCCGCCGCAAAGAAAGATAAGCAAAGAAAGCGGCTCAAACCGCTAATGCTAAGTGGGCACCGTGGTCTGCCACGGGTAGTGGTGCATCTGGAATCTGTGTTCGTGCACCTGCATGCGCTTGTGACAAGGGCATCATTCTTCCGGCGGCGCTGCGCGCGCCGACGAGTATTTCTTTAAACCAATCTCGCCCCTTGCATCGAGCGCGACGCAGTCGCGCTCGATGCTCGCGGTGTTATTCGCTCGTGTTTGCGACGATGTAGTCCTTCACGCGCTGCGCGTTCGCCGGCAGCACTTCGAATCGCTGCGGTAGCGATTCCAAGCCTGAGAATGCGGCGGGGCGCTCCGGTTCGCGTAGCAGCGCTTCGCGGATCGTTTCGCCGAACTTGATCGGTTGCGCCGTCTCCAGCACGATCATTGGGATGCCGGCCTGCAAATGCTCGCGTGCCACCTTCAGGCCGTCTGCCGTGTGCGTGTCGATCATCGTGTCGTAACGCTCGAAGACGTCGCGGATCGCGTCCACGCGGTCCTCGTGGCTGCTGCGGCCCGATACGAAACCGAATTCCTTCACTCGCGCAAAATCACCGCTTGCCGCCAGGTCGAAACCGCCCTTCTCTTCGACGTCGCGGAATAGTTGCAGCACGCGCGCCGGGTCGCGGCCCAGCAGGTCGAACACGAAACGCTCGAAGTTCGATGCCTTCGAAATGTCCATGCTCGGACTGCTCGTGTGGTACGTCTCGGCCGCCTTGCGCACGCGGTAAATGCCCGTGCGGAAGAACTCGTCCAGTACGTCGTTTTCGTTCGTCGCGACCACCAGCTTCTCGATCGGCAAACCCATCATGCGCGCGATGTGGCCCGCACATACGTTGCCGAAATTGCCCGACGGCACCGTGAACGAGACGCGCTCGTCGTTCGACTTCGTCGCGGCAAAGTAGCCCTTGAAGTAGTACACGACCTGCGCCACGACGCGCGCCCAGTTGATCGAGTTGACCGTGCCGATCTTGTACTTCGCCTTGAACGCGTGGTCGTTCGAAACCGCCTTCACGATGTCCTGGGCGTCGTCGAACACGCCTTCGACCGCGATGTTGAAAATGTTCGGGTCCTGCAGGCTGTACATCTGTGCAGTCTGGAACGCGCTCATCTTCTTGTGCGGCGAGAGCATGAAGACGCTGATGCCTTTCTTGCCGCGCATCGCGTATTCCGCTGCGCTGCCGGTGTCGCCCGAGGTTGCGCCCAAGATGTTCAGCGTCTCGCCGTGTCTGGCCAGCGCGTACTCAAACAGGTTGCCGATCAGTTGCATCGCCATGTCCTTGAACGCGAGCGTCGGACCGTTCGACAGTTCCAGTAGCGACAGCGGCGCGCCGTTCTCGACGCCCAGCGTCTTCAACGGCGTGATCTGCGCGGCGCTTTCGTCGTCGCGCACGTGGCAATACGTCTCGGCCGTGTAGGTCTTGCGCGTCAGCGCGCGCAGGTCTTCGGCGGGGATGTCGTCGCTGAATTTCGACAGGATTTCGAACGCGAGATCCGCGTACGGCAGCGTGCGCCAGCGCGCCAGTTCGTCAGCCGTGACGCGCGGATATTCCGCCGGCAGATACAGGCCGCCGTCTTTCGCAAGACCGCCCAGCAGAATGTCGGAAAACGTATGGTGCTCGCCGGCTCCGGCGCCGCGCGTAGAGAGGTAGTTCATATTCGGCCTAGTTCAGCGCTTCCATGCGCAGCTTCGTGACTTGCGAGACAACGGTCTTCAGTGCTTCGATCGTCTTGATCGCCGCGTTGACGTTCTTTTCAACCGTTTCGTGCGTAATCAGGATGATGTCGGTTTCACCCTTGCCGTTCGCATCGACCTGCTCCGATTCCTTCTGCAGCAGCGCGTCGATCGAAATGCCCCGATCCGCGAGGATGCGCGTGATGTCGGCCAGCACGCCCGTCACGTCCGCCACGCGCAGGCGCAGGTAGTAGCCACTCGTCACTTCGTCGATCGGCAGGATCGGCGTGCTCGACAGGCTGTCCGGCTGGAACGCCAGATGCGGCACGCGATGCTCCGGGTCCGCCGTATGCAGACGCGTCACGTCGACCAGATCGGCCACCACGGCGGAGGCCGTCGGCTCCGCGCCCGCGCCCTTGCCGTAGTACAGCGTGGAGCCCACCGCGTCGCCGTGTACGACGACCGCGTTCATCGCGCCTTCCACGTTCGCCAGCAGGCGTTTTTCCGGAATCAGCGTGGGATGCACGCGCAATTCGATGCCCTTGTCCGTACGGCGCGAGATGCCAAGCAGCTTGATGCGGTAGCCAAGTTCTTCAGCGTATTTGATGTCGATTGCCGCCAGTTTGCTGATGCCTTCGACGTACGCCTTGTCGAACTGCACCGGCACGCCGAACGCGATCGCGCTCATGATCGTCGCCTTGTGGGCGGCGTCCACGCCTTCGATGTCGAAGGTCGGATCGGCTTCCGCGTAACCCAGCTCCTGCGCGGCCTTCAAGGCGGTCGCGAAATCGAGCCCGCGGTCGCGCATCTCCGAGAGGATGTAGTTCGTCGTGCCGTTGATGATGCCGGCGATGTACTGGATGCGATTGGCCGTGAGCCCTTCGCGCAGCGCCTTGATGATCGGAATGCCACCCGCCACCGCCGCCTCGAACGCCACCATCACGCCGTTGGCGCGCGCCGCTTCGAAAATCTCCGTACCGTGCACGGCGAGCAGCGCCTTGTTGGCGGTGACCACATGCTTGCGGTTCTTGATCGCGCGTAGGACGAGGTCGCGCGCAACGCCCGTGCCGCCGATCATTTCCGCCACGATATCGATCGACGGATCGTCCACCACCGCGTTGAAGTCATCGGTCAGCGCCACGGTGCCGGCCTCGCTGCCGAGTGCCGCAGTCGCCTTGGCGGGATTGCGCACGGCAATGCGCGCAATCTCAATGCCGCGGCCCGCGCGGCGTTTGATTTCTTCCTGATTGCGGCGCAGTACCGTGAAGGTGCCGCTGCCTACCGTGCCGAAGCCCAGCAGTCCAACTTTGATCGGTTCCATGCAGCGTGTGTTTTCGAGTAAGGGATTAAAAGGAAACTGGGGCTGACAGCGGCGCGCGCCGGGCGCGCCGTCCATCTCAAGCCGTGTGGCGTTTGCGGTAGCCGTCGAGGAAGCGCGCGATCCGGTTGATCGAATCCGCGAGGTCGTCCACGTTCGGCAGGAACACGACGCGGAAGTGATCCGGCGTCTTCCAGTTGAAACCGGTGCCTTGAACCAGCAGCACGCGCTCTTCCAGCAGGAGGTCGAGGATGAACTGCTGGTCGTCCTGGATCGGATAAATCTTCGGATCGAGGCGCGGAAACATATACAGCGCCGCCTCGGGCTTCACGCAACTCACGCCGGGGATGGCCGTCAGCATGTCGTACGCGAGTTCGCGCTGTTTGTACAGGCGCCCACTCGGCACGATCAGGTCGTTGATGCTCTGATAGCCGCCGAGCGCGGTCTGGATCGCGTACTGGCCGGGCACGTTCGGACACAGGCGCATCGAGGCCAGAATGCCGAGCCCTTCGAAGTAGTCTTTGCCATTGCGGCGATTCTCGCCGGTCAGGCCCGAAATGAACATCCAGCCTGCGCGGTAGCCGCACGAACGGTAACTCTTCGAGAGGCTGTTAAATGTGACAGTGAGCACGTCTTCTGAGAGCGCGGCCACTGACGTGTGCTTCTTGCCGTCGTAGACGATCTTGTCGTAGACCTCGTCGGCAAAGATCACGAGGCCATGCTGGCGGGCGATCTCGATCAGGCCGAGCAACAGTTCGTCCGAGTACAGCGCGCCGGTGGGGTTGTTCGGATTGATGACGACGAGCGCACGCGTATTCGGCGTGATTTTCGCGCGAATGTCGTCCAGATCGGGCATCCAGCTGTTCGATTCGTCGCAGATGTAATGCACGGGCGTGCCGCCCGACAGGCTGACGCCGGCGGTCCACAGCGGGTAGTCCGGCGCGGGCAGCAAGACTTCGTCGCCGTCGTTCAAGAGGCCCTGCAGCGCCATCACAATCAGCTCGGAGGCACCGTTGCCGATGTAAATGTCGTCCAGTTCGACGCCGTGCACGCCCTTTTGCTGCGTGTAATGCATGATCGCCTTGCGCGCGGCGAACACACCCTTGGAATCCGAGTAGCCGGACGAGCCCGGCAGATTCAGGATCATGTCCTGGATGATTTCATCCGGCGCGTCAAAGCCGAACGGCGCGAGATTGCCGATGTTCAGCTTGATGATGCGGTGGCCCTCTTCTTCGAGGCGCTTCGCATGTTCGAGGACGGGCCCGCGAATGTCGTAGCAGACATTCAACAACTTGTTGGATTTGAGAATCGGTTTCACGGCGGGCACTTCATCCTGTTGATGGGCTTGGGCGAACAAGCGGGGGCGGAAAAACCGGGACCCGGGCAAGTCCGCCGATACGGGGAATTATGACGCGGCACGCTCGCCAGAGACGAGAAAAGCAGACGAAATGCAGGCAAAACCAGGGCAGGTAGCCGATGGGCCGCGCCCGTCCTCTCAGGGCGGCTTATGACAGCACATGAGGGGGCACTCGAGCGAGGGGCGCCGCAAGGCGGCTAAAAAGTTATAATTTAGCGGATTTTGGCCGACTTCCGCAATGCACCAACCGCAACGGCAAGGCTTTTCGGCCGCTTCTGTGTCACTCGCTGTGCCACTCGCGTGTCCCACTCGCGTCAAACCGCCCTGCTTCCGTTCTGCCAGGTCAGGCCGCCAACACGCATGATGTCTCACGACGACTTCGGAAAACGAATTTGAAATTACATCAGGATTCCAGCGGCGCCCTTAATACCGTCACCGGTTACGGCGCCGGCTATGTCGAAATCAATCTGGTGCGCCACGCCGGCAGCATTCTCCTGCTGCCGGAAGCCCCGGTTATCCCTTGGCCCGTCTCCTCGTTCGAAGACCTGAGCGCCGAGCACTTCGCCATGCTGGTGGACGCCGCGCCCGAAGTGGTCATATTCGGCAGCGGTGAGCGCCTGCGCTTTCCCCATCCGCGCCTGACCGCCGCGCTCACCGCCAAACGCATCGGCGTCGAAACGATGGACTTCAAGGCCGCCTGCCGCACCTACAACATTCTGATGGCCGAGGGCCGCAAGGTCGCGGCCGCGTTGCTGATCGAAGGCTAGAGGCGGCGGGCAGCGAGCGTTTGCCTGACGTGCCGACAGCGGCCGCGAGGCATGGCAGCCGCCGCGTGCGCATCGCCGGACCGGCCGCGCGCCCTCGCCGCGCCACGGCCGATAACGTACACTGCGCGCCATTGGCGCCATGCTGGCGATCGCCATTTTCAGATAACACTGCCTCGCTGCCCACGCGGCGTCGCCAACAAGGTTGAAATTCATGAACGATACGCCGACGAGGCTACCGCTCAACCGCACCACGATCCTGCTGCTGGTGCTGGCCCTCGCCGTAATCTGGTTCGTGCCGCTCGGCTGGCGGCATCTGCTGCCGAGCGACGAAGGCCGCTACGCCGAAATGGCGCGCGAAATGTTCGTCACCGGCGACTGGATCACGCCGCGCTACAACGGCTACAAGTATTTTGAGAAGCCACCGCTGCAAACCTGGCTCAACGCGCTCACGTTCGCGTGGTTCGGCATCGGCGAATGGCAGGCGCGCCTCTACACCGCGCTGACGGGCTTTGCCGGCGTGCTGTTGATCGGTTTCACCGGTGCGCGCGTGTTCAATGCGGCGACCGGCGTGTTCGCGGCGATCGTGCTGGCCACGTCGCCGTACTGGAACCTGATGGGCCACTTCAACACGCTCGACATGGGCCTGTCGTTCTGGATGGAACTGACGCTCTGCGCGCTGCTGCTCGCGCAGCGCGCCAACCTGCCGACGGCCAACGTGCGGGCATGGATGTGGGTGTGCTGGGGGGCGATGGCGCTGGCGGTACTGTCCAAGGGCCTCGTCGGCGTGATCCTGCCAGGTGCGGTGCTGGTGCTGTACACCCTCGTCGCACGCGACTGGGCCGTATGGAAGCGCCTGCATCTGATCGGCGGCCTGATCGTGTTCTTCGCGATCGTCACGCCATGGTTCGTGCTGGTGCAGCAGCGCAACCCGGAATTCCTGAACTTCTTCTTCATCGTTCAACAATTCAAGCGCTATCTGACGCCTGAACAGAACCGCCCGGGGCCGTTCTACTATTTCGTGCCGGTGCTGCTGGTCGGCTTCCTGCCGTGGTTGTCGGTGACCTTCCAGAGCGTGCGCCATGCCTGGCGCCTGCCGCGCCAGCCGAACGGCTTCGCGCCGGTCACGCTGATGCTGGTGTGGACCGCGTTCATCTTTCTGTTCTTCAGCGCATCGCACTCCAAGCTGCTCTCGTACACGCTGCCGATCGCGCCGTCGATCGCCCTGGTGATCGGTATGTACCTGCCGCTCGTCACCCGTGACCAGTTGCGCCGCCATCTGGCCGGCTATGCGCTGTTTCTCGTCGTCGCCGCGTTTGCCGCGCTGTTCATGGCGCGCTTCGGCAACGCGCGCAACCCGACCGAGCTGTACGTCGAATACCGCAGCTGGGTGCTGGCGGCGCTCGGCGCTGCCTTCGTGGTCACGCTGTTCGCGCTGTGGCTGAACCGCCGCAGCCGCGCCGGCACGCTTGGCGCTGTCGCGAGCTTTGGCGCGGCGTGGCTACTGCTCGGCACAATCGCAGGCACAGGTCACGACGTGTTCGGCCGCCTGAGTTCCGGCGCGCCGCTCGCGCCCGCGATCAAGGCCGAGATCGCGAAGTTGCCGGCCGATACGCCGTTCTATTCGGTCGGCGTGCTCGATCATACGATGCCGTTCTACGTCGACCACACGATGATCATGGTCGAACATCCGGACGAACTGGCGTTCGGCATATCCGTCGAACCGCAGAAATGGGTGCCGACGGTCGACGCGTGGGTCGAGCGCTGGAAGGCCGATCGCTATGCGCTCGCGCTGATCCCGCCGTCGACTTACGACAGCCTGCTCAAAGAGGGGCTGCCGATGCAGGTGATCGCGCGCGACTCTCGCCGGGTGGTGGTGACGAAGCCCGCGGCGGTGGCCGCGCCCGCATCCGGCGCTGCGACGCAGAACGCACCGGCGCCCGACGCACCCGTGCCAGTGGAAAAACCACAACAATGACCCCATCTCAGGAACTGACCGTTCGATGAACCCGATTTCGCTCTTTTGTATCCTCGCAGGCGTCACGTTGAACGCCGGTGCGCAGTTGCTGCTCAAAGCCGGAACGAATGCCGTTGGACACTTCGAATTCACCCGTGCGAACATCCTGCCCATCGCCTTTCGCCTCGCGACCCAGCCGCCGATCATCGGCGGGCTGGCCTGTTATGTGATCAGCGTGGGCGTATGGGTGATCGGACTCTCGCGGGTGGACGTGTCGATCGCCTATCCGATGCTGTCGCTCGGATACGTCGTCAACGCGTTCGCGGCGTGGTATCTATTCGGCGAAGTGATGTCGGTACAGAAGCTGGTGGGGATCGGCGTCATCCTGATCGGCGTGGTCGTCCTGGCGCGCAGCTAGGCGGCACAGCCCCGGCAGCACGGTGCCGGGCACGATTTATTACCGTTTATTGCGCTGCACCGATGCACGCGCCGCGAAAATGCTGGCGGAAAAAGATGCGGTAAGCCGGGCACCGCCGCCGGCTAAGTAAAACGTAAGCTTGGCCGCGGTAAGCTTGGCGGTTACGCCCTTTTTTAGTCGTGGCCTTGGGTTTGCGCTTAGTTTGTGATCTACTTCGCGCCCTTCGGGTTGCGCCCCTTTCAATCGAGCGAAGCATTCATGAGCCAGTCAACAGTCCCGTTTTTGCCGTTTGTCAAACCTGAGATCGATGAAGAAACGATTCAGGGCGTCGCCGACGTGCTCCGCTCCGGTTGGATCACCACCGGCCCGCAGAACCAGAAGTTCGAAGCGGCGTTGTCCGAGTTCTGCGGCGGCCGTCCGGTGCGCACGTTCAACTCCGGCACTGCGACGCTCGAAATCGGATTGCGCATCGCCGGTGTGGGCGAAGGCGACGAAGTCATCACCACCCCCGCCTCGTGGGTTGCGACCAGCAATGTGGTCTACGAAGTCGGCGCGACGCCAGTGTTCGTCGACATCGATCCGGTGACTCGCAACATCGACCTGGATCTGCTGGAAAAGGCCATCACGCCGCGCACCAAAGCGATCATTCCGGTGTACCTGTCGGGCCTGCCGGTCGACATGGACCGGCTGTACGAGATTGCCCGCGCCCACGAGCTGCGCGTGATCGAAGACGCCGCGCAGGCGTTCGGCTCGACGTGGAAAGGCGAGCGCATCGGCAAACTCGGCGATATCGTCTCGTTCAGCTTCCACGCAAACAAGAATCTGACCTCGATCGAAGGCGGCGCCCTGGTGCTGAACAATGAGGAAGAAGCCGTCCTCGCGCAGAAGTACCGCCTGCAAGGCATCACCCGCACCGGCTTTGACGGCATGGACTGCGACCTGCTGGGCGGCAAGTACAACCTGACGGACGTTGCCGCGCGTGTCGGCCTTGGCCAGATGCCGCATCTCGAACGCTTCATTGCGCAGCGCAAGAAACTGGCGCGCGCGTACTTCGCGGGCTTCGAAGGCGGCGCGGCGGCCAAACTGGGCGTCGGCCTGCCGCTGGCGGATTTTGAAAACAGCAACTGGCACATGTTCCTGATCACGCTGCCGCTCGAAAAACTCTCGATCGACCGCGCCGGCTTCATGGGCCAGTTGAAGGAACGCGGCATCGGTTCGGGCGTGCACTACCCGGCGATTCACCTGTTCTCGCTGTACCGCGCGAAGGGCTTCAAGGAAGGCATGTTCCCGCACGCGGAGCGCTATGGCGCCAGCACGGTCACGCTGCCGCTGTTCACGCTGATGAACGAGGGCGACGTGGAGCGGGTCTGCCGCGCGGTCAATGAAATTTGCGAACAATACGGAAAATAAGCGGAAATGATTTATTCGGAACATCGCGCCGTCGCACCGGAAGTGTCGATCATCATCCCGGTGTACAACGAAGAGGCCGGGCTGGCCGCGCTGTTCGCGCGACTCTACCCGGCGCTTGACGCGCTCGGCACCGGTTATGAAGTAATCTTCATCAACGACGGCAGCCGCGACAAATCCCCCGCGCTGCTCGCCGATCAGTTCCGCGCCCGGCCCGACACGACCCGTGTGATTCTGCTGAACGGCAACTACGGCCAGCACATGGCGATTCTGGCGGGCTTCGAGCAATCGCGCGGCGAGATCGTGATCACGCTCGACGCCGACCTGCAGAATCCGCCGGAAGAAATCGGCAAGCTGGTCAATAAGATGCGCGAAGGCTACGACTACGTCGGCACGATCCGACTGCAACGCCAGGACAGCTTGTGGCGCCGCAAGGCGTCGCGCGCGATGAACCGTCTGCGCGAGCGCATCACGCGTATCAAGATGACCGACCAGGGCTGCATGCTGCGCGCGTACAGCCGGCACATCATCGACACGATCAATCGCTGCGGTGAAATCAACACCTTCATTCCGGCACTCGCGTACACGTTCTCGCAGAATCCGGTCGAGATCGAAGTCGCGCACGAAGAGCGTTTTGCCGGCGAGTCGAAGTACTCGCTGTATTCGCTGATCCGTTTGAATTTCGACCTCGTCACCGGCTTCTCGGTAGTGCCGCTGCAATGGCTGTCGTTCATCGGCGTGATCCTGTCGCTCGGGTCCGCGGCGCTGTTCGTGCTGCTGCTGATTCGCCGCTTCATCATCGGCGCGGAAGTGCAAGGTGTGTTCACGCTGTTCGCTGTCATCTTCTTCCTGCTTGGCGTGATCATCTTCGCGTTGGGCCTGCTGGGTGAATACATCGGCCGGATTTATCAGCAGGTGCGCGCACGTCCGCGTTATCTGGTGCAGACGATTCTCGAGCAGCGCGACGGCACGACCGTGACCGAAGCGCCGCGTCAGGCGGTCGTGCAGGCCGTGCAGGCCGCGCCGCTGATTGATCAGGACCCGAATCCATGAAGCCGCGCGCCGTCGTTTTCGCGTATCACAACGTCGGCGTGCGCTGCCTGCAGGTACTGCTCGCGCGTGGCGTCGACGTGGCGCTGGTCGTCACGCACGAGGACAGCCCGACCGAAAACATCTGGTTCGGCAGTGTCGCCTCGGTTGCGGCCGAGCACGGCATTCCCGTCGTCACGCCGGCCGATCCGAAGAGCCCGGAGCTGCGCGCCGCGGTGAGCGCCGCGCGCCCGGACTTCATCTTCTCGTTCTACTACCGCCACATGTTGCCGGTCGACCTGCTGGCGCTCGCCGCTCGGGGCGCTTACAACATGCACGGCTCGCTTCTGCCGAAGTACCGCGGCCGCGTGCCGACCAACTGGGCGGTGATCCACGGCGAAACCGAAACCGGCGCGACGCTGCACGAAATGGCCGCCAAACCCGACGCGGGCGCGATCATCGCGCAAACGCCGGTGCCGATCCTGCCCGACGACACCGCCGCGCAAGTGTTCGACAAGGTCACGGTGGCCGCGGAACAAACGTTGTGGCGCGTGCTCCCGGCGCTGCTTGCGGGCGAAGCGCCGCATCTGCCGAACGATCTGGCGCACGGCAGCTACTATGGCGGGCGCAAGCCTGAGGACGGCCGGATCGACTGGACGCAAGCCGCGCAGCAGGTCTACAACCTGATCCGCGCGGTCGCGCCGCCCTATCCCGGCGCGTTTACGGATCTCGAAGGTCACCGTTTCATCATCGCCCGTGCGCGTCTGGCTCAGCCCGGCGCGCTTCGCTCGGATTTGCCCCCGGGCCTGCACGTAAGCGATAATGCCGTTTTTGCGATATGCGGCGACGGTCGCTCGATCGCCATCCACGAATTGCGGCACCTGCACGACGGCAGCGAAACCGTCGTTACCCCGTCCGAATTCGCCCGGCTCATCCAAACTCCCCTCGAAACTCCCCGTTACTCATGAAAAAAGTCCTGATTCTGGGTGTGAACGGCTTCATTGGCCATCACCTGTCCAAACGCATTCTCGAAACGACCGATTGGGAAGTCTTCGGGATGGACATGCAGACCGAACGTCTGGGTGACCTGATCAACCATGAGCGGATGCACTTCTTCGAAGGCGACATCACGATCAACAAGGAGTGGGTGGAATATCACATCAAGAAGTGCGATGTGATCCTGCCGCTGGTCGCGATCGCCACGCCCGCCACGTACGTGAAGCAACCGCTGCGCGTGTTCGAACTCGACTTCGAAGCGAACCTGCCGATCGTGCGTTCGGCCGTCAAGTACGGTAAGCACCTCGTGTTCCCGTCGACCTCCGAGGTCTACGGCATGTGCACGGACGAGCAGTTCGATCCGGAAGAGTCGCAACTGTCGTACGGCCCGATCAACAAGCCGCGCTGGATCTACGCGTGCTCGAAGCAGTTGATGGACCGCGTGATCTGGGGTTACGGCATGGAAGGCCTGAACTTCACGCTGTTCCGTCCGTTCAACTGGATCGGCCCGGGCCTCGATTCGATCTACACGCCGAAGGAAGGCAGCTCGCGCGTGGTCACGCAGTTCCTCGGCCACATTGTGCGCGGCGAGAACATCAGCCTCGTGGACGGCGGCGCACAAAAGCGTGCGTTCACGGACATCGACGACGGCATCGGCGCACTGATGAAGATCATCGAAAACAAGGACGGCGTCGCCACGGGCAAGATCTACAACATCGGCAACCCGACCAACAACTTCTCGGTGCGCGAGCTCGCGCACAAGATGCTGACGCTGGCCGCCGAATTCCCGGAATACGCCGAACTGGCCAAGAAGGTGCAGCTGGTCGAAACGTCCTCGGGCGCCTACTACGGTGCGGGCTACCAGGACGTGCAGAACCGCGTGCCGAAGATCGACAACACGATGCAGGAACTCGGCTGGGCGCCGAAGTCGACCTTCGACGAAGCGCTGCGCAAGATTTTCGAAGCGTATCGCGGCCACGTCGCCGAAGCGCGCGCCCTCGTCGAACAACAATAAGGCCTGATCCTTGGCTCGTATCGTCCTGAAGATCGACGTCGACACGCTGCGCGGCACCCGCGAAGGCGTGCCGAATCTCGCGCGCATCTTCGACCGCTTCAAGGCGCGCGCCACTTTCCTCTTCAGCCTCGGGCCCGACCACACCGGTTGGGCGATGCGCCGCGTGTTGCGGCCGGGCTTTCTGAAGAAGGTGTCGCGTACCTCGGTGGTCGAACATTACGGCATCAGGCAATTGATGTACGGCGTGCTGCTGCCGGGTCCGGATATCGGCGTGAAAACTGCCGCGGAAATGCGCGCGATTCACGAGGCCGGTTTCGAATGCGGCATCCACACCTGGGACCACGTGTACTGGCAGGACAACGTGCGTTCGCAAGATCAGGAGTGGACCGAGAAGCAGATGCAGAAGAGCTTCAACCGCTTCGTCGCGATCTTCGGCGCGCCGCCCGTCACGCACGGTGCGGCGGGCTGGCAGATGAACGGACATGCGTTCGAGCAGATCGACGCGTGGGGCATGCGCTACGCGTCCGACGGGCGCGGCCACTCGCCGTATCTGCCGGTGGTCGACGGCCGGCAACTGTCGCACGTACAGATGCCCACCACGCTGCCCACGCTCGACGAAGTGCTGGGTGTGGATGGGGTCGACGAGCACACCGTCGCCGCATGGATGTTGAAGCACACCGAAAACAATCCGCACGATCAGGTGTTTACGCTGCACGCGGAGCTCGAAGGACAAAAGCTCGCGCCGATTTTCGAACAGCTGCTGGAAGGCTGGCGGGCGCAAGGTCATACCTTCGCGACCATGGGTGATTACTACGCCACGCTAGACCGCAGCACGCTGCCATCGTACCCTGTTACGTGGGGCGAAATTCCAGGTCGCTCCGGCGAGTTGATTGTCCAGCCCTGACTGGCCAATCTCTCGCCGGCACTGACGACCAGGCCGCGCGAGCGACCACCACACGCGCCAGTCGCCCTCCCCGAAAGCCTCGATGCCAGGCCGGTGCCGCAGCAGTTGCAAGTGCAAATGCTGCGGCGTCGGCCATAACAACCGGAGAACCTCGTGCCCATCGCAGTCGACCAACCCATCCCCGACTTTACCGCCCCCGCTACCGGTGGCGAGATCACGCTGTCCAAGCTGCGGGGCAAGAAGGTGGTGCTGTATTTCTACCCGAAGGACAACACGCCGGGCTGCACGACCGAAGGTCTGCAATTCCGCGATCTGTATCCAAAGTTCAAGAAAGCCGGCGCGGAAATTCTCGGCGTGTCACGCGATAGCCTGCGCTCCCATGACAATTTCAAGGCAAAGCTCGAACTGCCGTTTCCGTTGATCTCGGACCCCGAAGAAACCTTGTGTGCGCTCTTCGGCGTCATGAAATTGAAGAAAATGTATGGCAAAGAAGTGCGTGGGATCGAACGCTCCACGTTCCTGATCGACGCCGAAGGCGTGCTGCGCCAGGAGTGGCGTGGCGTGAAAGTGCCAGGGCATGTCGATGACATTCTGGAGGCTGTACAAGCGCTTTGAGGCGCGTTATATTGGGTTCCAATGAGTGCCTGTCCACCCCACACTTTTCGTCGCTGCGCCGGACTTGACGGCCGTTTTATCGGCTCCGTCGAAGTCATGAGGCGCAACGCGATAACCGAAGGCGAGCCGCTTGTCCCGTACGCCGGGGCGGCGGCTTTTTTAATTGCGCTAAGCCGTGCGTTCACTCGGCCACGCGCTTCCGTTAAGGAGCCGATCGAAAACCAGGCGAACCGGCATCTCTAGACCGAATGCGCGCCTCCGGGCGCAAACTGCGTGCGCACTCACTGGCACCGGCAGAATGCGACAGGCGGCGCACGAAATGTGACCCGATTAATTCGAGGGAAACCATGCCTTTGCCTACCCCCCCCAGCAAGCTCGGCAATCTCCTGCCGCCTGACGAATACAAGGCCAAAGCCGCCACGCCGGCGCGCTCCGCCGCGAAGAAACAGGCAGTCGGAGGGGAATCAGCAGAGTCGGCCGATTACGGCCGCGCAAACGTCGCCACACCGATGGCGCACGCCGCCAATGCCGCAACCACGTTGCGGCCCGTGCCGGCATCGTCGGCCTCCCCTGCTGCGTCCGCATCCGCCGAGCAAGCTGCACCGGCGCGTGGACGTAAATCGAAGCAAACTGCCGCATTGCTGCAACCGGTTCCCGCTGCCCGTCCGCAAGCCGAGCCGGCGGTTGTTTCTACGCCTGCGGCCAAATCGCAACCGGTCGTCGCGCGCGCGCCAAGCGCGAAAGACCCGGCCGCCAGCACGCCCGCAGCCGTGGCACCCAGCACGCGCGGCACCAGCAAGAAGCGCGGCGCGTCCACCGACCCGCTCGAAATGCAGAAGCTTTTCGTGCTCGACACGAACGTGCTGATGCACGATCCAAGCTGCCTGTTCCGTTTCGAGGAACACGACGTCTATCTGCCGATGATGACGTTGGAAGAACTGGACAACCACAAGAAGGGCATGTCCGAAGTCGCGCGTAACGCTCGCCAGGTGAGTCGTACGCTGGACGCGTTGGTGGCGAACGCCGGCAACATCTCTGACGGCATTTCGCTGGCGCGTCTCGGCAGCCGTGAGGCGTCCGGACGCCTGTACTTCCAGACCAAGCTCAACGCCATCGAGCCGGTCGAAGGCCTGCCGGATGGCAAGGCCGACAACCAGATTCTCGGCGTGGTGCGGGCGTTGCAGCGCGACCGGATGGATCGCCAGGTCGTGCTGGTGTCGAAAGACATCAACATGCGGATCAAGGCGCATGCACTCGGCCTGCCCGCGGAAGACTACTTCAACGACCAGGTGCTCGAAGACAGCGATCTGCTGTACTCGGGCATCCGCGCGCTGCCCCAGGATTTCTGGACCAAGCACGCGAAGGGCATGGAGAGCTGGCAGGACACCAAAACTGGCACCACGTATTACCGCGTGACGGGACCGCTCTGCGCCTCGATGCTGGTCAACGAATTCGTCTATCTGGAGCCGCAGAACGGCGAGCCGACGTTTCATGCGCTAGTACGCGAGCTGAACGGCAAGACGGCGCTGCTGCAAACCTTGCGCGACTACGGCCACCACAAGAACAACGTGTGGGGCATCACGGCGCGCAATCGCGAGCAGAACTTCGCGCTGAACCTGTTGATGAATCCGGAGATCGACTTCGTTACGCTGCTGGGTCAGGCCGGTACCGGCAAGACGCTGGTCGCGCTCGCGGCTGGTCTTGCCCAGGTGCTCGACGACAAGCGCTACAACGAGATCATCGTGACGCGCGCCACGGTGCCGGTCGGTGAAGACATCGGCTTTCTGCCGGGTACGGAAGAGGAAAAAATGCAGCCTTGGATGGGTGCATTCGACGACAACCTCGAAGTCCTGCAGAAAACCGACGATGCCGCCGGCGAATGGGGCCGCGCCGCGACTCAGGAGCTGATCCGCTCGCGCCTGAAGGTCAAGAGCATGAACTTCATGCGCGGCCGTACGTTCGTGGACAAGTATCTGATCATCGACGAGGCGCAAAACCTGACGCCGAAGCAGATGAAGACGCTGGTCACGCGAGCGGGTCCGGGCACGAAGATCATTTGTCTCGGCAATATCGCGCAAATCGATACGCCTTACCTGACAGAAGGCAGTTCGGGCTTGACGTACGTGGTCGACCGCTTCAAGGGCTGGGCGCACAGCGGGCATGTGACGCTGGCGCGCGGCGAGCGTTCGCGCCTGGCGGATTACGCGTCGGAGATCCTTTAAGTTTCAATGCTTTAGCTTCGGCTAGAAGCCGCGTCCGGGTCAGCCCGGACGCGGCTTTTTTATTGGGCACGCGTTCCCGCTGGGCAACACTTAGCGCACAAACTTCAAGTAAGTTATCAAGAATTCTTGCCTGAGCCAGGTTCGACGGGCTACCATCCCGACATCGTCCGCCATTAAACGAGCGTTTACCGCTCCCTTCGTCTTCATGCGCCGACTCGCCTTTTCGCTGCTGACCGTTTTGCTGCTCGCCGCTTGCGCCGGCGCGCCGCAAAAGACGTCGCGCGGGCCGGGTTCATCGGTTGTGGTCACGAATGGTGCCTATCATGCACCGCCGCCAGGTTTCCCGAATTTCGTCGACCATAGCATCGGGCGCGAGGAAATCTCGATTCAGGCGATGAGTCTGGTCGGCATTCCATACCGCTGGGGTGGGAATACGCCCGATAGCGGCTTCGATTGCAGTGGATTGGTTCGCTATGTGGTATCGCGCGCCGCTTCCGTCAATCTGCCGCGAACTACCGCGGATATGAGCGGCCGCGGCGAATCCGTCGAACCGGATGAAATTGCGCCGGGCGATCTGATTTTCTTCAATACCACCGGACGCGCACATTCTCACGTTGGCATTTATGTGGGCAAGCTGCGCTTTGTCAACGCCCCGTCGACAGGTGGTACCGTGCGGCTCGACTACCTGACCAATCCCTATTGGGCCAAGCGCTTCGACGGTATTCGTCGGGTCGCAGCGCCGGCTGCGACACCGGCGCCGTTCGATACGCCGAGCTATCAGGCTGCGGCGCCTCAACCCGAGCGTGTTGCGCCGGTGGCTCAGACTCAGTCGGCACCGGCTTATGCAGGTGTCGCGGTGGCGGCGCAAGCTTCGGGCTACTCCGCGAATTCTGCGGCGACGCGACCTTCGGGCTATGCGGGAGCTCCTGTTGCGGCGGAAGCTTCGAGTTATACCGCGGACCCTGTGGCGCCGCAGCAAACGGCGCGTGTCGCGGCGACCACTCGTCCGCCGCTGACTGCAAGCGGTCAACCTACGGTGGCCGCGGCTGCGGCACCACAAGCTGATCCGTTCGAACCCCCACCGCCTGGTATGAGCGCCGCGCAGATGCAAGCGCGTGCGGCAGGCGCGGTGCCTCCGGGGTCTGTGTCGGCCGCTCAGGCGAATACGTATGACGCTGCTGCCGGCTCAGCGAATCAACAGGTGGCGGCAGCTGTGCGTGCTGAACCGCCAACGATTACAGTTCGCGCGCCTGATCCGATCGACGCCGCCGCCGATGCATTCGAGCCGCCGCCCCCCGCGTCCGTCGCCGTGCGCCAGGCCCAACAAGCTCGTCAAGCCGATGGGAATGCGGGCGTCCAGATCATGCGCGCCTCGACCGCATCGCGTGGCATCCCTGCCCCGACGCAAACCACCGACGACCCGATCGCGCGCTTCGCCAACGGCAGTTACTAACGATTCAGTCAGTGGCGCGTGACGCACGGCTCGTCACTCATAGCGATGGCCGTACCGCCCGAATTCAGTCTCCCGGTAGCACCCACACTCCTCACCTCGACCCTGTCCATCCCCGCTGCGCTGCCGATCTGCTATCGTCATCGATATTCTTCCGACAGCGGGTGATAACGATGGATCTCGGGCTGAATGACAAGGTGGTGTTAATCACGGGCGGCAGCAAAGGGATCGGGTTCGCCTGCGCCCGGGCGTTCGCCCTCGAGGGCGCAAAAGTCGCGATCGTTTCGCGCGACCCCGCCAATCTCGCGCGCGCGTACGAACAGTTGAAGCAGGAAGGTCTGCACGTGCATCGCACCCGCGCCGACCTGCACGAACCGCACAGTGCCGCGGACATCGTCGAGGAAGTCAGCACCGCCGTCGGGCCCATCGACGTGTTGATCAACAGCGCCGGCGCTGCCCGTCGCTATGACCCGGAAACGCTGGACGCCGACGCGTTCCGCGCGACCATGGAAGCCAAGTATTTCCCCTACATCTACCCGCAGCAGGAAGTGCTGCGGCGCATGGCCGAGCGCGTCAAGGCCGGCGACGGCGGCGCACCCGGCACGATCGTCAACATCATCGGCATGGGCGGCAAAATCGCTAGCGATATCCATATCGCCGGTGGCGCCGCCAATGCCGCGCTGATGCTGGCCACTGTCGGCCTCGCCCACTACTACGCGCGCTACGGCATCCGCATCAACGCGATCAATCCGGGTTCGACACTGACCGAACGCGTCGAGGAAGCGGTCAGGCTGGAAGCGTCGCAGCAAGGCATCGAAAACGCGGACGCGCTGGCGCGCGGGCAGGCCAAGGTGCCGCTCGGACGCTATGCAAAACCGGAGGAAATCGCTGATGTCGCGCTGTTTCTGGCGAGCCGCCGCGCGAGCTATGTGACGGGCGCAATCGTCCCGATGGATGGAGGCAGCACGCCGCTGATCTGAGCGGCGCGCTTTTTTTGCAGCTTTAGGGGTGTGAGGCCCGGTGCTTGTGGCGTCGGGCTCCGAGACAGAGCTTTGAAGCCTGAAAACGCGCGGACGGCCTTCGCCGTCCGCACCGCATTTACAGGAAGCGGTGGCCGAGCCACCAGGCAGCCGCGGAGAGCGCTGCGGAGGCCGGGATCGTCAGAATCCACGCCCAGACGATGTTGCCCGCCACCCCCCAACGCACCGCACTCAACTTCTGCGTCGCGCCGACACCGACGATCGCGCCGGTAATCGTATGCGTGGTGGACACCGGAATGCCGAGCCACGACGCGGTGAAGAGCGTAATCGCCCCACCCGCCTCGGCGCAAAAACCGCCGACCGGCTTCAGCTTGGTGATCTTCTGGCCCATCGTGCGGACAATCCGCCAGCCGCCGAACAACGTACCAACGCCCATCGAGAGATAGCAGCCACCGATTACCCACAGCGGCGGTGCATCGGCAATCGACGAGGCGTAGCCGGTCGCGATCAGCAACATCCAGATAATGCCGATGGTCTTCTGTGCATCGTTACCGCCGTGGCCAAGGCTGTACAAGCCTGCGGACACCAGTTGCAGACGACGGAAGCGCCGGTCGACCTTGCTCGGTGGCGTGCGGAAATAGATCCACGACACCGCCAGCATGAAGAACGAGCCGAGCACGAAACCGAGCAGCGGCGAGATGAAAATGAAGGCAACCGTCTTCATCAACCCGTCGATATTGAGCGAACCCCAGCCCGACTTGGCGAGCGCCGCGCCCACCAGCCCGCCGATCAGCGCATGCGACGAGCTGGACGGAATACCGTAATGCCACGTGATGATGTTCCAGCCGATCGCCCCGACCAGCGCGCCGAAAATGACGTAGTGGTCGACGATATTCGGATCGATCGTGCCCTTGCCGACCGTCTGCGCCACCTTCAGGTGGAACACGAAATACGCGATAACGTTGAATGCCGCGGCGAAAGCCACGGCCTGCTGCGGCTTCAGCACGCCGGTCGACACGACCGTGGCGATCGAATTCGCCGCGTCGTGGAAGCCGTTCATGAAGTCGAAAATCAGCGCGACGGCGACCAGGCCGGCAACGACCCAGATAGCGAGTTGTATCGATTGCATTATGCGTTTTCCAGCACGATGCCTTCGATGATGTTCGCCACGTCCTCACACTTGTCGGTGATCGTTTCGAGCAGTTCGTAAATCGCCTTCAGCTTGATCAGCGTCTTGACGTTGTCTTCTTCGCGGAAAAGCTTCGACATCGCCGAGCGCAGCACGCGGTCGGCTTCCGATTCCAGACGGTCGATGTCTTCGCACGCCTTCAGGATCTGGCTCGCCTGCTTCATGTCCGACAGCAGGCTGACGGCGAACTGCACACGCTCGGAGGTGGCCGTGCAGATATGCGCCAACTGGCTCGCCTCGGAGGTCACCGCCTGCACGTCGTACAGCGAGATAGCGGTGGCGACGTCCTCCATCAGATCGAGGATGTCGTCCATCGTGGTGATCAGCTTGTGGATCTCGTCGCGGTCGAGCGGCGTGATGAAGGTCTTGTGCAGCAGGTCGATGGTTTCGTGCGTGAGCTTGTCAGCGGCCTTTTCGGCCTTCTGCACGTTTTGCTTGTGGGTCTCGGCGTCCTGCAGGTTGTCGATCAGCAGTTCGAGTTCGCGGCTTGCTGAGACGATGCACGTTGCGTGCGCATTGAAAATTTCAAAGAACTTGCCCTCGGTGGGCATGAATCGACCGAACATTGGGATCCCGAAAATTGGTCACATTATGGCTGACATAAAACCGCCACATTGTACCGTTCCGGGATCGATGCCGCACTTTTGAAAGCACCGTTACAACAGTCCCAACAGTTATCTCCGCAGTTGTGTCTCTACTCGCTGTAGAAATTCTGCGCGCCGGCAAAATTGTCGAACTTCGTGAATTGGCCGTGGAACGTGAGCCGAACAGGGCCGATCGGACCATTCCGCTGTTTACCGATGATAATCTCCGCCGTGCCCTTGTCAGGGCTGTCCGGGTTGTAGACCTCATCGCGGTAAATGAACAGAATGACGTCCGCATCCTGCTCGATAGCGCCGGATTCACGCAAGTCGGACATGATCGGCCGCTTGTTCGGGCGCTGTTCTAGACCCCGGTTGAGCTGCGACAAGGCGATCACGGGTACGTCGAGTTCTTTGGCGAGACTCTTCAGCGAACGCGAGATTTCCGAGATTTCGGTCGCACGGTTTTCACCCGACGACGAACCGCTCATCAGCTGCAAATAGTCGATGATGATCAGGCCCAGCTTGCCGCACTGGCGCGACAGTCGACGCGCGCGCGAGCGCAGTTCCATCGGGTTCAAACCACCGGTTTCGTCGATGAAAATCTGCGCCTCGCTCATTTTCTGCACCGCGTGCGTGAGCTTCGGCCAATCCTCGTCAGTCAGACGCCCAGTCCGCATACGGTGCTGGTCGAGCCGGCCGACCGAGCCCAGCATACGCATGGTGAGCTGCGAGCCCGGCATTTCCATGGAGAACACGGCGACCGGCAGGCCATACTCGACCGCCACATACTCGCCGACGTTCATCGAAAACGCCGTCTTACCCATCGACGGGCGCCCTGCCACGATGATCAGCTCACCACCGTGCATGCCCGAAGTCATGCGATCCAGATCGACGAAGCCAGTCGGCGTGCCCGTCACATCGCTCGGATTCGCGGTGTGATACAGCGTGTCGATACGTTCCACCACCTCGGTCAGGAGCGGCCCGATCTCCAGGAAGCCCTGCGTACCACGCGCGCCGTCTTCAGCAATCGAAAACACCTTCGATTCGGCTTCGTCCAGCAACTGGCGGACTTCCTTACCCTGCGGGTTGAAAGCGTCGGCGGAAATTTCGTCGGCCACGGATACGAGACGGCGCAGCACCGCGCGATCGCGCACGATTTCCGCATAGCGGCGGATATTGGCCGCGCTCGGCGTGTTCTGCGCCAGCGCGTTCAGGTACGCCAGACCGCCGACCTCTTCCGCCTTGCCCGAGGTGCCGAGCGCCTCGTACACGGTAATCACGTCGGCCGGACGCGTCGCCGCGATCAGCTTGCCGATGTGCTCGAAAATGATGCGGTGGTCGTATCGGTAAAAATCGCTCTGCGACAGGAAGTCGGCGATGCGGTCCCATGCCGCGTTGTCGAGCAGCAGGCCGCCCAGCACCGACTGCTCGGCTTCGATCGAATGCGGCGGGACTTTCAGCGACTCGATTTGGGGATCTTTGGACGGTGCGTTCATGGAGAGGAATTATCGGGTAAATGCGCGCGGAGGGAAATCAAAACCGATACTTCGATACATCGGAAACGGGCAACAAAAAAAGGCAGGGGCCGGTCACCCGGCCCCTGCCTTTTGCCAGTAACAACCTGGCAGATGCTAACTGATGCTTAGACGTGTTCGCCGATCACAGCCACGTTGACATCGACGAGAACGTCGGTGTGCAGCGAGATCTGAACAGCGTGGTCGCCAACCAGCTTCAGCGGGCCTTCCGGCAGACGCACTTGCGCCTTTTCCACTGCGAAGCCTTGCTTGACCAGTGCGTCAGCGATGTCCGCGTTCGTCACCGAACCGAACAGACGGCCGTCGACGCCAGCCTTCTGATTGATCTGAACTGTCGAGCCTGCCAGCTTTTCGCCTTGAGCTTGAGCGGCAGCCAGCTTTTCAGCGGCGATCTTTTCCAGTTCTGCACGGCGAACTTCGAATTCGGCCAGGGCTTCCTTCGTTGCACGGCGAGCTTGCTTGTTCGGGATCAGGAAGTTACGTGCGTAACCGTCCTTGACCTTCACGATATCGCCCAGGTTGCCCAGATTGACGACTTTTTCCAGAAGAATAATTTGCATTCGGATACTCCTTATCGCGTCGTCGGGTTAGGCCTTGTGCTGGTCGGTGTACGGCACCAGCGCGAGGAAACGTGCGCGCTTGATTGCTGTATCCAGCTGGCGTTGATAGTGCGACTTCGTACCCGTGAGACGCGCCGGCGTGATCTTGCCGTTTTCGCCGATGAAGTCCTTCAGCGTTTCGAGGTCCTTGTAGTCGATGTGATCGACGCCAGCGGCCGTGAAACGGCAGAACTTCTTGCGCTTGAAGAGCGGATTTTGTTGCTGACGACGCTTGTCGAATTTCTTACCAGTCGGGCGGGGCATGTTCAGTCCTTTCCAATGTCCTGCAATTCTGTGATGTGAAATACCAGAGTTCTTGCGTTGCGGTGCTTTTTCGCCAGAAAGCCTGTGAAGAGCGTTTCCACGCCCATCTGACAGCCTTCCAGCTTACCGCTCGCCTCACCTGCGGCTACCGCCTGCATGGTCAGTTCGACTTGCCGGGCAATGCCGGCTTCGACGACTTCCGTGCGGTGGTGCAACGTGCAGCCTGCAATCGGAACGCCGGCGGGGGTATACCGCACCGGTTCGCGTTCAACGACGCTGGCCGTAAGTTGCAGCCGATTCATGTAGCCTTTGGCGAGAGCGACGCTTTCGTCTGGTAGCTTAAATAGTGTGTCTTAAGCCTGCGCTTCGGACGGTTGCGTAGCAGCCGACTTCTTGGCTTCTTCGCGCTGCACTTCCTTCATCATCGGCGACGGGCCGGTTTCGGCCTTCTTCATCTTGACGATCAGGTGACGCAGAACCGCGTCATTGAACTTGAATGCGTGTTCCAGCTCGTCGAGCGTGGTTTGGTCGCATTCGATGTTCATGCAGACGTAGTGAGCCTTCGCGAGTTTCTCGATCATGTAGGCCAGTTGGCGACGGCCCCAGTCTTCGATACGGTGGATCTGGCCACCGTGCGAGGTGATCGTGCTTTTGTAACGCTCGATCATGGCGGGCACTTGCTCGCTCTGATCGGGGTGCACAATAAAGACGATTTCATAATGACGCATACACACTCCTTGTGGACTTGTGGATTAGAGCCACCCGGGCGTCTGAACCGGTGTGGCAAGTGAGAAGCCAAAGAGTGTAACCCGATTAGGGCCGGGTTGCAAGATATCCCGTTAATGCGGCGCCCGAATCGGGTGTGTTTTCAAGGGTTTAGGACGAAGTGAATAAACGGGGACAAACGGGAACACAAGGCCGCCACGCGTGCGCGCCCGGGAAAATCACGCCCGGGGGGCGCACACGAAGCCCGCTCAGCCCCCCTCGGTCTGCTCGCTGCCGCCCGCCAGACGGGCTTTCAGCGCCTTTTCGAGCCCACTGAGCGCGTCCGGCGCGGCGTCGGTGACCGCCCACCAGGTCATCCCCTGCGCATTCCAGTGCGCAAGCGAGTAACCCTCGCGGGTCTGCGCCATCGAAAGCCCGGCGGCGGCTTCTGGTCCAGCATCGGCGGAGCGCGCTTCCGGAAACACGTAGACGTCGATGATGTGCTTCTGATAGCGGTATACCAGCACCGCCACCCGCTGATGCGCGATGTAATCCAGCCGGCCGCCTTCAAGCGGAAAACCGCTCGCCGCGAGGTCCTCGACCGGCGGCGAATAGTCGATCCGGCCGTTGAACCACGGCTTGACCGTGTGCCGGTCAGTCGAAATGACGTCGATGTCGTGGCCGGACATTTGCGCCCGCACATGGCTTTCGACCAGTTCATCGGAGAACCCGCCACCTTGCGCGGGACGATGCTGGCTCATGGTCACGCCCACCGCCACCGCACCAAGCGCGACCACCAGCGCGACGAGCCAGCCCTGCCCGATCATTGCCCCTGAGCCTGAGCCTACGCCGCTGCCCGGCCGCCCCATCGCACCTTGCGGACGCAGCCAGCCATTCAGCCAGTTGCCCAGCCAACTGCGCTTCGGCCTCGGCTGTGCCGTGGCCCGCGGGGCTTCGATGGGCTCGTCAGCGGCCACGTCACCCTCCGGGAGGGCAGCAAGAATCCGCGCCCGCAGGGCATCCGGCGCCCGGTAATAAGGCTGTGCGCGCAGCGAGGCGCTCAACGTATGCAGGTTTTCGCTTTCGCGCCGGCAGGCGTCGCAGCTCTCGATGTGCTGCTGGACGCGCTGTGCATCCGGCGCGGGCAATTCGTGGTCGGCGTTCGCATCGAGGAGCGGCCGCGCTTCGTTACAGTCCATCTGGCGTCTCCTGAGTTAAGCCGGCAGCACTCGCGCCGGGGTTGTTGGATGGACGGCCGTTGGAGGCCGCCCGGAGTGGTGTGACGGAAGCCGTGGGCGCCGCAGAGGCCCCCGGCGGTGTTGCTCGCGGCGGACTTCCACCTCCCGAAAGGCCGGCCCCCGGATGCCCGGACGCCGGATGGCCGGCCCCCTGCTTCGCCATCAGCAACGTGGCCAGCTTGCGCCTGCCCCGTGCGAGCCGCGACATCACCGTGCCGATCGGCACATCTGCGACCATCGCGATCTCGCGGTAACCCATTTCTTCAAGCTCCCGCAGGATCAGCACCTCCCGATACTCGACCGGCAACTGCGCCAGCGCCTCGTGCACGAGCTTCGTGTCTTCGTCGCGGATCAGGAGCGTCTGCGGATCCGCGCCGCCCGTGCTCCAGCCATCGAAGGTCGCCTCGTCCATCGTGTCGTCGAACTCGACCACCTCGTGCGACGACGCGCGCCGCCGCCATTCCGTGTACCAGGTGCGGCGCACGATCGCCAGCAGCCATGGCCGCGCAGAGTCGCCACGGAACGTGTCGAAGAAACGAAACGCGCGCATGAATGCTTCCTGCACGACGTCGTCGGCATCGTTAGCGTTGCCGCACAGCCAGCGCGCAAGGTTGTACGCGGCGTCGAGATGCGGGAGCGCCAGTTCCTGAAAACGACGGTTCCTCGCTGCATCGGCGTCGTGCGCGCGGGCGGCATTTGAATCGGGTTGACCCACCTCGGCCCTCCGGGGCATTGCGGCTAAGCTATTGACTCGTCATCCAACATGACCGGCTGCATACCAAGTTTATTCCCGGCTTCGCGTGAAATCCGCGAAAAATTACCGTCACCCCACACTCAATAAGTCGGACGATTCCAGTAATCCTCGCTGGCATACACCTCTTTCAGGTAGTCGATGAAGTAGCGCACCTTGGCCGGCACGTAACGCTGCTGCGGATAGACCGCCAGAATGTCGTAATCGGGCAGCGCGTATTCATCCAGCACGGTTTCCAGTTCGCCGCGCGCCAGTTGCTGCTGGATTTCCCACGTGGAGCGCCAGCCGAGCCCGAGCCCTTCTGACACCCAGCGGTGCAACAACTCGCCGTCGTTGCAGTCGAGCGTGCCGCCTACCCGCACCGTCGCCAGTTTGCCGTTGCGGCGGAAGTACCAGCCGCGGTTCTGGCCGCCTTGCAGGTTGAACGCGAGGCAATTGTGCTGCGGCAGATCTTCGAGTGTTTTGGGTTTGCCGTATTTCTTGAAATATTCCGGCGTACCGCACACCACGCGCCGGTTCGACGCCAGTTTCACCGCGACGAAATTTGGATCGACCGCGCCGCCGATCCGGATCGACAGGTCGTAACCTTCGCGCACCAGGTCCACGACCCGGTCGGTGAGGTTGAACGACACCTGCAATTCTGGCTTGTCGGCGAGAAAAGGCGGCGCAAGCGGCGCGACGTGCTTGCGCCCAAACGCGGCCGGCGCCGACACGATCAGATGACCGTTCACCGCGCGCCGCCCCGCGCTCAGTTCGTTTTCCGCCTGGTCCCATTCAGTGAGCAAGCCGCGGCAGCGCTCAAGAAACGCCGCGCCTTCTTCGCTGACCACAAGACGCCGCGTCGAGCGGTACATCAGCTTCACGCCGAGGCGCTTTTCAAGCGCGTCGATACGGCGCCCGAGAATCACCGGCGACACCCCCTCCTCCAGCGCCGCGGCCGCGAGGCTGCCCGCATCGGCGACGCGCACGAAAGTTTCGATTTGTTTGAAGCGGTCCATTTTTGTCTCCGGTCCCACGCAAGCGGGTTGCAACCGCCTTGTGCCCCTCTCCTACCGTCAGGCCCATTCCATACTTTTTGTTTCGAAATAAGCGACCCGGACTGATCTTATCAAACCTTTAGGTGAAGCCTACAGTTCGATCAACACCTTTGGTTTGCATATCCGTCAGCGAATTCGTCAGCCAGCTTATTCGCCCACCCCAAGACATTCAGGAGACATTCATGGCCAAGATGAGAGCCGTCGACGCAGCCGTGCTGGTGCTCGAAAAAGAAGGCATCAACACCGCATTCGGCGTTCCGGGCGCAGCAATCAACCCGTTCTACTCGGCCATGCGCAAGGCAGGCAGCATCAGCCACGTGCTGGCGCGTCACGTCGAAGGCGCGTCGCACATGGCCGAGGGCTATACGCGCGCCCAGCCGGGCAACATCGGCGTGTGTATCGGCACCTCGGGCCCCGCCGGCACCGACATGATCACCGGTTTGTACTCCGCTCAGGCCGACTCGATTCCTATTCTGGCTATCACGGGCCAGGCGCCGCGTGCGCGTCTGTACAAGGAAGATTTCCAGGCCGTCGATATCGAATCGATCGCCAAGCCCGTCACCAAGTGGGCCGTCACCGTGCGCGAACCGGCGCTGGTGCCGCGCGTGTTCCAGCAGGCTTTCCATCTGATGCGCTCGGGCCGTCCGGGTCCGGTGCTGGTCGACCTGCCGATCGACGTGCAGCTCGCCGAAATCGAATTCGACATCGACACGTACGAGCCGCTGCCGGTCTACAAGCCGAAAGCGACCCGCAAACAGATCGAAGCCGCGTTGAAGCTTTTGAATGACGCTGAAAAGCCGTTGATCGTTTCGGGTGGCGGCGTGCTGAACGCAGCCGCTGAAGACCTGCTGGTCGAATTCGCCGAAACCGTCGGCGTGCCGGTGATCCCGACGCTGATGTCGTGGGGCGCGATTCCCGACGACCATCCGCTGATGGCCGGCATGGTCGGCTTGCAAACCTCGCACCGCTACGGCAACGCGACGATGCTCGCCTCCGACTTCGTGCTCGGCATCGGCAACCGCTGGGCGAATCGTCACACGGGCAGCGTCGAGGTTTACACCAAGGGCCGTAAGTTCGTGCACGTGGACATCGAGCCGACGCAGATCGGCCGCGTGTTCGGCCCGGACCTCGGCATTGTGTCGGACGCGAAGTTCGCGCTCGAACTGTTCGTTGAAGTGGCGAAGGAATGGAAGGCTGCTGGCAAGCTGAAGAACCGCAGCGCATGGGTCGCCGATTGCCAGCAACGCAAGCGGACGATGCATCGCAAGACGCACTTCGACAACGTGCCGATGAAGCCGCAGCGCGTGTACGAAGAAATGAACCAGGTGTTCGGCCGCGATACCTGCTACGTGAGCACGATCGGTTTGTCGCAGATCGCCGGCGCACAATTCCTGCACGTCTACAAGGCGCGTAACTGGATCAACTGCGGCCAGGCAGGCCCGCTCGGCTGGACGATCCCGGCAGCGCTCGGCGTGCGTGCAGCAGACCCGCAACGTCCGATCGTCGCGCTCTCGGGCGACTACGACTTCCAGTTCATGATCGAAGAGCTGGCAGCCGGCGCGCAATTCAAGCTGCCGTACGTGCACGTGGTGGTGAACAACTCGTACCTCGGTTTGATCCGCCAGGCGCAGCGCGCGTTCGATATGGACTTCTGCGTGCAACTCGGCTTCGAGAACATCAACTCGCCGGAAACGAACGGCTACGGCGTGGACCACGTCGCGGTTGCCGAAGGCCTGGGTTGCAAGGCGATCCGCGTGTTCAAACCGGAAGAACTCAAGCCGGCCCTGCTGAAAGCGCAATCGATGCTCTCCGAGTTCAACGTGCCGGTGATCGTCGAAGTGATCCTCGAACGTGTGACCAACATTTCGATGGGCACCGAAATCGACGCGATCAACGAGTTCGAAGAACTGGCCGAGAAGCGCGAAGATGCGCCGACGGCAATCAGCATGCTCGACTGAGCTTTGTGACTTTGCAGTAGATGAGCGCGATTCAGCGGCGTAGCCATTCAACGTCACTGAATCGCCTCATGAAGTTATTCCACTGACCGACCAGCGAGACAAAAAGCACCATGCCGAAATTTGCAGCGAATCTCACCATGCTGTTCAACGAAGTCCCGTTCCTCGACCGCTTTGCGGCAGCGTCGGACGCGGGCTTCAACGCCGTCGAATTCCTGTTTCCGTATCCGTATCAGATCGCCGAATTGAGCGAGCGTCTGCAGCAGAACCGTTTGAAACTCGTGTTGCACAACCTGCCCGCGGGCAACTGGGAAGCGGGTGAACGCGGCATCGCATGCCTGCCGGATCGTGTGGGCGAGTTTCAGGAAGGTGTCGGCCGCGCGATCGAATATGCGAGCGCCCTGAAGGTGCCGCAACTGAATTGCCTCGTCGGCATTCCGACTGCTGGCGTCGATGCGGACAAGGCGCGCTCGACGATCGTCGACAATCTGCGCTTCGCCGCGGGCGAACTGAAAAAAGCCGGCATCAAGCTGCTGGTCGAGCCGTGCAATTCGTACGACATCCCTGGCTTCGCGTTGAACCGTTCGGGCGAAGGCCTCGACGTGATTCGCGCAGTGGGCTCGGACAATCTGTTCCTGCAATACGACATCTATCACATGCAACGGATGGAAGGCGAACTCGCGGCAACGATCAAGAAGAATCTGCCGCAGATCGCGCACATCCAGCTCGCCGACAACCCGGGGCGCAACGAACCGGGCACCGGTGAAATCAACTACCCGTTCCTGTTCGACCTGCTCGACTCGCTCGGCTACGAAGGCTACGTCGGTTGCGAATACAAGCCGCGCACGACCACCGCCGCCGGCCTCGGCTGGGTACAGAGCGTGGCCGGGCAAACCCGCGGCGCAGCCCACGCCGCTGCCTGATCGACTCATCGATCGGCTAGGCACATCACCCCAAACAACACTGGAGATTTAGACACATGGCAAAGATCGGTTTCATCGGCCTCGGCATCATGGGCGCGCACATGGCGCGCAACCTCATCAAGGGCGGTCATTCGCTGTTCGTGAATGGCGCTTATCCGGTGCCGGAAGATCTGAGCAAGACGACCACCGTGGTCGCCAATTCGACCGCTGTCGCCCAAGCTGCCGACGTCGTCATCATCATGGTGCCGGACACGCCTGACGTCGCTAACGTGCTGTTCGCGGACGACGGCGTCGCCGCCGGCCTCACGCAGGGCAAGCTGGTGATCGACATGAGCTCGATCTCGCCGCTCGACACGCAAGCCTTTGCGAAGAAGATCAACGCGCTGGGCGTCGACTACCTGGATGCACCGGTCTCGGGCGGCGAAGTCGGCGCGCGTGAAGCGTCGCTGACGATCATGGTCGGCGGTCCGGAAAAAGCCTTTGCTCTCGCCAAGCCGCTGTTCGAACTGATGGGCAAGAACATCTCGCTGATCGGCGACAACGGCGCGGGTCAAACCTGCAAGGTCGCGAACCAGATCATCGTCGCACTGAACATCGAAGCGGTGGCTGAAGCCCTGCTGTTCGCGTCGCGCTCGGGCGCGGATCCGGAACGTGTGCGCAAGGCATTGATGGGCGGCTTCGCTTCGTCGCGCATTCTCGAAGTGCATGGCGAGCGTATGACCAAGCGCAAGTTCGATCCGGGTTTCCGCATCGAATTGCATCAGAAGGATCTGAACCTCGCACTCGACGGCGCACGCAAGCTCGGCATCGCCCTGCCGCATACGGCGAGCGCGCAGCAGCTGTTCAGCGTATGCGCGGCGAATGGCGGCAAGGCATGGGATCACTCGGCCATGGTGCGCGCGCTCGAAATCATGGCGAACTACGAAGTCGCGCAAGCGCCGGGTAGCGAAGCCAAGGCAGCTTAAGCAACAACAAGGTTGCCGTGACGGTTGCGGTTTCAACGTGACCGTCGTGGCAACCGCAGGTGGGGCGCCCGGTTCGTCGTGCGGCATGCATGGCGGAACGGGCAAATCGTGTCGCTCTGGGCTGAGAGCGGCAAGTGGGGTCCGCAGCGGCACCCGGCGGCGCCGGGGAAGCCTTGGTCGGTCAGACGTCGTCGTCGGGTGTCCGGCTGTCGGATTTCAAATTTATGCGTTTTCCGCCAATCTCTCGCAGCGGCTGCATCATGCATGCCGCCTGCCAGTACCTCTCAATGCAGGTCTCCTCGCACGTGTGCTCGCAAGTCCGCTTGCATTTGCTTGCAACTCCGCGCCCGCGGCACGACCTTTTTTGACACATCCCTCCCCGCTTTTCTCCTACACTCGTTGAGTCTGGTTGCGCGCGTATCAGCGTTCACGTGCGGCTTGCCGATCATCGCGGCACATGTGCTCCGTTTCATTCGCCCGATTCGCAACCAGAGTTCAACCCGTGAGCGGAATGTGCTTGCGCCGGTAACCCCTCTGCAAAGGATTCAGCATGAGCATTTTTGGTGACATCGTAAACAAGCTCTTCGGCAAAGCGAAGCCCGACCAGCCTGCGCCTGCGGTTGAGCCGACACCGGATCCGGCAGCGGCACAAGCTGCCGCACCAGACGCTGCGCCGGCACCGCCACCGCTGACTGACGTCGACGTCGCGGTCGTCATGGACCAGTTCGTGAGTGAGAGCGGGCAAACGTTGAACTGGCGCACGTCGATCGTCGACACGTTGAAAGCGCTCGGCGTCGACAGCAGCCTCGAGCATCGTAAGCAACTCGCCCAGGAACTGAAGTACAGCGGCGACACGAACGATTCGGCAAGCATGAACATCTGGCTGCACAAACAGGTGATGCTAGCGCTGGCGGCGAACGGCGGGAAGTTGCCTCCGGATCTGGCGTCCTAAATGCTTGCCTGCGCCGCCTGTTTCCGGCGATAGCGATCAACGTTAAGCTGTAACGACAACGCGGCGCTCCGGTCAATGACCTGGGCGCCGCGTTGTCATTCAAGCTTCATGTGCGGGACACGGTTCTGACTTCGAACCGGGCCGCGCGCGTTAAATCAATCAGTACGTATCGAAAGTCTTCTGCAACGCAACCGGCCCTGTGCCGCCCGCGGCCAATGCCAGCATCAGCAGCACGCGTGCCTTGTACGGATTCAGCGAACCTGCGCTGACGAAACCAAGTGCATCGTCGGCGGCCGCTCCGTTGCGCATCACATGCCCTGAACCCACGCGCGACGCACGCACCACCACGACGCCTTGCGAAGCGGCATCGGCCAGCGCCTGCTGCACCGAGGCGTGAATCGAGCCGTTACCCGTGCCCGCCACGACGATACCGCGCACACCCGCAGCAACCAACGCGTCCACGGCAATGCGCGAAACGCCCGCGTAGCTCACGACGATCTCCACATGCGGCCACTTCGCGCCGATCACGAATTCGGTTGCGAGCGTATGCGGACGCACCACGCTGCGCTGGAATTCGACGCGACCGTCCTGCACCCAGCCGAGCGCGCCGATATCCGGAGACTGGAAGGCATCGACTGCATACGTGCTCGTCTTGACCACGTCGCGTGCGCTGTGAATCTTGTTGTTGAACGCCACCAGCACGCCCTGCCCGCGCGAACCCGCGTGCGCCGCAACCGTCACTGCGTTCAGCAGATTCAGCGGACCATCGGCGGACAGCGCCGACGCCGGGCGCATGGCGGCGGTCAGCACGACCGGCTTGTCCGACTTGATCGTCAGATGAAGCAGATAGGCGGTTTCTTCGAGTGTATCGGTGCCATGTGTGACCACCACGCCGTCGACGTCATCGTCGGCGAGCAGCGTGTTGATACGTTGTGCGAGCGTGGTCCACAATGACATTTCCATGTCTTTACTGTCGACGCTGGCAATCTGCTCGGGCGCGATGCGCGCCACCGTGGACAAGGCCGGCACCACGGCCAGCAATTGCTCGACGCCGACCACGCCGGCCTGGTAGCCCGATGTATTAGTGGCGTCCGCGGCCGCGCCGGCGATCGTGCCGCCGGTCGCCAGCACGGCGATGCGCGGCAGCAGCGGCGTAGCGCCTTCGCCTGAAGGCGTGGCGGAGGAAGAAGTCAAAGTATTCATGGCGGCGATTGTAAGCGATGCGCCGCGCGCCGCCATGCGTGAAAAAACGGATACCCGTTCGTTTCGGAGCTGGATGAGGCCGGCGCTCCGTGCGCCACGCGTTTGCGCGGCGTTTACATCAAGGCCGGCTACAGCCCGCTTGAAGATCGCACGTTTGGCGCCGCAATGAATTCACGCGGCGCCTTGCGTGCCGTGCGCCGAACCGCAACGATCCGGCGCATCCCTCAAACCGCTTCGCGCAACTGTGCGGCGATTTCCGCTTCATTCAACTGCGGCGCGAACATTTCGATCAGCCGGTACGCGTATGCGCGCAGGAACGCGCCCTTGCGCAGGCCGACCCGCGTCGTGCTCGCTTCGAACAGATGCTGCGTATCCAGCGCGACCAGTTCCGTGTCGCGTTTCGGATCGTAGGCCATCGCGGCAACCACGCCGATGCCCATGCCAAGTTCGACGTACGTCTTGATCACGTCGGCATCGATGGCGGTCAACACGACGTCAGGCAACGCACCCGCTTTCGCGAACGCCTGATCGATGTGCGAGCGGCCCGTGAAGTCCTGGTCGTACGTGACGATCGGGAATTCGGCAATCTCGTCGAGCGTCAGGTTTTCGCGGCCCACCAGCGGATGCCCCTTCGGTACGACCACGACGTGATGCCACGAATAGCACGGGAACGTGACGATATCGGGGAAGCGGTCGAGCGCTTCCGTCGAAATGCCGATGTCCGCTTCGCCGTTGATGATCATCTGCGCAATCTGCTGCGGGCTGCCCTGGCGCAGCGCCAGATGCACCTTCGGGAACACCTCGGTGAATTGACGGATCACCTTCGGCAGCGCGTAACGCGCCTGGGTGTGAGTCGTCGCCACGACCAGGTGGCCGCTGTCCTGATCGGCATATTGACGCGCGACGCGGCGCAGATTCTCCGCATCGAGCAACATCCGCTCGATCAACTGATGCACCGCCTTGCCCGGCTCGGTGAGGCCCGTCAGACGCTTGCCGCGCCGGATGAAAATATCGACGCCGAGTTCGTCTTCCAGATCCTTGATCTGTTTCGACACACCCGACTGCGACGTGTACAACACGTTCGCCACCTCAGTCAGATTCATGTTCTGACGCACGGCCTCGCGCACAAAGCGCAATTGCTGAAAGTTCATCTGTATGTCTCCGGTTGAGCCAGAGTTGAGTTATTAGAGTTTGATTGAAACGCCGAGTGTTGTTGCGCTGCCTGTGTTGATGCTCGTGGCGCCGCCTATTGCGCCGGAAATACGCGCAAGGCGCGCGGCACTGCCGTCACGCCGTCGCCTATCGACAGTTGCAGATCGCGCCACGATTCGCGATCGAGTTCAGCCTCGAGCACATTGCCTTCGCGGCCCGCCAGTTCCACACGCACCGAGCCGCCGAGCGTCACCACGCGCCGCACGTCGACCACAATGCCTTCGCGATGGCCGGACGCTTGCGGATACAACTGCAGATCGTGCGGACGTACATAGGCGAACGCCGGTCCGCTGAAACCGGCCGTGATCGCGACCGGCAACGCCGCGCCGTCGACCACGAAGCCGCTTGCATCCACGTTGCCATGCAGACGGTTCGCCGCGCCGAGAAACTCGTAGACGAACGAAGTTTGCGGATGGTCGTACACGTCCTGCGGACTGCCCACCTGCTCCACATGCCCACGATTCAACACGACGATACGGTCGGCCACTTCGAGCGCCTCTTCCTGATCGTGCGTGACGAAGATCGTCGAGATATGCAGATCGTCATGCAAACGACGCAGCCAGCTGCGCAACTCCTTGCGCACCTTCGCGTCCAGCGCGCCGAACGGTTCGTCGAGCAGCAGGACCTTCGGCTCGACAGCGAGCGCACGCGCCAACGCAATCCGCTGCCGTTGACCACCCGACAGTTCCGACGGGTAGCGTTGTGCGAGCCAGTCGAGTTGCACGAGCTTCAGCAGTTCATGCACCTTCTCGCGAATCACTGCTTCCGAAGGCCGTTCCTTGCGGGGCTTCACACGCAAGCCGAACGCCACGTTCTCGAACACCGTCATATGACGGAACAGTGCGTAATGCTGGAATACAAAGCCGACTTCACGCTCGCGCGCACCAACCGTCGCCACGTCCTGGCCTTGCAGCACGACCTGGCCCGCATCCGCGTATTCGAGGCCGGCAATCACACGCAGCAAGGTGGTCTTGCCACAACCCGAAGGCCCGAGCAGCGCAACCAGTTCGCCCGGGGGAAAGTCGAGCGATACGTTATCGAGCGCGACGAAATCGCCAAAGCGCTTTTGCAGGTTACGAACGGTGATACCCATTACAGCTCTCCTTGCTTGAGCGCGTGTTGATGCGATGCATGCGTTGCATTGACGGACTGTGAAGCAGACTGTGAAGCGGACGGCGGCGTGACCGGCCCTGCATACGCCGGCACATCGCGCGCGGCCGACAGTTCCGCCGACATATGGCGCTCGGCGAGCAGCTTCAGGCCGAGCGTGACGAGTGCGAGCAAGGCCAGCACCGACGCCACGGCAAACGCCGCCGAGAAGTTGTATTCGTTATAGAGAATTTCGACGTGCAGCGGCATGGTGTCGGTCTGGCCGCGAATGTGGCCGGACACCACCGACACCGCGCCGAACTCGCCCATCGCCCGCGCGTTACACAGAATCACGCCGTACAGCAGGCCCCATTTCACGTTCGGCAGCGTGACGCGCCGGAAGATCTGCCAACCCGATGCGCCGAGTACATGCGCGGCCTCTTCTTCGTCGTTGCCTTGCGCCTGCATCAGCGGAATCAGTTCACGCGCGACGAACGGGAACGTGACGAAGATCGTCGCCAGCACGATGCCCGGCACCGCGAAGATGATCTGCACGTTGTGATCCTGCAGCCACGGGCCGAACCAGCCCTGCGCGCCGAACATCAACACGTAGATCAAACCGGAGATCACCGGCGAGACCGAGAACGGCAGATCGATCAACGTGGTCAGCAAGGCCTTGCCACGGAACTCGAACTTGGCGATACACCATGACGCCGCGAGGCCGAACACAAGATTCAGCGGCACGGCAATCGCAGCGGTGATCACGGTGAGCTTGATGGCCGACAACGCATCCGGATCGACCAGCGATTCCAGATAGAAGCCGATGCCCTTGCTCAAGGCCTGATAGAACACGGCGACGAGCGGCACGACGAGAAACAGCGCGAGAAACAGCAACGCGATACCGGTCAGAATCCAGCGCACGATGGGGGGTTCAGTAACCGGATCGGGCCGGCGCGCGATATTGAGCGGCGCGCGCGGCGCCACGGCGACAGTCGCGGCATCCGCGCCATTCAGAGAGTTGCGGCTCATTGCACACCTCCGCCGACACCGATCGCCGCCACACTCGCGGCGGCAGGCGCCGGGCCTGCGCCGCCACGGCCCGTGCGGCGCTGCAGATACCACTGCAGCGTATTGATCAACAAGAGCATCAGGAACGACACCACCAGCATCACGACCGCAATCGCGGTGGCGCCGGCATAATCGTATTGTTCGAGTTTGGTAATGATCAGCAGCGAGGTGATTTCCGATTTCATCGGCACGTTACCGGCAATGAAAATCACCGAGCCGTATTCGCCGAGCGCCCGCGCGAACGCCAGCGCGAAACCCGTGAGCAAAGCCGGAAACACCGCAGGCAACACCACGCGCCGAAACGTCAGCCAACGCGACGCGCCAAGGCACGCAGCCGCCTCTTCCTGTTCGCGCTCGAACTCTTCGAGCACCGGCTGCACGGTCCGCACGACGAACGGCAAACCGATAAAGGTCAGCGCGATCAGCACACCGGCCGGCGTGAAAGCGATCTTGATACCGAGCGGTTCGAGAAACTGTCCGATCCAACCGTTGCTCGCATACACCGCCGCAAGCGAAATACCGGCCACGGAAGTCGGCAAAGCGAACGGCAGATCGACCACCGCGTCGACGATACGCTTGAACGGGAAGGTATAACGCACCAGCACCCAAGCGACCAGAAAGCCGAACACCGCGTTGATCAGCGCGCCGCCAAGGGCCGAGAAAAACGTCAGGCGATACGACGCGAGCACGCGCGGCGAGCTGACCGCGCGCACGAACTGAGGCCAGTCGAGCGTCGCGGTCTTGAGAAAGGTCGCCGCAAGCGGAATCAGCACCACGAGGCTCAGATAAGCCACCGTGATGCCGAGTGTCAGGCCAAAACCGGGCAACGCGCTCGGTTTTCGGAAGGTCAACGTCGTCATGCTCAGTACTCTTTCAGGGTTGAGGCCGGCGGCTCTTTTTCCGGCCGCCTGGCTGGCCAAAAAGCGCGCCTCGCGGGCGCGCTTTCTGGCGAAGTGTGACTACGCGTTCAACTGCGGCGTCTAACTGCGCATCTCGTCCGGTTGACTACCCGTTACTGCGGCGAGTAGATCGAATCGAACACACCGCCGTCGGCAAAGTGCGTCTTCTGCGCGTTCGCCCAGCCGCCGAACGAATCGTCCACCGTGTACAACTTCAGCTTCGGAAACTTCGACGTCAGCTCGGCCGGCACCTTGTTCGAACGCGGACGGTAGAAGTTCTTCGCGGCGATTTCCTGACCTTCCTCGCTGTACAGGAAGTTCAGATACGCTTCCGCCACCTTGCGTGTGCCGTGCTTGTCGACCACCTTGTCCACCACCGCAACCGGCGGCTCGGCCAGAATGCTCACCGACGGCACGACGATTTCAAACTTCTCCGGACCGAATTCCTTCAGCGAGAGGAACGCCTCGTTTTCCCACGCAATCAGCACGTCGCCGATACCGCGTTGCACGAAGCTGGTGGTCGCGCCACGCGCGCCCGAATCCAGCACGCCGGCATTCTTATAGAGCTTGCCGACGAATTCCTTCGCCTTCTGGTCGTTGCCGCCCGGCTGATGTTCAGCATAGGCCCACGCGGCCAGGTAGTTCCAGCGCGCGCCTCCCGAGGTCTTCGGATTCGGCGTGACGATCGACACACCCGGTTTGATCAGATCGTCCCAATCCTTGATGTGCTTCGGGTTGCCCTTGCGCACCAGAAACACGATCGTCGACGTGTACGGCGAGGCGTTGTCCGGCAAACGCTTTTGCCAGCCCTTGTCGAGCAGACCCTTGTTGGCCAGCGCGTCGATGTCATAGGCAAGCGCCAGGGTCACGACGTCCGCCTGCAAACCGTCCAGCACCGAGCGTGCTTGCGCACCCGAGCCGCCGTGCGACTGCTTGAAGGTGACCGTCTCGCCCGTTTTCGCCTTCCATTCCTTGCCGAATGCCTGGTTGACGTCCTGGTACAACTCACGTGTCGGGTCGTACGACACGTTCAGCAGCGTCGTGTCGGCTGCATGTGCCGGCGCCGTGACGCCGACCGCGGCGATCGTACCGACTGCGCCGAATGCGAGCGCCGCGATAAGTTTTCTGGTCTTGCCTGCCAGCCCCGTGCCCTGATGGTTCATGCCAACTTTCTCCGCGTTGTAGTCCGCTGAAACAGCGTGTGGTGTTGTTTTGCGTCGCGGTCACGTGCACATGAGCGCCAACTCGAAGGGCAGTCTATCGAAGAGCTTTCATCATTAAAAATAATGTTTCTTCATTCTTTAATACGCAAAAGTGGTAATGACGGCCGGATAAGGCGTTGCGGCACGAAAACGGGTGTTGGAGCGTCTATTTACGACGCTGGAACGCCACCCCGGGCCGCGAACTTAAAGTAAAGCTTGAATTGCGCGGAATACTGTATAAAAATACAGGCACCTGTTCATACATACAGTGGCGCCATGACCAAACTCACCGCACGACAGCAGCAGGTTTTCGATCTGATCCGCCGGGCCATCGAACGCACCGGCTTTCCGCCCACCCGCGCGGAGATCGCCGCCGAGCTGGGTTTCAGCTCGGCCAATTCGGCAGAAGAGCATCTGCGCGCCCTCGCCCGCAAGGGCGTGATCGAACTGGCAGCCGGCGCATCGCGCGGCATTCGCCTGCTGGGCGGATCCGAAGATTCGCCGTACCAGTTCACGCTGCCGCACGCCAGCATCATGCAACTGTCGTTGCCGCTGATCGGCCGGGTTGCAGCGGGTAGCCCGATCCTCGCGCAGGAACATATCTCGCAGCACTACGCCTGCGACCCGGCGCTGTTCTCGAGCAAGCCGGACTACCTGCTGAAGGTGCGCGGGCTGTCCATGCGCGACGCAGGCATCTTCGACGGCGACCTGCTCGCGGTGCAGAAGAAAAGCGAAGCCAAAGACGGTCAGATCATCATCGCGCGGCTTGGCGACGACGTGACGGTCAAGCGCTTGAAGCGCCGCCCGAACGGTATCGAGCTGATTGCCGAGAACCCCGATTACGACAACATCTTCGTTGAAACCGGCAGCGCGGAATTTGCGCTCGAGGGCATCGCCGTCGGGCTGATCCGCCCGGGCGAGTTCTAACCGCCCACTTGTACGCCAAACCCAAAGCTGCCCCAACGTTGAATCGCCTGGAGAGACTCATGGAACGCCTTGCCCGCCTGCTGCCTTTTCGCCAGTTCGGTCGTTTGCGTCATCTGCGCAAGCTGGTGCCGTGTTCGCTGATCGAGGCGTCCCCGGCCAGTTCTCCATCGCTATCGCTGTTCGACGCGCCCGTCGGCGTACTGGGCTTGCCGTCCTCGTTGCCGGCTTTTGCTCGCGTGTCGTTGAATTCGGGGCTGAATACGGCTGAACCCGCGCGTCGTGCGCCGGTGCGCGTGTATCACGGACCGTCGCGGCTGATCATGGTCGGCACGGTAGACGCCGTGTGCCGCATGATCGATCGTTGCATCGCAGATGAAGCCAACGTGCACGGCGCGGTGTTCGAGTCATAAGCTGCATTGCGCGTGCACCGCATTCCATTGCGGCTGTACGACGCGCGACACCCGGCGTAAGGTCGTTCACCTAGCCGCGCCCTCTCGGATATCGCATCGCCTGGGATCGTTTTTGCGTGGTCGCGGTCCACGTTAGATCACACCTGATGGAGAGTCCCACTCGATGGCAGTTTCAACACGCACGAAACGCAGCGCCGCCCGGCCACTGATCGTCACCTTGATTGTGATTGTGGTGATTGCCGCGTTGGGGTTCTGTTACGCGTCGCCTTACATGGCGCTGAATACCCTCAAACGCGCGGCGGATGCACGTGATGCACAAACCGTCAATGAATACGTCGATTTTCCCGCGTTGCGCGAGAGCCTGAAGCAGCAGGTCACCGGCCTGTTGACGCGCCGGCTCGACGTCCAAGGCAATGGCAATCCGCTCGCGGCGATTGGCGCGATGATCGGCGTGGCCTTGATCGGCCCGCTGGTCGACGCTTATGCAACACCCGACGGCGTCGCGGCATTGCTGAATGGGATGCCGCCGCGCGGCAACCCGGGTGAGCGCCCTCCTGTTCCGGCTGGCGCCGGAAATCCGCCGACCGCACCGGCGGCGGCGCCCGAACCGGCGCCTCCTGCTGCGGGCAATAATGGAAACAGCGCCACGCCACCCCAACCGCCGCAAACCACGGCGGGCTACCGCAGCCTTAATGAGTTCGTCGTCAGCTATCAGCATGGTGCCGGTGACGCGCGTTACTCGGCGATCTTGCGGCGCGAAGGTTTGTTCACATGGAAGCTGGCTGCGGTCAATCTGAACGAGTGATCACCCAGCGGTCGCTATCGATTTGAGCGTATGAGCGAATCGCGGTTTGGCCGAAGCGATCGCCGCGAACGCGGCGACTGTTCGGTCACGTGGCTCACTAAGATCATTCAACTCATTCAGCCCGGTCCACGTGCTTTGCCCCGCCTTGTGTCAGGCCGCCGCTGCTTGCTGCTGCTCCTGCGCGGAAGAGCACGCCACCAGAATGCTGCAAGAGACCCGGTCGAGCAGCGGAGTATTGCCCGCGCCCATCCACCATCGCGACAGGCCGGTGCGGCAACGATGGCCGACCACCACGAGGTCGACATGCAATTCGTTAGCGAGATTGGCGATCTCGTCGATCGGATGGCCAAACGCAAAATGCCCTTGCGCGGTCACACCGCGCTCGGTGAGCCAGTCCACCCCTTCCTGCAGGATGTCGCGTGCTGTTTTTTCGAAGCTGCCGCATGCCACATCGGTCAGCAGGCCCGCGCTTTGCGCAATGCTCGAGCGCATGTCGACCACTGATAGTAAGTGCGTTTCCGCCTTCAGATCCAACGCCAGGTCGGCGCCGCAACGTAACGCTTTGCGGCCTTCGCGCGAGCCGTCGTAGCACAGCAGGATTTTCTGGTAGCTCGCCATGATTTTTCTCCCATCCGCGAGGAACGCGGTCTGAATGAATCATGGTGCGCCGCAATTCAGGTTGCAAGGGATGGAAAACGCTAAGTGCGCCCTAAATAGGTGCGTGCTGGATTTGTGGCGGGTTTGGGCTGGGTTTGGGTCACTCCTGAGCTTTTGCCGCAGCGCAAGAAACGCCACCGGCGCATCCGGTGGCGATCAATTCCTCGCTGCCGATGCCATAGAATGAGCGGCCTTGCCGGCCATTTGCGTCTTTTCCCGGAGCCTCGATCGATCCATGTCTGCAGCCGCCATTGAATTCCATCAGGTTAAAAAAAGCTACGGCGATAAGACGGTCGTCGACGGACTGTCGTTTCATGTCAACGCCGGCGAATGTTTCGGTCTGCTCGGCCCGAATGGCGCGGGCAAGACCACCACGTTGCGCATGCTGCTCGGCATCGCTGCACCGGATGCCGGCACGATCCGCCTGTGCGGCGAACCGATTCCCGGCCGCGCGCGCGTGGCCCGAGCGCGTGTCGGCGTTGTGCCGCAGTTCGACAATCTCGATCCCGATTTCACAGTCCGCGAAAACCTGCTGATGTTCGGCCGCTACTTCGGTCTAAGCGCCTCGCAATGCCGCGCGATGGTGCCGTCGCTGCTCGAATTCGCGCGTCTCGAGAGCAAGGCGGATGCACGTGTGAGCGAACTGTCTGGCGGCATGAAGCGGCGCCTGACGCTGGCTCGCGCGCTCGTCAACGACCCCGACGTGCTGATCATGGACGAACCGACCACCGGCCTCGATCCGCAAGCACGCCACCTGATCTGGGAACGGCTGCGCTCGCTGCTCGCGCGCGGCAAGACCATTCTGTTGACCACGCACTTCATGGAGGAGGCTGAACGGCTGTGCCATCGCCTGTGCGTGATCGAGGAAGGCCGCAAGATCGCCGAAGGCGCGCCGCGTGCATTGATCGCTTCGGAGATCGGCTGTGATGTGATCGAAATCTTCGGACCCGATCCGGTTGCGTTGCGCGACGAACTGGCGCCGCTTGTCGAGCGCACCGAGATCAGTGGCGAGACGCTCTTCTGCTATGTGAACGACGCGCAACCCGTGCATGCCCGCCTCAAGCAACGCGCCGATCTGCGCTACCTGCATCGCCCGGCGAATCTGGAAGATGTGTTCCTGCGTCTGACTGGGCGCGAGATGCAGGACTGACGCGACTCGACATCGGCTCAGCTCGCAATCCTCTACAGCTATAACGACACGGCAAGAGACACGCAATGGACGCACGCACTTACGAACCACACGGCGAGACACCGCCGAAGCAGGAGACCTTCGCCGCTTTCCCGGCCAACGCCGTCAACTGGATTGCGGTGTGGCGCCGCAACTATCTTGTCTGGCGCAAGCTCGCGATTGCGTCGATGTTCGGCAATCTTGCCGATCCGATGATCTATCTGTTCGGCCTGGGTTTCGGGCTTGGGCTGATGGTCGGGCATGTCGACGGCGTGTCGTATATCGCGTTTCTTGCTGCCGGCACGGTGGCATCGAGCGTGATGATGTCGGCGAGTTTCGAGTCGATGTATTCGGGCTTTTCGCGCATGCACGTGCAGCGCACGTGGGAGGCGATCATGCATACGCCGCTCACGCTCGGCGACATTGTGCTTGGCGAAGTGATGTGGGCGGGCAGCAAGTCGATGCTATCGGGCGCGGCGATCATGCTGGTCGCGGGGGGTCTCGGCTACGCGAGTTTTCCGCCGATGTTGCTGGCGTTGCCGGTAATTGTGCTCACGGGGCTCGCGTTCGCGAGTGTGGCGATGGTGGTGACGGCGCTGGCTCCCTCGTATGACTTTTTTATGTTTTATCAGACGTTGGTGTTGACGCCGATGTTGCTGTTGTCTGGGGTGTTTTTTCCTGTTTCACAGTTGCCTGCTGCGGCGCGGGTAGTGACTGGGCTTTTGCCGTTGGCGCATGCTGTTGATCTGATTCGGCCGGCTATGCTGGCGCGGCCTTTTGATGGTGTGGTTTTGCATGTTGCCGTGCTGGTGGTTTATGCGGTGGGGGGGTTTGTTGTTTCGGCGGTTTTGTTTCGGCGGAGGATGATGAAGTAAGGTTTGGGGCCTGCGGCCGGGTTTTTGCCTGCGCGGCGCTTTTTGTCTGTGTTCTGGCTTTTGTGCCTTTCCTTGATTTGTTAGTGGTCTATTAGCGTTGCCCCTGTGCGGGGCGGC
>NZ_JALPRI010000050.1:0-1000 GCF_030464785.1 Paraburkholderia sp. SEWSISQ10-3 4
TATATCCGGCCTTGTTGCAGGTCGAACCCGCTGGCCTCGATGGATTCCGCTGGCTCACGCCTCATTTGTCACACGGGCTGTTAGCCCGCAAAGGGCTTCAGGTTTGGTGAGTCCCGGTCTGACCTGTGTGCCATCACACTCAATTACCTTGCGCAACCTTTGACGTTTTCCTCTTTGCAAAACCGTTCTGTTCAGACTTCGCTGCGTTCACACCGGCCGCACACTGACATGAGCTTTCTCGTACTTCCGGTCGTGTGCCAGCAATGCCCAGATCGTTCGGGCCAGCTTGTTGGCCAGTGCGACGGTCACCACGTTGTTCGGGCGGCGCCTGCGCAACTGCTCGATCCACGGCCCCGGCTCCTTTGTGCGTGCAAGCACCGATCGGGCGCCGTGTATCAGCAGCGTGCGCAGGTACACATCCCCACGTTTGCTGATCCCATGTAACCGGAGCTTGCCACCGGTGCCGGTCTGTCGCGGCACCAGCCCCAGCCAGGCCGCAAACTCACGGCCCGAACTGAATGTCTTCGGATCCCCCATCGTCGCCACGGCAGCGGTTGCCGTCAGCAACCCCACGCCTGGAATGTCCGCGATCTGCCTGCAGGCGCGCTCTTGCTTCATCCACTCCGAGAGCCGGCGCTCGATCTGCGCAATCTGCTCATCGAGCACGTCAAGCCGCTGCCATTGTTCACGCAGTGTGTCCATCAACATCGCAGGCAAACGCTCGCTCAGACGCGCCAGCACACCGGCCATCGCCCGGTTCAGCGCGGCTCGGCCCACCGCCATCACCTCACCGTATTCCGTCAGCAGTCCACGCAGGCCATTAATCTGCATCGTGCGGAATCTGACCAGCTGCTGGCGCATCCGGTGCAGCGCCAGCACCGCCTGCTGCGTTTCAGTCTTGAGCGCCACCGCCCTCACGCAAGGCTGCTGTACCGCGCTCCAGATCGCGCGCGCATCGGCCATATCGTTCTTGTTGCCAATCACGAATGCCTTGACCGCC
>NZ_JALPRI010000005.1:0-335657 GCF_030464785.1 Paraburkholderia sp. SEWSISQ10-3 4
CGAAACACACCTGTTATAGGATCAAGCCTTACGGGCAATTAGTATCAGTTAGCTTAACGCATTACTGCGCTTCCACACCTGACCTATCAACGTCCTGGTCTTGAACGACCCTTCAAGGGGCTCGAAGCCCCGGGGATATCTCATCTTAAGGCGAGTTTCCCGCTTAGATGCTTTCAGCGGTTATCTCTTCCGAACATAGCTACCCGGCGATGCCACTGGCGTGACAACCGGTACACCAGAGGTTCGTCCACTCCGGTCCTCTCGTACTAGGAGCAGCCCCCTTCAAATATCCAGCGCCCACGGCAGATAGGGACCAAACTGTCTCACGACGTTTTAAACCCAGCTCACGTACCTCTTTAAATGGCGAACAGCCATACCCTTGGGACCGGCTACAGCCCCAGGATGAGATGAGCCGACATCGAGGTGCCAAACACCGCCGTCGATATGAACTCTTGGGCGGTATCAGCCTGTTATCCCCAGAGTACCTTTTATCCGTTGAGCGATGGCCCTTCCATACAGAACCACCGGATCACTATGACCTGCTTTCGCACCTGCTCGACTTGTCGGTCTCGCAGTTAAGCACGCTTATGCCATTGCACTATCAGCACGATTTCCGACCGTACCTAGCGTACCTTCGTACTCCTCCGTTACACTTTGGGAGGAGACCGCCCCAGTCAAACTGCCTACCATGCACTGTCCCCAGTCCGGATAACGGACCAAGGTTAGAACCTCAAACAAACCAGGGTGGTATTTCAAGGACGGCTCCACGCAGACTGGCGTCCACGCTTCATAGCCTCCCACCTATCCTACACAGATCGGTTCAAAGTCCAATGCAAAGCTACAGTAAAGGTTCATGGGGTCTTTCCGTCTAGCCGCGGGGAGATTGCATCATCACAAACACTTCAACTTCGCTGAGTCTCGGGAGGAGACAGTGTGGCCATCGTTACGCCATTCGTGCAGGTCGGAACTTACCCGACAAGGAATTTCGCTACCTTAGGACCGTTATAGTTACGGCCGCCGTTTACCGGGACTTCAATCAAGAGCTTGCACCCCATCATTTAATCTTCCGGCACCGGGCAGGCGTCACACCCTATACGTCCACTTTCGTGTTTGCAGAGTGCTGTGTTTTTATTAAACAGTCGCAGCCACCAGTTTATTGCAACCCCTTCACCCTCCTGGCGCAGGCCAGTCAAGCTACAGGGGCGTACCTTATCCCGAAGTTACGGTACCAATTTGCCGAGTTCCTTCTCCCGAGTTCTCTCAAGCGCCTTAGAATACTCATCTCGCCCACCTGTGTCGGTTTGCGGTACGGTCTTGTTAAACTGAAGCTTAGAGGCTTTTCTTGGAACCACTTCCAGTTGCTTCTTCACCGAAGTGAATGGCCTCGCACCCTTGAATTCCGCGCCCGGATTTGCCTAAGCGCCTTCTCCAATGCAAGGACCGGGACTTCCAACACCCGGACAACCTTCCGCGATCCGTCCCCCCATCGCATTTAACAATGGTGCAGGAATATTAACCTGCTTCCCATCAGCTACGCATTTCTGCCTCGCCTTAGGGGCCGACTCACCCTACGCCGATGAACGTTGCGTAGGAAACCTTGGGCTTACGGCGAGGGGGCCTTTCACCCCCTTTATCGCTACTCATGTCAGCATTCGCACTTCCGATACCTCCAGCGCACTTTTCAATGCACCTTCGCAGGCTTACGGAACGCTCTCCTACCATGCATATCCAGCGCACTTTTCAATGCACCTTCGCAGGCTTACGGAACGCTCTCCTACCATGCACATAAATGTGCATCCGCAGCTTCGGTATATTGCTTAGCCCCGTTACATCTTCCGCGCAGGACGACTCGATCAGTGAGCTATTACGCTTTCTTTAAAGGATGGCTGCTTCTAAGCCAACCTCCTGACTGTTTTAGCCTTCCCACTTCGTTTCCCACTTAGCAATATTTGGGGACCTTAGCTGGCGGTCTGGGTTGTTTCCCTCTTGACACCGGACGTTAGCACCCGATGTCTGTCTCCCGTGATTGCACTCTTCGGTATTCGGAGTTTGCTATGGCGTAGTAATCCGCAATGGACCCCACAACCATGACAGTGCTCTACCCCCGAAGGTGATACACGAGGCACTACCTAAATAGTTTTCGGAGAGAACCAGCTATTTCCAGGTTTGTTTAGCCTTTCACCCCTATCCACAGCTCATCCCCTAACTTTTCAACGTTAGTGGGTTCGGACCTCCAGTACGTGTTACCGCACCTTCATCCTGGCCATGGATAGATCACCTGGTTTCGGGTCTACACCCAGCGACTGAACGCCCTGTTCGGACTCGCTTTCGCTACGCCTGCCCTAATCGGTTAAGCTTGCCACTGAATGTAAGTCGCTGACCCATTATACAAAAGGTACGCCGTCACCCCTTGCGAGGCTCCGACTGTTTGTATGCATGCGGTTTCAGGATCTATTTCACTCCCCTCCCGGGGTTCTTTTCGCCTTTCCCTCACGGTACTGGTTCACTATCGGTCGATCACGAGTATTTAGCCTTGGAGGATGGTCCCCCCATCTTCAGACAGGATTTCACGTGTCCCGCCCTACTTGTCGTACACCCAGTTCTTCCTCGCTGTTTTCGTCTACAGGGCTATCACCTGCTATGGCGGCACTTTCCAGAGCCTTCGACTAACAATGAAGATAAAGAGTACAGGCTGGTCCCATTTCGCTCGCCACTACTCTGGGAATCTCGGTTGATTTCTTTTCCTGCGGTTACTTAGATGTTTCAGTTCACCGCGTTCGCTTCACGTAACCTATGTATTCAGTTACGGATACTCCATAAGGAGTGGGTTTCCCCATTCGGATATCGGGGGATCAAAGCTCGTTTGCCAGCTCCCCCCCGCTTTTCGCAGGCTACCGCGTCCTTCATCGCCTGTGATCGCCAAGGCATCCACCACATGCACTTGTTCGCTTGACCCTATAACGGGTGTGTCTCATGTGTCATTCACTCGGAATCACACGCTCGCCACACGCGCTACAGGTTGAGTATTCGTGTTGCGCCGTATTCCAAGGCGATCTTTCGATCACCTTTTCATACATTGATACAATCACAACCCTGATTCACCTACTCGATCACCCATCTCTAAGTGATCTTTCGTGAATCTCTTTACTACTTCTTCCTGATTGTTAAAGAACGACAGCCGATATCGCAGTTGCTATAACCGCGTATCACTCTGACTGGCTCAATCGCCAATGCGATCGACACGTTAGCTCGAGAAAGGAGGTGATCCAGCCGCACCTTCCGATACGGCTACCTTGTTACGACTTCACCCCAGTCATGAATCCTACCGTGGTGACCGTCCTCCTTGCGGTTAGACTAGCCACTTCTGGTAAAACCCACTCCCATGGTGTGACGGGCGGTGTGTACAAGACCCGGGAACGTATTCACCGCGGCATGCTGATCCGCGATTACTAGCGATTCCAGCTTCACGCACTCGAGTTGCAGAGTGCGATCCGGACTACGATCGGTTTTCTGGGATTGGCTCCCCCTCGCGGGTTGGCGACCCTCTGTTCCGACCATTGTATGACGTGTGAAGCCCTACCCATAAGGGCCATGAGGACTTGACGTCATCCCCACCTTCCTCCGGTTTGTCACCGGCAGTCTCCCTAGAGTGCTCTTGCGTAGCAACTAGGGACAAGGGTTGCGCTCGTTGCGGGACTTAACCCAACATCTCACGACACGAGCTGACGACAGCCATGCAGCACCTGTGTTATGGCTCCCTTTCGGGCACTCCCACCTCTCAGCAGGATTCCATACATGTCAAGGGTAGGTAAGGTTTTTCGCGTTGCATCGAATTAATCCACATCATCCACCGCTTGTGCGGGTCCCCGTCAATTCCTTTGAGTTTTAATCTTGCGACCGTACTCCCCAGGCGGTCAACTTCACGCGTTAGCTACGTTACTAAGGAAATGAATCCCCAACAACTAGTTGACATCGTTTAGGGCGTGGACTACCAGGGTATCTAATCCTGTTTGCTCCCCACGCTTTCGTGCATGAGCGTCAGTATTGGCCCAGGGGGCTGCCTTCGCCATCGGTATTCCTCCACATCTCTACGCATTTCACTGCTACACGTGGAATTCTACCCCCCTCTGCCATACTCTAGCCCGCCAGTCACAAATGCAGTTCCCAGGTTAAGCCCGGGGATTTCACATCTGTCTTAGCGGACCGCCTGCGCACGCTTTACGCCCAGTAATTCCGATTAACGCTTGCACCCTACGTATTACCGCGGCTGCTGGCACGTAGTTAGCCGGTGCTTATTCTTCCGGTACCGTCATCCCCCCACCATATTAGGGCGGAGGTTTTCTTTCCGGACAAAAGTGCTTTACAACCCGAAGGCCTTCTTCACACACGCGGCATTGCTGGATCAGGCTTTCGCCCATTGTCCAAAATTCCCCACTGCTGCCTCCCGTAGGAGTCTGGGCCGTGTCTCAGTCCCAGTGTGGCTGGTCGTCCTCTCAGACCAGCTACAGATCGTCGCCTTGGTAGGCCTTTACCCCACCAACTAGCTAATCTGCCATCGGCCGCCCCTGTAGCGGGAGGTCCTGAGATCCCCCCCTTTCCTCCGTAGAGCGTATGCGGTATTAATCCGGCTTTCGCCGGGCTATCCCCCACTACAGGACACGTTCCGATGTATTACTCACCCGTTCGCCACTCGCCACCAGGGTTGCCCCCGTGCTGCCGTTCGACTTGCATGTGTAAGGCATGCCGCCAGCGTTCAATCTGAGCCAGGATCAAACTCTTCAGTTCAAACCTGTTACTGTTTTTCGGTTCTGTTACGAACCGGTCGCTCACTCAACGTACTGACGAATGATCATCCCGTCCGAAGACGGGAAAACCTTCCTTAATACTAGTGTGAGACTTGATACTTTCGCTTATGCCAGACCCCGAAGAGCCCAGCTCGCGTCGCGCATCAAGCGCCCACACTTATCGGCTGTTAATTTTTAAAGATCGAGTCCGCATTCACTACCGGAACAGCGCCCCACTTCAACTACCCGGCACCGCTTCGTTCTGCGTCGCTGCATCAGCAGCAGAGAAACGAGATTATGGAGAACTTTCGCTACGCCGTCAACAGGTTTTTCTAACTTCCTGAACCTGCCCGCATCGCGCAAAGCCTTGCCACTGCTGGCTCTCCCGCTTCCCGTGCTCCGGTCCGAAGCACGAAAGAGCGAGATTCTAGCGAGCCGCACGACCCCTTGCAAGCCATATCTGGAATTTATTTCAAGGCGCCTTTTCTATGCGCCCCGGCTCATCGACAACCGGCACTTTCACGTCGGGCGCCAAAGCGTCCGCTGCCGGGGCGCCGATCGTCCAATCGTGCAGCACGGTATAGGCAACCGCCAGCAATGTCGGGCCGATGAATACACCAAGGAAGCCAAAAGCAAACGCACCACCCAGGATACCCAGCATCACCAGGATCAGCGGCATATCACTACTCTTGCCGATCAGGATCGGCTTGATAACGTTGTCGGACATGCCGACGACCAACACGCCCCACACAACCAGAAAGATCGCCCAGCCAGTTGAGTCGCCGTGATACAGCCAGATTGCCGCAGGCAACCAAACGACCACCGGGCCGCCCGGTATCACCGACAGGAAGAACGTCGCCAGCCCGAGCAGCGCCGGCGCCGGGACGCCCGCAATCCAGCAACCGAAGCCGGCAAGAATGCCTTGCACAAGCGCCGTGCCGAGAATCCCGTAGACCACGCCCTTCACCGTACTGCCCGCCAGCGCCAGCAAGTAATCAGCGCGTTCGCCGGCGATGCGGCGCATGCCCGCCCTCAGCCACGCCGCCGCGCCCTCTCCTCCGGTATAGAAGAAGAACGCGAGCACGATGCTCAGCGCCAACAAACCCAGACCGTGCGTAACGGCAATCGCAGCCGCCAGAATCCACTTGCCGGCCGGCGCCGCCAGCGCACGCATTTGCGCGATCAGTTCAGAGTTGCTACTCGTTACATTCGCCCAGAACGTCTCGATGTTCGAGCCAACCAGCGGGATTCGTCCGACCCACGGCGGCAAATCCGGCAAGCCAGCCTCGAAGAGTCTTTGTACCAACGCGACGATGTCGTGAACGTGCGCGCCAAAGGCAAAGCCCGCATAGACGAACGGACCGAGCACCACAATCAGGATGATGAGCACGATCAACGTCGCGGCGAGCTTTCGGCGCCCACCGACTGCCGCAGTGAGCCGCCGGTACAAGCCCCACGAGCTATAACTGAGAATGGCGCCCCACAACAGCGCGGTCGTAAAAGGCGCAAGCACCAGCAGGGAGCCACCTACCAATATGATCAACGCGAACACTGCGGCGAGACGTTCAATCAGTTGGTCCGATTTCACTATGCATCTCCTGTTGTGCCAGACCACAGCGACGAATAGACATACGCTTGCCAGGCGCCGACCGACGGTGGGCAGTATAGAAGCGGGCCGCGCCCCTGGGCATGTCTTATATCATCCGGCCAGGACGCCGCGCAACGCATCCGGCGCCCCCTGCAGCGGGCTTATTTTTAATGTGGAAACGTCCCAATCCATCCGGCATAGTCAGCCAAATAATATGGCGGCATAGAAAAGACTAGAATATAAGGTTCTGTGCCTCCCAATTTCCGGATTTATGCGCTCGCGAATCGCCAAACGTCTCCCCCCCGATGCCGACAAGCTTGTCGGTCTCTCGCTCGCGCTTTTCGCGTCGGGCAGCCGCACCGAAGACCGCTTCTGGGAAGCGAAGCTCGATGCGCTGCTGACCAAGATCGTCCGTAACGCCAACCAGACTACGCTGGACGCCGCACTCGATCATCTGCAGCAGAATCATCCCGATGCTTACGGCGCACTCGCCGACATGGCGGAAACGCACAGCGAGTCGTTCATCATCGACCATGAAGGCGCTCCTTATGAAGCGCTGCTGATTGCCGCGCCCGTGCTGGCCTGGACTCGCTACATGATTCCTTCCGGCCCGCTCAAAGTGGACGCGGCCGACGCGCTGCGCGCGCACCTGCAGGCGCACGTGCTCGCGGCCAATACGCGTGTGGCCATGGTGCCGTTCCTGTACAGCATCGACCAGCTGCCGCGTCACCACGTCGAGACCTGGCGTATCGCCCAGCAACTCGCTCAAGCAGCCATGGCGGGTGGCAACGTCAAACTCAATTTCGGCGAACTGCCGGAAACCTCGCCCATCCTGGCCGACCCGCGCTTTCTGCTGGCTGTGGTGGCGGCGCCGGTGGGCGAGCCGGCGTTTCGCTGGCAGGAAGAAGAAAACGGCAGCCGGATTGAGCGTGGTCAATGTCTTGAACAATGGGCAACGCAAGGCGGCGCCAATCTTTCGCTGGTGCTGCCCGGATGTGAGTTCGAGTGTCTGCTGCCGGATGCCTATTATTCGGCCTGCCGCGACGCCGACGAACGCGTGCGCCCGCATACGGTACGCACTGCCGTGCGCTACCTGTTCGACACAATCGGCGCGGCGCCACAGGAATTGCGCGCGGTTGTCGCAGGCTTCGGGGAGCGCCGTATCGACGAATACCGCGTCGGCTTCACACGCCGCGGCAGCAATGATGTGATCTACGGCGTTGTATGGCCGCTTTACGGCCGCGAGAACGGTGAGCCCGGCATCGATGAAGAACCGCAAGAGACTGCTGCGTCGGATGACCCGCTCGAAGAAATCGTCGCATTGCTCAAGGAAACCGGCGTGACAGACGTGCGCCGCCACTCGGGCCGCTTCGAGCCGGAATATTGCGATGACTGCGGTGTGCCGCTCTATGCGGACCCGCTCGGCGAAATCGTCCACGCCGAAATGCCGGAGGACGCGGAGCCCGCGCAACCGCATTTCCACTGAGCCGCCAGCGTCGGCGTCATTGCGCCGCAGTCGACATCAAAAAGCCCCGCCACGCGCGGGGCTTTTTGATGTCATTCCTCCTATGCCTTTTGGACAGGGGGTCAAACCGAAGGGAATTTGTCATCATAGTGCCGGTGGTGCATCGCAATGCGCCCGGCACCTTCGCCGGCCCGCGCGCATCGCGCCACCTCGCCCGATTCATCTGGAGACACGGCATGCGATTCTCAATACTCAACACAGACGCGGAACGACGCGATGGACTCAAAGCACTGCTGCGGCAAATCGACCGGCTAGCGCGCTTTAACGAAGCACAGGATTGGCGTCAGGTTGAGCGTACGCTCAAGCGTCTGCTACCCGACCTGCTCGTGATCGACTGGCAGGACTGGATGTCGGTTGACGACACCCGTCATCTGCTCAGCCACTACCCGGACCTGCGCATTGCAGTGCTGACCGACAAGGTCTCTCCAACTGTCGTACGGGACCTCATGGACGAAGGCGTGCTCGGCGTGATCCCGCGCGAAACCGACCCATGCCTGATCGTGCGCGCTTTCGAGATGGTTCTGCTGGGCGGTCACTATGTGCCGCCCGGCGCGTTGGCGCTCAATCCTCCGCTACCGCCGGATGCCACCATCCGACCGTTCGATGAAAAGAGTCCACCACCGCGCCGGGCCAAACTTTCCAATGGCCTGTCGCCCCGCCAGGAGCAGATCATGCGCTGCGTCCACATGGGCAGCACTAACAAGATGATCGCGCGCACGCTCGGCATCAGTGAAGGCACCGTCAAGATTCATCTGACCAGCATATTTCAGCAACTCGGAGCGCCTAACCGCGCCGCCGCAGTCGCGCTGTACAACGGCTGGCTGTCGGCTCATTTGCAAGTACTGCGCAACGATGGAGGAGGTCAGGTTCGTCCGGTAATGGGGCAAGCCGGAGTGGTGCCATTGCGGCGCCGCACCCTGCGGCGCTTCCAGTATCCGTTGCCCGCGAACGACACGGCCGACGCGCTGCCAATGGCGGCCGAACCGACCACGCCGTACGGCGATGCGCCCGCCGAATTGACGGCGGAACAGGTCACGCAGGGTTCGGCATAACGTCAGCCGGCGCGCGCGCCAGAATCGAAACGCGCGTTTTCTCACAGCGTTCGCGCCGGCTGGCATGGAATCCGCTCACACCTTTTCTCGTCCAACGAGTAATATGGAATACATGGGTTTCCTCTACACACCGCTTCCGTTCTGGGTCGCTGTCGGTGGCTGGATCGCCACTGCGATAGTGGTCGCGCTCGCGCTGTGGAAAAATCCTTTCAAACGACTTCAAGACGGCACACTCCAGCATGTCTGGCTCGCGATCATCGTCGCGGTGTCCGTGCTGTGGGCGAGCAACGCGTGGCTCGACGACGGTACTGTCATGCATCTGCTCGGCGCCACGCTGGTCGTCACATTATTCGATTGGGCGCTGGCGCTGATCGCAATGGCGATCGTCACCGGTCTCGCCGCTGTCGTCTTCGACGCCCCCTGGCAGGGTATTGCGCTGACCTTCCTCGTGTTCGGTGCGTTGCCTGTCGGTATCTCCACCCTCATCCAGCGTGCCAGCATCGCCTGGCTGCCGCGCAACCTCTTCATGTTCATCTTCGGCCAGGGTTTTGTCTCACCCGCCATTGCCGTGTCGCTTACCGCGGCCGCGGCGCTCGGCGTTCACATCACACTCGCAGACGGTTCGATGACCGTGGTGCCGGTCGGCTACGCGTTCAGCGTGCTTCTGCTCGCCACTGGCGAAGCCTGGTTCACGGGCATGTCGACGGCGTTGATCGCGGTCTACCGCCCGGCGTGGGTTACCACTTATGATGTGCGTCGGTATCGCTTGGGCGGACCACGCACCTGACACGAGCGCGGCATCGAGCACGTATCGACGGCAATCTGCCATCCCGGCACATAAAGCGCCTGAGTCCACGCACCACGACAGGACAAAATATTTGTGTCAGGATTGAACTCATCCCTCTCGCCAGGCATCTTACGTGCCTCATGTCTTATTAGCGTCTAACGAACTAGATGGATCGCACCAACGTACCGCGCCGATTGCTGCGGTTGGTCGGCCGGTTAGCAACATTTGCAGCGAGTCTCTCGCTCATTTGCTCTGCTCCCGCATACGCCGATCAACTCGAACAGCACAACGATCTCGTCAACAAATTTGTCAATGACATGCATGCGGACCCGCTAGTCGCGGACTGCGCTGCCCATGGCAATTTTGTTGCGAGCACATCGACCGCCTTCGACCATGTCGAATTTCCACCCAGCTCCTTCGACAGCGCCCATGCCGCGGTCACGCCCTGGAACGATTCGTTCGACGAGGGCAAGCAGCGCGTCAAGGTGGACAACATCGTTACCGTCGAGGGCCTGGGTATCCGCCAGAGCGGCGGTGGAGATCCAGCCGATCTCAAATTCCGTTGCGGCTATGTGGGCGCCCAGATGCTGGCGTTCAGCTGGAACGATCCGGTGCCGCCGGCCCGCGCGCACAGCACCGGGTCAACGGGCTCGCGAGCGTCCTCGGGCAAGCACAAGAGTGTGAAGGGCAAGCACTCCGCCAGCGGTAAAACTACGAAGAAAGCGACCGGTAAGTCCTCGAAAGCAAGCTCGGGAAAATCTTCGCGAGCAACTTCCAGCAAGTCTTCGAGCAAATCGACCGCGAAGAAGTCCCCAGCGAAGAAGACTCAATAGCGGACAAGAGCGAAGGCCGCGTCAACGAGTCCGCACTACTGACCGGGCTCGCACCCAGCAAAAAAACGGGGCACACACTTCCAGAGTGTATGCCCCGTTTCTCTATGCGGCGTCCAGTTACGCGAACGTCTCCACGTGTCGCAAAATAGCCTGCAGCATGGCGGCGCCCAGCGACGCGCTACGTTCACCGTTCCAACCCACCCGCTCGTCCGGAAGATTGGCGTTGTCCTTGAACGGCATCTCCAGCGTCAACGACAGACAGCCGAATTCGTTGCCGATGTACTTCGAAGCCAGCTTGAGCGCGTCCTCACGATACTTGCTCGCGGCATAGCCGTACTTGTTCTGGAAATCCGGGCTCGCATGCTTGAATGCTTCGATGAACGCTTTCTGCTCCTCGCCCTGCCGCTCGGTGAAACCCGGCAGCATTTCGGAGCCGGCCACGAACACATACGGCAGCGCCTCGTCGCCGTGGATATCGAAAAAGAGGTCACAACCGGTCGCGTGAATCGCATCACGCACCACGAGCACCTCGGGACTGCGCGCTGCGTCCGGCTCCATCCATTCGCGGTTCAGGTTCGCGCCCGTCGCGTTGGTGCGCAGATTGCCGTGCACGCTGCCGTCCGGATTCATGTTCGGCACGATGTAGAACACTGCGTGGTCGTAAAGCTTGCGCGCCACCGGATCGCCCGCCCAATCGCCCCAACCCGCGAGACGCTTGACGAGACCTTCGATAAACCATTCGGCCATCGTCTCGCCAGGATGCTGACGCGCGATCAGCCAGATCTTCTTCTTGGGCGTGCCGCCGGTTTGCGGCGTGCCAAGCGTCAGCAGCGACATCGGCCGGCCTTCGACGGTCTTGCCCAACTCCGTGAGCGTGGCCTGCGGCATCTGCTGAATCGCGCCGAGAAACTCCGAGTGACGTTCCTCGCTATACGGCTCGAAATAAGCGTAGTAAATACGGTCGAAATCCGGCGTGTGGTCGATCGTCAACACGCGGCCGTCGTAGGAAGTCGGCACGCGGAACCAGTTCACGCGGTCATAGCTTGCTACCGCCTGGTAGTCGCGCCAGCCTTCGGCGAACGCGCACGCTGCAGCATTTTCGAAGGTCATTACGGAGCGCTCGCCGGCCGCGCCGGACAACCGGAAGTAAAACCATTGCGCGAACTCGGCGTGACTGTCGGGCCGCACGCGCAAACGGATGTTGCCGGCGTCTTCACAGGCCAGCACTTCGATCGCGCCCGCGTCGAAGTTGCTCGTAATCGATAACGTCATGATGTTCTTCCCTGCTTGTGTGCGCGGCAATCGCTCAGTCAGCGATGCGGCGGCGGAATACGTAGGTGGAATCGTTCGAGGCTTCGGCGTCGAACGCATAGCCTTCGACGTTGAAGGACTTCAGTTGCTCGGGCTTGTCGAGACGGTTTTCGACCGCGTAGCGCGCCATCAGGCCGCGCGCGCGCTTTGCGTGAAAACTGATGATCTTGTAGCGGCCGCCCTTCCAGTCTTCGAACACCGGCGTGATGATCGGCGCTTCGAGCACCTTGGGTTTGACCGACTTGAAGTACTCACCCGACGCGCAGTTGACCAGCACGCGCGAGGCGGCAGCGCGCTTCTTCAATTGTGCGTTCAAAGCCTGCGTGATCCGTTCGCCCCAGAACGCGTACAGATCCTTGCCGCGCGTATTGGCAAAGCGCGTCCCCATTTCGAGGCGGTACGGTTGCAGCAGATCGAGTGGGCGCAGCAATCCGTACAGGCCGGAAAGCACGCGCACGTGATTCTGCGCGTAATCCAGATCGGCCGACGACAACGTTCTGGCATTGAAGCCTTCGTACACATCACCGTTGAACGCGAGCACGGCCTGCTTGGCGTTGTGCGTGCCGAAACTGGGCGACCATTGCGCGTAACGCTGGAAATTGAGGTGCGCGAGCTGGTCGGAAATGCTCATCAACGAACCGATCTGCTGCGGCGACAAAAGGCGCAATCCGCCGATCAATTCGGCCGCATCGTCGACGAAATCGGGGATCGTGTGCTTTTTGACGTGCGGAGGGGTTTCGTAGTCGAGCGATTTCGCCGGCGACAGAACGATTATCATAGAGGCTTGCAGGCACGCCGTGCCTGGCGGTCAAAGACGAAAGCCAGATTGTAACGAATGCCCGGTTCCCATGCCTCACACGGCGCTTTGCGCGTCGTCCTCGATTCCAATGTCTGGATCGATATTCTCGTGTTCGACGATCCGCACACGCGGCCGATTCGCGCCGCGCTCGAAAGTGGCGCGCTCGCCGCGCTGATCGACGCGCGCTGCCTCGCCGAACTCACCTACGTGCTCGACTACCCGCAATTCGTGCATCGCAATGTGGACAAGGCGGCGGCGCTTGCCGTCGTTGCACGCCTCGCGCAGTTGGTCGAACCCGCTGCACCCGCGGAAAATGCCAGGCCGTTGCCGAAATGCAAAGACCGCGACGACCAGAAATTCCTCGAACTCGCGCACTCCGCACAGGCCGACTGGCTGGTGTCGAAAGACCGCGCGGTGCTGAAACTGGCCAAGCGGATTGCGCGTGACTTCGGTTTCCAGATTGCGCAGCCGGCGCCGTTCGTTAGCGCCTGTATGGCAATCGCGGACGAGCCCGCATCGGTATGACCCCTGGCCAGATGGCCAACGTCGGGCCGACTGCGCGCACGCAGGGCCGCGATTCCCTACAATCAGGCTTCGTCCTTTTCGAACGACGTCTTTCGCCAACTCACTCGACCACGCTCAGGACAGCGCCATGAATGCACCGCACGACACGCCCATGAGTCCCTCGTTCCCGTCCCGCCTGCCGGACGTCGGCACGACGATTTTCACCGTGATGAGCGCGCTCGCCGCCGAAAAAGGCGCGGTGAACCTCGGCCAGGGCTTTCCCGACTTCGGCTGCGACCCCCGCATTGTCGACGCGGTTGCAAACGCCATGCGCGACGGCCACAACCAATATCCGCCGATGGCGGGCGCCGCGCCGCTGCGTCAGGCGATTTCGGACAAGATCGCCAACCTGTACGGCCGCCGCTACGACGCCACAAGCGAGATCACCGTGACGGCAGGCGCCACGCAGGCGCTGCTGACCGCGATTCTCTGTACCGTGCATCCGGGCGACGAAGTAATCGTGGTCGAGCCGACCTACGACAGTTACCTGCCGTCGATCGAGCTGGCCGGCGGCAAGCCGGTATTCGTCACGCTCGACGCACCTGACTACGCAATCCCGTTCGACAAGCTCGCCGCCGCGATCACGCCGAAAACGCGGCTCCTGCTGATCAACACACCGCATAACCCGACCGGTACGGTCTGGCGCGCGGAAGACATGCGCAAGCTCGAAGAAATCGTGCGTGGCACCAACGTACTGATTCTGTCCGACGAAGTCTACGAACACATGGTGTACGACGGCGCACCGCACGAGAGCGTGGCGCGTTATCCGGACCTGGCGCAGCGCAGTTTCGTGGTGTCGAGCTTCGGCAAGACCTATCACGTCACCGGCTGGAAGATCGGCTACGTAGCGGCTCCCGCCGCGCTCACGGCTGAATTCCGCAAAGTGCACCAGTTCAACGTGTTTACGGTCAACACGCCGATGCAGGTCGGCCTCGCGGAATACATGAAGGATCCGGCGCCGTATCTGGATCTCCCCGCGTTTTATCAGAAGAAACGTGACTACTTCCGCGCCGGCCTCGCGAATTCACGCTTCAGGCTGCTGCCTTGCACGGGCACCTACTTTCAGTGCGTCGACTATTCCGCAATCAGCGATTTGCCCGAAGCCGAATTCGCGCAATGGCTGACGGGCGAGATCGGTGTCGCGGCAATTCCCGTTTCGGCGTTCTATCACGAGGCGCATGAATCGGGCGTGGTGCGCTTCTGCTTTGCCAAACAGGAAGCCACCCTCGCTACGGCGCTCGACCGGCTGGCGCGGCTCTAGGACGCCCCGCGCGATGCTGCGAACGAACCCACGTTCCTCGCCATCGCGCGCAGCGGCCCACGCGTGCGTTGCACGCCCGGGTTCATTTCAAGCGCAACACCGCCACGCCTCAGACCGGACGCGAGGCCGCGATATACGCCTTGCGATCGTCGGTCACGCGCTGCGCGGCCGGCCGGGCGTTGATCGCCTTCACATAGCTTTTCCAGTCCACGCCGGCATCGAGCAGAAAATCGCGGCCGTAGATGGTCTGCGTCGCCATGCCCACCAACGGCAAGCTCACAAAACCCGCAGCGTCGGCGACACTGAAGTGCTCGCCGCGCAAATACGGCCCAAACTTCGCGATCCGCTTGAAACCGGCAATGTGGTGCTCGAGCAGCTTCTCGACGCGCCCCTTGGTCGCGTCAGTCACGGTGCCACCGAAGAATGCTTCCTTGTAGAGATTGCGCGCGGTCAGTTCGAGATGTACGTCCACGAACATGATCAGTTCGCGCTCCTTGGCCGCTTCCCACGGGTCCGCGGAGAAAATTGCCTTGTCGGGAAAGCGCGCGGCCAGGTACTCGACGATGCCTTGCGATTCGCACAGATCGCCGTGTTCGGTCTGGATATAGGGCACCTTGCCGAGCGGAGAATGCTCGAGCATGGTTTCTTCCTGGCTCGGCAGCACGAACACCTCCTCGAACGCAATGCCGTGTTCGAGAAGCACGAACTTGACCTTGTTGTAATAGTTAGAGAGCGCGAAACCGCACAGCTTGATCATCGGGTGTCTCCTTTCTTCGGGTTGTTTGAGACCGCCCGTCAAAATCAACGCAACGGCCTTCGATCAATCATCCAGTAAATTGCACGATCGTGCTATTCTAAAATAACCATGGAGTCGAGCATCACAATGACCTCTCGCAATTTCAGCATCGAGACTATCGGCATTGTCGGAACCGGTGCAATGGGCCGTGGCATCGCCCAGATTGCCGCGCTGGCGGGCCTTACCGTGCGTCTGTACGACACGAACCCTGCTGCGATCGGCGCCGCGCGCGACTACGTTGCCGAGACTTTCGCCAAATTGACTGCCAAAGGCAAGCTCGACCAGGCACGCTCGCTCGCCGCACTGGCGAACGTGAGCGGCGCGCAGGTCGTCGGCGATCTGGCCGATTGCGATCTGGTCGTCGAGGCGATCGTCGAAAAGCTCGATGTGAAGCAAGCGCTCTTTCGCGAACTCGAAACAGTGGTGAGCGGCCGTTGCGTGCTGGCGTCGAACACGTCGTCGTTGTCGATTACCGCGATCGCGGCGGGCTGCACGAATCCGTCGCGCGTAGCCGGTTATCACTTCTTCAATCCGGTTCCGTTGATGAAGGTCATCGAAGTGATCGACGGCCTGCGCAGCGATCCCGCCGTCGGCGACGCGCTGATGGAACTCGCGCGACGCATGGGCCATACGCCGGTGCGTGCGAAAGACATGCCTGGCTTCATCGTCAATCACGCCGGTCGGGGCATGAATACCGAAGGCCTGCGCGTAGCGGGTGAAGGCGTGGCGAGTTTCGCCGACATCGACCGCATCATGCGCGAGCAGGCAGGCTTTCGTCTCGGGCCGTTCGAACTGCTCGACCTGACTGCGCTCGATGTATCGCATCCGGTGATGGAATCGATCTACCACCAGTTCTATGAAGAACCGCGTTTCACGCCCTCGCCGATCACGGGCACGCGGCTCGCGGGCGGACTGATCGGCCGCAAAACGGGCGAAGGCTTCTATCGCTACGAAGACGGCAAGCAGCAAGTGCCAGCAGAAGCGCCCGCACCCACTGAACTGCCGCACAGCGTGTGGGTCAGCAAGCGCTATCCGGAGGCGCATGAAGCCGTCGTGCAACTCATCGCCAAGGCCGGCGTAAAGCTCGACGAAGGCGCTACACCCGCAGCGGACTCGCTGATCGTCGTGACACCGTTCGGTCATGACGCGACTACCGCCGCCGTCGACGAAGCCCTCGATGCAACTCGCGTTGTCGCTATCGACGCCCTCTTCCCGTTGGCCGCCGCGCAGCGCCGCACCCTGATGACCACACCCGCCACCAGCCACGCTGCACGCGAGACCGCGCACGCACTATTCGCCGCGGATGGCGTTCCCGTCACCGTGATTCGCGATTCGACCGGCTTCGTCGCGCAACGCGTCGTGGCGACCATCGTCAACATCGGCTGCGACATCGCGCAAAAACAGATCGCGACGCCGGAGGACATCGACCTCGCGGTGACGCTAGGCCTCGGCTACCCGCGCGGACCGCTCGCACTCGGCGATGCACTCGGCTCGAAAACGATCCTTACCATCCTGCGCAATATCTTCAGCGTGCTCGGCGATCCACGCTATCGTCCGTCGCCCTGGCTTGCACGGCGCGCGCAACTTGGCCTGTCGCTGACGCAGCGCGACGCTGCCGACACTCAAACGGAGACCCAACAATGAGCGCCGAACTGCTGACCTCACGCCCGACCGAAAGCGAATCGACGCTGGTCCTCACGCTGTCGAACCCCGGCGCACGCAATGCGCTGCATCCGGACATGTACGCCGCGGGCATCGAGGCGCTCGAATCGGTGGAGCGCGATCCGTCGATCCGCGCTGTTGTGATTACCGGCGCCGACAACTTCTTTTGTGCCGGCGGCAATCTGAACCGTCTGCTGGAAAACCGCGCGAAAGATCCGTCGGTGCAGGCCGAAAGCATCGATCTGCTCGGCGAATGGATTTCGGCACTGCGTTTATCGTCGAAGCCGGTGATCGCCGCCGTCGATGGCGCCGCTGCCGGCGCGGGATTTTCATTAGCACTCGCGTGCGATCTGATCGTCGCCGCGGAAGACGCCAAGTTCGTGATGTCGTATGCGCGCGTCGGTCTCACGCCCGATGGCGGCGGCTCGTGGTTTCTCGCGCAAGCCCTGCCACGTCAACTGGCAACCGAAGTGCTGATCGAAGGCAAACCGATCGGCGCCTCGCGTCTCTACGATCTCGGTGTCGTCAACAAGCTAGCGAAGACCGGCGCCGTGCGCGACACCGCTGTCGCCTGGGCCGACGAGATCGGCAAGATTTCGCCGAATTCGGTCGCGCGCATCAAAGGGCTCATCGGCGCGGCCGGTGCACAACCGCTTGCTGAACATCTGGTCGCTGAACGCGACAGCTTCGTCGCCTCACTGCACCATCGCGACGGTCTCGAAGGCATTTCAGCGTTCCTCGAAAAACGCGCTCCGGTCTACAGGTAAACATAAGCGAACGAAGGGACGATGCCTGACTATCAACTCCCCAAACGCCGCCGCATCTTCCTGATGCGTCACGGCGACGTAACCTACTTCGACGACAGCGGCCGCGCGATCGATCCGGAAACGGTGCCGTTGAATACGAATGGCCGCGAACAGGCCAGCGCGGCAGGCCGCGTATTCGCCGAGCAGCAGGTCCGGTTCGATCGGGTGATCGTGAGCGGCTTGCCGCGCACGGTCGAAACGGCGCAGCGCGTATTGGCCGAGACCGGTCAGCAGATCGAACTCGACATCGAGCCGGCATGGCAGGAAATTCGCGGCGGCAAGCTCAGCAACATTCCGCCGCAGGATATCGAATCGGCATTTCTCGGCGTGTTCGATGGTGTCGTGCCGGAAAGCACACGCTTTCTCGACGGCGAAACCATCGGCGCGTTGTTCGACCGCGTGTTGCCCGCGGTAGAGGCGTTGCGCGAGGACACATCGTGGGACACCGTGTTGCTGGTACTGCACGGCGGCGTAAATCGCGCGATTCTGTCGCACGCGCTCACCGCCGGCGGCCGTACTTTCTTCGGCCATCTGGCGCAGGCCACCGGTTGCATCAACGCGCTCGACGTCGGTGCCAAGCCGCGCGACTGGGTACTGCGCGAGATCAACTATTCACCGCCGTCGCCGCTCCATCGCGACGTTCGCAATACCACTATGGAAATGCTCTACGCACAATTCATTCAATACAAGCGTAGCTGAACCCGAACTGGAGGAGACACATGGTGCAAGGCACACAGACCGGCGAACCAGAACAGCAACCGGATTACTCGGCCTTCGAGGGCACGCGTCCGGTCAACGAGCGGCAACGTTTCGACGGCGACGCGCTCGCCGCGTGGCTAAGCCAGCATGTCGACGGCTTTGCCGGGCCACTCACGTTGGAGCAATTCGCCGGCGGCCAGTCGAACCCCACCTTCAAACTCGTCACGCCGTCGCGCTCGTACGTGATGCGCGCGAAGCCCGGGCCAGCCGCGAAGTTACTGCCCTCGGCGCACGCTGTCGAACGCGAATACCGCGTGATGCATGGGCTCGCCGCCACTGACGTGCCGGTCGCGAACATGCTCGCCTTGTGCGAAGACGAAAGTGTGATCGGCCGGGCGTTCTACGTGATGGAGTTCGTCGAAGGCCGCGTGCTGTGGGACCAGTCTCTCCCCGGCATGACACCCGCTGAGCGCGCCGCGATTTACGACGAAATGAATCGCGTGATCGCCGCGCTGCATAGCGTCGACGTCACGGCAATCGGTCTTGCCGACTACGGCAAACCGGGCAATTACTTCGCACGCCAGATCGGCCGTTGGAGCAAGCAGTACGTCGCGTCCGAAACCGAGCCGATCGACGCGATGCAGCGTCTGATCGAATGGCTGCCGCAACACATGCCGGCGGAAACGGGCGAGCGCGCCTCGGTCGTGCATGGCGACTACCGGCTCGACAACCTGATCTTCCATCCCACCGAGCCGCGCGTACTGGCCGTACTCGACTGGGAACTATCGACGCTCGGCGATCCGCTCGCCGATTTCGCCTATCACTGCATGGCGTGGCACGTCGACCCGGCGCAATTCCGCGGCATTGCGGGCCTCGACTGGGCGGCACTCGGCATTCCCGACGAAGCGCAGTACGTCGAGCGCTATTGCAAGCGCACCGGCTTCGAGATCCACGGCGACTGGAATTTCTATCTCGCGTACAACATGTTCCGCATCGCGGCGATCCTGCAAGGGATCATGAAGCGTGTAGTCGACGGCACCGCGGCCAGCGCTCAGGCGCTCGATGCCGGCCGTCGTGCGAAGCCGATGGCAGAACTCGCCTGGCGCTACGCACAGAAAGTACGTTAGCCAAATCAGCGCACCAGATTGCGTTCCTGAACAAACGTCATTCGTCATCCGCGAGGTCATACATGAATTTCGATTACACCCCGAAGGTGCAGGCGCTGCGCGAGAAACTGCTCGCCTTCTTCGACGAACACATCTATCCGAATGAGCAGGCGTTTTATGCCGAGATCGCGCGCAATCGTCAGAACGGAAACGCGTGGCTGCCGACCGAACTGATCGAACAACTAAAACAGAAAGCGCGCGACGCCGGTTTGTGGAACCTGTTCCTGCCTGAATCGGTACGCGGCGCCGGTCTGACAAATCTTGAATACGCACCGCTCTGCGAGATAATGGGCCGTGTGCCCTGGGCGCCGGAAGTGTTCAACTGCAATGCGCCCGACACCGGCAACATGGAAACGATCGAGCGCTACGGCAGCGACGACAACAAGCGCGAATGGCTCGAACCGCTGCTGCAAGGGCAGATCCGCTCGGCGTTTCTGATGACCGAGCCAGAGGTGGCGTCGTCGGACGCGACCAATATCCAGACGAGCATCGTGCGCGATGGCGACACCTACGTGATCAATGGCCACAAGTGGTGGTCGTCCGGTGCTGGGGACCCGCGCTGCAAGGTCTACATCGTGATGGGCAAGACCGATCCTGAGGCGCCGCGTCATGCACAGCAGTCGATGATCCTCGTTCCCGCCGATGCCACAGGCATCACCGTGCACCGCCCGCTCACCGTATTCGGCTATGACGACGCGCCACACGGCCACATGGAAATCACGCTCGAAAACGTGCGCGTGCCGGCTACCAACATGCTGCTTGGCGAAGGGCGCGGCTTCGAAATCGCCCAAGGGCGCCTCGGACCGGGACGCATCCATCACTGCATGCGCCTGATCGGTCTCGCCGAGCGCGCGCTCGAACTCATGGCCAAACGTTCCATGCAACGCGTCGCTTTCGGCAAGCCGGTTTCCGCACAAGGCGTCACGCAGGAGCGCATGGCCGAAGCGCGCTGCATGATCGAACAGGCGCGCCTGCTGACGTTGAAGACCGCGTACATGATGGACACGGTCGGCAACAAGGGCGCGCGCGGCGAGATCGCCATGATCAAGGTGGTCGCGCCGAATATGGCATGCCAGGTGATCGACTGGGCGATTCAGGCGCACGGCGGTGGCGGCGTCAGCGACGATTTCCCATTGGCGTATGCGTACGCCAACGCGCGAACGTTGCGCTTCGCCGATGGCCCCGACGAAGTGCACCGCAACGCGATCGCAAAGCTCGAACTGGCGCGTTATATGGATGCGGGTGCTGCGGCCCAAGTGGAAACGCCGATTACGCGGGTTTGAGATCGAGGTCGGGGCGGCAGCCGACCGCGCGCGGGTTCACCGCCAGCAGCATTGGCCGATCTATGCTCTAATTTTCGTCAACAGCGGCGCCCATTGTGGCGCCGCTTTCACGAAACGAAGGAGCCAGGATGATCGACGTCTATAGCTGGGCAACCCCGAACGGCCATAAGGTTCACATCATGCTCGAGGAAACGGGCCTCGCGTACACGGCGCACGGCGTCGATATCGGCGCGGGCGACCAGTTCAAACCCGAGTTCCTCGCGATTAGCCCGAACAACAAGATTCCGGCAATCACTGATTCCGAAGGTCCTAAAGACGCTGACGGCAAGCCGTTCGCGCTATTCGAATCGGGTGCCATTCTGATTTATCTGGCGGAGAAAACCGGCAAATTCCTGCCGACTGATCCGGCCGCACGCTATGCCACCCTGCAGTGGCTGATGTTCCAGATGGGCGGCATCGGTCCGATGCTTGGGCAAACGCATCATTTCCGCATCTACGCGCCGGAGCCGATCGAATACGCAATCAATCGCTACACGAACGAAACGCGGCGTCTCTATGGCGTGATGGATACGCAGCTCGGCAAGACTCGATATCTGGCCGGCAACGACTACACGATCGCTGACATCGCCGCATTTCCGTGGACGCGCTCGTGGCAAAACCAGGGCATCGAGCTGGATACGCTCCCGAATGTGAAGCGGTGGCATGAAGAAATTGCCGCGCGTCCGGCGGTGGTACGCGGTGTCGAGGTGCTGGCGTCAGCCCGCAAGCCGCTCATGGACGACAAGGCTAAGGAGATGCTGTTCGGCGCGACGCAGTACGCGAAGCGGTAGTCGTCGTGCCGCCGATCCATAGCATCGGCGCGCTCGTTCGCATTGACAACGACTGCGGCATTGCCATCTGTTGAGGCATCGAAATAAAAAAGCGCGAGGCGGCATCACTGCCACTCGCGCTTTTTTGCCACCCGGTCGGCTGTGAACGGTTAGAAATAGTGTCGCGTAATGAACTCCGCGACGCAGACCGGCCGCTCGCTGCCCTGCCGCTCCAGCGTCACACTCCACTCGACCTGCACACCGCTGTTGTCGACGTCGGTAACGGATTCCACCGCAAACCGGGCGCGCAACTGCGAGCCGACCAGCACCGGCGACGTGAACCGCACACGATTCAATCCGTAGTTGACGCCCATACGCTGCTTAAGCGCCACCGTCTTGCCGAGCAACGCCGGAATCAACGACAGTGTCATGAACCCATGCGCGACCGGCCCACCAAACGGTGACTCACGCCGCGCCCGTTCGGGGTCGACGTGAATCCACTGATGATCGCCGGTGGCCTCAGCGAAACGATCGACGCTTGCCTGATCGACCGTCAGCCAGTCGCTAACGAGCGGCTCAGCGCCAATCAACGCACGCAACGCCGCTGCGTCTCCAAACGTTACGGCGGCTACCGCGTTGCCGCCCGTCATGACGCGGCGCCCGGATTGCGCAGTCCGAACAAACCTTTCGAACGCACCGTAATCACGGTTTCGCCGTGCTGGTTGATGCCTTCCCACTGCGTCGAAACGATGCCGCGATCCGGCTTACTCTCCGAAACACGTTTGTCGAGTACCGCGTTCATCATCGTGATCGTGTCGCCGACACGTACCGGCTTCAGCCAGCGAATCTCGTCGATACCGGGCGAGCCCATCGAGGTGGAACCCGCGATCGCGTTGCGCACCAGCATGCCCATCATGACCGAACAGGTATGCCAGCCGCTTGCGACCAGTCCGCGAAACGGCGATGCTGCGGCTGCAGCGTCGTCCACGTGGAATGGCTGCGGATCGAACTTCTCCGCGAACTCGACGATCTCTTCACGCGTGAAAGTATGCTTGCCGATTTCTGTAGTCGTGCCGACTACCATGTCCTCGTAACTCAGACCCATCGCACACCTCTTTCTTATCCGATTCGACCGGCTGATCAGGCTTCGGTCGAGACAAAACCGGGCAGCGCGGCGAAGCGCGCGAGATGGTGATCGACATCGCCCAATGTGGTTTCGATGATAGCAAGGCGTTTGAACAGATGCGCCGCGGCGACCTCGTTCGTGACGCCCATGCCGCCGTGCAACTGCACCGCCTGCTGACCGACGAAACGGGCGGCCTGCCCGACCCGCGTCTTCGCTGCGGAGACGGCGCGGCGACGTTCGTCGGCGTCTGCGCTGGTGTAACGCACGGCCGCGAGATAAGTGATCGAACGCGCCTGCTCGGCGTGAATCAACATCTCGACCATGCGATGCTGTAGCGCCTGGAAACGTGCGATCGGCTGGCCGAACTGCTGGCGCGTCTTGGTGTACTCGCCCGTTGCATGGTTCAGTGCGTCGAGCGCGCCGACCGCTTCCGCGCACAGCAACACCGTGCCGTAGTCTGCAATGTGCTCGAGCGCTGCGGCACCCGAGTGTTTGCCGGCGAGCTGGCGTGCAGGCGTGCCATCGAACTCGAGCGTCGCGGCGCGCTGGCCGTCGATTGTGCGGTAGTCGGTGACTTTGACGCCGGCCGCATCGCGGGCGACGACAAAAAGCGCGATCTCGCCATTCAGCCGAGCCGGCACGATCCAGTAATCCGCTTGCGCACCGTGCAGCACAACCGATTTCGTGCCGGTCAACGTCTGCTGATTGTCTTGGCCGTTCGCAACCGTGTCGACCTCGAACAGATCATAGCGAGCGTGCGGCTCGTGAAATGCCACTGCCAGCTTGATCTCGCCCTGGGCCGCACGTTCGAGCAGCGATGCGTCTTCGCCCTGCCCGGTGCCCGCCAGCCGCAGCGCCTCGATACCCACAGCGGTCGCCCAGTACGGCTCGACCACCAGAGCGCGCCCGAGCTCCTGCATGACCACCAGCATGTCGATCGGGCTGCCGTTGAAGCCACCCTGCGCTTCCGGCACCGGCAACGCAGTCAAGCCCAGTTCGGTGAAAGCTGTCCAGTGCGCGTCCGACACACCGGCTTCCGTTCGCACGATCGCCTGGCGCGCCTCGAACCCGTAGCTCTTGTCAAGGTAGCGGCGCAGCGCGTCAGCGAATTGCTGTTGTTCGTCGTTGAAAGTGAAGTCCATGCGCCGCTCCTCAGAGTCCAAGAATCATCTGCGCGATGATGTTCTTTTGAATTTCGTTCGAGCCGCCGTAAATCGACGTCTTGCGGAAGTTGAAGTAGTACGCGGCCAGCGGCGCGGCGTCATCGTCGCCGGCGAGGCTATGTTCGCGTTCGCCTTCAAGGAACGGCACGTCGAATGGCGCGGCGAGCGGCCCGACCGCTTCGAACATCAGTTCGGTCAACGCCTGCTGCACTTCCGTGCCCTTGATCTTGAGCATCGAGGCTTCCGGACCCGGCCCACGCCCGCCCGTTTCATTGGCGACCACGCGTTGCACGGTGACTTCGAGCGCCATCATTTCGATCTCGAGGCTTGCGACTTTCGCGGCGAACACAGGATCTTGCAGCAGCGGCTTGCCGTTCTTCTTCTGAGCCAGCGCGAGGCGTTTCAGGAATACCAGTTCGCGCTTCGATTGCCCGACGCGCGCAATGCCGGTGCGCTCGTGCCCGAGGAGGTACTTCGCGTAGGTCCAGCCACGATTCTCTTCGCCGACCAGATTCTCGACCGGCACTTTCACGTCTTCGAAAAAGACTTCGTTGACTTCGTGCTCTTCGTCCAGCGTGATGATCGGGCGCACGGTAATACCGGGCGTTTTCATGTCGATCAGCAGGAACGAGATGCCCTCCTGTTTTTTCGCGCCGCTATCGGTGCGCACGAGGCAGAACATCATGTCGGCGTACTGGCCGAGCGTGGTCCAGGTTTTCTGGCCGTTGACCACGTAGTGATCGCCAACGCGCTCGGCGCGGGTGCGCAGCGAGGCCAGGTCGGAACCGGAGCCCGGTTCGGAATAGCCCTGACACCACCAGTCCGTGCCGTCGAGAATGCGCGGCAAATAGTGGCGTTTCTGCGCCTCATTGCCGTACTTCATCAGCACGGGTGCCACCATGGAGACGCCGAACGGCAGCACGGACGGCGCGCCGATACGCGCGCACTCTTCGTCCCAGATATGCCGTTGGGTCGCGTCCCAGCCCGGGCCGCCGTATTCTTTCGGCCACGCGACGACCGACCAGCCGCGCGTGCCGAGCAGCTTGTGCCAATCCGCGAAGTCTTCGCGGTTCAGACGCTTATGGTTGAGTACTTTGTCGCTCAGCTCGCGAGGCAGATTCGCTTCGAGCCAGGCGCGGATGTCGGCGCGGAATGCGTCGTCAGCGGGGGAATAGTCCAGATTCATGCGTCGTGTCTCCTGGCCGCAACCGCCCGCCGCCAGTGAGCCACTGCGCTATTGCAGCGGTTCCTTCAAGGCAGCCGGGACCGGCAACGGCATCACTTCGATGCCTTCTTCGACCAAAGCTTTCGCGTCTTCCGGTGTCGTGACACCGCGAATATTGCGTGCAGGCGCTTCGTTGTAGTGAATGCGCCGTGCTTCCTCGGCGAAGCGGTCACCCACGTTCTCAGTCTTTTCCAGTACCTCGCGCAAGGCACGCATGACGCGCGCCTGCATTTCTCCCGTATCCGCAGGGACTTTCGCTTCGGTCGCTCCCGACAGATTCAGTCGGGGCGCCGATGGCAGACGGCTCACTTCGTTCGCACCGCAGATCGGACATTCGACGAGCTTGCGGGACTGCTGCGACTCGAAGTCATCAGCCGAAGCAAACCAGCCTTCGAACCGATGGCCATGCGGACACTGTAAATCGAGGACCTTCATGTGGAATCAGGGCTTGCGTGCCAGTTTAGCGCAAAATGGACATTTGTGAACGGTCGTTCGTAAATTTTTACGGACGGCGCGTTGACGCCAGGCGTCGCTGACAAATCGAACGCGGTGCGCGATTTTAACGCTTTGCGCAGTGGGCTGCCGAAGGTCGCTCAATCGGTGAGCGGCACACCGAACCCGTCAATAAAAAAGGCACGCTGGTTGTATGGAGTTCATAGGTTCGCGCAGCTGGCCGCTGCGCACCTTTTAAGCCACCAGAAATTCGAGCCGGCGGTTAAGTTGCGGTTCGAGTTCACGCGCCTCTTTGGCAAGGTTGATCTGTTTGGCCGATTTCGCGACATCGAATACGTCCGCCTTGATGTCATACCCGCCACGCTCGGTCAGCCAACCCAGGATGTCCGACAGATGCCACACCGACGCACTGCCCTCGTGAACCGGCGGCGGAAAGTCGATTGCGTGGCTCAGCATGAGCTTGCGCATGTTTTGCCGTGACACGCCCGCGACCTCAGCGACATCCGTCAGGCCGACGAAATCCGGCCCCGCCTCGACAAGGCGCGCAGACGGCACTGCCTGCTTGATATCTTTGAGTGCGCTGACGAGCGCTTCGAATGCCGACGTGCCTTCACGAGCAAAAACCAGTGCCATGCGCCCCGGTTGCCCCACGCCGATCGTAGCGTCATCGCATCCAGCTTCGCCCAGCCGTTCGACGATCTCGTCAAGATCGCAGTCTTCGGCCGAGAGCCGGTACTTCAAGGTGAACACATATTCCATAAGCTACTCCTACCTTCATTCAACTGCGGGCCTTTGCCCTTCGAACACTTTTACTGCCGACGTGTCGTGCAATTGTCGACAATGCGCCTGAGGTGCTTTGCGTGATTGCCGGGATTCTTTGGCGTACTCCACACACTCGAGATGCAAAACTCGCCGCAACGGCATTCCGCGTCGTTGTACGGACAGTAAATCTTTCCCCACGCGTGACCTTTGCCGCCACCTTGCACGCGCCAGCCGTTTCTTTCAGCGTAAACCAGCGCGGCCTCGACCTCTTTCTTTGAATGGACTCCACGAACCATCTATACCCTCCAATTTAGCCCGTGCCCGCATGGTTGTCAAGTGACAACCATGCGGGCACGGTCATAACCAAATATGTCCCACACCCTTCGTTATCCAAAATAAGTGCGATAACAAACCTCGTTGCCAGATGTCGATACTAGAGTGACAACGGCTACGGGGCGAGACTGTCAAATGGCATAGGACTGGAGCCCGTTTTTCAGACACGGGGGGTTACGCATTGAGTCGATATCGTGCCCACAATGACAAAGCCCCTGCCGGTCGTAGACCAACAGGGGCTTTTTGCGGATTTTCTAACCGGCGTGTGAGCCGCGCCCGTTTAGCGTTCTTGCGTTCTGAACCGTGCGCGCTATTGCGGCTCGGCCATTGGCCAGGTACCCGCCAAAACTTTTTCCAGCCAGAACGTGCCAATGATGGTTTTCACGTCCGTCACCTTGCCCGTGCGTACCCATTCCAGCATATCGGTGACGCTGGCCGTGAACAGTTCGAGGAATTCGCCGTCGTCGAGTTTGCGCTCGCCGGCAGTGAGCCCGCGCGCCAGGTAAATATCGATGAATTCGGTCGAGTAGGAAATGATCGGATGAATGCGCGTCAGATAAACATACTCGCGCGCCGTATAGCCGGTCTCTTCCTGCAACTCGCGTTTCGCGCAGGCCAGCGCGCCTTCGTTCGGATCGAGCTTGCCCGCAGGATACTCGACCATGACCTTGCCCATCGGATAGCGATACTGGCTTTCCAGCAACACGCGGCCGTCGTCAAATAGCGGAATCACCATCACGGCGCCCGGATGCTGGACATACTCGCGCGTGGCCTGCTTACCGTCGGGCAAGCGGACCGTATCGCACTTGAGCGTCAGGAATGGCCCTTGATGGATCGTTTTGCTCTCGAGACAGGTCTCGGTGAGCGCAGCGTCGTGATCGGGAAGTTCAGCCATATGCGACCTCTGGACAGCGTGGTGCGCGACGGCGAGACGCCGTCAGCGACGTTTGACGAGATACTGAAAGGTAAAGCCGGGAAATGCGAATACGACGAACAGCGCGAACGTGATCGCGTAGAACTGCCACCCCTGTTCGAAGCGGTTACCCGCGCGCGCTTCCAGCAGGAAACCGAGCGCGCCGACCACAAAGTACAGCACGATCAACTCGGCAATCCGGATCCAGGCGCTCTTCTTCACCGCTTTCAACGGCACGGCGGCGAAGAGGCGCTGATTCAGGAACGGCAGGTTGGCGCCGACCAGCGCCAACAACACGATAAACCAACCCGCAGCCGACATCAGAGCAGCAGCGTGTGCTGGATAGCCTGCAGGCAGGCCTTCAACAGCGGATCCGGCACGATACCGAGCACCAGCACGGCAACACCGTTCAGCGCCAGCAGAGCACGCGTGCTCGTGTCGGCGAGAATCGGCGACTTGTCTTGCGGTTCGTCGAAGTACATCAGCTTGACGATACGCAGGTAGTAGAAGGCACCGAACAACGAAGTGATCACGGCCAGCACGGTCAGCCAGGTCAAGCCGGCATTCATGGTTGCCTGCAGCACCGCGAGCTTGGCGTAGAAGCCGACCGCGGGCGGGATACCGGCGAGCGAGAACATCATCACCATCATGACGAACGCAAACACCGGGCTACGTTGATTCAGGCCCTTGAAGTCCTCGAGCGTATCCGCTTCGAAATCGCGGCGCGCCAGCAGCATGATGATGCCGAAGGTGCCCATCGTCGTGATCAGGTAGACGATGCTGTAGTACATCGCCGAGCCGTACGCGTTGGCGGCGCCCGTGGTCTTGTGGTCGACCACACCGGCCAGCAGGCCCAGCAGCACGAAGCCCATGTTCGAGATCGCCGAATACGCGAGCATCCGCTTGACGTTGCGTTGCACGATACCGGTGATGTTGCCGACGATCAGCGATAGCGCTGCCAGGATCACCAGCATTTCCTGCCATTCGACCGCCAGCGGCAGCAGACCCATCACGAGGAAGCGCAGGCCCCACGCGAATGCCGCCACCTTCGGGCCACCACCGACCATCAGCGTCATGGCCGTTGGAGCGCCCTGATACACGTCAGGCACCCACATGTGGAACGGCACTGCGCCCATCTTGAACGCCACGCCTGCCACGATGAAGATCACGCCGAACAGCAGCACGCTCGGATCGTAGTGGCTCGTGCCGATCGCCTTGAACACTTCGTTCAGGTCGAGCGAACCGGTTGCACCGTACAGCATGGAAATACCGTACAGCAGGAAGCCGGAAGCCAGCGCGCCGAGCACGTAGTACTTCATTGCGGCTTCGTTCGAAGGCGCCGCATCACGGCGCAGTGCGATCGCACCGTACAGCGACAGCGACATCAATTCCAGACCGAGGTACAGCGTCAGGAAGTTGTTGCCCGAGATCATCACGAGCTGACCGAGCAACGAGAACATGCCCAACAGGAAGAACTCACCGCGGAACAACCCGCGATCCTCGAGGTACCGGCGCGAATAAACGATCGACACGGCATAGCCGAGCGTCACCACCGCCTTCATCACGCTGGCGAACGAATCCACCACATACATGTGACCGAAGAAGTAGTGAACCTGCGGATCGAACGCGTTCACCGCGAACCAGATGCCGGCAATCAGCGTCGAGAAGAACGCGATGAAATACGTGGTACGGCGACCGGCCTGGCCGACGAACGTGTCGTTGAGCCACGCGACCACAACGGCGAGCATCACCAGTGCGTCGGGCAACAGGGCAGTCATAGGGGCGTTTTGCATGATCTTTAAATTCCTCCGCTCTGCATTACTGTGGCAACGGCAGTTTGGACTGCGCGACGTGGGAGAGGAGGTTTTCCACGGATACGTGCATCACATCGGTAAAGGGCTTCGGATACAGGCCCATGAACAGCGTCAGTGCGGCGAGCACTGCCAGCATGAAAAATTCGCGACGGTTGATGTCGACGAGGCCCTTCACGTGATCGTTAGCGATCGCGCCGAAGTACACGCGCTTGTACATCCACAGCGTGTAGGCCGCGCCGAGAATCAGCGTGACAGCCGCACCGCCTGCGATCCAGAAGTTGTACTGGACAGCAGCCAGAATCACCATGAACTCGCCGACGAAACCGGAAGTACCCGGCAAGCCGCAATTCGCCATCGAGAACAGCATCACGAACGCCGCGAACTTCGGCATCACGTTGACGACGCCGCCGTAATCGGCGATCTGACGCGAGTGCATGCGGTCGTACAGCACGCCGATGCTCAGGAACATTGCGCCCGACACGAAGCCGTGCGAGATCATCTGTACGATCGCGCCTTCCACGCCGAGCTGATTGAAGATGAAGAAGCCGAGCGTCACGAAACCCATGTGCGCGATCGACGAATACGCGACCAGCTTCTTCATGTCGGTCTGCACCATCGCGACCAGACCGATGTAGATCACCGCGATCAGCGACAGCGTAATGACGACCGGCGCGAGGAAGTGGCTTGCGTCCGGTGCGATCGGCAGCGAGAAGCGCACGAAACCGTAGGCACCGAGCTTCAGCATGATCGCGGCCAGCACGACCGAGCCGCCAGTCGGCGCTTCCACGTGGGCGTCAGGCAACCACGTGTGAACCGGCCACATCGGCACCTTCACGGCGAAGGCCATGAAGAACGCGATAAACAACAATATCTGCGGGGTCATGCCGATCTGCGCGTTCTGCCAGGTAGCCAGATCGAACGTGCCGGTCTGGATGTACAGGTACAGCAACGCAACCAGCATCAACAGCGAACCCATCAGCGTGTACAGGAAGAACTTGAACGCCGCATACACCCGGTTCGCCCCACCCCACACGCCGATGATGATGTACATCGGAATCAGCGTCGCTTCGAAGAACACGTAGAACAGCATGCCGTCCGCTGAACTGAACACGCCGACCATGATGCCGGAGAGGATCAGGAATGCAGCGAGGTACTGCGCCACGTTCTTCGTGATGACTTCCCACGCGGCGATCACGACGATCACCGTAATCAATGCGGTCAACACGACGAACCACATCGAGATGCCGTCGACACCCAGGTGGTACGTGATGTTGAAGCGCTCGATCCAGTTCGCCTTTTCGACGAACTGCAGATCGGCGGTGCTCGAATCAAAACCCGTAATCAGCGGGATCGTCACGATGAAACTGACGACCGAGCCGATCAGCGCTATCCAGCGCGCCGGAGCCGGGTTCCGGTCGGAACCAATAGCCAGGACCAGTAGACCTACGAGGATCGGTAACCAGATCGCGATACTGAGAATCGGATAAGCGTGCATTAGTGTCCCTCGCCTTATTTGCCGCCGAGCGTTACAAACAGGGTCAGGAGCCCCAACATGCCGATAATCATGGCAAACGCGTAGTGGTAGATGTAGCCGGATTGGAGGAAGCGGATCACGCCGGCAAACCAGCCGATAAAGCGTGCGCTGCCGTTGACGATGCCGTCGATAACCACGACGTCGCCTTCCTTCCAGAGACCACGGCCAATCGCCACCGCGCCCCGCGCAAACACGACGTCATTGATCTTGTCCATGTAGTACTTGTTGTCGAGCAGCGTGTAGATCGGACCGAACGCGCGCTTGATGACAGCCGGCAGATCAGGACGAACCAGGTACAGGAACCACGCGACCACGACACCCGCGAGTGCCAGCCACACCGGCAGACCCGAAACCGAGTGCAGACCCATCGACGCCCAGCCCTGGAATTCTTCCGCCATCTCATGCAGCGCCGGATGGTTTTCGCCGATGAAGATCACCTTGTCGAACGCCACACCGTGCTGGAAGAAGTCGCCGAACAGCATCGGACCGACACCGATCGCACCGATCACCACCGACGGAATCGCCAGCAGCACCAGCGGCACCCACACCACCCACGGCGTTTCATGCGGCTCATGCGCGTGGTCGTCGTGACCGTGGCCATGGCCGTGTGCGTCATGGCCGTGACCGTCATGCGCGTGCGCTGCCGCTTCGATGCCCATCGGCGATTCCGGATGCTTCGGATCGCGGAAGCGCTCCTTGCCGTGGAATACCAGGAAGTACATACGGAACGAGTACAGCGCGGTGACGAACACGCTCGCCACCACTGCGAAGTAGGCGAAACCCGAACCCGGCAGATGCGACAGCTTCACTGCGTCGATGATCGAGTCTTTCGAGTAGAAGCCGGAGAAGAACGGCGTGCCGATCAGCGCGAGCGAACCGACCAGCGACGTGATCCACGTGATCGGCATGTACTTGCGCAGGCCGCCCATGTTGCGGATGTCCTGATCGTGGTGCATGCCGATGATCACGGAACCCGCGCCGAGGAACAGCAGCGCCTTGAAGAACGCGTGCGTCATCAGGTGGAACACGGCGACCGAGTAGGCCGATGCGCCGAGTGCGACCGTCATGTAACCGAGCTGCGACAGCGTCGAGTAAGCCACCACACGCTTGATGTCGTTCTGGACGATCCCGAGGAAGCCCATGAACAGCGCCGTGATCGCACCGATCACCATCACAAACGACAGCGCCGTATCCGACAGTTCGAACAGCGGCGACATGCGCGTGACCATGAAGATACCGGCCGTCACCATGGTTGCCGCGTGAATCAGTGCGGAGATCGGCGTCGGGCCTTCCATCGAATCCGGCAGCCAGACGTGCAGCGGGAACTGCGCCGACTTACCCATCGCGCCGATGAAGAGGCAAATACAGGCGACCGTCAGCAGACCCCAGTCCGTACCCGGGAAGCTCAATGCTGCAAGTTCGGTGCGCTTCGCGAAAACGTCGCCGTAGTTCATCGAACCAGCGAATGCGAACAGCAGGCCGATACCGAGCAGGAACCCGAAGTCGCCGATGCGGTTCACGATGAACGCCTTCATGTTCGCGTAGATCGCCGTCGGACGCGTGAAGTAGAAGCCGATCAGCAGGTACGACACCAGACCCACCGCCTCCCAGCCGAAGAACAGCTGCAGGAAGTTGTTGCTCATCACGAGCATCAACATCGAGAACGTGAACAGCGAGATGTACGAGAAGAAGCGCTGGTAGCCGTCGTCGTCGGCCATGTAGCCGATCGTGTAGATGTGCACCATGAGCGACACGAAGGTCACCACGCACATCATCATTGCCGTCAGCGAGTCGACCAGGAAGCCGATCTCGAACTTCGTCTGGCCGATCTGCATCCAGTCATAGACCGTCGCGTTGAAACTCGCGCCGTCCATTACCTGGAAGAAGACGATGGCCGAAAGGATGAAGGAGATCGCGACGCCGAGGATCGTGACCGAATGCGCGCCCGCTCGCCCTACCGCTTTCCCAAACAGCCCCGCAATCAGGGAGCCGGCCAGCGGTGCCAGCGGGATCGCCAGCAGCAGGTTTTCATTGAGTGTCGTTGACATAACCGCTTTACCTGAAATTAACCTTTGAGCTGATCGAGGTCCTCGACATTGATCGTGTCGAGGCTACGGAACAGGGTCACCAGAATTGCGAGGCCGATCGCCGCTTCAGCTGCTGCAACCGTCAGCACGAAGAAGACGAAGATCTGACCATGCACGTCGCCGAGGTAATGCGAGAACGCGACGAAATTGGTGTTCACCGCCAGCAGCATCAGTTCGATCGCCATCAGGATGATGATGACGTTGCGGCGGTTCAGGAAAATGCCCACGACGCTGATCGCAAACAGGATCGCGCCGAGGACAAGGTAATGAGCAAGGGTCAACATGATTTCTATCTCCTGTCCGCTCAGCTGTTTTTAGCAGGTGCCGAGTCGGCCGCTGCGGCTGCCGCTGCGGCGGCTTCTTCTGCCGCGACAGTTGCCGCGGTCTTTTCAGATGCCATCTTCACGATACGCACACGGTCCTGGGCACGCACCTTGACCTGCTCGCTGACGTTCTGGCGCTTGCTGTCTTTCTTGTGGCTCGTGGTCAGCGCAATCGCTGCGATGATCGCCACCAGCAGCACGAGGCCGGCGACTTCGAACGCGAAGATGTAGTCGGTGTAGATGACCTTGCCGATCAGACGCGTGTTCGACCAGTCGGCCATACCGTTCGCGGCAGCCGTGGTGTCGCGCAGCGCTGTGGCGGTCGCGCCGTAGCCGTGCCACAGGATCAGCGCAGTCTCGATCACGATGATTGCGCCCACCAGCGTGGCCATTGGCACGAAGCGTTTGAAGTCTTTGCGCAGCACGTCGATGTTGATGTCCAGCATCATCACGACGAACAGGAACAGCACCATCACCGCGCCGACATACACCAGCACCAGCAGAATCGCGAGGAACTCGGCCTGCAGCAGCATCCAGATCGCGGCTGCGTTGAAGAACGCCAGCACCAGAAACAGTGCGGACGAAACCGGGTTGCGCGAGGTGATCACCTTCAGCCCTGAAACCACCAGGAGCAGCGCGAAGATGTAGAACAGTACGGTCGTGAATTCCATGATTACCGGTTCATCGTTAGGCCATCGTCAGGCATTGTTCTTTGGCACGTGGCGGATAAAGCGGCCGAAACCGCCAGAACATCCGCACAGGTGCGCCGTGCCGCGGCGCTCAGGCCGCGGCGCTCGGCCCGACAACAGGCCGTGTTACTGCTGCATTTACTGCCGCGTTTATTGCCGCGCTTTTTGCCGCAATTACCGCTTCAACTGAAGTGCTTCAACGATACGGTGCGTCGGCTGCCTTGCTCGCAGCGATCTCCGCTTCGTAGCGATCGCCCACCGCCAGCAGCATGTCTTTCGTGAAATACAGATCGCCGCGCTTTTCGCCGTGATATTCGAGAATGTGCGTCTCGACGATCGAATCGACCGGGCAGCTCTCTTCACAGAAACCGCAGAAGATGCACTTGGTCAGGTCGATGTCGTAACGCGTCGTGCGGCGCGTGTTATCCGCACGGGTTTCCGATTCGATCGTGATAGCGAGTGCCGGGCACACCGCTTCGCACAGCTTGCAGGCGATGCAGCGTTCTTCGCCGTTTTCATAGCGGCGCAGCGCGTGCAGGCCCCGGAAACGCGGCGAAATCGGGGTCTTCTCTTCCGGGAACTGCACGGTCACCTTGCGCTGGAACGTGTAACGTCCGGTCAGCGCGAGGCCTTTGAGCAGCTCCGTCAGGAAGAAGGTCTTGAAAAAGTTTTGGATTGCGGTCATGGGTTCATCCGCCCTTTATTTCCAGATATTTAACGGCGACATGATCCAGAAGCCGACCACGATAAGCCACACCACGCAAACCGGAATGAAAATTTTCCAGCCCAGACGCATGATCTGGTCGTAGCGATAGCGCGGGAACGTGGCACGCGCCCAGATGAATACCGACAGCAGGAAGAAAACCTTGGCGACGAGCCATACGATGCCCGGGACAAACGACAGGAAGCCGAACGGTGCGCTCCAGCCGCCGAGGAACAGTGTTGCAGCCAATGCCGAGATCACGATCATGTTGATGTACTCGGCGAGGAAGAACAGCGCGAACGCCATCCCCGAGTAATCGATCATGTGGCCCGCGACGATTTCCGACTCACCTTCCACCACGTCGAACGGGTGACGGTTCGTTTCGGCGATGCCCGAGATGAAGTACACGACGAACATCGGCAGGAGCGGCAGCCAGTTCCACGACAGGAAGTTCAGGCCGTAGCTGGCGAAAATGCCGCGTTCCTGCGAACCGACGATCTCCGACAGATTCAGACTGCCCGCCGTCATCAGCACGACGACGAGCGCGAAGCCCATCGAAATTTCGTACGAGACCATTTGAGCGGCCGCGCGCATCGCTCCGAGGAACGCGTATTTCGAGTTCGACGCCCAGCCCGCCAGAATCACGCCGTACACGCCGACCGACGAGATCGCCATCGCGTAAAGCAGACCTGCGTTGATGTCGCCGAGAACCGCGCCCGCCTGGAACGGAATCACCGCCCAGACCGCGAACGCCGGCACCACCACCATGATCGGCGCGATCATGTAGATCCAGCGGCTCGCCTGAGCCGGCTGAATCACTTCTTTCAATAACAGCTTTAGCACGTCGGCGATTGGCTGCAGCAAACCTGCCGGGCCCACGCGGTTCGGACCGAGACGCACGTGCATCCAGCCGATCAGCTTGCGCTCCCACAGAATCAGGTAAGCCACGCACAGCAGGATCACGACGGCCACCACCAAGATGCGCACCAGTGCCCACACCGTGGGCCATGCCACACCGAGAAGCTGGGTGCCGCCCGAGTTGATCGTATCGAACAAGCTCATTTACGCCTTCTCCACCACCAGTTCACCGAACAGGCTGCCCAGCGCTGCACCGGCAGGCGTAGCCGCCGATACGCGGACGACCGTCTCCGCAAGATTTGCGTCGCGCACGGCCGGCAACTGCACCGATTGCTCGCCCTGGCGCACGCGCACTGCGTCGCCTTCCTTCAAACCCAGTTTGTCGAACAGCACAGCCGGCAGACCAGCCGAATTCGCTGCACGTGCCGCTGCCGTCAGATGCAACGATTCGGCGCGACGCACCAGCGAGTCCGCGTGGTAGATCGGCACATCGGCGATACGCTCAAACTTGCCTTCTGCCGCCTTCGCTGCCTTGCCGCGTGCAACCGTGGCGCCCGTCTTGTTCGACAGGCGCGACTTGATCTCGCCATCGCCAAGAGCGGCCGTGCGCACTTCTTCCGAGGTGTCGAATTCGAAGCCCGGCACGCCGAGCAGGCTGCCGAGGACGCGCAAGACCTTCCATGCCGGACGCGTGTCGCCGAGCGGGCGCACGACGCCGTTGAACGTCTGCACGGTACCTTCGGCGTTGACGAACGTGCCGGCCGTTTCCGTGAACGGTGCGATCGGCAGCAGGACGTCAGCGTATTCAGCGCCCATCTGGAACGGCGACATCACGACAACCATTTCAGCCTGCTTCAGCGCGGCCAAAGCCTGCGCCGGATTGGCCGTGTCGAATTCCGGTTCGACGTTCAGCAACACATAGCCTTTGCGCGGTTGCTCGAACACTTCGCGAGCATTCAAACCACCCTCGCCCGGCAAAGCGTTCACGAGATGCGCGCCGACCGTGTTGGCGGCTTCTGTGAGGAAACCCAGCGTTGCGCCGGTCGCGTCTGCAATCCATTGCGCCGCGGCGTGAATCGCAGCGAAGTCCGGATGACGGACCGCGCCGTTGCCGAGCAACACCACACGCTGTTCGCCGGTGACGAGCGACTTCGCGATTTGTTTGTTGGCGTCCGTCGGCTGCGCTCCGGCGAAGGCTTCCGGCAGTGCAACGCCGTTTGCTTCCGACACCGCGCCCGCGATGCCAGCCAGTGCGTCGAGCCATGCCGACGGCGCGGCAACCACGCGTTGCGCTTGCGGAATCAGCGCATCGTCGTTGGTGGCCTGCACCAACGTCAGCTTCGTGCCGCTCTTGGCGGCTTGACGCAGACGCGCGGCAAACAGCGGATGATCGCGGCGCAGGTCCGAACCGATCACCAATGCGGCGTCGAGGTTCGAGAGGTCGGCGATCGCCGTACCGAGCCACGGCGCACCGTTGGCAGGTGCGGAGAAATCCGACTGACGCAGACGGAAGTCGACGTTAGGCGTGCCGACCGCCTGGGCCAGCTGCTTCAACAGGAACAGTTCTTCAACGGTGCTGTGGGCGCTGCCGAGTGCGGCCAGCGCGTTCGCGCCGTGGTCGCCCTTGATGCCCTTCAGACCCTTGACCACGTATTCAAGCGCGGATTGCCAGTCGGTCTCGACCCACTTGCCACCTTGCTTGAGCATCGGCTGCGTGAGACGTTCCGGGCTGTTCAGACCTTCGTACGAGAAGCGGTCCTTGTCCGAAATCCAGCATTCGTTGATGGATTCGTTTTCGAACGGCAGAACACGCATCACGCGATTGTTCTTCACTTGCACCACAAGGTTTGCGCCGACGGAATCGTGCGGGCTCACCGACTTGCGGCGCGACAGTTCCCATGTGCGGGCGCTGTAGCGGAACGGCTTGCTGGTCAGCGCGCCCACCGGGCACAGATCGATCATGTTGCCCGACAGTTCGGAGTCGACCGTCTTGCCGACAAACGACGTGATTTCCGAATGCTCGCCGCGGCCCAGCATGCCGAGTTCCATCACGCCGGCAACTTCCTGACCGAAGCGGACGCAACGCGTGCAGTGAATGCAACGCGACATTTCTTCCATCGAGATCAGCGGGCCGACGTTCTTGTGGAACACGACACGCTTTTCTTCGCTATAGCGCGACGACGACTTGCCGTAACCCACCGCCAGATCCTGCAGCTGACACTCACCGCCCTGATCACAGATCGGGCAATCCAGCGGATGATTGATCAGCAGGAATTCCATCACGGCTTGCTGGCCCTTCACGGCCTTGTCCGACTTGGTGCGCACGATCATGCCTGCCGACACCGGCGTGGCGCATGCAGGCACGGCCTTCGGCATCTTTTCGACATCGACCAGACACATCCGGCAGTTGGCCGCAATCGACAGCTTCTTGTGATAGCAGAAGTGAGGAATGTACGTGTCGACCTTATGCGCAGCCTGGATCACCATGCTGCCTTCAGGCACCTCTACTTTCTTGCCGTCTATTTCAAGTTCAACCATGATGGTCAATCTTCCTTAACCTGTTACCGCTCAATCGTTCGCCCTGTTCAGCGCCCGTTTCAGGCGATGAATCCCGCGGATGACGTGTTCTGGTGCGCTATTTCGCGTACTTAGGCAGCCACTGTTTCTGACGCCGCTGCCGCACCGGCGTGACCGCCGACGAGGCAATGCTTGTGGGCGACGTGGTATTCGAATTCGTCCCAGTAGTGCTTGAGCATGCCGCGGACCGGCATGGCCGCTGCATCGCCGAGCGCGCAAATCGTGCGGCCCATGATGTTCTCGGCGACCGAGTTCAGCAGATCCAGATCTTCCGGACGGCCGAGCCCGTGTTCGATACGATGCACGACGCGATACAGCCAGCCGGTGCCTTCGCGGCAAGGCGTGCACTGACCGCACGACTCTTCGTAATAGAAGTACGACAGACGCAGCAGCGAACGGACCATGCAACGCGTCTCGTCCATCACGATGACCGCACCGGAGCCGAGCATCGAGCCAGCCTTGGCGATCGAGTCGTAGTCCATGTCGGTCTGCATCATGATGTCGCCCGGAATCACCGGCGCCGACGAGCCGCCAGGAATCACAGCTTTGATCTTCTTGCCGCCGCGCATGCCGCCAGCCAGTTCCATCAACGTGGCGAACGGCGTGCCGAGTGGGACTTCATAGTTGCCTGGACGCTCGACGTCGCCTGCAACCGAGAAGATCTTCGTGCCGCCGTTGTTCGGCTTGCCGATTTCGAGGTAATTCTGCGGACCGATCGCGAGCAGGAACGGCACCGCAGCGAACGTCTCGGTGTTGTTGATCGTGGTCGGCTTGCCGTACACGCCGAAGCTCGCCGGGAACGGCGGCTTGAAGCGCGGCTGGCCTTTCTTGCCTTCGAGCGATTCGAGCAGCGCTGTCTCTTCGCCGCAAATGTAGGCGCCGTAACCGTGGTGCGCATGCAGTTCGAACGAGAAGCCCGAACCCATGATGTTGTCGCCAAGGAATCCGGCGCGACGGGCTTCTTCCAGCGCTTCTTCGAAGAGCTTGTAGACTTCCCAGATCTCGCCGTGGATATAGTTGTAGCCGACCGTGATGCCCATCGCGTATGCGCCGATGGCCATGCCTTCAATCAGCGAGTGCGGATTGAAACGCAGAATGTCGCGGTCTTTGAACGTGCCCGGTTCGCCTTCGTCCGAATTGCAGACGAGGTACTTTTGCCCCGGGAATTGACGCGGCATGAAGCTCCACTTCAGACCGGTCGGGAAGCCAGCACCGCCACGGCCGCGCAGACCCGACGCCTTGACGTCGGCGATCACCTGCTCGGGCGGAATCTTTTCTTCCAGAATGCGGCGCAGCTGGGCGTAACCGCCGCGCGCCACATAGTCTTCGAGATGCCAGTTGTCGCCGTTCAGGCCGGCAAGAATCAGCGGTTTGATGTGACGATCGTGTAAAGACGTCATTTCGAAAGTTCCTCGAGCAGCTGGTCGATCTTCGCGCGGCTCATGAAGCTGCACATGCGATGGTTGTTCACCAGCATCACCGGCGCATCGCCGCACGAGCCCATGCACTCACCTTCTTTCAAGGTGAACTTGCCGTCAGCCGTGGTTTCGCCGAAGTCGATGCCGAGCTTCTGCTTCAGATATTCAGCGGCGCTGTCTGAGCCGCCGTCCGGGCCGAGCTGGCACGGCAGGTTCGTGCAGAGCGTGATCTTGTATTTGCCGACCGGCGAGGTCTCATACATCGTGTAGAAGGTAGCCACCTCCTGCACGGCGACCGCCGGCATGCCGAGATAGTCCGCGACGAACTGCATGAGTTCGGGCGACAGCCAGCCATGCTCTTCCTGAGCAGTAGCCAGCGCCGACATCACGGCGGACTGTTTCTGATCGGCGGGATACTTCGCGATCGCACGATCGATTTCTTTCAGGCCTTCAGCTGAGATCATTTTCAGACACGACTCTTTCAATTCCTACCGAACGAAAACCCGTCGCGCGTTGCATGTTGCGACAGACCCGGCGTTCCTTTGCTTGACGCGCGCTTCGGTGCAATCTGAAGACGCGCGCTGATGAATACGTCCTAGCGATCGACTTCGCCGAACACGATGTCCTGCGTACCGATGATCGTCACAGCGTCGGCGATCATGTGACCGCGCGCCATTTCGTCGAGCGTGGACAAGTGCGCGTAGCCCGGCGCCCGAATTTTCAGGCGATACGGCTTGTTCGCGCCGTCCGAGATCAGGTAGATACCGAACTCGCCCTTCGGGTGCTCGACCGCGGCATATGCCTCGCCTTCCGGCACATGGAAGCCTTCCGTGAAGAGCTTGAAGTGGTGAATCAGATCTTCCATGTTCGACTTCATGCCGACTCGCGACGGCGGCGCAACCTTGTGATTGTCGACCATCACCGGACCTGGATTCTTGCGCAACCACTCAATGCACTGTTTCACGATCCGCGTGGATTGGCGCATTTCTTCGACGCGAACCAGATATCTGTCATAGCAGTCGCCATTCACGCCGACCGGAATGTCGAAATCGAGCTTGTCGTAGACTTCGTACGGCTGCTTCTTGCGCAGATCCCACTCGATACCCGAGCCGCGCAGCATCGCGCCGGTCATACCAAGGTTCAGCGCGCGTTCCGGGCTAACCACGCCGATACCGACCAGACGTTGCTTCCAGATCCGGTTGTCGGTGAGCAGCGTTTCGTATTCGTCGACGCACTTCGGGAACCGCGTGAAGAAATCGTCAATGAAGTCGAGCAGCGAACCTTGACGGTTCTCGTTCATCCTCGACAATGCCTTCGCATTGCGGATCTTCGACGCTTTGTATTGCGGCATTGCGTCAGGCAGGTCGCGGTACACACCACCCGGACGGTAGTAAGCCGCATGCATCCGTGCGCCGGACACCGCTTCGTACACGTCCATCAGGTCTTCGCGTTCGCGGAACGCGTACAGGAAGACCGCCATCGCGCCGACGTCGAGTGCGTGTGCGCCGATCCACATCAGGTGGTTCAGCACTCGCGTGACTTCGTCGAACATCACGCGGATGTACTGCGCGCGAATCGGCACTTCGATGCCGAGCAGCTTTTCGATCGCCATCACGTAGCCGTGCTCGTTGACCATCATCGACACGTAGTCGAGGCGGTCCATATACGGCACGGACTGGATGAAAGTTTTGGTTTCCGCGAGCTTTTCAGTCGCGCGATGCAGGAGGCCGATGTGCGGATCGGCGCGCTGGATGACTTCGCCGTCGAGTTCGAGCACGAGGCGCAGCACACCGTGCGCGGCCGGATGCTGAGGACCGAAGTTGAGCGTGTAGTTCTTGATCTCTGCCATGGCGTTCTCTTAGTGTTTCAGACCGCCATAGCGATCTTCGCGGATCACGCGCGGCGTGATTTCCCGCGGCTCGATCGTCACAGGCTGATAGACGACGCGCTTCTCTTCCGGGTCGTAACGCATTTCGACGTAGCCGGAGACAGGAAAATCTTTACGGAACGGGTGACCAATGAAACCGTAGTCGGTCAGGATGCGGCGCAGGTCCGGGTGACCCTCGAAGACGATGCCGTACAGGTCGAATGCTTCGCGTTCGTACCAGTTGGCCGAACTCCAGATATCGACGACTGACGCGACGATCGGCATTTCGTCGTCTGGTGCGAATACACGCAGACGCAGACGCCAGTTGTTCTGCACCGACAACAAATGCAGAACGGCCGCAAAACGCGGGCCGTCATAGGCGCCATCGGCGTAGGTCTGATAGTCGACGCCGCATAGATCGACCAATTGCTCGAAACCGAGCGAGCGGTCGTCGCGCAGACGCGTTGCCACATTGATGTAGTCGCTCGCCTTCACGACGATCGTCAACTCACCGATTGCCTCGGTGGTGCTCAACAGGAGGCCGCCAAAGGCCGCCTCGAGGTTCGCTTTCAGGGTCTCGAGTTTGCTTGCCATATTGTGGGGGAGGCGTTGGCCTTATTGACGGGCGATTGTGTTGGTGCGGCGGATCTTGGCCTGCAGCTGGATCACGCCATACACCAGCGCTTCCGCCGTAGGCGGACAACCTGGCACGTAGACGTCGACCGGCACGATCCGATCGCAGCCGCGCACCACCGAATAGGAATAGTGGTAGTAGCCGCCGCCGTTCGCGCACGAGCCCATCGAAATCACCCAGCGCGGCTCGGCCATCTGATCGTAGACCTTGCGCAGAGCCGGCGCCATCTTGTTGCACAGCGTGCCGGCGACGATCATCACGTCCGACTGACGCGGACTCGGACGAAACACCACGCCGAAACGGTCAAGGTCATAACGGGCAGCGCCCGCATGCATCATCTCGACCGCGCAGCACGCGAGACCGAACGTCATCGGCCACAACGAGCCGGTGCGCGTCCAGTTGATCAGTTTGTCAGCCGTCGTGGTGACAAACCCTTCCTTCAAGACCCCTTCGATACTCATTTGCTTTCCACTCCAGACGGGGCGGCAAGCCTTGGCCACCCACGCAAACCGGCGATTAATCCATCATTCCCAGTCGAGGCCGCCCTTCTTCCAGATATAGGCAAAGCCCAACAGGAATTCGAGCAGGAAAATCATCATCGCCATGAAGCCAGGCCAGCCGATGTCGCGCAGGGCTACACCCCACGGGAACAGGAACGCGGTTTCAAGGTCGAAAATGATGAAGAGAATGGCGACGAGGTAGTAACGCACATCGAACTTCATGCGCGCATCTTCGAATGCTTCGAAGCCGCACTCGTATGGTGCGTTTTTCTCGGTATCGGGCTTGTTGGGACCGAGGATCTTGCCAATGCTGACCAGTGCTACGCCTAAACCGGTGCCCACAATGAGGAACAACAAGACGGGGAAATAGGCTGCGAGGTTCAAGACTATCCTCTATCGGTTGGTTCTGAATGCCGCCAAGAGCATAGCACTCCTGACGCGAAATCACTTCGGCAACGTACATGCCGCAAGCCCAACGCAAGCCGCGCGTCAGAAGTGAAAATGCCAGCCGAAGCGAAGCAAGCGGCTGGCATTAGATAACATTTGGTGCCGACGGCGAGACTCGAACTCGCACAGCTTTCGCCACTACCCCCTCAAGATAGCGTGTCTACCAATTTCACCACGTCGGCACTAACTGCAATCCGGGAAAACAACTTATAAAACCCGCGAATCGCTTCAAGACTTAGATTGTAACTGGTCTAAACAGTTTGTTCAACGCACAAAAGCACTTTGAACGAAAAATTTATTTCGGCACATCCGTAGCCGGGACGGACGCAGCCGACGCCGGCAACACTGCCGAACCACCAGCCGGCGCGGCCGCAGCAGAGGCCGCGACCGGCGCGGTCACAGCCGCGCCCAGCAAGCCTGCGGACGGTTTCGCACGATACGCGCCGAGGTACGTCAGCGTCAATGTCGTTACAAAAAACACGGCTGCGAGGACGGCCGTGGTACGCGACAAAAAGTTTGCCGAACCGGTCGCGCCGAACAGGCTGCCCGATGCGCCGCTACCGAAAGCAGCGCCCATATCGGCGCCTTTGCCGTGCTGCAGCAAGACAAGGCCAATGACCCCGAGTGCCGACAACAGCTGAACGACGATAATCAATGTTTTCAAATACAGCATCACACTCACCTGAGTCTTTATTTAACCGCACCACACAAAGTGTGCCGCGCGGGATTGGGTCATCCTCGCCAAGGCGCCCTGCTTAACCGGCAACGCTCGTCGCGGCCGCCGCTTTGCAGATCGCCAGGAAATCCTGGTCTTTCAACGACGCGCCGCCGATCAGGCCACCGTCGATATCCGGCTCGCGGAACAATTCTTCCGCGTTCTCCGGCTTCACACTGCCGCCGTACAACACCGGCACATCCGCCACTGCCGCGCCCTTTGCCGCCAGACGCGAACGCAGGAAAGCATGCACTGCCTGCGCCTGATCCGATGTAGCGCTCTTGCCGGTGCCAATCGCCCAGACCGGTTCGTACGCGACGACGATGCGTGCCGCATCCGCTACCGACAGCTTCGCCAGCACCTCATCCAGCTGCGCGCCGACCACCTGCTCCGTCGAACCAGCCTCACGCTCTTCAAGCGTTTCGCCGACACACACGATCGGGGTCAAACCTGCTTCCAGTGCGCGCTGTGTCTTCACCGCGACCAGCTCTGCGCTTTCGCGATGGTAAGCACGGCGCTCCGAGTGCCCGACGATCGCAAGCGTGGCGCCGAAATCCACCACCATCTGCGCGGCCACTTCGCCGGTATAAGCGCCATGCGTGAACGCGGAGACATCCTGCACGCCCCACACGACCTTGCTGCCTTCCAGCAACGATTGAGTCTGCGCGAGGTAAGGGCTCGGCACACAGACACCGACGCGCACATCAGCCGGCAATTCTCCCGCGCCTTGCGTCACGGCCTGCAACAGCGTTGCATTCTCGGCGAGGCGCCCGTGCATCTTCCAGTTACCGACTACCAGCTTGGCTCGTTGTTTCGACATCGTCTCGTCGTCTCGTGTATTGGCGGCGGACTTGGTTTGCGCTTACAGCCCGCCTTTCGTATTCATGCGGCGTGCGCAAAACGCGCAATTTTACTGCGTGGGGTGGATCGGGTCAAACCGACCGTGTCAAGCGTCCTGACCCCAAGTCAGCACGATCTTGCCGACGTGCGTGCTGCTTTCCATCAGCGCGTGCGCTTCGGCGGCTTGCGCTGCCGGAAACACACGATGCACCACTGGCTTAATGCGGCCATCTTCGAGGTGCGGCCACACGCGCTCTTTCAACTGCGCGGCGATCTTCGCCTTGAACTCGATCGGCCGCGGACGCAACGTCGAACCCGTCACCGTCAGACGGCGGCGCAGCACTTCGTTCAGATTCAGCTCGGCCTTCGCGCCGCCCAGCAAGGCGATCAGCACGATGCGGCCGCCGTCGGCCAGCGCGGTCAGCTCGCGCGGCACATAACTGCCCGCCACCATGTCGAGAACGACGTCGACACCACGATCGTTCGTCAGCGACTTGATGACTTCGACGAAATCCTCAGTCTTGTAGTTGATCGCCCGTTCGGCGCCGAGCGCTTCGCAGGCGCGGCACTTTTCGTCCGACCCGGCCGTGGCGAACACACGAAAACCCAGCGCATGCGCGATCTGGATCGCCGTCACGCCGATGCCGCTCGAGCCGCCCTGCACCAGCAGCGTCTCGTTCGGGGCGCCCTCGCCCTTGCCGAGCTGCGCACGATCGAACACATTGCTCCACACCGTGAAGAATGTTTCCGGCAGCGAAGCCGCCTCGACATCCGACAAGCCAGCGGGCACCGGCAAGCACTGCAACAGCGGCGCGGTCGCATATTCCGCATAGCCACCGCCCGCAAGCAACGCGCACACGCGATCGCCGATTTTCAGACCGAACGGGTTGTTCTTCTCGTCGATAGTGCCGCCGACGATCTCACCCGCCACTTCCAGCCCCGGCAGGTCCGACGCACCCGGTGGCGGCGCATAGCCACCCTTGCGCTGAAACACGTCCGGACGGTTGATGCCTGATGCCGCCACCTTGATCAGCACCTCGCCCGCTTTCGGCTGCGGCGTGGGCCGCTCCGCCAGCTTGAGGACTTCCGGCGCGCCAAATTCGGTGATTTCGATCGCTTTCATCTGCGTCAACTCCAAGATTGGATTGCGTTGCCTACCGTCGGAAATCGTCTGAACCGAGGCGACTTGCCCCGCTCAGACAGAGTACCCGTTTGCGCCGGTTCGCACCTGCTTGCCGACAACGCAATCCACCCTGCACCCTTCATGAAAAACGGCCGGCGCGCGTTCGCGCTGCCGGCCGTCGCCCTGCTACCGCATTACTGCGGCGTCGGTTCGCCTTGCGGCGCGCCGTTTGCGGCGTCGTTCAGCAACGCCTTGGCCGACAAACGCACGCGGCCCTTTTCGTCCGTCTGGATGACCTTGACCTTCACTTGCTGGCCATCCTTCAGGTAGTCGTTGATGTCCTTGATACGCTCATTAGCGATTTCGGAGATGTGCAGCAGACCATCCTTGCCCGGCAGGATGTTCACGATCGCACCGAAGTCCAGCAGCTTGAGCACGGTGCCTTCGTACACTTGGCCCACTTCGACTTCCAGCGTGATGTTCTCGATACGCTTCTTCGCTTCGGCCATCCCTTCGCTGCTGGTGCTGGCTATGGTGACGACGCCGTCGTCCGAAATATCGATCGTCGTGCCGGTTTCTTCCGTCAGCGCGCGGATCACCGAACCACCCTTGCCGATCACGTCGCGGATCTTTTCCGGATTGATCTTGATGGTGATCATGCGCGGTGCGTAGTCCGACAGCACCGTGTTCGCGCCCGACACAGCCGAGGTCATCTTGCCGAGGATGTGCATACGGCCTTCCTTCGCTTGCGCGAGGGCCACCTGCATGATTTCCTTGGTGATGCCCTGGATCTTGATGTCCATCTGCAGCGCAGTCACGCCTTGCTCGGTACCCGCCACCTTGAAGTCCATGTCGCCGAGGTGATCTTCGTCGCCGAGGATGTCGGTCAGCACGGCAAACTTGTTGCCTTCCAGGATCAGGCCCATCGCGATGCCGGCGACGTGCGCCTTCATCGGCACGCCGGCGTCCATCAGTGCGAGGCAGCCGCCGCACACCGATGCCATCGACGACGAACCGTTCGATTCGGTGATTTCCGACACGACGCGGATCGAGTAGCCGAATTCGTCGGCGCTCGGCAGGCATGCAGCCAGCGCGCGCTTGGCCAGGCGGCCGTGACCGATTTCACGGCGCTTCGGCGAACCGACGCGGCCCGTTTCGCCGGTCGCGAACGGAGGCATGTTGTAGTGGAGCATGAAGCGTTCGCGGTACTCGCCTTCGAGCGCGTCGATGTTCTGCTCGTCGCCCTTGGTGCCCAGCGTTGCGACAACCATAGCCTGCGTTTCGCCACGCGTGAACAGTGCCGAGCCGTGCGTACGCGGCAGCACGCCGGTACGGATTTCGATCGGGCGCACGGTGCGCGTGTCACGGCCGTCGATACGCGGCTCGCCGTTCAGGATCTGGGTACGGACGATCTTCGCTTCGATGTCGAACAGCACATTGCCGACGCTAGCCTTGTCTGCTGCAACCGTGCCGGCTGCCGCTGCTTCTTCTTCCAGCTTGGCCGACGTCGCTGCATAGACTTCCTTCAGCTTGGTCGAACGGGCTTGCTTGTCGCGGATCTGATAAGCGGCGAGCAGATCGGCTTGCGCCAGTTCCGACACGCGTGCGATCAGCGGCTCATTCTTGGCGGCCGGCTTCCAGTCCCATTCCGGCTTGCCGCCTTCGCGAACCAGCTCGTGGATCACGTCGATCGCGACCTGCATTTGTTCGTGACCGAACACCACTGCACCGAGCATCACTTCTTCGGTCAGTTGTTGTGCTTCCGATTCCACCATCAGCACCGCGCGTTCCGTACCCGCAACGATCAGGTCGAGCGCCGATTCCTTCATTTGCGGACGCGTCGGGTTCAACACGTATTCGTTGTTGATGTAGGCCACGCGTGCTGCGCCGACCGGGCCGTTGAACGGCAGACCGGAAATAGCGAGCGCCGCCGACGCGCCGATCAGCGCGGGGATGTCAGCGGGAATTTCGGGGTTCAGCGACAGGACGTGGATCACGACCTGGACTTCGTTGTAGAAGCCTTCCGGGAACAGCGGACGCAGCGGACGATCGATCAGGCGCGAGATCAGCGTTTCGCCTTCCGACGGACGGCCTTCGCGGCGGAAGAAACCACCGGGGATCTTGCCTGCAGCGTAGGTCTTTTCGAGGTAATCGACGGTCAGCGGGAAGAAGTCCTGGCCCGGCTTGGCGGTCTTGGCGCCGACCACAGTAGCCAGCACGACGGTGTCTTCGACATCGACGATCACCGCACCGCTCGCCTGACGAGCGATTTCGCCCGTTTCGAGGCGAACCTTATGTTGGCCCCACTGAAATTCTTTGACGATCTTATTGAACATAGTCATTGCTTTTCCTCTTCGTTATGCCGCGCGGACCAGAAGCGGCGCGGCAACGCCAGGACCGGCGCCACAGGGGAAGAGTAGTGTTATGCCATTCCAGAGAACCACGCCCTACGTTATGTACGCGCGCGAACCGCTGGAATGACACAAAGCTCTGCCCTGAAGCCCGGCCGTATTTCTGCTTTTTGCTGCTTTTTTTACTGCTGTTTTCCTGCTAGGCGCCGCATGAATCGTCACGCTACCGCGACCGGCAGGCGGTGCACATCACATGAAGCGCACCGTGCAAAAACAAAATGCCTGTATCAGTGGAACTGACACAGGCATCTTGCTGAACGACTGGCCGATTACTTACGCAGACCCAGCTTCTCGATCAGTGCGCGGTAACGATCCGCGTCCTTACCCTTCAGGTAGTCGAGCAGCTTACGACGGCGGCTCACCATGCGCAGCAGACCGCGGCGGCTGTGGTGATCCTTCGTGTGTGCCTTGAAGTGAACGGTCAGTTCGTTGATGCGGGTCGTGAGCAGCGCGACCTGAACTTCGGGGGAGCCGGTGTCGTTAGCTGCGCGTGCGAATTGCGCAACGACTTCGGACTTCTTGCTTGTTTCAACTGCGGACATGTCGATTTCCTTGAGAACTAGACAGGCGGTCACGGAAGAAAGGCCGTGCCGTGGGTTACCCGTGGGCGCATATCCGCAATCACTTGCAGCCATGCCTCACAACGGGACGCGTATTGTAGCACAGCCCGATCCGGCCGCGAACCCTGCTGTGCCGGGCGGGATCGTGGCCGGCCCGGGTTTGTTCAGGGGCTGTTTTACGGCCGTTTCATCTTGCATACAGTCGGCGGCACAGTCCGCTCGGGCGGCAAAGCCAGCACCGTGCGGAAACCATAGCCTGAACCTTCGTTGTCGAACTTGACGCCCGGCGTGCCGGCCTTGTCCATTTCCATCACGTAAAGGGGCTGGATCAGCTGATGGTCGTCGGCACGCATCCAGGAGGCGTGGAAGCCGTTGTCGAACTTGATGCCCTCCAACGTCCGGGCGACCGCTGTCGGGTCCGCACTGCCGGCGCGGTTCATCGCCACGGCCAAGGTCTCGATCATCAGCGGCATGCGCAGCACCGGGTAGTCGTCTTGTGCAGCCGGGAAACGGGCGCGAAACGCCGCATACCACGCGTCGGAGGCCGCGCCGCCGGCGTTCGGGTGCCAGTCGGCCACCGCGATCACGTGTTTGACGCCGGCGTCGCCCAACGCGGCAGGCGCCCCAAGGCTGTTGCCGTAGAAAGTGTAAAACCGGGTGTCCAGGCCCTGCTCTCGCGCCGCCTTGACCAGAAGCGTCAGGTCGTTGCCCCAGTTGCCGGTGATCACCGCATCCGCGCCGCTCGCGCGGATCTTCGCAATGTACGGCGCGAAGTCCTTCACGCGGCCGATCGGATGAAATTCGTCGCCGACAACCGCAATATCAGGGCGCTTGGTCGCCAGGGTCGAACGCGCGAGGCTGCTGACGTCGTGGCCGAAGCTGTAGTCCTGGTTCAGCAGATAGACCTTCTTCACCGCTTTGTCGCGCTGGATCACGTCCGCCAGTGCATACATGCGCATGCCCGCGTGCGCATCGAAACGGAAGTGCCAGAAACTGCAACTGACGTTGGTCAGGGCGGGATCGTCGGCGGAATAATTGAGGAACAGTTCGCGGTTGCCCGGCTCGCGGCTGTTCTGTTTCTCGATCGCGCCGATCAGCGCCGCGGCGACCGCCGAGCTATTGCCCTGCATGATGTAGCCGATATGGCGGTCAGCGGCCGCGCGCAGTTGCACGAGCGCCTCCTCGGCGCTGCCCTTGCTGTCGAGCACAAGCAGTTCGAGCGGATGCGCGCCGTCGGCGAGCTTGACGCCGCCTTCCGCATTCACCTGCTCGACACCGAAGCGCAGATTGCGCTCCACCGCCGCGCCCGCATTCGCGAAGGGGCCGGACATGCCTTCGATCAGCGCCAACTGGATCGGTGCACCCATCGGCTTATTGACCGGCTTGCTTGCCGGACCCGGCACCGTTTCTCCCGCGGCGAGCGCCGCCGCGGCCATCGAAATCGCCGCCAGCGCCACGACTGCCGCTGCTGCCGCCCGTTGCCACTTCGCCATCGTCATTGCCCCGCTGGATTCGTCGAAGCGCGGATCATAGGGCGTTCCAGATGGAATAAGCAAGCCGGCAAAGCCGTTATCGTAATAACAGCGAGGGCCTGTACGACGCGCAAATCTTTTGCCGCCGCCCGTGTCAAAATATTGTGTCTCGATGATAAAAACCGCTACACAAATGCCATCGGAGGAATTCATGTTCAACCGCCACCCATCCACGGCGGCCTCGATCGAAGCGCCGCCCGCAGCACGCCTGCGCCGCGCCGCGCTCGTCTGCGTGAGCGCACTCGCGCTCACGGCTACGCTCGCCGGCTGCGTGCAGCCATGGCAGCAATACCAACAAGGCGCGGACGAATCGACCATCGTCGCCCGCCTTGGCGCGCCGCGTGAAAGCTACGATCTGCCCAACGGCGGCAAGCGGCTGATGTGGCCGACCCAGCCAATGGGCGAAACCACTACCGCCGCCGACATCGACGCATCCGGCAAGATCGTCACCGTGCGTCAGGTGCTTCAGCCCAACGAGTTCTACCGGGCGGAAATCGGCAAGTGGACGAAGAGCGACGTGCTGGTGAACTTCGGCCGCCCCGTCGAAACGTCGTACTTCCCGTTGATGAAGCGCGAGGTCTGGACGTATCGCTATCTGGAAGACAACGTCTGGTACATGATGTACAGCTTCTATTTCGACGACCAGGGCATCGTGCGGCTCACGCAAAAAACGCCTGATCCCTTGCACGACCCGGATCGCCGCAGCCTGTTCTGAGCGCTCGCTCGAACCCATTGCGCATGGATCTGCAAAGCCGCCTCTTCAGGCGGCTTTTTTTTATTTATTGCGCATGCCCGCGAATTTTATTTCGCGCACAGCAGATTTATTTTTTGATAGAAAGGTTTTCGTAAGCATTGATTCAGTACCGATTGCACCCGCTGCGCCGTCCGGGCACAGCCGTGGTGTCGGCGACGAGTCTGTGCGCCCTACTTACGGAGCCACTATCGATGAACCGTCCGAAACGCCTGCTGGTCGCCAACGTCGCTTGGGCGCATGAAACCGCCGCGCGCAACCCCGAATTTTTCCGTGATCTGGTGCGAGGCCAGAATCCGCATGTGCTGTGGGTCGGCTGCTCGGACAGCCGCGTGCCCGCAGAAACCATCACGCATTGCGAGCCCGGCGATCTGTTCGTTCACCGCAACATCGCCAACCTTTTTCATCCCGACGACGACAACACCGCGAGCGTCCTCGAATACGCGGTGCGCGTGCTGAAGGTGGGGCACGTGATCGTCTGCGGGCACTATGGCTGCGGTGGTGTGCGCGCCGCCCTGCTGCCGCCGGAACCGACGTTGCCGCATGTGAATCGACGCATCGCACCTCTGTGCGCGTTGGCAAAGGCGCATGGCAACGAACTCCGGAGTCACGCAAGCGAGCGTGAGCGTATCGACCGCCTCGCAGAGTTGAACGTGCTCGAGCAAGTGCGCCAGTTACGCGCGAGTGCGATCGTGCGCGATGCTGACCCGGCACCCCTCGTTCACGGCTGGATCTTCGCGCTCGAGGACGGGCGCATCAAGGTACTCACGTCCGGCTACGAAGCCGACGACGCGATGACCTGCACAACAGCCGCCCATAGCGCCGCCTAGTGCGCAGCTTTTATGAAACCGGCCGCAGCATGGCCTTCGCCTTTGCCTTCGCCGCACACAGGGCTCCACCCACTACTGCACCGACACCATGAACCTACGAGCTTTCTTTTCCACGTTTCAGCGCGATCTGCTGGCAGGCACGGTCGTTTTTCTGGTGGCGCTGCCGCTATGTCTGGGCATCGCCAACGCCTCGGGCGTCGAGCCATTTGCCGGGCTTGTATCGGGCATCGTCGGCGGCCTGGTGGTGGCCGTGCTGAGCGGTTCGCGGCTGAGCGTCAGCGGGCCCGCGGCGGGCCTCGTCGTGATCGTCGTCGACGGAATCGCGCAACTCGGCAGCTTCTCCGCGTTCCTGCTGGCCGTCTTGCTGTCCGGCGCGATTCAGTTCGGCTTCGGCATGCTGAAGGCCGGCAGATTTGCGGCCTATGTGCCATCGCCCGTGATCAAGGGCATGCTCGCGGCGATCGGCGTGCTGCTGATCGTCAAGCAGTTTCCGCTCGCGCTTGGGCTATCCAGCGCGAATGCGTCGGCCGGATCGCACGCTGCCGCCCAGATAGCCGGTAGCGTAATGACGCCGTTCGGCTCGATATCGCTCGCGGCCTGCGTGATCACCTTGCTCTCGCTGGCGATTCTGGTGGGCTGGGAAACGCGCGCGTTACGCCGCTTTGCGCTGGTGCGCCTTGTACCCGCGCCGCTCGCGGTGGTGCTGCTGGGCATCGGCGCGACGCTGCTGCTCAGCCTGCTCGCCCCGGCGTTCGCGCCGCCTGCCGAGCATCGCGTCGCGCTGCCGTCGCTCGAATCGTTCGCCGCCTTGCAGGTTGCTCTCCAATGGGCCGACTTCGGGCCGCACTTCGCGCAACTGGTCAATCCCGATGTCTGGCGTGTCGCCATCACATTGGCAATCGTCGCAAGTCTCGAAACGCTGCTGAGCCTCGAAGCGGTCGAGCAGATCGATCCCGCCCGACGTGCCGCACCACCGGATCGCGAATTGAAGGCACAGGGCGTGGGTAACCTGATCGCCGGCGCGATCGGCGGCCTGCCGATCACCTCGGTCATCGTGCGCAGCTCCGCCAATGTGCATGCGGGCGCTCAAAGCCGGCTGTCCGCGATCATTCATGGCATGTTGCTGCTGGTCAGCGTGTTCGCGCTCACCAGCGTCATCAACCTGATTCCGCTTGCGTGCCTCGCGGCGATTCTTATCTTCACCGGCGTGAAGCTCGCCAAACCGTCGTTGTTCGTCGCCATCGCCAAGCAGGGTTTCGCGCCGTTTGCGCCGTTCATCGTCACGCTGGTCGGCGTACTCGCCACCGATCTGCTGATCGGCATCGTGCTCGGCATTCTGTGCAGCGTGCTGCTCGCGCTGTATGCGAACCTGCGGAGCCCAATCGTGCTCGCGCAGCACGGCGATCACTATCTGCTGTCGTTTCGCAAGGACGTGTCGTTTCTCGGCAAGGTGCCGCTCAAGCACTACCTGCAGCAGATTCCCGACGGCGCGACCTTGATCGTCGACGCAACGCGTGCCGATTTCGTCGATCACGATGTGCGCGAACTGCTGGATACATTTGTCGCCGATGCGCCGCGCCGTGAGATCGCAGTCGAAGTGCGACATCAGGTCCAGGCGCAGGCACGCGCGGCGCGCGGGTGGTCGATGCGGCGCGCGGCTACGGAGTAGTTTCAGCGCGCGGCACTTCAGCGCGGTATTCACGAGGAGGAGACACCACAAAAGCAAGAAGCCCTGTGCTTTGCAGGGCACAGGGCTTCTCGACAATCCGGTTCAGCGGGCACGCAATCAGCGCGCCTGCTTCCATCACTCCGAACGTTGCGGATTCAACTTATCGAAGTTCGAATGCAGCTTGTTCAGCGCCGAGATATACGCCTTCGCGGAAGCCGCGACGATATCCGGATCGGTGCCCACACCGTTGACGATGCGCCCGCTCCTGGACAGCCGCACGGTCACTTCGCCTTGCGCTTGCGTACCGGTGGTAATGGCGTTCACCGAGTACAGCAGCAACTCCGAACCGCTGCCCACTTCCGTTTCGATCGCATTGAGCGTGGCATCCACGGGACCGTTGCCACGTGCTTCCCCGGTCACTTCCTTGCCTTCGACCGAGAACACGATCTTCGCGTGCGGTTGCTCACCGGTTTCCGAATGCTGCGACAACGACAGGAACTTGTAGTGCTCCTTCTCCTGCGCTTCCGCCGATTCCTCGGTGACAATCGCGATGATGTCTTCGTCGAAGATTTCCGACTTGCGGTCGGCCAATTCCTTGAAGCGCGCGAACGCGGTGTTCAATTCGCCTTCGCTATCGAGCGCGATACCCAGTTCCTGCAGACGCTGCTTGAATGCATTGCGGCCCGACAACTTGCCGAGCACGATCTTGTTCGCGCTCCAGCCCACATCTTCGGCACGCATGATTTCGTACGTGTCGCGCGCTTTCAGCACGCCGTCCTGGTGAATGCCGGATGCGTGCGCAAATGCGTTCGCGCCAACCACCGCCTTGTTCGGCTGCACGACGAAACCGGTGATCTGCGACACCAGCTTCGAAGCCGGCACGATCTGGGTCGTATCGAGACCGATTTCAAGGCCGAAGTAATCCTTGCGCGTCTTCACCGCCATCACGATTTCCTCGAGCGACGTATTACCCGCACGCTCGCCGAGACCGTTGATCGTGCACTCGACCTGACGCGCGCCGCCGATCTGCACACCGGCCAGCGAGTTCGCCACCGCCATGCCGAGGTCGTTATGGCAATGCACCGAGAACACCGCCTTATGCGAGTTCGGAATCCGCTCGCGCAGCGTCTTCACGAGCTGGCCGTACAACTCCGGCACGCCATAGCCGACCGTGTCCGCAATGTTGATGGTAGTGGCGCCTTCGGCGATAACCGCTTCCAGCACGCGGCACAGGAAATCCATGTCCGAACGGCTGCCGTCTTCCGGCGAAAACTCGACGTCGTCCGTGAACTTGCGTGCGAAACGCACCGCCAGCTTCGCCTGTTCGAACACCTGATCCGGCGTCATGCGCAGCTTCTTTTCCATATGCAGCGGCGACGTTGCGATGAACGTGTGGATGCGGAAATGATCGGCCGGCTTGAGTGCGTCAGCAGCGCGTTGAATGTCTTTGTCGTTTGCTCGGGCCAGCGAGCAGATCGTGCTGTCCTTGATCAGACCCGCGATGGTGTGGATCGAATCGAAGTCGCCATTCGAACTGGCCGCGAAGCCCGCTTCGATCACGTCCACCTTCATCCGTTCGAGTTGCTTCGCGATACGGATTTTTTCTTCCTTCGTCATCGACGCGCCCGGCGATTGCTCGCCGTCACGCAACGTGGTGTCGAATATGATCAGTTTGTCGGCCATGTCGGGTCTCCTGAGGAGTCGTTCAATTGTGGGGATCGGATATTGGAATTCGGGCGTTTTGCGCCACCGTTGGCGACGCTATAAACCGCAGACGAGGCAGACGGAGGGCGGAAAACGATAAGCGATCAGCGCGCTAGATGCGCCAGCACTAGCGCACCCGCGGCGCACCAGCTTGTTGAGGCTCGTGCTGCAGCTCAAATGGGAACCTGAACGCATTTATCCAACGACTATAGCGGCATTCCCGTCGCCGTGCAATTGGCGTCGGACCTCCCTGCCGCGCGCCGCCGGACGGGCTCGACAACGAAAAACGGCAGCCCGCGAAGGCTGCCGTTTTCTCATGTCACGTTCATGTAACGAAGCTGCGCCATTACCTGTCCCGCGCCACGGACCGAGCCGGATTCGCCCTGCCCCGCAGCGCCTGGTAGCCCCAGAACACATAGCCCGACAGACCGTACAGCACGAACAGGCCGAACAGCATCAGCGGCGGATCGGACGACACCAGCACGAACGCCACCACCACGAGCAGAATCACGCCGAACGGCACGCGGTGCCGCACATCGAGCGCCTTGCCGCTGTAGAACGGCGCGTTCGACACCATCGTCACACCGGCGTAGATGGTCAGCACAAAGGCGACCCACGGTAGCCACACCAGCTTGAGCGGCACACGGTTGTCGGTGGCGAGCCACACGAAGCCGGCGATCAGCGCCGCGGCCGCCGGGCTCGGCATGCCCTGGAAGAAGCGCTTGTCGACCACACCGATGTTCGCGTTGAAGCGCGCGAGACGCAACGCCGCCCCCGAACAGTAGACGAACGCCGCGAGCCAGCCCCAGCGGCCGAGATCCTTCAGAATCCACTCGTACATCACAAGCGCCGGCGCCACACCGAACGAGACCATGTCCGAGAGGCTGTCGAACTGTTCGCCGAACGCGCTTTGCGTATGCGTCATGCGGGCGACCCGTCCGTCCATGCCGTCCAGCACCATCGCCACGAAGATCGCGATTGCCGCGATTTCGAAGCGCACGTTCATCGCCTGCACCACGGCGAAGAAGCCGCAAAAGAGCGCGGCGGTGGTAAACGCGTTCGGCAGCAGGTAAATGCCGCGTTTCCTCAGGAACTGCTGACGCTGAGCGCGCCGGCTCTCGACTGCGCCTGTCTCCGCAACGATCGGCTTGTTACGGCGGAACGGGCGCGGGAGCTGCCCGCTGTTGCGGGGTCGACGCGGTTTGAATGCGGCCATTCGGAAAACCTCCTTGGTGCCGCTTTATAGTTCAGCGAGGATCGTGGACGACGCGGAAACCTTCTCACCGATCGACACACGCGGACGGCTGCCAACCGGCAGGTACACGTCGACACGCGAGCCAAAACGGATAAATCCATAACGCTGGCCACGCGTGAGCGGCTCACCTGAGCGTACGTAGCAAAGAATGCGCCGCGCAATCAGACCGGCGATCTGCACCGACGTCACCGTCTGGCCGCCGGCCATTTGGATCACCACGGCATTGCGCTCGTTTTCGAGCGAAGCCTTATCCACAGCGGCATTCAGATACGCGCCCGGGAAATATTCGACCTTGGAGATCGCACCGTCCACCGGTGAGCGCTGCGAATGGACATTGAAAACGTTCATGAACACGCTGATCTTCAGCGCTTCACGGTTGGCATACGGATCATGCGCTGTCTCGACTGCGACGATACGGCCGTCGGCCGGGCACAGTACGGCGTTCGCCTGAGTCGGAATCGGGCGTGCCGGATCACGGAAAAACTGCACGACGAAGATCAGGATCAGCCAGAACAGCCATGCAAAGCCGAATCCCGCGAAGGCATGAACCAGTAATGCAACGACGGCCGCGATGGCGATGAACGGCCAGCCTTCTCGCGCGATGATCGGATGAGGGTAATTCATGGATGGCTTCTGTATTTTTGTAAAACCGTAGGATAGCAAAAGCCGCCCAGGGTTCAGCACCCTTGGACGGCTTTTTGCATTACCGGCTGCTGCGACGAGGCGCCGCGCCGGTCACATGCGATAAAACTGGCTTCTTAGTTCTTCGACTGGTCGACCAGCTTGTTCGCGGCGATCCACGGCATCATCGAACGCAGCTTGGCACCCACCGTTTCGATCTGGTGCTCGGCCGTCAGACGGCGGCGCGATTGCAGCGTCGGTGCGCCGGCCTTGTTTTCGATGATGAAGCTCTTTGCGTACTCGCCGGTCTGAATGTCCGTCAGCACGGCCTTCATCGCCTTCTTCGTTTCAGCCGTCACGATACGCGGACCCGTCACGTACTCGCCGTATTCGGCGTTGTTCGAGATCGAGTAGTTCATGTTCGCGATGCCGCCTTCGTAGATCAGGTCGACGATCAGCTTCAGTTCGTGCAGGCACTCGAAGTACGCCATTTCCGGCGCGTAACCCGCTTCCACCAGCGTTTCGAAGCCGGCCTTGATCAGGTCGACCGTACCGCCGCACAGCACGGCTTGTTCGCCGAACAGGTCGGTTTCCGTTTCTTCGCGGAAGTTCGTTTCGATGATACCGGCACGGCCGCCGCCGTTCGCTGCTGCGTACGACAGCGCGATGTCACGTGCTGCGCCCGACTTGTCTTGTGCAACGGCGATCAGGTGGGGCACGCCGCCACCTTGCGAGTACGTACCGCGAACCGTGTGGCCCGGTGCCTTCGGCGCGATCATGATCACGTCGAGGTCAGCACGCGGGATCACCTGACCGTAGTGCACGTTGAAGCCGTGTGCGAAGGCGAGCGCTGCGCCTTGCTTGATGTTGGCGTGCACTTCCTTTGCGTAGACTTCAGCGATCTGCTCGTCCGGCAGCAGCATCATGACGACGTCCGCGCCCTTGACGGCTTCCGCCACTTCCTTGACTTGCAGGCCGGCGTTCTCAGCCTTGCTCCACGATGCGCCGCCCTTGCGCAGACCGACCGTGATATTCACGCCGCTTTCCTTCAGGTTCAGCGCGTGAGCATGGCCTTGCGAGCCATAGCCGATGATGGTGACTTGCTTACCCTTGATGAGGGAGAGGTCGGCGTCCTTGTCGTAGAAAACTTTCATGTCGGTTCCTTGGCTAAATTCGGTGAAATCAGTGAAATACAAATACTGCGAATGGTGTGTTGCTTGGCCGGGCTCTTGAAGGCACTGCCCGGCCCCGATCGAAACGTTAGCGAATCGTCGATAAGCGCGCGTCAAACCTTCAGAATGCGCTCGCCGCGGCCGATGCCCGAACTGCCCGTACGGACGGTTTCGAGAATCGCAGTCGCGTCGATCCCTTCAATGAAGGCATCGAGCTTGTCGCTCGCGCCCGTCAGTTCGATCGTGTAGGTCTTTTCTGTGACGTCGATGATCCGGCCGCGGAAAATATCCGACATCCGTTTCATTTCCTCACGTTCCTTGCCGACCGCCCTTACCTTGATCAACATCAGCTCGCGTTCGATGTGGGCGCCCTCGGTAAGGTCGACCACTTTCACCACCTCGATCAGGCGGTTCAGATGCTTCGTGATCTGTTCGATCACGTCGTCCGAGCCAATGGAGACGATGGTCATGCGCGACAGCGAACGGTCTTCGGTCGGAGCCACCGTCAAGGTTTCAATGTTGTAGCCGCGTGCCGAGAACAGCCCCACCACGCGTGATAACGCGCCCGGTTCGTTTTCCAGCAGGACAGAAATAATGTGTCTCATGTTTCGCTTCTTCCAGATGTTTTGTCGATGTATGCGAGCGGTTTCGCGCCGCTTCGTCCGCCTTCGCCCTTTTTGAAGGCGCGCATGACGAAGCCAACGCTAAAAACCGTCGTTATAGATCTTCCGAACCCATGAGCATCTCAGTGATGCCCTTGCCGGCCTGGACCATCGGCCAGACGTTTTCGGTCGGATCGGTCTGGAAATCGAGAAACACCGTGCGATCTTTCAGGCGCAGCGCTTCCTTCAGCGCCGGCTCGACATCGGCAGTGCGTTCGATACGCATGCCGACATGGCCGTACGCTTCGGCGAGCTTCACGAAATCCGGCAGCGCATCCATGTACGAATGCGAATAGCGCTTGCTGTATTCGATCTGCTGCCACTGGCGCACCATGCCCAGATAGCGGTTGTTCAGCGAAATGATCTTGATGGGCGTCTCGTACTGCTTGCAGGTCGAGAGTTCCTGGATACACATCTGGATCGAGCCTTCGCCCGTGATACAGAGCACGTCGTCGTCCGGGTGCGCCATCTTCACGCCCATCGCCGCCGGCAGGCCGAAGCCCATCGTGCCGAGGCCACCGGAATTGATCCAGCGGCGCGGCTTGTTGAAGCGATAGAACTGCGCCGCCCACATCTGGTGCTGGCCGACGTCGGAACACACGAAGGCATTGCCGTCGGTCAGTTCCCACGCCTTTTCCACCACGTACTGCGGCTTGATGATGTCGCTCTTGCGATCGAACTTCAGGCAGTCTTTGGCGCGCCAGGCTTCGATGTCCTTCCACCAGTCGGCGAGCGCCGCGGTGTCCGGGCCATGTTCGGCGGTTTGCAACTGCTCGATCAGCTCCTTCAACACTTCCTTCACGTCGCCGACGATCGGAATGTCGACCTTGACGCGCTTGGAGATGGAAGAAGGATCGATGTCGATATGGATGATCTTGCGCGGGCGCGATGCGAAGTGCGCCGGGTCGCCGATCACACGGTCGTCGAAGCGCGCGCCGATCGCGATCAGCACGTCGCAGTGCTGCATCGCCATGTTGGCTTCGTACGTGCCGTGCATGCCGAGCATGCCGAGGAATTTCTTGTCGCTCGCGCGGTAGCCGCCCAGACCCATCAACGTGTTGGTGATCGGATAGCCGAGCAGATCGGCAAACTGGTTCAGCTCACGCGACGCATCCGCGAGGATGATGCCGCCGCCGGTGTAGATATACGGACGCTTGGCCGACAGCAACAAGGCCACGGCCTTGCGGATCTGGCCGGAGTGACCTTTCGTGACCGGGTTGTACGAGCGCAGCGAAACGGTCTTGAGCGGTTCGTACTGGCACGGCATCTTCGACACGTCTTTCGGAATGTCGATCAGCACCGGGCCGGGACGGCCGGTACGGGCGATGTAGAAAGCTTTCTTGACGGTAGCGGCGAGGTCGCGCACGTCCTTCACGAGGAAGTTGTGCTTCACGCAGGGACGCGTGATGCCCACCGTATCGCACTCCTGGAACGCATCCTGACCGATCGCAGCAGTCGGCACCTGGCCGCTGATGATCACCATCGGGATCGAATCCATGTAGGCCGTGGCGATGCCGGTCACCGCATTGGTAACGCCGGGGCCGGAGGTCACGAGGCACACACCCACTTTGCCGGTGGAACGCGCATAGGCGTCGGCGGCGTGGACTGCGGCTTGTTCGTGGCGCACGAGGATGTGCTGGAATTTGTCCTGCTTGTACAGCTCGTCGTAAATGTAGAGTACCGAGCCGCCTGGATAGCCCCATACAAACTCGACGTCTTCGTCGGCCAAAGCGCGCATGAGCACGGTGGCGCCGATAGAGTCAGCTTCAGGATGGGGGGTCGTATCCGACGTGGAGAATTCCGCGCTGGGCATATTCATTTATTCACCTTTCGAATTTTCGGCAAAAAATTGATCGGGTGCTCTCTGCCGGGCTTGTGGCTCGGGTTCAAGCGGCGCGTCCAGTTGACAGGTGAGCTTCTTGGGCCACACCTCAATTGAGACAAGTCACTTATGTTGCGAACCAGCGAAGATATCTGCAGATGTTCGCGCGGTCAAGCAAATATTGCCCTAGCGGCCTGCCGCTGAATCCCACAATGGGTCAAAAACGACCGAGACCGTGTTATAGAGATGCAAGGTAGGACAGGTTTTGCCCCAGCGGAGCGAAAGTTTGTTAGCATCCGCGAGTTTTACGACATTTTTCGACCGATTACGCGCACGCACGCTGCGCCGACCCCCAAACGGATGGCATCAGACAAGGAACTCGCCGATTTTCTGGCGGGCGTCGAAAGGCGCGCATTCAAGCAGACGGTCTACGCCGTGCGGGACGACGACGCCTCGCTCGATATCGTGCAGGACGCGATGATCAAGCTCGCCGAAAAATACGGCGACCGTCCGGCCGCCGAACTTCCGCTCCTGTTTCAGCGTATTCTCCAGAATGCGATGCACGACTATTTCCGTCGTGCCAAAGTGCGCAATACTTGGGTTAGTCTGTTCTCCTCGCTCGGCAACGCCGACGACGACGAATTCGACCCACTCGAAACATTCGAGGCGCAGCAAGGTTCAGCGGGCTCAGAAAGCAACGAACAGAAACTCGAACGCGAACAAGTCTTACAGTTAATCGACGACGAGATCCAAAAGTTACCGGCACGTCAACGGGAGGCGTTTCTCATGCGTTATTGGGAAGATATGGATGTCGCCGAGACTGCCGCCGCGATGGGCTGCTCCGAAGGCAGTGTGAAAACACACTGCTCGCGGGCCACCCACACGCTGGCGCAAGCGCTCAAGGCTAAAGGAATCACGCTATGAGCTCCCTAGAAACCAAAGAACTCGAGTTCGCCCGCCAGGTGCGCCGCGCGCTCGACGAAACCGCCGCCAGTATTCCGCCCGCCACCGTCGACCGGCTCGCTGTGGCGCGCCGTGCCGCGCTCGCTCGCAAGAAGCCCGAGACCGTGAGCGCGCCGGTGTTCGTACCCGCCTTCGCCGGTGCCGGCATGCCCTCCGGGATGCCGCAGGTCGAGATGCCGCAGCGCCGCCGCTCGCCGCTGCGCCGCTTTGCGCTCGCGTGGCCGCTCGTCGCGCTGGTCGTCAGCCTCGTGGGCATCGCCTACTGGGAAGACCAGCAACGCACCGCCGAACTCGCCGATATCGATGCAGCCATGCTAAGCGACGACTTGCCGCTCAATGCCTATCTCGATCACGGTTTCAACGCGTACCTATCACGCGCCCACTGAGCGGGAGATTCTTCGGGTGAGTTACAAGCGCGGCTTGGCCGTTGTTTTCGGATGCGCGATCGCGGCCCTCGTGTCGTTTGCCGCGACGTATCCGCGCTTTTATCCGAGCCCGTCGACCGCCAGTGCGCCTGCCGCGGGCGGCAACGCAACCGCCAAGGCGCCCGCGCCAACGCTCGCCGTCGAACTGCCGGGCCTGTCCGGCAACAATAGCCCGTTGGCATGGTCGCGCCTGAGCTCGGCCGAGCACCTTGCGCTCGCGCCGTTCGCGGGCGTATGGGATTCCTTCAGCGACGAACGCAAGCGAAAATGGATCAAGATCGCCGCGCGTTATCCGAAGTTATCGCCTGATGCGCAAAAACGCCTGCATGACCGAATGACTGAATGGGTGCGCATGACACCCGATCAGCGGCGCGTTGCCCGCGAAAACTACCAGGTGTCGAAGGAGTTGCCGCGCGAAACCCGCCAGAACGCGTGGAAGACTTATCAGCAATTGCCGGAAGAGCAGAAGGAGCGGCTCGCCGCGAGCGAGCGTAAGCGGCGCCCGAGCGTCGTGAGCGCACCGCCGTCCGGCAAGACCGAGATCAAGGGCCTCGACCGTCTGGTCAATGCCCGCGAGCACGGCGCGAGCGGTGCCGCAGCGGCGAGTGCCGCGGCGGCAGCTGCATTGCCGAGCCCGACCGTCACGCCGGCGATTCCCGCTGCGGGCAGCTTCGTGCCCGCCACGCCGGTGCCGGTTTCGCCGGCCGAGGCGCCGTCGATCTTCAACGGCTCCTGATCCGCGCCCCACCGTGTCCCAGCCGCTCGCCACCTCGACACTGCCCGCCGAATCATCCGGCACCGCGCCCACCGTTCGCCGGCGCCTTGCCGCACTGCTCTACGAAGCGGTGATCCTATTCGGCGTCGTGTTCATCGCCGGCTATCTGTTCAGCACGTTGACGCAGCAGCGCAACGGTCTCACCCATCACAACCTGCTCGCCGCGTGGATCGGCTTCGTGGTCGGTCTGTATTTCGTCTGGTTCTGGACCCACAGCGGCCAGACGCTGCCGATGAAAACCTGGCGCCTGCGCGTCGTCGCCGCTAACGGCGCGCCGCTGTCCACAGGCCGGGCGATCGTTCGTTACGTGCTGGCGTGGCTGTGGTTTTTGCCGCCGCTCGCGCTGCATCCGTTGCTGGGCCTCTCTGTACCACAGACGCTGGTGATCGCCGCGATCTGGTTCGTGCTGTGGGCCGCCACCGGCCGTTTCGATTCGCAACGTCAATTCCTGCACGACCGCCTCGCCGGTACACGCGTGATCAGCGTCGAGCGCTGACCCTCCCTCTCCCGCCACAGTAATAAGAACTTCTCGTGACTGTCACGGCACGGTCACGCGCGACTGGCGCAATACGGGCACCGCAACTCGACGCGTGAGCCATGGACCCCAAAACGTCCGCGACTTCCCTGTTCCGCCAGACCGGCCCGAGCGTCGACCCTGTCGCGTTCCGCCCGGAACCCAACCCTAGCCACGGCTTGCCGTTGCCTGTACCGTCGCTGCCGCTCGACGCGCAAGCCGGCCATCACGACGACGACCACGCCGAACCACACCGCTATCGCACCATCTGGCTGTCCGATATCCACCTCGGCTCGAGCGGTTGCCAGGCGCCGTATCTGCTCGACTTCTTGCGTCACAACGAGTCGGAATACCTGTACCTCGTGGGCGACATCATCGACGGCTGGCAGTTGAAAAAAGGCTGGTACTGGCCACAGGCGCACAACGACGTCGTGCAGAAGGTGCTGCGCAAAGCACGCAAAGGCACCCAGGTCATCTACGTGCCGGGCAATCACGACGAAGCCGCGCGCCAGTTCTGCGACCTCGCGTTCGGCGACATCCACGTGCGCGGCGAAGCGTTCCACACGACGCTCGCCGGCAAGCGCCTGTGGATCGTGCACGGCGATCTGTTCGACGGCGTGATCCAGCACGCGAAGTGGCTCGCCTATCTCGGCGACACGCTCTACACGATGATCCTGATCCTGAACCGCTGGTTCAACCGGATCCGCAGCCGGCTCGGCTTTCCGTACTGGTCGCTGTCGCAATACCTGAAGCATCAGGTGAAGAACGCGGTGAATTTCATTTCGTCGTTCGAGCGCGTGATGACCGACGAAGCGCGCCGCCGCGGTTGCGACGGCGTGGTCTGCGGGCACATTCACAAAGCCGAAATCCGCGACATCGACGGTGTGCTGTATTGCAACGACGGCGATTGGGTCGAAAGCCTGTCCGCACTCGTCGAGACGTATGAAGGCGAACTCAAGGTGATCTACTGGACCGTGATGCGCGCACCGGAAGTCGGCGTGCAAAAGGCCCGGGCGACCGCGTAGTCCCTCTCCACTTCTATTGGGCCTAAACCGATGAAGATCATGATCGTCACCGATGCATGGGAACCGCAGGTCAATGGCGTCGTGCGCACGCTGAAGAACACCACGCGCGAACTCACCGCGCTCGGCCACCAGGTCGATCTGCTGACGCCGCTCGAATTCAAGACGATTCCGTGCCCGACCTATCCGGAGATTCGCCTGTCGCTGCTGCCGCGTCGCAAGCTCCATCAGCGCATTGACGAATTCGCGCCCGACGCGCTGCACATCGCCACCGAAGGCCCGCTCGGCATGGCCGCACGCTCCTACGCGATCAAGCACAAGCTGCCGTTCACAACCGCTTATCACACGCGCTTTCCCGAATACGTGCAGGCGCGCTTCGGCATTCCGATCGCGGCCACCTACAGGTTTCTGCACTGGTTCCACAAGCCGTCACTGGCCGTGATGGCGCCCACGCCCGTGGTCAAGGCCGACCTCGAAAAATTCGGTTTCACCAATGTGGTCTTGTGGACTCGCGGCGTCGACCTCGACATCTTTCACCAGATGGACTCGAAGGTGCTCAACACCGCGCGGCCGATCTTTCTGTACGTGGGACGTGTAGCAGTCGAGAAGAACGTCGAGGCGTTTCTCAAGCTCGATCTGCCCGGCTCGAAGTGGGTGGCCGGCGAAGGCCCGGCGCTCGCCGAACTGAAATCGCGCTATCCGCAAGCGAATTACCTGGGCGTGCTGACGCAAGCCGAACTGGCCAAGGTCTACGCGGCCGCCGACGTATTCGTGTTCCCGAGCCGCACCGATACCTTCGGGCTCGTGCTGCTCGAAGCGCTGGCCTGCGGCACGCCGGTCGCGGCGTATCCGGTGACCGGTCCGATCGACGTGCTCGGCGACGGCGGCGCGGGCGCCATGCATGAGGACTTGCGCGAGGCTTGCCTCGAAGCGCTGAAGATCGAGCGCAGCCATGCGCGCGCCTGGGCCGAACGCTTCTCGTGGGCAGCCGCGTCGGAGCAGTTCGCGGCACATTTGAAGCCGCTGCCGCGCACGTCGTATAGCGAGGAAAGCGCCGCCGCGTGAAGCGACGCGCCGAGCCGTTTATGCGAACCCGAAACTCCACCGCCGCACGCGCGTCGAAAGGCGCGCTGCGCGCTGTCGACACCGAGGCCGCCGGCATCGAGCCGTTCGACGACGTGAGCGAGCACGGCACGCCGAATCATGTCGATCACGCGAATGGTTTTCACGGCATGAACGGTGCAAGCCGTGAGGGTCTCGCGAACCCCGAGAGCGAGCCGCACAACGAGCCGCTCAGCCCCGACGATCCATTCGCACCGCTCCCCTTCAATCCATACAAGGGCAATCGTGGCGTGACCCGCGCGTGGCACGCGATGAAAAATTCGCTGGCCGGATTTCGCGTGGCAATCCGCGAGGAAAGCGCGTTTCGCCAGGAGCTCACGCTCGCCGCGATTCTGATTCCGTGCGGCGTGCTGGTGCCGGTCGATCCCGTGTCGCGCGTGTTGTTGCTCGGCTCGGTACTGCTGGTACTGATCGTCGAATTACTCAATTCGAGCGTCGAGGCGGCCATCGACCGGATTTCGCTCGAGCGCCACGAGTTGTCGCGTCGTGCCAAGGATCTCGGCAGCGCGGCGGTCATGGTCGCGCTCGGCATGTGTGTAATGACATGGGGACTGATCGTCGGGCCGCTTGTCGTTCATTGGGTCAAAGCGTGGCTCTGAGCGTGGCTGTGGAATTCACCCCGAAGCACCGCCTGATGCCCTTTCCCGGTGTCCCAAAGAATGAAAACCCTGAGTATCCGTTTGGTATAAGAACGGTCGGTTTATAATCGTCCGATAGTCTTCTCGGGAAACCGTTGAGACGCTCAATCAAAAATACCAACCACGTCCGGGTGGATCACGCTAGAGCGGCAAGCCGCCACGCGCCCAGCCCGGCGTAACCAGGGCCGGACGACATGGAAGCCAAACCTCCCCGCCGCACCCGCGAACGGATACTCGAACTATCGTTGAAGCTGTTCAACGAAATCGGCGAGCCGAACGTCACAACAACGACGATCGCCGAGGAAATGGAAATCAGTCCAGGCAATCTGTACTACCACTTCCGCAACAAAGACGACATCATCAACAGCATCTTCAGTCAGTTCGAGCAGGAGATCGAAAAGCGTCTGCGCTTTCCCGACGACCACCGCGCGACGATCGACGAGATGTGGTCGTACCTGCAGTACATGGTCGATTTCACGTGGCGCTATCGCTTCCTGTATCGCGACCTGAACGATCTGCTGGCGCGCAACCGCACGCTCGAGACGCACTTCAAGCAGATCATCAGCCACAAGGTGCGCTTTGCAAGCCAGTTCTGCGAGCAACTCGTGGCCGACGGCGAAATGGTCGCCACGCCCGAAGAACTGCACGTGATCGCCACCAACGTCGGCGTAATCGGCACGTACTGGCTGTCGTATCAGTTCGTGATGAACCCGCGCAAGTACAACGAGCAGGAAACGATTCGCGCGGAACTGCATCAGGTGAGCGTGCAGATCGTCTCGCTGATGGCGCCTTATCTGCGCGGCCGCTCGCGGCAGATTTTCGACGATCTCGTCTCGGGCAAGCTGCCCAAGCGCGAGTTCTACGACTACCTGCCGCCCAAGGAAGGCGCCGCGCCCCGCAACGAACCGAAGGACGTTTGAGTATGAAGTCGGTGTGTGTGTATTGCGGCTCCTCCGACGGAGCCAGACCCTTGTACGCCGAAGCCGCGCGCGCCTTCGGCCGTGCGCTGGTGCAGGCCGATCTCGCGCTGGTCTATGGCGGCGGCAAGGTCGGCCTGATGGGCGTGATCGCCGATACGGTGATGGCCGAAGGCGGCCGCGCAATCGGCGTGATTCCGGAGTTGCTGGTCAACAAGGAAGTCGGCCATAACGGGCTGACCGAGTTGCATGTGGTGCCCGACATGCATCATCGCAAGAAGATGATGGCCGACCTGTCCGACGCGTTCGTCGCGATGCCGGGCGGCGTGGGTACGCTCGAAGAGCTCTTCGAGGTCTATACGTGGGCGCAGCTCGGCTATCACCAGAAGCCGGTGGCAGTGCTGAACATCGACGGCTTCTACGATCCGCTGATCGCCCTCCTCAAGCACACGGTAGACGAAGGCTTCATGCGGCAGACCTATTTCGACATCCTGCAAAGGGAGTCCGATCCGGTCGCGCTGATCGACAAGCTGCAACGCTACAAGCCGCCCATCAGCGACAAATGGGCTGTCAAACGCGACGCTGTTTGATCATCGCCTGCCACGCTTCTCCGACTGTCTGAACGAACACCCGCCGCACGCTCCCACGGCCCCTGCCCGAACGATGAGGTTGAAATGACGAAAACCGTTCTGATCACCGGTGGGAGCCGCGGCATTGGCCGCGCAACCGCGCGTTTGCTGGGCGCACGTGGCTGGTCGGTCGGCGTGAATTACGCGCGGAATCTCGCGGCCGCGCAGGACACCGCTGCTGAAGTGGAACGCGCCGGCGGCCAAGCACTCCCGATTGCCGGCGACGTCGCCAGTGAAGCCGATGTGATCGCGATGTTCGACGCGCTCCAGCAAAAGTTCGGCCGGCTCGATGCGCTCGTCAACAATGCCGGGATCGTCGCGCCTTCGAGCCAGCTCGCGGATATGGACCTCGCGCGCCTGAAGCGCATGTTCGACGTCAATGTGCTGGGCGCGTATCTGTGCGCACGCGAAGCCGCGCGCCGCATGTCGACCACGCGCGGCGGCGCGGGTGGCGTGATCGTGAACATCTCGTCGGCGGCCTCGCGTTTGGGTTCGCCGAACGAATACGTCGACTATGCCGGCTCGAAAGGCGCCGTCGACACCATGACGATCGGCCTCGCCAAGGAACTCGGCCCGCAGGGCGTGCGCGTGAACGCAGTGCGCCCGGGCCTGATCGATACCGAAATCCACGCCAGCGGCGGCAAGCCCGAGCGCGCAGCCCAGCTCGGCGCAACCACGCCGCTAGGCCGCCCCGGCCGCGCCGACGAAGTCGCCGAATCGATCGTCTGGCTGCTGAGCGACGCTGCCTCGTACGTGACGGGCGCATTGCTCGACGTCGCCGGCGGACGCTGAATACCGCCCTTCTGTTCCCGCGGCCGGCGGCTTCGCACGGCCGCAATCCCCTTTCCCCACATTCCATTCCCGTCAATCTGACGAGGAATCGGCTCAATTCGTTCGGCTGAACACCCTATTCCACACCTTTTCTGTAATCGGCCGTAATAAACTGGGACTACAATCGCAGCGTTCGTATGCAACCGCATGCGACGCATAGCCAAAGCATAAGTTCGCGGCCCACGTCGCCGCGTACCGCGATCAGAGATTCCAATGTTCGAAAAGCCATCCGCGCCCTGGCGCGCGGGGAAGGTCGCGATTGCGACGCCAGCGCCGGCAGGCCCTGCCGACGGCGCTCCGGACTCGCATCCCGGCCCGGCACACGCGACCGAAGCCGCAGCGCCCGCGAGGCCCGCCCCTGCCGGCCCCACGGATCCGGCCGCCCCGTCTCCCGCTTCGCGCGGCGCCCGGCGCTTGCGCGCGCTCACGGCGGCTCGTCCGTTGAAGTGGCTGGTCGCGCTGGCGATCCTGTGCGCATGGCTTCTGCCTGGCACCCTGGGCCACGAGCCCTGGAAGCAGGACGAGACCTACACGTTCGGGATCATTCAGCACATGCTCGACACCGGCGATCTGGTCGTGCCGACCAACGCCGGCCAGCCGTTCGTCGAAAAGCCGCCGATCTACGACTGGGTCGCCGCCGGCCTCGCGTGGATGTTCGGACGCTACCTGCCCTTGCATGACGCCGCACGCCTCGCGAGCGCGCTCTTCGCCGGACTGACCGTCTACTACACGGCACGCGTCGCCCGGCGTGCGGTGGCTGCCTCGAGCTGGTTCGATATCCGCGTGATCGGCACGCTGGCCTTGTTCGCCAGCACGCTCGTCGTCATCAAACACGTGCACGACATGATGACCGACGTCGCGCTGATGGCCGGCGCCGCGATCGGCTTTTGCGGACTATTCGAACTCGTCCTCGTGCATCTGCGCGATGAAGCGCGCCTGCTACGGGGCGATGCACGCCGCCGGCGCCACGCGATTCTGAGCGGCGCGGCGATGTTCGGTGCGGGCGTGGGCGTGTCGTTGCTGGCCAAGGGCCTGTTCGTGCCGCTCGTGTTCGGCGCAACCACCGTCGCAGTACTGGTGCTGTATCCCGCCTGCCGCAAGCGCAGCTTTGCGGGCGCGCTCGGTATCGCCGCGCTGGTCTGCGCACCCCTCGCGCTGATCTGGCCGATCTGTTTCTATCTGCGCTCCGAAGCGCTCTTCAAGGTCTGGCTGTGGGACAACAACGTCGGCCGCTTCTTCGGTTTTTCGGTGGCGGAACTCGGCTCTGAAAACGAAAGCCGTTGGTTCGTGCTGCGCACCGTGCTGAGCGTCGGCTTTCCGGTCGTACCGCTTGCCTTGGCCGCGCTCGCCGGCGGCGGATGGCGCCGCTGGCGCGATCCGCGGGTCGCTCTGCCGGTGATTTTCGCGGGCACCGGTTTCGCCGTACTGCAAAGCTCGGCAACGGTGCGCGAACTGTACATCCTGCCGTTCATCGCCCCGCTCGCCCTGGTGGCGATGCAAGGCATCGAAAAGCTGCCGCGGCGTCTGCACGCAAGCTGGGACATGGCAAGCCGCGTGCTGTTCGGCAGCACGGCCGCGCTGGCGTGGATCATCTGGTCGATCATGAGCGATCCTGCCAACACGCATGCGTCGCTGCACCGGCTCGGCCGTTGGTTACCGCTCGACTGGGTGCTGCCCGTCAAGCCCGGGCTGATCGCAGCCGCGCTGCTGATGACGCTCGGCTGGCTGTGGCTCCTGCCGGTCTTCAAATACACCGGCAAATGGCGCGGTGTGTTGAGCTGGTGTGCAGGTGCGACTCTCGCGTGGGGCTTGGTGAGCACACTGCTGCTGCCGTGGCTCGACTACGGGAAGAGCTACCGCTCCGTGTTCGAAAACCTCGGCGCCAGAATGAATATCGAGTGGAACGATGGGGATTGCATGGCCAGTATGGACCTCGGCGAATCGGAAGCGCCGATGCTGTACTACTACACCGGCATCGAGCATCAACCGACCTCGAATCCCGCGGCGACCGAGTGTACGTGGCTGATCCAGCAGGGCCGCCGTGACAATCCGCGCGCGCCAGGTGGAGATTGGCGACTGTTCTGGTCGGGCGCGCGCCCAGGCGACACCGACGAGCTGTTGCGAGTATTCGTGCGAACGCCGGCAATACCCACGCGCGGCGAGTAGCACGTGGCAGCGCATGGCGCGCCCGAACTGCGCCTGCGCGTTGTCGTCACGCCTAGAACGACGAGCCGGGCTCTTTCAGGAAGGCCTTTTCTTCATCCGTCGACTGGCGCTCAAGAACCGCATTGCGATGGGGAAAGCGTCCGAAACGTTCGATGATTCTGGCGTGCCTGACCGCGGAGGAATAGTAGGACGCACCACCCGGCTCCGCCTTCAGCTGCTTGAACAGGCGCAGCGATTCGTGCTGGCTGGCAAGCGTTTCGTCGTGTTCGAACGGCAGGTACGCGAATGCGCGGTGATGCACGGTCGGCAACAGGAGATCGGCGCCGCTTGCAATCATCTGTTGCGCGATGCGCAGCGCGTGATGATCGGCGGCGAAAGCGCGCGGTGTGTTGCGGTGGCAATTGCGCGAAAACTGATCCAGCACGATAACCAGCGCTAACGCGCCGAGCGGAGTCTCCGTCCAGCTGTCGAGGGACCCTGCGCGCGCCGCATCGATTAGTGACCCGAAGCGTTCCAGCAGCATCGCGTCAAAGGCTGCGTCGCGGGAGAACCAGAGCTTGCGCGCCTCACCGAAGGTGGGCGTATTCGGAGCGCCGAACCAGCACTCCAGGACCGCCCGCGCCTCTGCTGCTTCCGGCTCCGCTACCCGCTCAACCATTGCGATTGCGCATCCAGTCCGCGGTCTCGAAGAACGACGCCAGCAAGCGCTCCCTCAACGACTCCGAAAGCCCAACGTCTTCCATCGCCCATGCCATGCAGCGAAGCCACTGATCCCGCTCGCTGGACGCGATCGGAAACGGCATATGTCTGGCGCGCAGCCGTGGATGGCCGAAGCGGCTGATGTAATGATCGGGGCCGCCCATCCATCCGCACAAAAACCAGAAGAACTTGTCGCGCGAGCCATCGAGCGACTCGGGATGCAAGGCGCGAATCCCGGCGAATTCCGCTTCGAGATCCATTAAGTCATAAAACCGGTCGACCAGTTCGCGCACGCGCGCTTCACCGCCCACCAGTTCGAAGGCCGTCGGCTGTGCCGCGGACACTTCGTCGTTAAGATCGCTCATACCCAATCACAAAAACAGAAAAGAAAAATCACGCGTCTCGCAGCGATTGCAACGCGGGCCGTGCCAGCACGTGCCGCAAGCTGAGCCAGCCACCCACGCCCGCGCAAGCGATGCCGGCTGCGATACCCGCCGGCAACAACCACGGATCGAACGCCAGATAAAACTCGAACACGCGCGTCGCCAGTTGCCAGCCGATCACCTGTGCACCGAGCGCCGCCATCAAGCCGGCGAGCGCACCAACCGCCACGAACTCGGCGACCTGCACCGCGCGCACCTGGCGATGCGAGGCCCCCAGCGCGCGCAGCAGCGCGGATTCTCGCATACGCTCGTCGCGGGTGCCGGCAAGCGCCGCGTAGAGCACCAGCACGCCGGCCGCCAGCGTGAACGCGAACAGGAACTGCACCGCGCCGATCACCTGCTGCAGGACACGCTGCACCTGCGCCAGAATCGGACCGGTGTCGATTGCCGTGAGGTTCGGATAGGCGGCGATCAAACCGTCGATGGTCGATTGCTTGTCGGGCGGTAAATGGAAGCTCGTGATGAACGTCGCCGGGAAATCCTGCAAGGCGGCCGGCGGCATCAGCACGAAAAAGTTGACCTTGAACGAACCCCAGTCGAGCTTGCGCACACTCGTCACCGGCGCATCGATCTGCAGACCCGTCACGTCGAAGCGCAGCGTATCGCCGGGCTTCACGTTGATCAGCTTCGCGAGCCCCTGCTCGATCGAAATCTGCGGCGTCTTCGTGTCGCCATACCATGTGCCGGCAGAGAGACGGTTATCGTCGGGCAGCTCGGTGGTGTACGACAGATTGAATTCGCGGTCGACGAGACGCCTCGCATCGTCGCCCTTGAACGAATCCGGATTGACCGGCTTGCCGTTGATCGCAATCAAGCGGCCGCGCACCATCGGCGCGAGCACCGTGCCGGGCACGCCGTGCGCGCCCAGATACTGCGTGACGGCGTCGCGCTGGTCGGGCTGGATATCGATGATGAATTCATTCGGCGCATCGGGCGGCGTCGATTTGCGCCAGCCGGCCACCAGGTCGTTACGCGTCATCGCAATCAGCAACAGGCACATCAGGCCGATGCCGAGCGCGGTGATCTGCAGCGCACTCGCGCCGCTGCGCCGTTCCAGCGACGCCAGCGCGTAGCGCCAGCCGATACCCGCATTCACGCGCTCGCTGCGCACAACACGCGACGCGCCCCACAGCGCCAGCCGCGCGATGCACGCGAATACCAGCAGTCCGCCGGCGAAGCCGCCCGCCACAATGCCACCAAGCTTCAACTCGCCCGCGGCGACGATCAGGAGTGCGGCGAACAGCACGATGCCGAGCGCGTAGGCGGCCCAGGCAGTGCGCCCCGCTTCGCCCCATTCGCGGCGCAGCACGCGCACCGGCGGCACGCGCGTCAGCGGCAACAGCGGCGGCAAAGCAAACCCAAGCAACAACACGAGACCGGCCGCGATACCTTCGAGCGCGGGCCATGCGGTTGGATACGGCAGCACGACGTCGATCAGACTGCCGAGCCACGTCAGCAACGCCATGTGGCCCAAGTAACCGAGCGCCACGCCAAGCGCGCCACCGATTAAACCCAGCCCTACGAATTCAAGCGTGAACAGCGTGCGCAGCGTGGCCTGACTGACACCCAGACAACGCATCGCCGCGCAGCCATCCAGATGCCGGCGCATATACCGATGCGCGGCCATGGCGATCGCCACCGCTGCGAGCAACGCGGTGAGCAGCGAGACCAGCGTGAGAAAGTGGCTCGCGCGGTCGAGCGTCTGACGCACTTGCGGCTGGCCGTCCTGCAACGACTCGAGCGCAACGCCGCGCATCTTGCCGCCGTCCACCTTGTCATGCGCGAATTGCGCGAAGCGCGCCACCGACGCATCCGAACCCGCCACCAGCAAGCGATAAGTCACGCGGCTGCCGAAGGTGATGAGGCCGGTCGACGGGACATCGTCGGCACGCAGCATCAAGCGCGGAGAAAAATTGACGAACGAGAAGCCGCGGTCGAGTTCGCGCGTAATCACTGCAGCGATCGCGAAGCTGCGGGACCCGACCTTCACGGTATCGCCGACGTGCAGCTTCAGCGCGTCGAGCAATGCCTGATCGACCCATACCGTGCCAGGAGCAGGAATCGATTGGGTGGGATGGTCCGCTGCGCCCGGCGCCGAAGCAATCCGCAACGCGCCGCGCAACGGATAACCCGGCGACACCGCCTTGATAGCGGCCAGCCGCGAGACCGGCTGCGCGCCGGTCGAATTGATCATGCTGGGAAAGATCGCCGTGCTGGCGGTATTCAGACCGAGCGCGCCGGCTTGCTGCGCGAACTGCGGATCGACCGGATGATCGGCGCGAACGATGAAATCAGCAGCGATCATGCGCCGCGCATCGCGCTCGAGCCCCTGATGCAAACGGTCAGCCAGAAAGCCGACACTCGACAGCGCCGCGACGGCCAGCACCAGCGCCAGCAGCAGCATCGTCAATTCGCCGGCGCGCCAGTCGCGTGCCGTCATGCGGATAGCCTGGCGCAACAGATCCATACTGCCCAACCGGCGCGCTGCCTTGGCGTGCGCCGTTACCCCGCGTCCCGTATCGCTCAATCGTGCCTGCTCCTGGCAAAGCGCGACACCATGTGCGTCGCCATCCCGCGAAAACCGCCCTGCACCCCGCGCCACAGACGCGGCAACGCCCAGGCGGCCAGCATCAGGAAGCCCACCATCAACACAAGGAACACAAGCGGCACGAACAGCGCGAGCAGCATGCCGCCGAACACGAGACCGTCTTCAGCGGTCGAGGTCACGACATTCGACACCGGTTCCGGCGACAGATTGATCAGCGCGCGTGTGCCCGCTTTGGCCAGATGCGCAGTGCCCGCCAGCGTGCCGCCTGCCAATGCAGCGACCGTCAGCAGCGCGGGATCGGCATGGCCGAGCGCGCCGGCCGCCAGCACGGCGCCAGCGGGAATGCGGATAAAGGTATGGACCGCGTCCCATAGGGAATCGAACGCGGGAATTTTGTCGGCGAGAAATTCGGTGACCGTCAGCACGCCGGCGACACCGATGACCCACGGTGAAGACAGCGCGGACAGCGTGTCGGGGAGATGGATGAAGCCGAGACGTGCGAACACGCCGGCCAGCAGGACTGTCAGATAGAGGCGCAGACCGCTGCCCCATGAGAGGCCCGCAGCGAGCGAAAGTGATTCAAGCATGGCCGCCTCCAGGCGCGCTGTGCGTGCCGGGCGCTTCGACGGGCATTGGAAAGGGAGCAGCCGCACCGAAGTCGTCAGACCCGCGCCAAGCCGGCCGCGCCAAATAGGCCGCGGGCAAATTCAGGTTGGATTCGATCTCATTATAGCCACGTTAATTCGCAGAACGCAGAGTGACTAACAAATGGCGGACTCTAACGGCAGGGTATGGGGGCACGGTTCGAGCGCACGCGGACACGATATTCGGGCCCGCCAACAGGGCTCAATGCCCCGATGACAGCTTCAAACCGATCAATCCGATCACGATCAGCGCAGCGCTCGCGACCCGCGCGACCGTCAGGGCCTCGCCCATCATGACGATGCCGAAGATGAATGCGCCGACCGCGCCGATCCCCGTCCACACGGCGTAGGCCGTGCCGAGCGGCAGTTGGCGCATCGCCATGGCGAGCAGAACGAAGCTGCCGAGCGCGGTCACGATCGTGAACACGGACGGCCAGAGCCGGGTGAAACCTTCGGAGGTTTTGAGACCGGCCGCCCATGCGACTTCAAGCAAACCGGCAATCAACAGAAGAATCCAGGACATGAGACAGCTCCATGGTCAGATGGGGCCGTCCCCGTTTGTAGCAGTGCGCAAGGTCGTCCTTACGAACTGTAATTATATCAAAATAGGCCGCCGCCTTACTGCGGCGACAAGCCGCAAGGACGCGCAAGGGCCGCGGCGGACGCCTCGGGCAGGCTCAAACCGCGCCCACCAGCCGATATCCCACGCCCGTTTCCGTCACGATATGCTCCGGCTGCGCTGGGTCGCGCTCCAGTTTCCCGCGCAGATGCGCCATGTAGATACGCAAATAGTGATGGCTCTCCACATGTGACGGCCCCCACACGTCGCGCAGCAATTGCCGGTGCGTCAAGACGCGGCCGGCGTGGCGCACTAGTGTCGCGAGCAGGCGGTATTCGATCGGCGTGAGATGGACGGCCACGCCGTCGCGGCTCACCTGGCGCAAGGCCAGATCGACCGTCACCGCGCCGAAGCGCACCACCGGCGATTCATTCGCGCCGCCCTGATTGCGCCTCCGCATATGCGCTCGGATCCGCGCCAGCAGTTCCGAAACGCCGAACGGCTTGGTGAGGTAGTCATCCGCACCGGCATCGAGCGCGGCGACTTTCTCGGTTTCCTGGGTGCGCGCCGACAGCACGATGACCGGCAACTCGCTCCAGCCACGCAGCTCGCGAATCACGTCGAGACCGTCGGTGTCGGGCAGGCCGAGATCGACGATGACGAGATCGGGCTTACGCGTCGCGGCTTCGACGAGACCTTGCTTGCCGGTCTCGGCGTCGTGCACAACGATGCCCTCGCCTTCCAGCGCGGTTCGCACGAAGCGGCGAATCTGCTTTTCGTCTTCAATCAGGACGACTGTGATGCTCGGGTCACTCATGGCTAGGCTTGGAACGCGGGTTAAGAGTTAAATCGTGGTCCGGCAAGGCATCGGCGCCTTCGTCTTCCAGCGCATCCGGTGCCTCGGGCGGCGTTTCCACCGGCAGCGTGAACCAGAAGCGCGCGCCTTCGACACGGCCGTCCGCGGACATCCGATTGAGCGCGCCGATTGTACCGCCGTGCGCTTCCACGATTGCGCGGCAAATCGCGAGGCCAAGGCCGATGCCCGGCTTGGCCGACTCTTTCTCGCCGCGCGTGAATTTCTCGAATACACGCGCTTCCATGCCGGCCGGCAGACCCGGTCCGTTATCGTCGACCGCGACGCGTACGAACGATTTGCCGTCCGCGTCGAGACGTTGCGCGCTGATTGTCAGGGGTGTGTCCGGCGACGTGTATTTGGCCGCGTTCTCGAACAAGTTCGAGAAGAGCCGCTCCATCAGCACCGCATCGAGATGCAGCAACGGCAAATCCGCAGGCAACTTCACCTGCACGGGATGATTGGCCAGCACGCGCTTGCAGGCCCGCAACGCGGCGCCCACCGTTTCTTCGAGGAGCGTCCACTGCTGATTCAACTGCAGGCTGCCGGCCTGCAAGCGCGCCATGTCGAGCAGGTTGGTGACGATGCCGGTCATGCGTAGCGCTTCTTCGTGAATGGCTTCGACGAGATCGTCGCCCGGTTGCGCATCAGGATGCGCCTCGCGCGATTGCGCCAGCATCGACGAGAAGCCGACGATCGTCGTCAACGGCGTACGCAGGTCGTGCGAAATCGCCGACAGCAGCGAATTGCGCAAACGCTCCGATTCCATATTGACGAGCGCATCGCGTGCGATGTCGACGTAGTGCACACGCTCAAGGGCCAGCGCGATTTGCGCGGCGAACGCGTCGAGCATGCGCTGCTGCTCGGGCACGTCCAGCTCGCGCTCATCGCGCATCACGACGGCGAGCACGCCACGCGTGCGCATCGGCGCCTTCAGCGGCAGATACAGCGCGGCGGCAGCCGGCAGCGTATCGGTTCCTTGTCCGGCAGGCTTCTGCTGGTCGTAGACCCATTGGCCGACGTCGATATCGAGCATCTCGCCTTCGAGCGTGATCGTAGCGTCCGGGTCCTCGATCTTCTGCTTCACCTGATCGGCGCTGTCCGGCAACAGAATCGCGACGCGCGCGCCGAACACTTCGCTCACGTGCCGGCTGCCGATGCCGACGATCTGCTCCATGGTGAGCGCCGCCGCCAGCTCACGCGCCATCGCATACATCGCGCCGGTGCGTTGCTCCCGACGCCGCGCAACACTCGCCTCGCGGCGCAAGCTCGACGTGAGATGGCTGATGACGAGCGACGTCAGCAGCATGCCGAAGAAGGTCAGCAGATACTGCGTATCGGACACCGACAACGACATGCGCGGCGGCACGAAGAAGAAATCGAACGCAGCCACGCTCATGAACGACAGCACGACGCCCGGCCCGCGCCCCAGCTTCACGGCCGTGAAGATCACGCCGAGCAGATACAGCATGACGAGGTTGGTCAGATCGATATGGTCGATCAACTGGCTCGACAGCAGCGTAATGGCCGCACAAATCGCCAGCGCGATGCCGTAGGCGCGCGGCGGCGAACGGCGTTCGCGCGCCGTGCTCAACGCCTCGCGCCACGCGTTGGCGGTAGTGTTCAGTAAGCGCCGATGTTCAGCGCCATCACGTTCCGACGACGCGCGAATCAGCGTGAGATCGAGATCGCCCGCGCGTTCGGCGATACGTTCACCGAGCGGCCGGCGCAGCCAGCGCTTGAGACCGGTGCGCGCCGATGCGCCGGCCACCAGCTTCGAGACGTTGCGAGCCTGCGCGTAACCGATCAGCGCCGCAACCGCATCGGTGCCAGCGAGCGTCGCAGTTTCAGCGCCGAGTTCGGCGGCGAGCTTCAAGGCATTCAGCGTGCGTTCGCGGCGCGCGTCGGGCAAGCGCTGCAGCGCGGGCGTTTCCACATAAACGGCGATCCAGTCGGCCTTCAGGCTGGCAGCGAGACGCGCCGCCGCGCGCACCAGCATCGGTGCTTCCGGGCCAGGGCCGACGCACACCAGCAAGCGCTCACGCGCCTGCCAGATCCGCTGGATCGAACGATCGGCGCGATATTCCCGCATCTGCGCATCGACGCGGTCGGCGGTGCGGCGCAATGCCAGCTCGCGCAGCGCGATCAGGTTGCCCTTGCGAAAGAAGTTGCGCACCGCGCGCTCGGCCTGCTGCGGCAAATACACCTTACCGTCGCGCATCCGGTCGAGCAGTTCTTCGGCGGGCAGGTCGACCAGCGTGACTTCGTCAGCGCGATCGAACACGCGGTCGGGCACCGTCTCCCAGACGCGGATGCCGGTGATCTGGCCGACCACGTCGTTCAGGCTTTCGAGGTGCTGGACATTGACCGTGGTGTAGACGTCGATGCCCGCATCGAGCAGTTCGTAGACGTCCTGCCAGCGCTTCAGATGCCGGGCGCCCTGCACATTCGAATGCGCGAGTTCGTCAACGAGAATCAGTTGCGGCTTGCGGGCGAGCGCGGCGTCGAGATCGAACTCGCCGAGCTTGCGGCCGCGATACTCGATATGCGCGAGTGGCAGCACGTCGAGGCCTTCGAGCAGCGCAGCGGTTTCGCTGCGGCCATGCGTTTCGGCGATGCCGACCACCACGTCCGCGCCTTCATCGGCGCGGCGCCGCGCGGCCTGCAACATCGCATAAGTTTTGCCGACGCCCGCCGACGCGCCGAAGAAAATCTTCAGCCTGCCCCGCTGACGCTTTTCTTCGTCACGTTGCAGCTTGTCGAGCAGTTCATCAGGATCGGGGCGGTTCATGCTCAATGGTTTTCATAGTAAGGCGAGCGATAGTGCCTGCATGGTGGCACGGCAGCGGCCGCGCCGCAAATGGCGAAGGCGGCCCCGCATGGACGCCGCCTCCTCGAATCATAGCCATCATCGACGCGTATCGACGTCAGCGACGCTCAACCTTGTTTCATCTCATCGAGCGCCAGATTCAGTTGCAGCACGTTCACGCGCGGTTCACCGAAAATGCCGAACTGGCGGCCGCTCGTATAACGATCGACCAGTGCCTGCACATCGTTGGCTGCGAGCTTGCGCGCTTTGGCGACGCGTTCGATCTGATATGCGGCAGCGGCCGGGCTGATCTCAGGATCGAGACCGCTGCCCGAGGACGTCACCAGATCGACCGGCACCGGCTTCGACATATCCGTGCCGGCAGCCTTCAACGCGTCGATGCGGCCTTTGACCTCATCGAGCAGCGCCGGGTTGGTCGGTCCGAGATTCGAACCGCTCGAGCCCTGCGGGTTGTACGGCATCGGGCTGGTGGCCGACAGACGGCCCCAGAAGTACTGCGGCGCATCGAACTGCTGGCCGATCAGCTTCGAGCCGACCGCCTTGCCGTCCTTCTCGAGCATGCTGCCGTTGGCCTGGTTGTTGAAGGCCGCCTGACCGACCGCGGTCATCACGGCGGGATAAGCGAGGCCGGTGACCGCGGTCAGCACCGCGAAGATCACGATTAACGGACGGAACAGATTTTTCATGATGAGTAATTCCTCTTAAACAGCCGCTGCTCAAACCCAGCCGAACGCGGCCAGCACCATATCGATCAGCTTGATGCCGATGAACGGCACGATGATCCCGCCCAAACCATAGATCAGCAGATTGCGGCGCAGCAGAATCGCCGCACCCAGCGCGCGATAACGCACGCCCTTGAGCGCCAGCGGAATCAACAGCACGATGATCAGCGCGTTGAAAATCACCGCGGACATGATCGCCGAGGCCGGCGTAGCCAGATGCATCACGTTCAGCGCGTTCAGTGCCGGATACGTGGTCGCGAACGCCGCCGGGATGATCGCGAAGTACTTCGCCACGTCGTTCGCAATCGAGAACGTGGTGAGCGAGCCGCGCGTCATCAACATCTGTTTGCCGATTTCGACGATCTCGATCAGCTTGGTCGGATTCGAATCGAGGTCGACCATGTTGCCGGCTTCTTTCGCTGCCTGCGTGCCGGTGTTCATCGCCACGGCGACATCGGCCTGTGCCAGCGCCGGGGCGTCGTTGGTGCCGTCGCCGGTCATCGCCACCAGACGGCCTTCAGCCTGGTGCGAGCGGATCGTGGCGAGCTTCGCTTCCGGCGTGGCTTCGGCGAGGAAATCGTCGACGCCTGCTTCTGCTGCGATCGCTGCTGCCGTCAGGCGGTTGTCGCCCGTCACCATGATGGTCTTGATACCCATCTTGCGCAGTTCGGCAAAGCGCTCCTTGATGCCGCCCTTCACCACGTCCTTCAACTCGATCACGCCGAGCACGCGTGCGCCCTGCTCGCCTTTCTCGGCGACCACCAGCGGCGTGCTGCCGCGGCGTGCGACTTCGGCCACGGCCGTGCTGACTTCGTTCGGGAAACGGCCGCCGTTTGCTTCGACGTAGTTCTTCACTGCGTCGGCCGCGCCCTTGCGGATTTCACGGCCCGGCAGATCGACACCGCTCATCCGCGTTTGCGCGGTGAAGGCGAGGAATTCTGCCTTCAGCGAAGCCATATCGCGTTGACGGATATTGAAGCGCTGCTTCGCCAGCACGACGATGCTGCGGCCTTCCGGCGTTTCGTCGGCGAGCGACGAAAGCTGGGCAGCGTCGGCCAGTGCTTCTTCAGTCAAGCCCGGCGCCGGCACGAACTGCGATGCCTGGCGGTTACCGAGCGTGATCGTGCCGGTCTTGTCGAGCAACAGCACGTCGACGTCACCTGCGGCTTCAACAGCACGGCCTGAGGTGGCGATCACGTTGGCCTGCATCATGCGGCTCATACCGGCCACACCGATCGCCGACAACAGCCCGCCGATGGTGGTCGGAATCAGACACACCAGCAGCGCGACCAGCGCGGTAATCGTGACCACGTGACCCGCTTTTGCAGCTTCGACCGAAAACATCGAGAACGGCAGCAGCGTGGCGGTAGCCAGCAACATCACGATGGTCAGCGCGACCAGCAGAATCGTCAGGGCGATTTCGTTCGGCGTCTTCTGACGCTTCGCGCCTTCGACCATCGCGATCATGCGGTCGAGGAAGGCCTCGCCAGGATTGGCCGTGACACGCACGACGATCCAGTCCGACAGCACGCGCGTGCCGCCCGTCACCGACGAAAAATCGCCGCCCGACTCGCGAATCACCGGTGCGGATTCACCCGTGATCGCCGATTCGTCGACCGACGCAACACCGTCGATCACTTCGCCGTCAGCCGGAATCACGTCGCCGGTTTCGACCAGCACGACGTCGCCTTTACGCAGATCGGACGCCGTCAGAATACGGATCGGCGACTTCGGATGCGGCTCGTTGAGCTTCTTGGCCATCACGTCTTTCTTCGCGCTGCGCAGCGACGCTGCCTGGGCCTTGGAGCGGCCTTCGGCAAGCGCTTCCGCGAAGTTCGCGAACAGCACCGTGAACCACAGCCACAAGGTGACCGCGAGAATGAAGCCCGCGGGCGCCTCGGCCTGACCGCCGAGCGCGGCGATCCACAGAATGGTCGTCAGAATACTGCCGACGTACACGCAGAACATCACCGGGTTACGGAACTGCGTGCGCGGCGTGAGCTTCTTGAAGGAGTCCACGATCGCCGGGCGCAGCAGCGCCGGGTCGAACATGGACCTGGTTGCATTATGTTCAGTCATTGAATCCTCGAATTTCCCGTTTGCGCCTGTTCACTCATTGGTCGCTGGTGTCATCTCAATGGGCCGCCTCAATGGGCGCCCATCATCATCAGATGTTCGACACCAGGTCCGAGCGCAAGCGCAGGCACATAAGTCAGCGCGCCGACCAGCAGCACCGTGCCGAGCAGCAGCACGACGAACAGCGGGCCATGAGTCGGCAGCGTGCCGCCGGTCACACCGATGCGCTTTTTCGAAGCCAGCGAACCGGCAATTGCCAGCACCGGAATGATCGTGCCGAAGCGGCCGAACCACATCGCAATAGCCGTGAGCCAGTTGTAGAACGGCGTGCTGACCGTCAGGCCGGCAAATGCGCTGCCGTTGTTATTCGCAGCCGAGCTGAACGCGTAGAGGATTTCGGAGAAGCCGTGCGCGCCGGGGTTCAGAATGCCGGCCTTGCCCGCGTCGCTGAGCACCGCGATCGACGTGCCCACCAGCACCAGCAGCGGCGTGAGCAGCACCACGATCGACACCATCTTCATCTCGTACGCTTCGATCTTCTTGCCGACGTATTCAGGCGTACGGCCGATCATCAGGCCTGCCACGAACACGGCCAGCAGTGCGAACACGAGCATGCCGTACATACCGGAACCCACGCCGCCGAAGATCACTTCGCCGAGTTGCATCAGCAGCATCGGATAGAGGCCGCCGATCGGCGTCAGCGAGTCGTGCGTATTCGCTACCGCGCCGCACGAAGCCGCCGTGGTCGCCACCGTGAAGATGCCCGACTGCGCGATACCGAAGCGCGTTTCCTTGCCTTCCGCGTTACCGCCCGACTGCATCGCATTCGCCGATTGATCGACGTGCAACGCGGTCAACGCCGGATTACCCGATTGTTCCGCGCCGATTTCACCGAACACGCATACGCCGAAAGCGATCGTCATTGCCGCGAGCACGGCCACGCCCTGCTTGCGGTCCATGATCATGCGGCCGAATACGAGTGCCAATGCCGCCGGAATGATCAGGATCGAGAAGATCTGGACGAAGTTCGAGAACGGCGTCGGGTTTTCGTACGGATGCGCCGAGTTGCCGTTAAAGAAGCCGCCACCGTTGGTGCCGAGCATCTTGATCGCTTCCTGCGAAGCAACCGGGCCCATCGCGATGGTCTGCGTCTTCACCGGCGTATCGACCGTCACCGGATTGCCCTTGGCGTCCTTCACCGGATTGCCTTGTGCATCGAGCTTCGGGGCGGCGTACGTCGTGGTTTGCAACGTCGGCACGTCCTGATACGACTTGAAGTTCTGGATCACGCCCTGGCTCATCAGCAACGCTGCGATGATCGCCGACATCGGCAGCAACACGTAGAGAGTCACGCGCGTCAGGTCGACCCAGAAGTTGCCGATGGTTTGCGCAGTGTGACGAGCAAAGCCGCGAATCAGCGCGATCACCACCACGATGCCGGTGGCGGCCGAGAAGAAATTCTGCACGGTGAAGCCGAGCATCTGCGCGAGATAGCCAACGGTTTGCTCAGGCGTGTAATCCTGCCAGTTCGTGTTGGTCACGAAGCTGACAGCTGTATTGAACGCGCCGTCGACCGTCATCGGGCCGAACTGCTGCGGGTTGCCCGGCAACCAGCCTTGTACGCGCAGCAACAGGTAAAGAAACAGCGTGCCGAGCGCGTTGAACGCGATCGTGGCGATGGCGTAGTGCTTCCAGCCCATTTCCGCCGACGGATCGACGCCCGCGATGCGATACAGCAAACGTTCGATAGGACCGCCGAAGTGGACCACGCGCGAGCTGCCGTCCATCACATTGCTCAGATAACGGGACATCGGCACCGCGGCAGCCAGCAGCACGACGATGAAGAAACCCGCTTGCAGGACATTGTTCGAGTTCATTCAATGTCCTCCGCGCGCAACAGCGCATAGACCAGGTACACAAACAGCAGCGCGGTCGCCGCACCAGACAACCAGAGAATCCAGGTCATGAGCGAGCTCCCTGGCCACGCCGGAACTGCATCAACTTCTCGCAGCCGGCAATCAACCCAAAGGTCAGCGCGAAAAACAGCACCATCCCCCCGACATACAGCACATCCATTTCTATTCCCCATTCACGGACTTTGGATAGGTGCAACGTTATGCCGATCCGCGTAAAGGGCTGGTCAAAGATCTGAGATGGGATGTAAAAATCGCGTAAACGGAAAAGGCCGTTCCATCGGGAGATGGAACGGCCTTGACCCGCTGGGTATGGGTTTGAGGTCTTTCGCGTTTACGGCAGCAGAACCGTTGAACCGGTGGTGCGGCGCCCTTCGAGATCCGCATGCGCCTGCCCGACATCAGCCAGCGCATAGCGCTGATTGATGCTCGCCTTCACCTTGCCCGACACCAGTACGTCGAACAGCTCCGAGGACATCGCCTCGTAATCGCTGCGTTTGGCGATATACGTGAAGAGCGTAGGGCGCGTAAAGAACAGCGAACCGCGTCCGGCGAATTCCGACGAATCGATCGGCGGCAACGGTCCCGAGGCATTGCCGAAGCTCACGAACATGCCAAGCGGTGCGAGGCAATCGAGCGAAGCCGTAAATGTGTCGTTGCCGATCGAGTCGTACACCACCGGCACCCCCGCGCCATTGGTGATCTCGCGCACGCGCTTGGTGAAGTTTTCGCGCGTATAGACGATGGGGTGATCGCAACCGTGTGCTTTGGCGATTTCGGCTTTCTCGTCGGAACCGACCGTGCCGATCACCGTGGCGCCGAGCGCCTTCGCCCACTGGCAAACCAGCAGGCCAACGCCACCGGCCGCGGCCTGAATCAGGATCGTGTCGCCGGCCTTCACCGGATACGTGCGGCGCAGCAGGTATTGCGCGGTCAGCCCTTGCAGCATCACGGAGGCTGCCTGCTCGTCGCTCAACGCGTCCGGCACCTTGACGGCTAGCGCCGACGGCAACACACGCTCCTGGGCGTATGCGCCAGGCGGGCGCGCCACGTAGGCTACGCGATCGCCCGTTTTGAAGCCGGTCACGCCAGGGCCGACCGCCGTGACTTCACCCGCCGCTTCCATCCCGAGTCCACCCGGCAACGGCAGTGGGTACAAGCCCTTGCGGAAATACACGTCGATATAGTTCAGCCCGACCGCAGTCTGTTTGATGCGGATCTCGCCCGCGACCGGCTCGCCCACTTCGACGTCGACCCATTTCATCACCTCCGGGCCGCCGGTTTTGTCGAATCGGATTGCTTTGACCATCATGTCTCCCTGGTTTGTGGTTTCGTTCGATCTTGAAACACCACCGCGTTCGCCTAGACCCGCTGCGTGAGTCGCAAGGTCAGCACGTCGAGAATCATTCGCGCGGTCGAAATATTGGTGGCGCATGGAATGTTGTGAACGTCGCAGGCACGCACCAGCGCATTGATATCCGGTTCGTGCGGCTGCGGCGTCATCGGGTCGCGCAGGAAGATCACCATGTCCACCCGCCCTTCCGCAAGCTGCGCGCCGATCTGCAGGTCGCCGCCGTGCGGGCCGGACAACATGCGCTCGACCGTGAGACCATGCGCGTCGCCAATGCGCGTGCCGGTCGTACCGGTCGCGACGATCTCGCAGCGCCTGAGCGTATCGACGTATTCGCCGGCCAGTTTGACGATGTCGTCTTTCTTGTGATCGTGCGCGATCAGCGCGATGCGGGTGCTCATGACGTAAGACTCCTGAAACCGTTGTGATTGTCGTTGTTGTAGTGAAGGTGCTGCTGGTGCGTCAGAACGTACGCGCTCAGAACGTACCGGGGTAAGCGCCGCCGTCCATCAGCCAGTTCTGCCCGGTGATGTAGCCGGCATGCACGCTGCACAGGAACGCACAGGCGCGGCCAAATTCCTCGCGCGTGCCGAAACGGCCGGCGGGGATCGTCTTCATGCGCTGCTTGCGCGCATCATCGACGGAAATGTGTTGCGCGTTGGCTTGCGCCGCAAAGGTGGTGGCGATGCGGTCGGTGTCGAACAGGCCCGGCAGCAGGCTGTTGATCGTCACGCCCGAGGCGGCTACCTTGCTGCGCGCCAGTCCCGCAATGAAACCGGTCAGCCCCGAGCGCGCACCGTTAGAGAGACCGAGCACGTCGATCGGCGCCTTGACCGCCGAGCTCGTGATGTTGACGATGCGCCCAAAGCCACGCTCGCTCATCCCGTCGATGGTCGCGCGGATCAGCTCGATCGGCGTCAGCATGTTGCTCTCCAGCGCGCGAATCCAGTCTTCGTGCGTGAAGTTGCGGAAGTCGCCCGGCGGCGGGCCGCCCGCGTTGTTGACCAGAATATCCGGCTGCGGACAGGCGGCGAGCGCCGCGGCGCGCCCTTCGGGGGTGGTGATGTCGCACGCCACCGTTTTTACCTCGACACCGCTCTGCTTGCGAATCTCGGCGGCGGTCGCCTCCAGCGTCTCCGCCGTGCGCGCGACGATCGTCAGGTTGACGCCTTCGGCTGCCAGCGCTTCCGCGCAGCCGCGCCCCAGACCCTTGCTGGCCGCGCAAACCAGCGCGGTGCGTCCTGCGATTCCCATGTCCATGTGCCTATCCTCATGACGTACTCGTGGCGCGGGGATGGTCCCGCGGTTGCCCAATCGTGGCAAAGAATCCCCCGATTCTAGAAGAATCGGTGCCGGACTGCGCCGGGCCACTGCAATCTCCGGTATCTTCCGGCGCCACTCTTTCGGTAAACTTGCGCCGTGGCGCGCCCGCCTGCCGGTTTCAGGCCGTGCGGAGCGCCAAACCGATCCCTCTAGCCGCCGCTTGCGCCCCCGCCATGACCCAGGACAGCCGTTTTCCCAATCTTTTCATCCTCGATCACCCGCTGATCCAGCACAAGCTGTCGCATATGCGCGACCGGGACACCTCGACTCGCACGTTCCGCGAACTGCTGCGCGAGATCACGCTGCTGATGGGCTACGAGATCACCCGCAATCTGCCAATGACCACGCGCCGCCTCACCACGCCGCTGGTCGAGATCGACGCACCGGTGATCGCCGGCAAGAAACTGGCGATCGTGCCGGTGCTGCGTGCCGGCATCGGCATGTCGGACGGCCTGCTGGAACTGGTGCCGTCGGCGCGCGTGGGCCACATCGGCGTGTATCGCGCCGAAGACCATCGCCCGGTCGAGTATCTGGTGCGCCTACCGGATCTGGAAGACCGCGTGTTCATTCTGTGCGATCCGATGGTCGCGACCGGCTACTCGGCCGTGCACGCAGTGGACGTGCTCAAGCGCCGCAACGTGGCCGGCGAGAACATCATGTTCCTCGCGCTGGTGGCCGCGCCGGAAGGCGTGCAGGTGTTCCAGGACGCGCATCCGGACGTCAAGCTGTACGTGGCGTCGCTCGATTCGCACCTGAACGAACACGCGTATATCGTGCCGGGTCTCGGCGACGCCGGCGACCGCCTGTTCGGCACGAAAAACTGACAGCGGATTGAAGAAAGCAGCGGGCGGCGCGCGCAACGCGCCGCCACCGCGCAGTTCCCCCCTGATTTCCGACTACGCTCTCCTCTGCCGCACCCCTGCGCCGTGATAAAATTCGAATCCGCTCAAAGAGCGGCTCGACTTGCACTGCCACGCGGTGCATCACGCCTTTACGCCGGGTCTGCCGGGACCGGCGCACCTGGGGCGCCGCTGAGCCGCCCGCTGACCGTCCTGCCCCGCCCCAACCGCGCTGCCGACCTTTGGTCCCGCTAGCCGGGTCCGGCCGGGCGTGATCAAGCTGAGGAAAGCCTGACACCGGGCAGTCCGGCGCCGAGCGGTTTGACATCGAGGCGCATGGCCGCAATCAGCAGCGCCGCGCGCCCGACATCGCAACGACAATTGCACTATGCGTGCGCCCCACTGGCGCGCGCGACGGAGAAAAGTATGGCGGGTCATTCGAAATGGGCCAACATCAAGCATAAAAAAGCAGCGGCAGACGCCAAGCGCGGCAAGGTCTGGACGCGGCTCATCAAGGAAATTCAGGTAGCGGCCCGCATGGGTGGCGGCGACATCGACTCGAATCCGCGTCTGCGGCTCGCCGTCGAAAAGGCGTACGACGCCAACATGCCGAAAGATAACGTCAACCGTGCGATCCAGCGCGGTGTGGGCGGTGTCGATGGCGCAAACTACGAAGAAATCCGCTACGAAGGCTATGGCATCGGCGGCGCGGCAGTGATCGTGGACACCATGACCGACAACCGCACCCGTACGGTGGCGGACGTGCGTCACGCGTTCTCGAAGAACGGCGGCAACATGGGCACGGACGGCTCGGTGTCGTTCATGTTCGATCACGTCGGCCAGTTCCTGTTCGCGCCCGGCACGCCGGAAGACAAGCTGATGGAAGCCGCGCTCGAAGCCGGCGCTGAAGACGTTGTCACGAACGAAGACGGCAGTATCGAAGTGCTGTGCCCGCCGAACGATTTCCCGAAGGTGAAGACCGCGCTCGAAGCCGCGGGCTTCAAGGCCGAGTTGGCCGAGGTGACGATGAAACCTCAGACGGAAGTCGAATTCACGGGCGACGACGCGGTGAAGATGCAGAAGCTGCTCGACGCGCTGGAGAGTCTGGACGACGTGCAGGAAGTCTATACAAACGCCGCGATCGCCGACGAATGAGCGTGTCCCGGCGGCACATGGCGCGTGGCTCTGCAGCGAACCACACGCCCGCGCCGCCGGTTAGCACTCGCGTTGCTGCAGAGCGGGCGTTGGTTGGGGCCTTCCGCACCGCCACCACCCGGGTTCGCTATGTGCCCTGCGCCGCTGCCTGGCTGCGGGCCCATTGCAAACCTCGCTGTTTTTCCACGGCTGGGCGTGATGCTTCAGCCGTTTATGGTTTTTAAGTCTCGGGGATTCACATGAAGTTACTCGTCGTCGGTTCCGGCGGTCGCGAACATGCGCTGGCATGGAAGCTCGCGCAATCGCCGCGGGTTCAGCTCGTCTACGTTGCGCCCGGCAATGGCGGCACCGCCCAGGACGAGCGTCTGCGCAATATCGACATCACCGATCCGGCCGAACTCGCCGATTTCGTCGAGAAAGAACAGATCGCGTTCACGCTGGTCGGACCGGAAGGGCCGCTCGCCGCGGGCATCGTCAATCTGTTCCGCTCGCGCGGTCTGAAGATTTTCGGGCCGAGCAAGGAAGCCGCGCAGCTCGAAAGCTCGAAAGATTTTGCCAAGGCGTTCATGAAGCGCCACGCGATCCCGACCGCCGAGTACGAAACCTTCGCCGACGTCGCCGCCGCGCACGCGTATCTGGACGCCAAGGGCGCGCCGATCGTGATCAAGGCCGACGGCCTCGCCGCCGGCAAGGGCGTCGTGGTTGCGCAAACGCTGGAAGAAGCGCACGCCGCCGTCGACATGATGCTGTCGGACAACAAGCTGGGCGATGCCGGCGCGCGCGTCGTGATCGAGGAATTCCTCGCCGGCGAAGAAGCCAGCTTCATCGTGATGGTGGACGGTAAGCATGTGCTGGCGCTTGCTTCGAGCCAGGATCACAAGCGCCTGCTCGACGCCGACCAGGGTCCGAACACTGGCGGCATGGGCGCCTATTCGCCCGCGCCGATCGTCACGCCGCAACTGCATGCACGCGTGATGCGCGAAATCATCCAGCCGACCGTGCGCGGCATGGAGAAAGAAGGCATCCGTTTCACGGGCTTCCTGTACGCCGGCCTGATGATCGACGCGCAAGGCAACCCGAAGACGCTCGAATTCAACTGCCGGATGGGCGACCCGGAAACGCAGCCGATCATGGCGCGTCTGAAAGGCGACTTTTCGAAGGTGGTCGAACAGGCCATCGCCGGCACGCTCGATACGATTGAACTCGAATGGGACCGCCGTACCGCGCTCGGCGTGGTGCTCGCCGCGTACAACTATCCGGACACGCCGCGCAAGGGTGACCGGATTAGCGATATCCCGGCGGAAACCGGCGATTCGGTCACGTTCCACGCCGGCACGACGCTGTCGGACGGCAAGCTGACCACCTCGGGCGGCCGCGTGCTGTGTGTGGTCGGTCTGGCGGATTCGGTGCGCAGCGCACAGTCGGTCGCGTACGAGACGATCAACCAGATTTCGTTCGACGGCATGCAATATCGCCGCGACATCGGCTACCGCGCATTGAACCGCAAGCACGACGCCAAGACCGAAGGCAAGCACTAAGCCCGCCCCACTCGCCCGCGTGCGGCGCCAACGGCGCTACACTGCGGGTTTTCGCGGCCATCGCGGTCATCACGGCGCCCACCGCTCCATGTGGGCTCACCCCGGTTGAGCGGCATTTCACCCGGCGCGAACGACCGTAGCACCGCGCCTTCGCGGGACTATCCTGACGAAGGCCCGGCGCTCGCCCTTCACGAAGAACCCGCGGCACGACAGGCGTGCCGCCCTCTGCATCTGCATTCATGACCGATTCGAGCTATGACGCACAGGCCGTGCGCAGCTGGCTGCAAGGCCTGCAAACGCATATCGCGGACACGCTCGGCGCGTTCGACGGTAAGCCGTTCGCGACCGACGCATGGCAGCGCGCCCCCGGCGAAAAGCTGCGCGGCGGCGGCTACACACGGATTCTGGAAGGCGGCAACTTCTTCGAGCGGGCCGGCATCGGCTTTTCGGACGTAGCAGGCGACGCGTTGCCGGGTTCGGCAAGCGCCGCACGCCCGCAACTGGCCGGCCGTGGTTTCGAAGCCATGGGCGTTTCGCTCGTGCTGCACCCGCACAATCCGCACTGCCCGACCGTGCATATGAACGTGCGTCTGCTGATCGCGACCAAGGCCGGCGAAGAGCCGGTGTTCTGGTTCGGCGGCGGCATGGATCTGACGCCGTACTACGGCTACGAGGAAGACGCGCAGCATTTCCATCGGGTGTGCCGCGACGCGCTGCAGCCTTATGGCGCCGACCTCTACCCGAGTTTCAAGCGTTGGTGCGACGAATACTTCTTCCTCAAGCACCGCAATGAACCGCGTGGCATCGGCGGGATTTTCTTCGACGATTTCTCGGCGCCAGGCTTCGATCAATCGTTCGCGATGCTGAAAAGCGTCGGCGAAGGATTCCTCAAAGCGTACATGCCGATCATCGAAAAGCGCCGCAACATTCCGTACGGCGAAGCCGAGCGCGACTTCCAGGCATACCGGCGCGGCCGCTACGTCGAGTTCAATCTGGTCTTCGACCGTGGCACACTGTTTGGGCTGCAGAGCGGCGGACGCACCGAATCGATACTGATGTCGATGCCGCCTGTGGTGAACTGGCGCTACAACTGGCATCCCGAACCGGGCACGCCGGAAGCGCGTCTTTACACCGATTTTCTCGTGCCGCGCGAGTGGGTGTGAGGCTTTAAGCCCACACCGCACACCACGTGACCACGACAAAGGATCTTCACCTGAAGCCGAACGCTCATCCTGTCGCCCTGCCTCGCCGGATTGGACTGCTCGGCGGCACTTTCGATCCGATCCACGACGGCCACCTCGCGCTCGCGCGGCGTTTCGCCGAGGTGCTGAACCTGACCGAGCTGGTGCTGCTGCCGGCCGGACAGCCCTGGCAGAAAACAGACGTGTCAGCGGCTGTTCACAGGCTGGCCATGACCCGCGCCGCCGCCACTGCGTTGGTGCTGCCGGGCGTGACCGTGCGGGTGGCGACCGACGAGATCGAACACGACGGTCCGACATACACGATCAACACGCTGCAGTTATGGCGTGAACGCGAAGGTCCGAATGCGTCGATTGCGCTTCTGATCGGTGCGGATCAACTGGTGCATCTCGACACATGGCGCGACTGGCGGCGCCTGTTCGAGTTTGCTCACATCTGCGCGGCCACGCGCCCCGGTTTCGACCTCGCATCGATTCCGCCCGTGGTCGCTAAAGAAATCGACGCGCGCCGTGCCCGCGCCGACGTTCTGCAAGCCACCCCCTGCGGGCACTTGCTGATCGATACGACGCTTGCGTTCAACGTCTCGGCCACCGACATTCGCGCGCATCTGCGCGAACAGGTGACCCAGCGGCTCGCCCTCGCAGGCGGCGAACCGCAAGACAGGAACCAGGCCCGGGCCGCAAGCCATGTCCCCACTGCGGTGTGGGACTATATTCTTCAACATCATCTGTACCACCGGTAACCCCATGGATATTCGCAAACTGCAACGCGTGATTGTCGACGCTCTCGAAGACGTCAAAGCGCAAGACATCAAGGTGTTCAACACCAGCCACCTGACCGCGCTGTTCGATCGCGTGATCGTCGCCTCCGGCACCTCGAACCGCCAGACCAAGGCGCTCGCTTCGAGCGTGCGCGAGAGCGTCAAGGAAAACGGCGGCGACGTCATCAGCACCGAAGGTGACGACGTCGGCGAATGGGTGCTGGTCGATTGCGGCGACGCGATCGTGCACATCCTGCAACCGGCGCTGCGCCAGTACTACAACCTCGAAGAAATCTGGGGCGACAAGCCGGTGCGCCTCAAGCTGTCCACGCCGGATCCGTTCGGCGGCGCGCGCTCAAGCGAGCCGGATGACGAGGACGAAGAAGACGAAGCGCCGGCTGTCAAAAAGCCTGCACGCAAGACGCCGGTACGCCGCAAGTAAGTACGCGGCGGGCAAACCGCTGAAGTCCGCGACGCAAAGTCAGAGCATGCGTGCGCGATTGAAGCGATTGCAGCGCTTGCGCCCCCGATTACATCCGTCATGAAACTGCACATCCTCGCCGTCGGCCACAAGATGCCGGACTGGATCGCCACCGGCTTCGACGAATACGCGAAGCGCATGCCGCCCGAGCTGCGTATCGAGCTGCGCGAGATCAAGCCCGAGCAGCGTTCGTCGGGGCGTCCGGCCGAAAGTGTGATGGCGGCCGAGCGGCAGAAAATCGAAGCCGCGTTGCCGAAGAACGCGCGCATCGTCGCGCTCGATGAACGCGGCAAGGATTGGACCACGATGCAGCTCGCCGGCGCCCTCCCCGGCTGGCAGCAGGACGGCCGCGACGTGGCGTTTCTGATCGGCGGCGCCGACGGGCTCGATCCCGATCTGAAAGCACGCGCCGATATGCTGCTGCGTGTCTCCAGCCTGACGCTGCCGCACGCCATGGTGCGCGTGCTGCTCGCCGAACAGCTTTACCGCGCGTGGACCATCACGCAAAATCACCCCTATCACCGCGTGTGAGCGAACGAGGCGGCTGACGGATCGCGTGTTTGCCGGTCCTGTTGCCTGCGCTGATTGACGCGCTTGTGGACGTGCTTGTGGGCGCATTTGCAGGCGCGTTCATCGATACGCTGATCGACGCGCTTTTCATCGTGTCCTTTGGCTCGTTCGTCGTCGCCTGACTGATACGCTCATCGCGCGCGCCTCGCGCATTGACGCAACCCGCCTCATCGAGACCTGTTCATGCCCACGTCCGCCCCTTCGCTGCATCCATTCGTTTACCTCGCTTCCCAAAGTCCGCGCCGCCAGGAGTTGCTGCAACAACTCGGCGTGCGTTTTGAATTGCTCCTGCCGCGTCCCGATGAAGATGCCGAAGCGCTCGAAGTCGAGCTACCCGGCGAGCGGGCGCGCGACTACGTGCAGCGCGTGTGCATCGCGAAGGCGCACGCAGCACGCGCACGTCTCGTGGCAGGCGGCCATGCGGCACGGCCGATCCTGGTTGCCGACACAACCGTCACGATCGACGACGCGATCCTCGGCAAGCCCGTCGATGCCGACGATGCCGTCGCGATGCTCACGCGTCTCGCGGGCCGCGATCACGAAGTGCTGACGGCCATCGCGGTGGTCGACGCGGAGGGCAGGTTGCTGCCCGCCGCGCTATCGGTATCGAAGGTGCGTTTTGCTGCACTGCAAGCGGACGCCGTGCGCCGCTATGCCGCAAGCGGCGAGCCGCTCGGCAAGGCGGGCGCGTACGGCGTGCAGGGACGCGCCGCGGAGTTTATCGAACATATCGACGGGTCCTATTCAGGTATCATGGGTTTGCCGCTTTTTGAAACCGCTGCCCTCCTGCGTGCAGCGCGCATCGACTTCTAAAATAACACCATGAATGAAGAAATCCTGATCAATGTCACGCCGCAGGAAACGCGCGTCGCGCTCGTCCAGCAAGGCGCCGTCCAGGAACTTCACGTCGAACGAACGCTGTCGCGAGGACGCGTCGGCAATGTCTATCTCGGCAAAGTCGTCCGCGTGTTGCCGGGCATGCAATCCGCCTTCATCGACATCGGTCTGGAACGCGCCGCGTTCCTCCACGTAGCGGATATCTGGCATCCGCGCATTGCGGGCGAACCGCAGCATCAAACGCCGCATCAGCCCATCGAGAAAATCGTCTTCGAAGGTCAGACGCTGATGGTGCAGGTCGTGAAGGATCCCATCGGCACCAAGGGTGCAAGGCTGTCCACGCAAGTGAGTATCGCCGGGCGCACGCTCGTGTATCTGCCGCAGGAGCCGCACATCGGCATCTCGCAGAAGATCGAGAGCGAAGCCGAACGCGAGGCCGTGCGTGCGCGTTTGACCGCCGTGCTGCCCGCCGACGAAAAGGGCGGCTACATCGTGCGCACCATCGCTGAAGATGCAACCAGCGAAGAATTGGCCGGAGACGTCGCGTATCTGCGCAAGACGTGGGCGACCATCATCTCGCAAGGTCAGCGCATGCCGCCGACCAGCCTGCTATATCAGGACCTGAATCTCGCACAACGTGTGCTGCGCGATTTCGTCAACGACGAGACCTCGCGCATTCAGGTCGACTCGCGCGAGACCTATCAGATGCTCGCGGACTTCGCAGCGGAGTTCACGCCGGCGGTGTCGTCGAAGCTGCATCACTACACCGGCGAGCGGCCGCTCTTCGATCTGTACAACATCGAGGCGGAAATCCAGCGCGCATTGTCACGCCGGGTCGATCTGAAGTCGGGCGGCTATCTGGTGATCGACCAGACCGAAGCGATGACCACGATCGACGTGAACACCGGCGGCTACGTCGGCGCGCGCAACTTCGACGATACGATCTTCAAGACCAACCTCGAAGCCGCGCACACCATCGCGCGGCAATTGCGGCTGCGCAATCTGGGCGGCGTGATCATCATCGACTTCATCGATATGGAGAACATCGAGCATCGCGATCAGGTGCTTGGTGAGTTGAAGAAGGCACTCTCGCGCGATCGCACGCGCGTGACCGTGAACGGTTTCTCGCAACTCGGACTCGTGGAGATGACACGCAAGCGCACGCGTGAATCGTTGGCGCATGTGCTGTGCGAGCCCTGCCCGGTTTGCCAGGGCAAGGGGCAGGTCAAGACCTCGCGCACGGTGTGCTACGACGTGCTGCGCGAGATTCTGCGCGAGTCGCGGCAGTTCAATCCGCGCGAGTTTCGCGTGGTGGCGTCGCAGCAGGTAATCGATCTTTTCCTCGAGGAAGAATCGCAGCATCTGGCGATGCTGATCGATTTCATCGGCAAGCCCGTGTCGTTGCAGGTGGAGTCTAATTTGAGCCAGGAGCAGTACGACATCGTGTTGATGTGACGTCGCTCGAGGCGCTCCGTGGCGCCTCATAGCCCACCTGATCGAAGCCTCCCGGCTCAATGATTTAACCCCCTCCACTCGCGAGACTTCTTAAAGGAGTCTCGCGACGTTCGTCCAGCTTCCGCGCAGATACTCAACGTCCGGCGCGGCACTTTCTCCGGGTTTTGGTTCATTTAAAACCGAAAACCCCTCACTACAATGAACGTTGCACTGCTGCTTGATCGCCTGGAAAGAACGTCATAACTCGCCGGATTTAGGGGGCGCAGCATGTTGAACGCGGAAGATCTCTACGAAAGCCAGCACTGGCGCGAACTCGACTTACGCGACAAGATCGACTCGCGACTGCAGTCATCCCTCACGCTTGTTACTGCGATTATTGGCGCGCTTAGTTTTCTGCTGACTAACGTCGATATCGGGCACACGCATGGTCTCGCAGACTATTTGTTTTTTATGCTTCTAGCGATCACCTTTGCGTTACTGTTTTTATCCGGGTTTTACTTTTTCAGATCCTCAGTGGGTTCGCTCTTCCACAGAAACACGTACAAAACCCTTCCAGTGTCGACGGAGCTGGATAGATACAAGCGCGGATGGGACGCTACGATAGCCAGATCGCCCCAGGCGGCACAGGCGGCACAGGCGCAAGGGATAACATCGGCAGACGAGCTTAAAAAACTATTAATAGAAAATTATCTCGCGCGCCAGGAAACCAACGCAAAAATCAACGACGAACGCGCGAAGAATATTTCCAACATCAATCTCCTAGTCGTAGTTGAGGCCCTGCTAACCGCAGCCGCTTTCTCGATCTTCTATTTAGGCGGTCTGAATAAGGCAGACCTCCCGAAAACCCAGGATATAAAAATAACAGCACCGATCGATATACGCAGCATGCCTTCTACCCAGCAAAACCAATGCTTCTTCTGGTTTCCGCCCACGGAATACCTGCACGGGTCCCGGACCAGCAAGGGGCATAGTAAATAAGCGCCTTTGAGCGCCTAGAACGTTCCGATACACATGGAGGTTGCCATGCAAGTCAGGTTCAATCCGGCCAAGGACGATTCGCCTATCGGGCCCATCTCGAGCACGCCTCCAGAACCGCCGCTGGAGCCGCCGGCAAAACCGCTTCCCCGAGATCTGCCGTTCAGAGGCCCACCCGATCCACAAAAGCAGCCGCTCGTCGACGTTGCTTGAGTAGGCGAAATAGTCTGCACGTCACTTCGAAGCCGGCAGTCACCGCGGGTCGTTGGGGGCTGAGGTTTTGCTCACGCCCTTCTGCAAACGGTGCCTGCCGCGCAAACAGCCTCGGATTTCTGTTCCCCCATCTCTCCCGGCCCTCAATTTCCTCATTGACGCCGTTCGAACGAGTCGCGTATAACCATCCCATTGGATGTTAATTGGATGGCGTATGGATGTTGAACGAACGCCGAACGGAATAGAAATGGCCAACCTCAAACTCATCGACACCTCCCGCCCCAAAGGCGGCGAGACCGAAAAGATCACCATCAATCTCGGCCCAATCGACCTGGGCCAGATCGACCTGCTCGTCGAAGAAGGCTTTTACTCGAACCGCACCGACCTGATCCGTACAGCGATCCGCAACCAGCTCGCCATCCACGCGCAGGTCGTCACGGAAACGGTGACCCGGCGCGCGCTGGTGCTCGGCCTGCAACACTTCTCGAAACAGGACCTCGAAGCCGCTCAAGCCGCCAACGAGCGGCTGGACATTCACGTGCTCGGCCTCGCCAGCATCGCAGCCGATGTGCCGCCGGAACTTGCGGCGGCCACGATCGCATCGGTGATGGTGCTCGGCGCGTTTCACGCGTCGCCCGCGGTCAAGGCGGCGCTCGCCGGACGCATCAGGTAGGCGTGCCCGGCATGGCTGGTTCGTTGGTTGAAGCCATGCTGAGGCCGTGAAACTCATCGCCTGACTCCGTCACGCGCAATGTAAGTCAACGCAGTCACTGCCGATCATGAAAATGAATGAAGATTTCCTGAAGTCGATGAAAGAAGCCTTCGACCTGCTGCGCACAAAGGGGCCGAAGGAAGCGACCGCCGCGGTCCAGCGTGCACTCGCAGGCAACAAGGCCAACGCCGGCAATGCGCAAACTCCGCCCATGCCGCAGAGTGTCAACGAATGGGCACAAGCGTGGACGCAGCCGCAATCCCACGCCAACGCCGCACCGCACGCCCCTGCCGAGCGCACTTTCGACGCCGACACCCCCGGCACCTTCAGCACCCACACCTTCAGCAACAGCGCGGGCCAACGCCAGTACAAGCTCTACGTACCCGCCGTCTACAAGAGCGAACCGTTGCCGCTCATCGTGATGCTGCACGGCTGCACGCAAAACGCCGACGACTTCGCAGCCGGCACGCGCATGAACGAAATGGCCGAGCGTCATGGCTTCATCGTTGTGTATCCGAATCAGTCACAAGCCGCCAATCCGTCGACCTGCTGGAACTGGTTCAAGCCGGCCGACCAGCAGCGCGATCTGGGCGAACCGTCGTTGATCGCGGGCATCACGCGTGAGGTGATGGCGCGTTATCGCGTCGATCCGGCGCGGGTGTATGTGGCGGGTCTGTCGGCAGGTGGCGCCATGGCGGACGTCATGCTCAAAACCTCGCCCGATCTGTACGCCGCGGCCTGTGTGCATTCCGGCCTCGCCTACGGAAGCGCGAAGGATCTGCCTTCGGCGCTCGCCGCGATGAAAGGCGGCAAAGCGCATCGCAGCCGCTCACGCGTCGAACCGCAACGCCCGCTCATCGTGTTTCATGGCGACGCGGACACGACAGTGCATCCCTCGAACGCCACCGCGCTCTTAGCGGGCTTCGATGGCGGCGTCACGACACTCAAACCGCTGTCGCACGCCGCAGGCACGGCGAGCGGCCAGCGCGCTTGCACGGTGCAACGGTTCGTCGCGGCGAACGGAGCCGAAGCGGAGTACTGGTCGATCCATGGCGCGGGCCACGCATGGGCCGGCGGCAGTCAGCGCGGCTCGTACACGGACCCATCCGGCCCCGATGCGACGGCCGAAATGCTGCGCTTCTTCCTCGCGCATCCGCGTACATAAGGCGCACAGTAAGCGCCATTCGACTGATGAATCATTTTGACGAAAACGCTGTACATCCTGCCGCAAAGGTATAACATGGCTCATGTTGCAGCGCAGCAAAATCACTGCGCCGCGTCGACCTGCTGTCTCGTGTGAGACCTGGCCTCCGAAATCCTTTGGGCGCCTGCCCCGGGTCACTTTGGAGATCACTTATGCACAGCCCCGCGATCGAACATAGCGCAGCCTTCGGCCAACGCACTTTCGACATCTTCACCAACCTGCAGCTCGATGGGCTGGCATGTCTGCAAAAGCTCGGCGAACTCAATCTCGCGGCACTGAAGGCATCCGTCACCGAAAGCAAGAGCGCATTGTCGGCCGGCCAGTTCAACGCCGCGCCGTTCGCCGGCGTGTCCGATTTGCAGCAGCAACTCGTGCAACGCACCTTGTCGTACGCGCAGCACGTCAAGGAAATTGACGCGCAGTTCACCGCGGCGTTGACCAAGGCAGGCGAATCACTGCGCGAAGAGTTCGGCGCAAATGTGGCGCAACTCGGTTCGGGCTTCGGCCAAACCACGCCGTTCAGCTCGGATAGCGCATTCGGGGCAATGCAATCCGTGATGGCCTCGATGATTCATTCGAGCAATGTGGTGCAGGACAGCATCAAGCGCGCATCCGGTATGGCCGGCACAGCGCTCACCACCGCAGACGACGCAGCAAAATAAGTCTCGTGTCGTAACGCGAGCAGACGAAAGGGGCCATTCGGCCCCTTTCTCTTTTCCGGTTAGCTTTGGCGACACGCGTCTTGCGCGAAGCACGACGCGCTGCGGCGACTGAAGGACCGCGACCGACTTCAAGTTGGCAACGGGATGCCGACATCAACCACCGATCGTCAACCCGTGCCCAACGGCTTCAGCAAGTTGCGCAACGCCGCGATGGTAATGGGTCGCGAGAACCAGAATCCCTGCGCCTCGTCGCAACCGAGCGCTTCCAGTTGCGCGGCCTGTTCGGCTGTCTCCACACCTTCAGCCGTCACCCGCAATTTCAACGCATGAGCCATGGCGATAATGGCGCCAACGAGCGCCGCGCACTGCGGATCGGTACTCATGCGCATCACAAACGAGCGATCGATTTTCAGACGATTCAGCGGAAAGCGCGTGAGATAAGCAAGGCTTGAATAGCCGGTGCCGAAGTCATCCACCGCGACTTCAACGCCCAATTCGCGCAACGCATGCAGTGTCTGCAATGCCAGCTCGGTGTCGCCCAGCAGCACGCCCTCGGTGATTTCCACTTCAAGGTACGAAGGGTCGAGCGCGGCATCTTCGAGCGCCTCGCGGATCGTCTCGAACAGATTGTGCCGCTGGAACTGCTGCGGGGACACGTTCACCGCGACCCGCGGCAAGGTGCCGGTGAGCCGCAACAATTTGCCGGCGTCGCGGCACGCGGTACGGATCACCCACTCGCCGATCTGCTCGATCAGGCCCGACTCTTCAGCAACCGGTACGAACTCGACCGGACTGATCAGCCCACGCTGCGGATGATTCCAGCGCAGCAGCGTCTCCACCTGCGCGATGCGGCCATTGGAAAGCGTCACCTGCGGCTGATACACGAGGTGCAATTGCTGACGCTCGAGCGCTTCGCGCAGCATCGTCTCCAGTTCGAAGCGACGCGCCGCCTGGCCTTCGAGCGCGGTGGAAAAGCGCCGCACCGCATTGCCGTTCACCGCCGAAGCCGCCGACAACGCCACGCCCGCGCGACGCATCAGCGTCGGGGCATCGGCGCCGTCCGCAGGATAGGCGACGACGCCGATACTCGCCGTGATGTTCAGCGCGGTGCCCGCGTAGTCGATCGATTCGGCAATGCGGCCCAGCGCCTCAGCGGCGAAAGCATCGGCCGCCGCGCCGGTTTCGTTGATCAGCAGCGCGAATTGCGTGCCGCCGATCGAGGCGATCGTACCGTCGTTGGGAAAGAGACCGCGCAGCCGTTCGCCGACGATCTGCAACACCAGTTCAGCCGCATGCAAACCGAGCGCATCGCGCAGTTTGCGCAAATGATCGAGTTCGGCAATCAACACGGTAAAGCCATCGCCGTTGCGCTGGCAGCGCGCGATCGTCAACTCGAGGCGTTCGGTGAAAAGCGTCTGATTGGGCAGGCGGGTCACGCCGTCGTGATGCGAGACGTACCACAGGCGCGCCTCGGACTGCGCGTAGCGCGTCATGTCGATGGCAATGCCGACATAACGGGCCGGGCCCGTGTCTACACCACCGGGATGTGCGGGCTCGGCGACGAGCGGCGCCAGCGCGAACACCACGCGAATCGGGGTGCCGTTGCGCCGCACATAGGACCATTCGTCTTCATAGCGTGAGCCTAGCGCCGACAGCGGCGGCAATTCGGCGCGCCGCCTCGCGAGTTCGGCCGGGTCGAGCAGGGACTCAAAAGTGCGCCGGCCGATCAATTCTTCGGCGGTAAAACCGGTCAGCTTCTCGAAAGCTGCGTTGACGGAGTCGAACGTGCCGTCGGCTGTGCAGATGAACATGCCGTAAGGCGCCGCCGCAAGCGCGGCGTCGCGTGTGCGCGTCTCGGCGTAGGGGTGAACTTGCATCGCGCCGGCCTTTGAATTTCCTGGATATTAAAAGCGAATGAGGAAAGCGGATGAGCGTCTCTCCTGACGCGCACCGCGCAACCGGCAAACCCGGCGGTTTCGGTCCGATCCGCCGGGTAACGTTCGTATGATAGCGGCTTTCCTGGCCGGGTCCACCGCACCAGCCGCACGTTCTTCGCGGCAATCGTTTCCCTTGGTGTATTCCCCGATTCGGGCAGCGGCACGCCCGTCATCGCGTGCATCATAAAGCGCTGGCTATTACCGGGATACTCCGCGCCCTATGACTCAACGTGCGCCGGCCTTCGACGCCTTCGCACAGGGCTTCGCCGGATTGACGATCGTTATATCCGTAGATATATTTCGCTCGCGATCCTTAGATAAAAACCGCTGCCCCACTGCATGGATCCGCACGAAACAGGGTCCCGTTTTTCATGTCCAAGGAAGTCATCGATTCGCACCTTCTCAAGGTGCTGCACACGCTACTGACCGAATCGAGCGTCTCGCGCGCCGCAACGCTGCTCGGACAATCGCAGCCGACCGTCAGCGTGGCGCTGCGCAAACTGCGCGACATGACCGGCGATCCGCTGCTGGTGCGCAGCGGCAGCCGGATGGTTCTCACCGCGCACGCACTCACGCTGATCGAACCCACGGCGCAGGCGCTAAACAGTATCGCGGCCATTCTGCATCCCACCTCGTCGTTCAATCCGGCCACCACCAGCCAGACCTTTCGGATCGGTTCGCCCGATTATCTCGATGCATTCTTCGTCCCCGCCGTGGTCGATGCGTTTCATCGCGAAGCGCCGGGTGCAAAGCTCGAGTTCCGGCATCTGATGATGGTGGACGGCGGCTATGAACACGGCCTGGAAAGCGGCTTTCTCGATCTGGTGATCGGCAACTGGCGCACGCCACCTGAGCATCTGCATTTGCAGCCGCTGTGCAAGGACGAACTGGTGTGCCTGATGCGCAACGGTCATCCCATCAAACCGGGACGGCTTAGCAAGCCTGTCTACGAAGAGGCCGAACATCTGGCGGTGATGACGTACAACACGACGTCGTGGGGCACGGTCGACGTCGAACTCGCGCGCAATGGTCTGTCGCGCACCGTCACTACGACGCTACCCTACTTCGGCATGGCGCCCTACGTTTTAGCGCGATCCAATCTGCTGTTCACTACCACGCGTGCGCTCGCCACGCACTACATCAGGATGCTGCCGCTGCGGATCGAGCCGATTCCCGGCGAACCACAGGCGCTCACCTACTATCAACTCTGGCATGACCGCACGCATCGCAGCGTCGCCGCGATCTGGTTACGCAGGCTGATCGCCAACGTCGCGAAAGATCTGGCTTCCTAAGCATTCGCCAAGGGCGCGCACCTCTTTCGAGCAGACAAAAAAACGCCGCAAGCAGAGCTTGCGGCGCGAATGCGATCATCGGATGTGTTGCAGGTGACAGGCCCTTAAAACACCGAGCGATCACAAAGTGAGGTCGGTCAGACGGAACGTTGTTATGGGTCAGCTAGTCGCTAATGGCCCCTCTGTCATGGCCTTGATCAGGGCGGCCTTGCCCTCGATCGCCGCGCCGAGCAAGGCGAAGCCCAACGGACGCTCGCTGGTGGCATGCCGGCACACGGCGCGCGCCGCGTGTTTCACGGCGTCGCCGGTGGTTTCGATCGACCACGCGCCCTCGCCCTCGGGCGTCACGACGACGGCGGGACTCGCGGGCGTCTTCACGGTAATCGGCATCACCGGAAAAGCGACGCGGGTCGGCTGCCCGGCCAGGGTGCGCGCGAGCGCTCGCGCGGCGTGCATGATCGGCAGGATATACGGCTGCACCTTGCCGTCGATCGCGGCACAGTCGCCGAGTGCGTAGATATCCGGTGCGCTGGTGCGGCACCACGCATCGGTTCGAATGCCCTGATCGATCTCGAGACCCGCAGCAGCCGCCAACGCCGTACGCGGCACAAGGCCGACTGCCGACACGACCAGATCCGCAACGATCGGCTCACCGTCGGCGAACGTCAGCCGATAACCGTCCGACAAGCGATTGATACGATCCACACTGCGGCCAGGATGAAAACGGATGCCGCCATCGTCAAGCGCGCGGGCGAAAATCTCACCCACATCTTGCGGAAGCAAGCGAGCCAGCGGCGTGGAAGCCGGATCGATCAGGTTGACCGCATAACCGGCGGCGGCCAGATCGTTGGCAAACTCGCAGCCGATCAGACCCGCGCCCAGAATCGCCACCGAGCGGCAACGCGTGAGCGCCAATCTGAAGCGCGCGTAATCGCCAAGGTCGTTGATCGACATCACGTCGGCCGCGCCATCACCCGCCACCTTCAGGCGCCGAGGGTCCGCGCCCATGGCCAGCACCAGCTTGCTGTAGCCGAGCAACGCGTTGTCGACCACCAGCGTGTGCTCGGCCGGCAAAATGCGCTCCACACGCTGATTGACACGAATCCACGCGCCCAGTTGCGCCGCCATCGCCATGGCGTCGCAACTCGCCAACGCCTGCGGCTCTTTCTTCATCGCCAGTGCATTCGACAACATCGGCTTCGAATAGAAGCTGCCGTCGTCGCGGCTGATCATCACGATCGGCACGGTGCTATCGAGCTTGCGCAATTCGCGCGCAACCGTATAGCCCGCCATGCCCGTACCGACGATCACCACCGGCTGTCCTTTGTCTTCATGCTGAGCGGCCGTCATGCGATCACCTGCATTTCAAAGTCGTGTTTGCCGGTCGCGCAGTCGGGGCACAACCAGTCGTCCGGTACATCTTCCCAACGCGTGCCCGGCGCAATGCCCGCTTCCGGCAGACCCAGTGCTTCGTCATAGCGAAAGCCGCAGATCACGCATTCCCATACTTTCATGACTTCTCTCCCGAATCACCAATCACCCATCACGAGCCCGCACCGCGAACTAGCGCACATAGGCCTGGCCGAGGCCGATCTCGGCCAGCGCCCGACGGTAGGCACCCGACGAACGGTCGGCGAGAATCGGCGCTTCCGCCGCACGATCGATCGGCAGATCTTCCGGGCGCTGCTGTTCGACGATCGCACGGTCTTCTTCGAACACCTGACGGTTGAACGCGTAGACGTCCTCGAGCGGTAAATCCTTATCGAAGTTGCGAACGATCGGCACGAACAGACGGGTCTTGCGCGCCGACACCGGGCTCGCGGCATTCAGGATCGACAGGCGGCCGTTGTCGGGAAAGTGCACGGTCAGGCGCGCAAAGAACGGCACGTCCACGTCGAAGAAGCGATGCCACAGATAGCCCTCAGGTGCGCGATGCTGCATCGACTTCGGGAAGTTGCTGACCGTGCTTACGTACTCCGCGTGCATGCCGCGTTCGCGCCGCTCGACCGAATACTGCGGTACCACCGGGTTATGCCGGTCTGCGAAACTGTCGTGGTGGATCCACGCGAAATGCGCGACGTCGATGAAGCCTTCGGTCTGACGTCCCGCCGAAGCGTTGATATCGATAGAGGGCGGCAGGATCTGCTGGAAGTCGGGATCGTCCCAGTTGGGAAACGCGGGCAACGCTTCGGTGCCTCCACCCAGCGAGACCCACACGAGGCCGTACGCTTCCTGCGTCGCATACGTGACAAGATGCAGGCGCTCGGGAATCGGGCCGTCCGTTTGCGACGGAATGTGCTTGCACTTGCCGTCGTTGCCGTACGCGAGGCCGTGATACGGGCACACGATATTGCCGTTATCGACCCACCCCTGGCTGAGCGGCGCGCCGCGATGCGGACAGATATCGCGCGCGCTTACCAACTGGCCGTTCGAGCGGAATACGACCAGAGGCTCGTCGAGCAGCGTCACACTGATGGGTTTGTCAGTCACCTCGGCAGCGAACACCACCGGATGCCAGTAGCGGCTGAGAATCTCCCAGTCGTGGCTATCGAAGGTGCAATTGCGGGGTAAAGCGGGGGAACGTTGGAATGTCAGCGGCCTGGTGGTGGCGGCGGTGGCAGTAGCGGTGGCGGAACTCATGCATGTCTCCAAAACCTGGTGGGGGTTCGTCGCGCTCATGTGTTTTCCTGAGCGCGTGGAGAGAACGATAGCGGGATGAGGTCCGCCGACCCATCCCCTGAAATGCATCTAGTCTATGTATGAAAATGCATAGGGTGCCACCGCGCCACTGGATCAGCGCCGCCTGAAACGCCTATGCTGCGCGCGGCAGCGCGGCTTCGATAAACACTGCGCACAGTGCTTCCATGCCCTTCGCGTCTTCTTCATCGAAGCGCGCGACGACCGGGCTGTCGACATCCCACACGCCAATCAGCGTGCCATCCGCCGCCACCAGCGGCACGACGATTTCCGATTGCGACGCCGAATCGCAGGCGATATGACCGGGGAATTCATGCACGTCGCGCACCACTTGCGTCTGACGGGTTTGCGCCGCCGTGCCGCACACGCCCTTGCCGAGCGCGATGCGCACGCAAGCGGGCTTGCCCTGGAAAGGTCCGACCACCAGTTCGCGGCCGTCGTGGAAGTAGAAGCCGGCCCAGTTCAGATCGCTCAGGGAATGGAACACGAACGCGGAGAAATTCGCGGCGTTGGCGATCCAGTCGGTTTCGCCGGCGAGCAGCGCGCGCGCCTGGGCGACCAGTTCTTCGTATTGCGCGGCTTTGGGGAGATGCGAGGCGGAGGAGACTTCGAACATGACGGCGTCCGTAATGAAAGCGGAAAGAGGAAGAGCGAGGCGTGCAGTGTAAATCAAGCCGCCGTTTCCTTCACGGCACGCCGCGCTGCGCATGCTGCCCTCTTTCCGTTCGATCCACGAGCGCCCTGATAAAGCGTTGTCCAGACGTCAAGCCTGCAAACAACGCCATGCATCGATCGTCATTCGACGCCGATGATCACGCTCGATGCCTTGAAGATCGCCGTCGCCGCCTTACCGCTCGCGAGGCCGAGGCGGTCGACGCTTTCATTGGTGATGATCGCGGCGATCTGCGCGCCGCCCGCGCTGATGGTCACTTCCGAATTCACCGCGCCCTTGGTCACTGCCGACACCGTACCGGCGATGCAATTGCGCGCCGACACCTGGCTCTTCGCGACGTCGACCATCACGATCACCGACGACGCCTTGACCAGCGCAAAAGCTTTCTTGCCGGCAGCGAGGCCGAGCGACGTCGCACTGCCGTGCGTAATGATTGCGACGATCTCGAGACCGTCCGGGGTGCGCAACGTGACTTCGTCGTTCACGGCACCGTGTTTGACTTCGGCGACTTCGCCGGCGAATTGATTGCGTGCGCTGGTTTGCATGTTGTTCTCCTGGTTGTGGAGCCTCGTGAAAGACGCTTCGAGGCAATGTGTCGAGTGTAAGGAAACGCTCGGCATGTGTGGTCGCTCGCACGTGAAGTGCGGTATGGCACAGCCGCTATTGACGATTCGAACCCCAATGAAACCACATAAGCGTTGTGTAAATACACTCATAGCGCCGCGGCCACCGCGCGACACCGTATCATCGGGCCCTTGGACCATCACCGTCGAACTCCATGCCTGTCGCTGTTCTGCCCCGCTTTGCCGCACGCCTCGCCGCCCGCTTGCCGCACGCCCGCCGTGCCGCCACGCTATGCGCCGCGCTCGCAGCCGCCGCTACCTTCGCCGCCTGCAGCAATCCAGCGCCGACCCGAGATGCCCATACCAGCGTCGACACCGTCGCACTGTTCCCGATCGCCAACTACGACCAGAACGTCGACCACTGGCTCGAACCGGATAACCCCGGCTACGACCAGCCGTTCCTGAGTCCCGCGGATCAGCAGGCACACTTCAGCGCCCTCTACGCGCGCTATTTCGGCACCGGCACGAGCGCGCCGTCGCCATGGAATTCCGCTTACGTGGCGATGCGCGTCTATCGCCAGCAAGGCGCGGACATTGTCGCGCTGCAGCAGCGCCGCATCGACAAGTTCGACAACACCGGCAAGAGCGGTGCGGCGCTCGGCTACGGCGAGAATTTCCGTCCGCACGATAAGGCATGGATCGACGCCATTGCGCAAAACATGGACGTCGGCCAGTTCACGCAGAAGGCCGTCTACCAGCCCGAGCGCCGCGCGATCGCCACCGGCAACCTGATGGTGCGCGAACTGCCAACCACGGACCCGTCGTTCTACGATCACCACCTCGCCGGCGAAGGCTATCCGTTCGACAACCTGCAGATCTCCGCCGTCCGCCCTGGCACGCCGCTGTATGTGCTGGGCAGCAGCGTCGACGGCGCGTGGCGCTACGTGCAGACGCCCGACATGCAAGGCTGGGTGCGCACAGAAGGCGTCGGCCTGACTGACGACGCCTTCGTCGACACGTGGCGCGCCGCCACCGCGAAGTCTCTGGGCGCCGTGATAGTCGCCTCAGCGCCGGTGCGCGACAGCCGCGGTGTGTTCCGTTTCGACGCGCCCGCCGGTACGCTGCTGCCGCTCGCCCCGGACAACGCCATGCGGCTGGCACCTCAGGCAAATAAACCCGCGAGCGAAGCTGCCAGCGCCACCGCCGCACGCAAACTCCTCGTCCCGGCCCGCGATGTGGACGGCCACGCGATCATCCGCACCGCCCAACTGAGCGATGCCCAGATCGCTCCGACGCCACTCGCCGCCACCCCGCGGCATCTGGCAATGCTGATGAAAACGCTGATCGGCCGGCCGTACGGCTGGGGCAATAGCGGCCTCTACAACGACTGTTCGTCGGAACTGCAAAGCATCTTCGCGGCGTTCGGCGTGTGGCTGCCGCGCCATTCGTCGACGCAGATGAGCGCCGGACGCATGATCGATCTATCCGCGTCGACGCCGGCGCAACGGCTCGACTACCTCGCCCAGCATGGTGAACCGCTACGCACGCTGATTTACATTGGAGGGCATGTGATGCTGTACATCGGCAACACGACCCGCAACGGCATGGCCGTGCCGGTGGTCTACCAGGACGTGTGGGGCTTGCGTCCGGCCGACAATAGCCGGCGCGCGGTGATCGGCGGCTCGGTGATCCTGCCGCTGTTCGAGCACATCCCGGAAGACGCGACCTTGCAATCGCTCGCGGCCACGCCGACGTTCCAGATCAGCATTCTCGGCGCGCCGGGCGGCGGCGCGGCGACGCCGGCGACCCCTTCCTCACCCGCCGCACCGCCGGACGACGACAATCCGGCCGGCTGACTCATCGCACCACACCGCACGGGCGTGCTCAAAAAATATTTTTCCCGGAGTGTCGATTCGACGGTGATCCACTCGTCGTAACGTTGAAGGCCTGGCTCGCGCAGCCGGTCTTTCAACTCACGAACCTGTTAATTCAAGGAGTCGCCGTCATGTCCAGCCCTGCTGTCAAACCGATCCCGGACGGGATGCACTCGCTTACCCCGTATCTGATTTGCGCCAACGCCGCGGAAGCCATCGCGTTCTACATCAAGGCTTTCAACGCCGTCGAGCAACACCGTCTGCCCGGTCCCGGCGGCAAAGTGATGCACGCCAGCCTGAAGATCGGCGACTCCATGCTGATGCTGACCGACGAATGGCCCGACCACAACGCGCTGGGCCCGAACGCGCTGAAAGGCACGCCGGTCACGATTCACTACTACGTCGAGGATGTCGACGCCAGTTTCAAGCAGGCCGTCGAGGCCGGCGCGACCGTCGTCATGCCGCCTGCCGACATGTTCTGGGGCGACCGCTACGGTCAGTTGAAGGACCCGTTCGGCCACAGCTGGTCGCTCGCCACGCACAAGCGCGACCTGACGCCGGAACAGATTCAGGAAGGCATGCAGGGGATGCAAGGCGCGGAGTGCGGCAAGCAATAAGTTGGGGCCCTTCGATCTTTGATAGGATCGGTCTCGACCCATAAACGGCGGGACATGAACGGTGCGTGTCAACCATCAGGCTTTCTTCTGCTCGCTGTTTGTCGCGCGTCTCGCCGATCAGGTCCTGCTGTTCCTCGTTCCACTCGTCGTGTTTCAGACGACGCACCAGGTCTCGTGGTCGGGGCTCGCGTTTTTTATCGAAACCCTGCCGCGCTACCTGGTCTTTCCTTTCTTCGGCGCCTTGTGCGACCGCATCTCGCCGCTCAAGCTGATGCGCGTGAGCCAGACCGTACGGGCACTGGTGTGTTTCGGTGGCGTGCTGGCGTATGTGCTGTTTGGCGGCATCGGCTGGTTGATCGCGCTGTCGGCCTTGTGCGGTGTACTCACGAGCCAAGGATTGGTCGCACGCGAAGTGATGCTGCCGCAAATCTTCAGCACACAGCAATTCCAGCGTGTCCTCGCCTACTCGCAGTTGGCCGACCAGTTGGGTTTCGTACTCGGCCCGATGCTGGCCGCACTGCTGCTCGGCTTGTGGCGCTGGGAATGGGTGGTCGGTGCAACCGGCGTGCTGTTTCTGTTTGCCGATGGGGCGCTGCTGCTGTGGCAACGCACCAGCGGTTTCCGCGCCGGCGATCCACCTCGCGCTGCACCCGGTCACTGGACGATGCCCCTGCGCACCGCGTTGCGCCATGTGCTGATGCTGCCCGGTCTGAAAAAAGTCGTGCTGCTCGCCGCCGCCGAAAACCTGGTGATCGGCGTGACGCTCGCGACATCCGCCGCGATGGTGACCGGCTTTCACGCACAATCGAACCGTTACTATGCTGGCCTGCAAACCGCGGGCGCCGTGGCGACGGTGTTGATTCTCCTGACGATCGCACGCAACGCCTGGCCTGCGCAGACACTCGGCCGGGTCGCCTTCATTTCAATCTGTGCCGGCGGCGTGATCGCCGGCGCGAGCGCCGCGCCCTGGGGTTATGCGCTCGGCTTCCTGCTGATTGTCGGCTTCGACAAGATGTTCAACGTCTACATCCGCAGCGCACGGCAGAAAATCATTCCGCCCGAGGACTACGGCAAGACAACCGGCGTGGTGATCCTGTTGAACAACATGACGCAACCACTCGCGGGCTTGCTGGTCGGTGTGTTTTCCGCACGGGCACAAACCGGCCTGCTGATCGTGGCGCTTTCGGTCGCGATGGGCTGCATCGGCGTGACGGTGTCGATCGGCTCGGCGCTGTTGCGGCGCAAGCGCGTGCTCGCGCTTGGCGAATGACGCCGCGCACGCGCTGACTGAAAGCAATAATTAACATTGCGTGACATTTACACCAGCCGGAGATTTAATCGCGCGAATTTCAAATAAGTCAATTGGCATTAAATAGGCCACTCAACGCACACAATCATGCAAATTCCGCACATCAAAAAATATTCGCATTTATTAGAAAAAACTACCTGAATTAGGTATTTTCCCGAACCTGCACATAGAAATAATTTCCTAATTCCTCAATTTCCCTGCTTCGCCCACACTGCCCACGCCAGATATTTCGAATAAATTTCCCAACACAACAATTTGTATTATGAAGAAAGTCTGGTGTAGACTTAATTTCATCAATTGCGATGGTCATTGCATAACACAATTACGCTCCACTGAAATATCCGGCAAATAGACCGACAATCTAGCCAGTGAAATTTCAAACTGCCCGCGCAATTGGAAAATCCGCGTCCTGTCGGTTTGCGAGGTCTCGTAATGAAACAAAAACTGCTGTCGTCCAGCCTCATCGTCGCTTTGATGTTCGGTTTGCCTCTACAGCTCGCGCGCGCCGCCACCTATTCGAACGGCACCGCCGTCACCACCTTCACCGTCACGCTCACGTTGAACGCCAACTGCTCGATCAGCGCCAACCCGCTGAACTTCGGCAGCAACGGTGTGCTCGGCACCGCGATCAACCAGCAGACCACGGTCGCCGTGACCTGCACCAACACCACGCCGTACAACGTCGGGCTCGACGCCGGTACGGTCACCGGCTCCACCGTAACGAGCCGTTTGATGGCCGGCACGGCCACCGGCAATACCGCCACCACCGTCGGGTTCCAGCTGTATCAGGATGCGGGCCATACGACCCTGTGGGGCAACACGCAAGGCACCAACACAGCCAGCGGCACCGGCACTGGCTCGGCGCAATCGATTGTCGTGTACGGCCAGGTGCCGGCGCAGACTACCCCGAAACCTGACACCTATCAGACCACCATCACTGCCACGGTCTACTTTTGATACGGTCAGTAAGGACGCGGTCTGCACCGACGCGATTCGCAAGGACGTGGTCTGCAAACACGCGTGGCGCGGGCGCCATAAACGGACCTCTTCGCCTGCTGACGGCGAGCGCATTCGCATGGTGTCTGACGGCCCCACCCACGCAGGCCGCGACGCTGCAAATTTCGCCGGTGATGGTCGACATGTCGGCGGATGCCAACGCGACCGGCATCACGTTGAAGAACCCCGGCGAGAAGCCGCTGTTCGGCCAGGTTCGCGTGTTCCGCTGGGATCAGGCAAGCGGCGAAGACACGCTCACGCCCACTCAGGATCTGGTCGCAAGCCCACCGCTGATCCAGATCGGCGCGCATGCCGATCAGTTGGTGAGGCTGGTGCGCACGACTGCGAAGCCATCGAATGCTGAACAGGGCTACCGCGTGCTGATCGACGAGTTGCCCGAGCCTGATGCCGCGCCCACCAGCGGCGTGACGATCCGTCTGCGCTACTCGGTGCCGGTGTTCGTCGAGCCGTCCGTCGACATCGGTCAGCCGAAGCTGTCGTGGCATCTGTCACGCGGCGCGCAAGGCTGGCTGCTGCGCGTCGACAACGCGGGCAAAAAGCGCGCGCAGATCGCCGCCGTGCAATTGATCGACAACGCAGGAAACGCCTACGTGATCAACAAAGGATTGCTTGGCTACGCGCTGGCCGGCCGCGAACGCCACTGGCCGGTCACGCTGCCGGACAACGCCGGCCAGAACGGTCCGCTGAAGGTACGTGCCGCGGTCAATTCGCTGCCGGCTGAAGCGACGGTGAATGTCGAGTGAACACACGAGGGTTCAAGGGCCGACACACGTGCTGACGAAAGGCACGCAAGGCCGATCAAGATCGCGCCGGGGTCGCCAGGAACACACATGATGCACCGCCACGCAATCAATGAGAATGACACGACGGCGAATACGCCATGGATGGAGACTGCATGCCGTCACGCTCGCGGCAACGCTGAACTTGCTGAGCGTGAATCGGGCGGGCGCGCAAGCGATGGCGCCGCCAGCCCCCGGTCAGGCCTCTGCCGAACGCATCGCGGCGAAGACCGCGCCGGACGTCGCGGCAGGCCGTGATCTGTATCTTGAAGTCATGCTCAACGGCCAGCGCACCTCGTTGATCGCGCACTTTCGCGACGTCGGCGGCCGGCTCAGCGCCACGGGGAAAGACCTGAGCGAAATCGGCATTGCCACCGACAAGCTCGGCGCCGCCGACACCGCTTCGATCGAACTCGACCAGATCCCGGGCCTGCGCTACAAATACGACGCGTCGCTCCAGACCATCGATCTGCAGGTGCCCGACGCGATCCGCAAGCCGTACACCTTCGATACGCGCGAGTTAGCGCAAACGCCGAACGCCGCCGCATCGCGCGGCTTTCTGATCAACTACGACGCGTTCGCGCAAACGGACACCAATGCGCAGTTCGCCCTGTGGAGCGAGGAGCGCTACTTCGACCCGTCCGGTGTACTGAGCAATACCGGTATCGCGTATCTATACCGCGATCTGCATCGCTACGTGCGCTACGACACCGCGTGGAGCACCTCGAATCCGGCCACGCTCAGCACCACGCAGTTCGGCGACACCATTTCGTCCTCGCTCGACTGGAGCCGTTCGATCCGCATCGGCGGCTTCCAGTGGCGCAGCAACTTCGCGCTGCGTCCCGACCTCGTGACGTTTCCGGTGCCGGCGCTCTCGGGCACGGCCGTCGTGCCGTCTGCGGTGGATCTGTACATCAACAACGTGCGGCAATTCAGCGGCAATGTGCCAAGCGGGCCGTTCATCGTCAACAACGTGCCGGGCATCACCGGCGCGGGCGTGGCAACGGTCATTACGCACGACGCGCTCGGCCGCACCATTTCGACTTCGCTGCCGCTCTACGTCGATACGCGCATGCTGGCAGCGGGCCTGTCGAGCTATTCGTTCGAGGCGGGATTTCTGCGCCGCGCGTACGGCATCGATTCGTTTTCCTACGATCCGCGCCCGGCGGTCAGCGCCACCGCGCGGCGCGGCATGAGCGACACGCTGACACTCGAAGGACATGCGGAAGCCACCGGTGGCCTCGTCAATGCGGGCGCCGGTGCACTGGTGCGCATGGGTATGGCCGGCGTGATCAACGGCTCGTTGTCCGCGAGCGCCGGCAAGCTGACCGGCACCCAACTCGGTCTCGGCTATCAGCTGATCGAACCGCACTTCTCGATCGATGCGCAGACGCTGCGCGCCTATGGCAACTACGGCGACCTGGCCGCGCGCGACGGCACGCCGGTGCCCACCGCCACCGACCGCGTGACGCTGGCGCTGCCCTTCTTCAGCCGCCAGACCGTGTCAGTCAGCTATATCGGCTACCGTTTTCCGGGCATTCCTGCCTCGCGGATCGGCTCGCTCTCGTACACGCTGAACTTCGGCAATCTGGCCTCGCTCACGCTCAGCACTTACAAGGACTTTCTGCAGCACAACGCGCAAGGCGTATTCCTGACCGCGAGCTTCGGCCTCGGCAACAACACCGCGATCAATGCCAGTGTCGGCCGTCAGAACGGCCAGTCGACCTACAACCTCAATGCGCAGCGCCCACCCGACTATGCCGGCGGCTGGGGTTGGGGCGTGCAGGCGGGCGGCTCGGGCGCGGTGCCGTACCGCCAGGCGCAGGCGCAGTATCTCGGCAACTACGGGGAGGTGACGGCGCTCGCGCAGGACGTCGACCGGCATGCGAATGCCTCGCTCGACGTAAGCGGCGCGATCGTGCTGATGGATCACAGCATCCAGCCGGCGCGGCGTATCGACGACGGCTTTGCGCTGGTCTCCACCGACGGCGTCGCGGGCGTGCCGGTGCTGCACGAAAACCGCGTGATCGGCACGACCGACCGCAACGGCCATCTGCTGATACCGGACCTGAACGCGTACCAGCACAACCAGGTCGCGATCGACAGCATGAACCTGCCCGCCGATGCGCGCATCGCCACGACCTCCATGGATCTTGTGCCGAAGTCCCTCACGGGAGTGCTGGCGAATTTTCCCGTGACGCGCTACAGCGCTGCTTCGGTGATTCTGCGCAGCGCCGACGGCAAGCTGCTACCGCCGGGCACGCGCGTGCATCACGTCGAAAGCGGGGGCGACACGATCGTCGGCTACGACGGCCTGACCTTCATCGAGAATCTGCAGCGCGACAATCATCTCGAGATCGACACCGGCTCCACCCATTGCAGCGTCGAGTTCGCCTACCAGCGTCCGGCCGACGGCTCGCTGCCGACGCTCGGACCGTTGACCTGCGGCAGCACAGCCGCTGCCGGCACGGCGGCAACGCGATGAGACGGCTCGTCCTGCTCCTCGCCCTATGCGCGCTGCTCGGCGTGTTGCCGCAGCGTGCGAGTGCGCAAACCTGTACAGCGAGCCCGTCGGCGTTGAGCTTCGGCAACGTCAGCCCGATCGGCTTGAGCGCCGTGGCTGCGACCGGCACAGTCAGCATTTCGTGCACGTGGCCTGCGATTACGCTGACGCCGAGCGTGCAGGTGTGTCTGAACATGGGCGGCACGACCCCGCGTGCGCTGACGATCGGCGCCAACCAGTTGCAATACAACCTGTATCAGGACGCCGCCCTTTCGCTCCCATGGGGCTCGACGACGCTCGGCACCACACCGATTTCGGTGACTCTCAACAAGCCGGTCACCGGCAATACCGCGACGACATCGGTGAACTTCTACGGCCAGATCACCGCCAATCAGCCAACTGTACCCACGACCGGCAACGCCAGCACCACGTACTCGCAGACCTTGAGCCAGACTTCGCTCACCTATGGTTTTTTCTTGCTGCTCGCACCAGGCTGCGCCGCGCTGACAACGAGCGCCGGCAGCTTCGGCTTCACGGCCAGCGCGACGGTGGTGAACAACTGCCTGATCAGCGCGACCAACGTTGCTTTCACATCGACGGGCGTGCTGAGTTCGGCGTTAAACGCGAGCGGTGCGATCACGGCGCGCTGCACGAACGGCGACGCGTATCAGATCGCGCTCAGCAGCGGATTGAGCGGCAGCGTCGCGGCACGCCAGATGCAGCGCACGGGCGGTGGCGGCGCGGTGAACTACCAGCTTTACACGGATGCCGCCCACACGAGCGCATGGGGTGACGGCACCGCGGGCACGACGATGGCAACGGGCACGGGCAGTGGCAATGCGGTGTCGATCACGGTGTACGGCCGCGTGCCGGCGCAGACAACGCCGATGCCCGGCAATTACAGCGACACGATTACCGCGACGATCAGCTTTTGATCTTTGGGCACTGGCTCTGCCGGCCGAGGGATCGCCCGCGTAACGGGCGAAGGACGATTTCTAGAAGTTGATCGTCCAGATCGTTTGCCGGGCGCCGTGGGCGGCGACGAATTGAACCGGCTGCGCCTGATTTCGCGTTGTTTCGTCCGACGCGGCGGGGTCGAATGCGACCTGGGATATCTGGAATGGCGCCCCGTGCAGACAGGAAACCGCCGGTTGATTCGCAACGGTAATGGCCGCGTCCACCGACTGGATGACGCAGGTTTCCTGCACGGTCAGACTGACCGGGATCGAAGCCAGCTCCGTTGGGCATGCTTTTGACGCTGGCACTGCCAGCAGGATTGCCGCTAACGTGGTGGCTGTGTTGCGGGGCATCATATCGGTCCGGAATCGGCTCGCGGCGCGAGTAGAGATTCCGGTTTTTTCGGCATTTCACGCGAAAAACTTTAGGCTTTTTTAGGCCTTTAGCGGCAGAAAAATCTATAGCGCCTCACAGACAACATCGAACTTCATTAACTGCGTCGCCCCAAACGCATTACTGATCGCGACGTCAGCCGCATCTCTTCCCCGAGCCATCAACACCCGCCCCGTGCGCGGCACATTATTCCGCGGATCGAAGGTCTGCCAGCAGCCGCCAACATAGGCTTCGAACCACGCGGCAAAATCCATCGTCGCGTAGGGCGGCGGTGTGCCGACATCGCTGATATAGCCCGTGCAATAGCGCGCGGGGATATTCATCGCCCGACACAGCGCCACGGCCAGATGCGCGAAATCCCGGCACACGCCCTTCCTCTCTTGCCACGCCTGCCACGCGGTCTTGGTCGGCCGCGCGAAGTCGTAGCCAAACACAATATGCTCGTGCACGTAGTTGCAGATTGCATCCACGCGCCCGCGCCCGAGCGGCATCTTGCCGAAGGTCTGCCACGCAAATTCGGATAGCAAATCAGTTTCGCAATATCGGCTGCCCAGCAGAAACACCAAGGTATCGTCAGGCAATGCCTCTACCGGATGCTGCTCGGTCAGCGGCGGCCGCCGCTCAGGCTCGGACGACACCTCGAGCACCGCGCTCGTCGAAAACTCTATCAACCCCTGCGGCGCCACGATCCGGCTGCACAGATTGCCGAAGCCGTCGCGATACTGGCTGATCGGCACCGGCGGATTGACCGCCAGCAAATCCGGACTCAGCACTTCCTTCGCGTGCGAATAGTGCGTGTTCAACATCAGCATCATCGGCGTCGGTTGCACACACTCATAGACCAGCTCGTAGCCAACGCGCAATTTCATCGCGACGCCCTCTTCCAGTTGAAACATTCAGTTGACGCGCCCGGTGAGCAACCTGAGTTGACACTCCCAGCTAACACGTTCGATTTGTACGAGCCCAGTCATCCGGCTCGCTCCTCACTTACCTTCGGTCACGCTCACATCGACCTGCAAACCGCGAAACGAATGCGACGCGCCATGCCATGTACCCCACAACGGCAACGCCTGGTAGTAGTTCCACGCCACCGCCACCCGAATCAGATGGCGATTGCCGACGATGCTATTGGTCGGATCGAAGTCGACCCAGCCGGCGCCCGGCAGATAGATTTGCAGCCACGCATGCGTCGCACCGCCGCCTTGCACCGCGTCATGCTCGGGCACGTCGGGCACGAACAGATAACCGCTCACAAAACGCGCCGCGAGGCCGAGCGAGCGCACCGCGTCCATCATCAGCACGGCGAAATCGCGGCAACTGCCGCTGCGGTTGCGCAAGGTGTCGCCAGGACGGTGCACGCCCTTCTCCGTGCGGCGCACATAGAAAAACGTGCTTTTTATGTCGAGCGTCATCGCGCGCAGCAACGCCATCGTGCCGCCGGTGCCATTTTTGCCGCCCGTGCCGCTCGCACCGCCGCTGCCCGGCACGGGCACGAAGCGCCGTGCCCATTCGTCGACGTCGCGGTCTGGATATTGGCGGCTGCGCGCGTTCACGAGATCGGACGCTTCCTCGTTCGTGTACGCAAACGGCCAGTTCACCGCGTACGGTTCAAGCGCGTAATCAGGCATGGGCGTTTCGAAGTGTTCGAGCGTCGCCTCGCTGTCGAAGCGCAATTCACTCGCCTTGCCCGTGAAACTCGCGACTGCCACGGAGTTGTCGAATACGTCGTGCAGCCAGTGCAGCCGCGACGGCGTGGGCGTAATCACCAACCGGCTCGTGACGAGGCGCAGGTCGTGGCTGGCGCGCGGGCGGAACATCATCCGGTGTTCGCCGAACCGCACGGGTTCCGAGTAACGGTAGACGCTGACATGACGCACCGTGAAACGCTGTGGCTCAGTCATCTGACAGGCCGATGGATGCAACTGGATTCGTCCTGAGCATCACGTTCACGCTGGTAAAACCTGCTGCCGCAGCAGGCGCTGGGCGCCCGGCACGGTTTGATCCTGAAAGAGCCACGAACAAGGTTCAGCGTGGTGAGGTGCTGTCATCGACAAGCTTTCGCTTTGAGCATACACCCGCCATATTGGTTGAAATCACTCATTTGGGCGGAGGTGCCATGCACGCGGAAGTTATCAACAGAATCTGTTCGCAAATCTGTGTATAACTACCCGGCAAAATCGGCAAGCGCTTGATACACATGCAGTTTTTACCGCGACGTCGAAGTTGGGCAGGCCGTGCGGCGTGTCGGTATCACGCGCGCAAGCGCCTCAATCGCGCACGGTACTGGCGGTGTGACCGGCCCCTGCTTCCTGTGCGGCCGGCGCGCTACGCTCTTCCTCGCGCCATTCCTGCCGCGAACGCACCATTCTGCGCACGGCGAGCCGCGCCATCTTCACCCAGCCCGACGGACGCGGGTCGGCGAGCATGCTAAGCGCGCGGGCATAGTCGAGTGTGAGGCCTGGTGTCCACGCCATCGTTGCGGCGCGTTTGCGCAGTTGCGCGGCCACCCACAACTCCGGCGTCGTCATCACCCGCAGAAACGGCCGCCAGCCGCCGAGGTTGCCCCACACGCGCGCCGACGCGCCCTCGATCGCCGCTTCCAGTGCGCGCGATACGCTGCTCGAGCAATTGCGGTGTGTCAGGTTGTAGGTCGTGTCCTGACGATAGGTGTCCCAGAAGCGGCGCAGGCGCGCGGGATCGTAATTGCGTATGCGCACCTGAACCGTGGACGGACACCACGCTTTCGATTCGGTCGGGTAATCGGGCTGAAATACGCCGGGCACATCGTTCTCGCGCGTCGCGCGCAGCAACCGCGCAAAATCGTCGGGCGAACGATCGATTTCGACGCCCGGATACAAGCTGATGTAGATGCCTTCAGGCGATTCGAGCGCGGCGTGCCCGGTCGATATCACGCCGTTACGATCCACCGCCGCGATATAGCGATCGACGATCAACTGCCGCCGCGCCTCGCCCTTGGCCGAGCCGACCGGCGTCCACACGTGCACCGTCAACGCGTCTTCATCGGCGCTGGGCGGGCCGTCCCATTCCACCGCGCTCAATCGGCCGGGAGCAACAGCACTCGCGGCGGAGTTGGCTGCATCCGCGCTTGCATCATCCGACGCCACTGCAGGATTCGACGCAAGACGCCGCACGCGCGTACTCAGCAAAATCATGTTCCAGCCGCCGAATATCAGACCGAGGCCGAGACAGTACGGCACGGTGCCCACATAGTGCGTCGGATAAGGTTGATAGAAGAAAACCGCCAGCGCGATTTCAACGCCGCCGCCGATCATCGCGAGCCGCCAGGTGCGATAACGAACGACCTTCGCCGAGACGATCTGCAGCAGACCGTCGGCGAGAAAGAGCGTGCCGAAGATCATCGACAGAATGAAGTTGCCGTGATGATGGCCGGCGAGAATCAGCGTCGCCGCAAAGCAGAATGCGATGCCCTTCACATAGCGCAGCGTGCGTTGCCCGCCCATGCCGGTCCAGGCGACGGTCAGCGTGGCGAGCCCTTCGAGCAGCAGCAACAACGCAAACGGCGTAATCGGGAAATAGAGCGCGCTATCGAGTGCGTCGATGAACACCACCACGCCGAGCACGAGGCTCACCCAGCCGATCAACTGCAACGAGCGCCAGCGCGTGCGCAGGTAATCGACACCCAGCAGGATCATAACCAGTCGAACCATCGCGAGCTCTCCGTGATCGATGCCTTGATGATCGCAATCTTAACCATATTCACGGCGCTGGCGGGGACGGGTCCGGTGTAGCGGTAGTCTGCGCGTGGTGGCGCATTCACGCAGCGCCGCTTCGCGAATGCATCGCGCATCGACACCACACGATCGCGGCAAGATCCTCAGACGTACTTGTGACGCTCATGCCGATGCGCCTTCGACGGACGTGCGTCGCGCTTGCTCGCACTCGCGGCCGCATGCGGTTCATCATCGTGCGGCGTGACGCGCGGGGTGGCATAGAGACCGTTCGGCAACGCGGTAGAGCTTTGCGGGGTTGCCGCGCTTTGTGGCGCAGTCGATAAATGTGCAGCGGGCAACGGCCCCGTTGCGTCGTCGATCACCTTCTGCAATTCGTCCTGCGCGTACGCGGGCAGCGGCGTGGATGGATACGTCGCGTTGGCAGCCATGGCAGCGGATGTGATGGAGACGGCGCAGGCAAAGCCGAGGGCGATCATCAAGTGGGCGATTTTCATGTCGAGTCCTGGTCAGGATGACGCGACCCGCATGATGGAAAGCGTGGCGCGCGTCAGTGGTTCGGAAGGTTCCTGACGGCTTGCACCGTCAGCACAAGCAGTGTGACGGCCGGGACATGAAGGGTAAATTTTATTAAGCCGGATTCAGATAGCCATAATCTGGCTTAATAAGCGCCGGCGCGCAGCATTCGCGACGCGCCGGCCTGCAGCGGATAAACGCAGCTCAGGCGAATGTCACTCAGGCAAACGTCATTCAGGCGGCCGCGGCTTGCGGCATTTCCATGCCCTGCTCGCCACCCAACGCGTCGAGCAGATCGCACAGCATGCGGTCGAGTTCGGCCGTCATCAGCGTGACGTCGGAATCGAAGCGCTCATCGTCGTTCTGCGCGGTGGGGTCGCTCGCTTCCTTGAGGACGTCGAGCGGCGCGATGCGCTTGACGATCAACGAAGGCGTCAGCACGAACGACACGCGATCGTTCCACGTCATCGCGAGACGCATGCATTGCTTGCCGGCTTCGATATGACGGCGCATATCTTCGGCATCCAAAGTATGTCCGACGTAGCGTACCGTCGCGTTGCCTTCCGTCGGCGAGCGCAATTCGGTGTCCTGGTCGAGCGTGAAGCCCGCGGGACCTTCACCGGAAAGCAGCCATTCGGTCATCGCCGCAACCGGCGATTGCGTGACACGCACGGTGCCGAGCGGCAGTTGATCGATCGACTTCACCAGCAGGCCGCGCACTTCGTCGGCAACCGCCTGCGAGCCCGCGTCGATCACGAGCCAGCCGTTCCTGGTATCGATCCACACGCGCGTATCGCGGCGGATGCTGAAAGCGCGCGGCAGCAGTTCGTCGGTCACCTGCTCCTTGAGTTCGCGCATCTGCTTGCGGCCAGGTTTGAAGCCTTGCTGCTCTTCGAGTTCGAGCGCACGTGCCTTGGTTACTTGCGTGACGACCGAAGCCGGCAGCAGTTTCTTTTCGGCGCGAAACGTCAGCAGCATCTGGCCATGGAGCGAATACACCAGCGAGTCGTTGTCGCGTGGCGACGCCCAGCCATGGCTTTGCATCTCGACGCTGTTGCCGGGCGCAAATGCGTGCGGCGCGAGCCATTTCTCCATTTGTTCAGGGGTGACGGACCACGGAGCGGGAAGACGGTGAAGTTGAAGGTTTTTGAACCACATTGGCGGGGGTCTTGTATGGGCAAAGCGCGTCATTCTATATGACGCGGCGAAGATGGCGCGGTCGGGCGCGTACCCGCACGCTCGGCGCCGATACAGCGCCACTGCAACGAGGATTTTCAAGTAAAACCGGAAAATCTATTAAGCGACAGATCGACTATCAACACGGCTCTAACAGCGCGAACAACGCGACGTGTGCAAACCATAGTGGTTTAGCCTCATCAGTCTTGAGGCGCGCTTTGCGTTCAAATCACCTAGACTTTTTGGGAAGCGCACGACAAAGACGGAGGCGGCCATGGCCGATGAAACCGCACCTTGGCAGATGGTGGAATACGAGGGTTTCGAAATTCACGTGGCGCCCTTTCCGAAAAACCCGCCCGACGAAACGAAGCCGTCGGCCGCGCCGGATAACCGCTGCACGTATGTCGGTTACGTGTGCCACCCGGGCGCCGACCCGGCCATCCCCGGGCACGCGGTGGCGTTCCATCCGGATGGCGAAGAGAGCTTCGCCAGCGTGGAAGATGCGCTCTACGAAGGGGTGCATGTGGGTCGCAGCATTGTCGACGGCACACACCCGGATTTGACGGTGCTGCCGCTGGTGACGGGCGGAGTCTAATGCGCGCGACTTGAACAGCGCGCGCCGCGGCGATATTGCCCGTGCGACAGGATTAATGCCCGTCGGCCTTGTCGTCCGGCTGCTTGGCGAACGGCGTCATGAACGTCAGCTTCGAGGGAAGATCCGGCTCCCAGCCTTCCAGGTCCTCGAACGGATAACGGCCGAGTGCATACAGCACACGCTTCACGCGGCTTTTGAACGGTGCGCGCGGCACGTTGGGTAGTGAGCCGGGCGCGGCGGAAGCTGTCCGCCGAATATACTCGCGATCGAAATCACGCTGCGAGATGCCCCACTTCATCAGGAACTCGCGGCCACCACGGTTACGGCGAATCCGGCCGGTCGATTTGCAGCCGAAGTGATAGATGCGGCTCGCGCCGACCGAGCGAAACACACGGCAGCCGACGAGCCACAGCTTCATCAGGAAGTCGTTGTCGCTGCTCATGCCCGGGCCAAACTCGATGCTGTAACCGCCCACCGCATGCCACAACTGGCGGCTGATCAGCATCGGCTGCAAAGCGACGCCGTCGAGGTCGGTCGCCCTCATTCCGGCGCTGTACGCGAGTAGACCTGCTTCGTCGAAATTCTCGGGGCCCGTGCCGAAGTCGGCCGTGCTCACATTCGCACTGCCGGTCGGCTCGATCAGTGCCGCGGACAGATACGCGCACGAATGGCCAAGCCCGCGCAAGCTCGCTTCGAAGGCGCGGTCCCAGCCCGGCGTGCAAAACATATCGTCATTGAGGAACAGGATCCAGTCGCGCGTGGCGAGTCGCGCCACATCGTTCAATGCGAGACAGACGCCGACGTTACCCGTGCTCCACGTGTGCAGGATGCCTTCCGAGCGGACCCATTCGAGCGTGCCGTCGCTGCCATCGTTCACATGCACGATGATTTCGTGATCGAACGCCGAATGACGGCGGATACTGTCGATACACAGCTTCAGGTACGGCAGGTTGTTCCAGCTTGGGATCAGGATGCTGAACATGAGGTGATGACGATTCTCATTGAATGGGAGTGCGCGGCGCGCTGGCGGCGGCACGGTCCGCCTGCCGGCCGGAGTGGGCGACGCTGACGCCATTCCTGTCCGCATACGCGGAGGCAGCCGCAAGGATCGCGATGACCATGGCGTAGAAAGATACGGTCATCTTCAGATCGAAGGTTTCGACCGTCAGACCGAAAATCCAGAAAGCCACGATAAACGTCAGTCCCATCAGCGCGGCCCGGCTCGCCGGGCCGGCCGGCGCGGCGAGCCGCCGCCAGAACAGCGCGCCCGGCACGACGTAGACGGCCAGCACAGCAAGACCGCCGATGACGCCGTAGTCGGTCATGTAAGCAAGCATCTGGTTATGCGCTTCACCTCTGCCCAACTCCGCAGCGACAGGTGTGAGCAGCCCCGAATTGGCAAATGACTGCATGCTGTTGCGAAAGCCGTCACCGCCGAGACCGAGCAGCGGATGGCTCGCTACGATGCGCGCCGCCGCCTCGTACAGCTGCAGACGGATACCGAGCGACGTGTCCTTGTTGCCATGTGTGTATTGCACCAGATCCGACGAAAGATCCCCGACGCGGTCGCGGGCGGTCGGCGAAAACACGTACACGCCGACCAGAATCGCGACGATCGCAAGCGGCAACAGCACGTTCCACTTGCGTGACTTGCCGCGACTGCGCAAGTAAAGAATCATCGCGGCGACCACCGGGATCGCCACCCACCCGCCACGCGAGCCGGTGATCAGCGACGCGGACAATCCCGCAAAGAGGCCTGCCACCTTGACGACGCGCACAGCCAGCCGGTCCTTGCGCCACCAGTTCAGCGACAGGATGGACAGCACGCCCATCACCAACGCGATATCGCCGAAGTGAATCGGGTTCAGAAAAGTGCTGCTGAGCCGCCCGAAGCCCCAGTCACGTGGCGCGATCAACAGGATGCCGAGCGACATCAAACCGGCGAGCGCAAACGACAGATCGCTCCACGCGAGCAAGTGCGGCAAACAGCGGCGCAACACCAGGAACAGCGGCGCGGCGGCAAAGAAACGGGAAGGCGAATCGAGTGTACTGGCCACCACCGTGCCGTGCGACACGCCGCCGAGCAGCACGGCAAAAAACGGACACGCCATGGCGACGCACAGCGCGATATCGACACGGTCCCACTGGAGCGGCGGCAGGCCGGTCCAGGATTTCGGCGAGGCCAGCAAAGCAAGCGAAATGACTGCGGCCGCGATCGACAATGCACTGCCGGCACCGTGTATCAGCAGGGTGGCCGACGGATATGTGAGCAGGAAGAACGCTGGCAACAGATTTCGTGAGTTGACACTCAGGGAAGATTTTTTTGCGGGCGTCGACATGTCTGATGAATTTAGCCGGCCGTTGCGACAACTGGCGCGCGCAACCGGACATTTTGGCCTCGCCATTGTACCGGGTTCCCGCTCCTATCCGATTATTAAGCACCGGCGCCCCTGCCGTGGGCAATCACGCTGGCTTCGAGGCGTTGCCGTCCGTAAGGCACTCTTGCCCGAGAGCGTGCAAGAGTGTGCTGTACCATACGGTCCACACGCTCCGCCGCGGCGAGTGGCCGGCCTTGGTGCACCGCACCGCAACGTCCCACCGGCAGAGAGACCCCGAATTTTCCCCAGCATTCGAGCAATGAAACGATTAATGCGCGCGCTCTATCGCAGCGCACCCGCCGCCGTGAAAAGACTCGTGGACACGGCCGTCAGCCGCTCCACCCGCATCCCGTATGCGGGCGTGGCGCACGAGCCCGACGTGTTCCTGCAGAAGACTTCACGGGCGAATATCGTCAAAAAGTACTTACACAAGCATCTGCTGCTCAAATGGCACGGGCAGACGCGCCTGCAACTCAGAAACGCCGCCGGGGTCAAGCGCTTGCTGTGGATTTACACCGGCAAGCGCAATTTTGGCGACGCGACGATGGACATGTCCGGGCGGGCGCTGCTGAAGGGCAGCGAATTCGAAATCGACCTTTTCACATTGCCGAACCTGCACAAGCTGTTCGGGGAGGACGATGTCTTCAAGAACGTCTTTTCCAACTTACCGGATCTTTCCAACCGCCAGTACGATGCGATCCTGATGTCGGAGTACAACCTGCCGTCGATCAAGCTGAAGACGAAACATTTCAACAAGCTGCCGTACGCGTGCCTATTCCAGTACTTCTATGGTCCGGACCGCAATCAGACCACCTTCAGCCATGCCGCGATCAACCACGTCTTCTCGCTCGGCTACAGCGACGGCGAAATCGTTTCGATGAGCAAACCGTATCTGGCGGCGAAGGCGCGCACCCACGATTCGGTTCTCCCGCTCCTGCCGGGCAACCGGTTTCTGGCGTTTGCGGTCGGCGGGATCGATGCGAACCGCACCTACCGGCAATGGGGAGAGCTGTTCGAACTCATCGATTGCTCGGACGACCGGAACATGCCGAAGCAAATAGTTCTGCTTGGCTCCGACAACGGGGTCGCGATAGCGGATGAATTGTTGAACCGAGCATTCGGCACGCTAAAGATCACGTCATACGTCGGCAAGCTGACGTTGCTGCAGTCGCGCGAAATGATCGCGCAGGCTAGCCTCTTTGTGGGGGCGGACGGCGGCTTGATGCACATCGCGCACTCCACGCCAACGCCGAGCGTCTCGCTGTTTTCCGACCGCGAACCGCCCTATCTGCGCCTGACCGAACAATGCCACTCGATCGGTATTCAGAGCAGCGGCGACGTGGATGAGATCGCGCCGGCCGACGTCATGAGCGCCATCGAAACACAGTTGGCCACGGTAGCCAATCGGGCTTACTCCGCTTAGGCGGCGAGTGGCGCCGCAGACGCAGGTGTCTGCGACGCCAGCGCACTCGTCAGGATTTACGCTGCGTCCTGCTGGAACTGGATGCGATGCAAATGCGCGTACAGCCCGCCTTGCGCCAGCAGTTCCCGATGGCTGCCGCGCTCGACAATACGCCCGGCATCCATCACCAAAATCCGGTCAGCGCGTTCGATTGTCGACAAACGGTGCGCAATCACGAGCGTGGTCCGGCCCTTCATCAAGGTTTCCAACGCCGCCTGCACGTGGCGTTCGGATTCCGAATCCAGCGCGGAGGTGGCCTCGTCGAGAATCAGAATCGGTGCGTCCTTGTAGATCGCGCGCGCGATCGCCAGACGCTGGCGTTGACCGCCCGAGAGCATCATGCCGTTGTCGCCGACCAGCGTATCGATGCCGCTGGGCATCGCCTCGACGGTGTCCCACAGGTTCGCCGCGCGCAGCGCCGCCTTGACCTTGTCCGGATCGGCCGGCTGGCCATAAGCGACATTGTTCGCCACCGTGTCGTTGAACAGCACCACGTCCTGGCTCACCATTGCGATCTGGCTGCGCAGCGCGTGCAGGCCGTATTCCGGCAGCGCGACGCCGTCGACCAGAATCTCGCCGCCGGTCGGATCGAAAAAACGCGGCAGCAGATTCACCAGCGTGGTCTTGCCGCTGCCCGACGGGCCCGCGAGCGCCACCATTTCGCCCGGCGCCACCTTGAACGACACCTGGTCGAGCGTGTGGCGGCCATGCGTGGCGTTGCTACCGTAGGTGAACGACACGTCGCGGAATTCCACTTCGCCGTGAGCCCGCTCAAGCGGCTTGCCGCCGCCTTCCGGTTCGGAGGGCTCGTCGATCAGGCCAAAAATCAGCTCGCACGCCGTCATGCCGCGTTGCAGCGGCTGGTTCACGTCCATCAGGTGCTTGAGCGGCGAGATGATCAGCAGCATCGACGTAACGAACGCCACAAAGCCGCCGACAGTAGTCTGATCCGACGACGACTGCACCACGGCAATCGTAATCACCACGGCGAGCGCAATCGACGCGAGGAACTGCGTCAATGGTTGCGCGAGGCCACCGGAGACCGTCATGCGCATGGCGTAGCCGCGCAGACGCTTGCTCATCGCCGTGAAGCGGTCCGTCTCGTACTGCTCGCCGTTGTGCACCTTGACGACCTTGTAGCCGCCCACCGTCTCTTCGACGATGTACGACAGTTCGTTGGTCAGCAGTTGATGCTCGCGGTTCAGGCGCCGCAAACGGCGGTTGATCTTGCCCACCAGCCAGCCGATCCCCGGTAGCAACACCGCGACGATCAGTGTCAGGCGCCAGTTCAGATAAAACAGGTAGCCGAGCAGGAACACGACTGTCAGCGAATCGCGCACCAGAGTGACCAGCACGCTCAACAACACGTTGAGAATCTGGTTGACCTCGAAGACGATCGCGTTGATCACCGTGCTCGCGGTTTCGCGCTGGAAGAACGCCACGCTCGTGTGGATCATGCGGTCGAACATCTTCAGGCGCAGATCGAGCAGGATTTTGTTCGATACGTAGGCGAGCAGATAACCCGACGCGTATTGCGACACGCCGCGAATCAGCGCGAGGCCGATCACCGCGGCCGGTACAAACCACTTGGCGTTGTCGTTGGCATGCGCGCCGAAACCCTTGTCCAGCAGCGGTTTGAGCAAGGCGGGGATTGCCGCGTCGGTACCGGCGCTTACCGCCATTGCGACGATCGCGCCGACCACCACCCACAACAGCGGCTTGATATATGGCCACAAACGCCGGAAGACGACGGCAGGCGACGATGCCTCACCTGAACCGATGGGTTTGCTTAACGTAGGCTTCGCGCTCAAGGAATCCTCTGGGAATGCGGGACAGCATCCGTGCGGCGGGCGGAATGCCCGCTGCACGTAAAATTAAATACGGCATTGTAAACGGTTGCGGATTGCGCGGCCGGTAGTGTGAATTGACCAGATTCGACCGGATTCACGGGTCGCCAGCCGCCGGCGGCCGTGTCCGGCCACGGCCACCGCGCGCTGTGTATACTTGCGCGACCCATTTCGCCACCCTGCACCCTCCACGCAATTCAGGTATGCAAGAAACCACCCTCGGCGTCGCCATCATCACCAAAAACGCGGCGGCGCGACTGGCCGAATGCCTGCAGGCCGTGGCCTTCGCCGATCAGATCGTCGTGATCGACGGCGGCAGCACCGACGGTACCGCCGAGATCGCCCGGGCACATGGCGCGCGCGTGCTGGAGGAAACCGACTGGCCGGGCTTCGGTCCGCAAAAGAACCGCGCCGTGGACGCGCTGACCACCAGCTGGATTCTTTCGCTCGACGCCGACGAAATCGTCACGCCGGAACTGGCAGCGGCGATCCGTGCGGCGCTGGCCGCGCCCACCGCCGATGTCTACGCGGTGGACCGGTTGTCGAGCTTTTGCGGCCACTGGATTCATCACAGCGGCTGGTATCCGGACTGGATTCCACGCCTGTTCAAACGTGGCGCCGCGCGTTTCTCCGACGACCTCGTGCACGAGCGCCTGGTGTTCGACACGCCGTCGCAGCGCCTGACCGGCAAGCTGATGCACTACTCCTACGAGGACTTCGAAGGCGTATTGCGCAAGCTCGACGCGTATTCGACAGCGGGTGCGCAGCAACGTCACGCAGCGGGCAAGCGCGGCAGTTTTGGCATGGCGCTCGGGCGCGGCGCGTGGGCGTTCGTGCGAACCTATGTGCTGCGGCGTGGATTTCTCGACGGCCGCGCGGGTTTTATGATCGCGGTGTTCAATGCCGAAACGGTGTACTACCGGTTTTTGAAGCTGGCGCGGATGGGGGAGCAGACCCGGCGCTAGCGGCCGCGGCTCGCCAACGGTTGGCCCACGCCCACGCAACCGCGCGGGCCAACCAGACATCAATAGACGATTTCGATCGAGCTTCCGGCAAACTCGCCGCGCAATGCCGCGAGCAGTTCGTCTGTCGGCTTCACGCGCCACGCGTCGCCCAGACGCATTTCGCCTTGCGCGTTTTCGCTGCGATAGACCACCTGCACGGCGAGGCCGTTCGGAATCTGCACAGCCTGACGCTGGCCACCGCCGCCATAACCGCCGCCGTTGCGGCCACCACCGCCGCCATTGCCACCGCGCGATGACGCCGCCGGCGCCGGCGCAGCTTGCGGCTCGTCTTTACCCGCGCTATGCGCTTCGAGCACGCGCCGCAACGCCAACGCGTCCGCATTGCCGTTCATTTGCACCTTTACGGCTTCCGCGTAACGGCAACGCGCGCGGCCGAGGTCCATCACCGTGTCGACCGTGAAACGGATGCCGCCGGTGAATGCGTCGTTACGCGCCTGGCCCTGCACCACCAGTAATTCGTCTTCCTTGAACAGCTGTTTGTGCGCTTCAAAGGTCTCGTTGAAGACAGTCACTTCGCATTGACCGGTGCCGTCGTCGAGCAGCGCGATCAACATCTTGCCGCGCTGGGTCATCTGCGTGCGCAGCGACGCGATCACGCCAGCGACCAACTTGTCGCGCCCTTCCTTCAATTCGCCGATCTTCTGACGCACGAAACGGCGCACTTCATCTTTGTAGGCATCGAACAGATGGCCCGACAGGTAGAAGCCGAGCGCGGCCTTCTCTTCCTGCAGCTTCTTCTTTTCCGGCCACTCCGGCTCGTCGACCAGTTCGTGACCTTGCGACGGCGCGTCGCCCATATCGAACAGGCCCGCCTGCATCGCATTGGCGCTTGCCTGCTCGGCGGCTTCCATGGCCAGCGAGACCGAGGCGATCAGCTGTGCGCGATTCGCATGCAGCGTGTCGAACGCACCGGCGCGGATCAATGCTTCCACCGTGCGGCGATTGACGATCCGGCGATCGACCCGGTTGCAGAAGTCGAAGATGTCGATGAACGGGCCTTCTTCACGCGCGCGGATGATTTCTTCGATCGCGTTCTGGCCGCTGCCCTTGATCGCGCCGAGACCGTAGCGGATCGTTTTCGAGCGCTTGCCGTCCGCTTCCGCGACCGGCTCGAACCGGTACGCCGACAGATTGACGTCCGGCGGCAACACGGCCATCTTGTTCGTGAGGCAGTCCTCGAACAGAATCTTGACCTTGTCCGTGTCGTCCATGGCGAGCGACATATTCGCCGCCATAAATTCCGCCGGATGGTGCGCCTTCAGCCATGCGGTGTAGTACGCAAGCAGCGCATACGCCGCCGCGTGCGACTTGTTGAAGCCGTAGCCCGCGAACTTCTCCATCAAGTCGAAGATTTCGTCCGCTTTCTCGCCGGCCAGCCCGTTCTTCGCGGCGCCCTGGCGGAACAACTCGCGGTGCTCGGCCATTTCCTCGGCCTTCTTCTTACCCATCGCGCGACGCAGCAAGTCGGCGCCACCGAGCGAGTAGCCGCCGATGATCTGCGCCATCTGCATCACCTGCTCCTGGTAGACCATGATGCCGTAGGTCTCTTTCAGAACAGATTCAACGCGCGGATCCGGATACTCCACCACTTCGCGGCCGTGCTTACGTGCACAGAAGCTCGGGATCAGATCCATTGGGCCAGGACGATACAACGCCACCAGCGCGATGATGTCCTCGAAGCGGTCAGGCTGCGCGTCTTTCAGCATGCCTTGCATGCCGCGGCTTTCCAGCTGGAACACGGCGACCGTATTCGCTTTCTTCAGGATCGAGAACGACGCCGCGTCGTCGAGCGGCACCTGCGCGAGCGACCAGTCTTTCTTCGACGGATCGAGACGGCGGATATAGCGCTCGGCCCAGTCCAGAATGGTCAGCGTGGTGAGGCCCAAAAAGTCGAACTTCACGAGGCCGACGGCTTCGACGTCATCCTTGTCGTACTGGCTCACGACGCCGCTTTCGTCGCCCTGTGTATAGAGCGGGCAGAAATCGGTCAGCTTGCCGGGCGCGATCAACACGCCGCCGGCGTGCATACCGACGTTGCGCGTAAGGCCTTCCACGCGCTGCGCGAGTTCGAGCAGCTGATGCACTTCGTCTTCGTTATCGAAGCGCTCCTGCAACAGCGGCTCTTCCTTCATCGCGTCGGCGATGGTGACGTGCTTGCCCGGCTTGAACGGAATCAGCTTGGCGATGCCGTCCGTGAACATATAGCCGAGATCGAGCACGCGGCCGATGTCGCGCACCGCCGCTTTCGCCGCCATCGTGCCGAAGGTGGCGATCTGCGACACGGCGTCCGCGCCATATTTTTCCTTCACGTACTGAATGACACGGTCGCGGCCGTGCTGGCAGAAGTCGATGTCGAAGTCGGGCATCGACACGCGTTCCGGATTCAGAAAACGTTCGAACAGCAGGTTGTAGCGCAGCGGATCGAGGTCGGTCACGCCGAGTGCATACGCGACCAGCGAACCTGCACCCGAGCCCCGGCCCGGACCGACCGGCACGCCGTTGTTCTTGGCCCAGTTGATAAAGTCCGCAACGATCAGGAAGTAGCCCGGAAAGCCCATCTTGATGATCGTGCCGCACTCGAATTCGAGGCGCTGGTAATACGTTTCGCGCTGCGCCTCGCGCTCGGGCGCATCCGGGTACAACTGTTCGAGACGCTTTTCGAGGCCTTCTTTTGACAATTGCACGAGGTAGTCGTCGAGCGACATGCCGTCGGGCGTCGGGAAGAGCGGCAGCTTCGGTTTGCCGAGTTCAAGCGTCAGGTTGCAGCGCTTGGCGATTTCGACACTATTGGCGAGCGCCGACGGCAAGTCCGCGAACAGCTCCGCCATTTCTTCCTGCGTGCGGAAATACTGCTCGGACGTAAAGCGCTTAGAGCGGCGCGGATTCGCCAGGATGTCGCCTTCGGAAATACACACGCGCGCTTCGTGCGCGGTGAAGTCGTCCGGCGTCATGAACTGCATGGGGTGGGTGGCCACCACCGGCAATTTCAGCGATGCCGCGAGCGCAACCGCCTGCTGCACGTACTGCTCGCCGCCCGGCTGACCGCACCGTTGCAGTTCGATATAGAAGCCGCCAGGGAACACCTTCGCCCAATGCAATGCATTGCGTTTGGCCGCTTCTTCGTTACCGGCGGCAAGCGCGAGGGCAATGTCGCCCTGTTGCGCACCCGACAACGCGAGCAGGCCCTCACCCAGACCTGATTCGAGCCAGCCGGCTTCGATTTCCGCGCGGCCGCGATACTGGTTTGTGAGCGATGCCTTGCTGAGCAGCTCGCACAGATTCAGATAGCCGCGCCGGTTCTTGACCAGCAGCAGCAAACGGGAAGGCTTTTCGCGGTCGTCAGGATTGGTGATCCAGACGTCGCAGCCGGCAATGGGTTTGACCCCTTTGCCGCGGGCTTCCTTGTAGAAACGGACGAGACCGAACGCGTTGCCGAGGTCGGTGAGGGCGAGCGCACCCTGACCGTCTTTGGCGGCGGCCTTGACGATGTCGTCAAGACGCACGATGCCGTCGGCAATCGAGAATTCGGAGTGGACGCGAAGATGAACGAAGCGGGGATCTGACATGGGCGACATTGTAACTCCACCCTTCCGGAGTTTTCAGGCCAAAACCACGCGTCAGCCGTTCGGCTTAGGACAGAAACGCGAGCGCACCGTACACCGGCGTTGTGCAGGCGATTTGCGCTGCCACAAAGGGTTGGCCATTCGGCCGAGTCGGCCAAAGCGCCAGCTTGAGGGATAATACGGGTTTCGCCCTTTTCGACGTGGCCGCGCCGCATGGAGTTTGAATGCGGGCGTTCAATGCGCCCTGTTTTCCGCGCCGCCACTTCTTACCGCTGGACACACATGAGTATCGTCAATCTCGCCGCGTATCATTTCGCGACCATCGAAGACACCGCCGCATGGCGCCCGTTCGTTACGGAGCGCTGTAATACGCTCGGCTTGCGCGGCACCATCCTGCTGGCGCCGGAAGGCATCAACCTGTTCGTGGCCGGCACGCGCGAAGCCACAGACGCGTTCATCGACTACATCCGTCACGACGCGCTGTTTGATGGCAAATTCGTCAATCTGCAGTTCAAGGAAAGCCTGTCGGACAAGCAGCCGTTCACCCGCATGCTGGTCAAGCTCAAGCGCGAGATCATCACGATGAAAAAGCCGGCCATCCGGCCGGAGCTTGGCCGCGCGCCGTTTGTCGACGCCCCCACGCTGAAAAGCTGGCTCGACCGCGGCCATGACGACGAAGGCCGCCCCGTCGTGATGCTGGACACACGCAATGCGTTCGAGGTGGACGTCGGCACGTTCGACGACGCGCTCGACTACCGCATTACGAAATTCAGCGAGTTTCCCGAAGTCATCGAACAAAACCGCGCCGACCTCGAAGGCAAGACGGTCGTGTCGTTCTGCACAGGCGGGATTCGCTGCGAGAAGGCGGCGATCCACATGAAGGAAGTCGGCATCGAGAACGTGTACCAGCTCGAAGGCGGCATCCTGAAGTATTTCGAGGAAGTCGGCGGCGCGCACTATCACGGCGACTGTTTCGTATTCGACTACCGTACCGCGCTGAATCCGCAACTGGAGCCAACCGCGACCGTGCAATGCTTCGGCTGCCGCGCGGTGGTGCCACCCGAAGCGCAACAATCGCCGATGTACGTGGCGGGCAAGACGTGTCCGGAATGCCATCCGGACAGCAAGGCGGCACACGCCGCGTGATGCGGGCGGTCGCCGCGGGGGCGTGCGCTTTCAAGTTGCGGCCCGCCGCCCCTATACGAATTCATGGCTGAGCGGCATGGGTTCCTCATCTGCTCTTCGTCTTTGCGCATCAGCACACTCATCGACCCCATGACCTATCGTGGACGCTTCGCGCCGTCGCCTACCGGGCCCTTGCACTTCGGCTCACTGGTGAGCGCGCTTGCAAGCTGGCTGGACGCGCGCGCGCATGGCGGTGCGTGGCTGGTGCGCGTTGAAGACATCGACGGACCTCGCACCGTCCCAGGCGCGGCCGAAGAGATTCTGTCGACCCTCGAGCATTTCGGCATGCACGCAGACGAGCCACCCATCTGGCAAAGCGACCGTATTGCGCGCTATCAGGAAGCCCTGGAGCAATTGAAGGCCGCCGGCCTGATCTATCCATGCGGTTGCACGCGCAAAGAAATTGCCGACTCGCTGCTGCATGTCCACGCGCGCAACACCACCCTTGCCTACCCCGGCACCTGCCGCAGCGGCCTGCATGGCAAACCGGCGCGCGCATGGCGCCTGCGCGTCCCCGACGGCGATGCGGCGGTGATCACATTCGAGGACCGCTGGCAGAGCAAGCAGACGCAGAACCTGGCCACCGAGGTCGGCGACTTCGTGCTGAGACGCGCTGACGATCAGTGGGCGTACCAACTGGCGGTGGTGGTCGACGATGCTGACGCGGGGATTACGCACATCGTGCGCGGCGCGGACCTGATGGATTCAACTGCCCGGCAGATCTACCTGCAGCGTTGCCTCGGCGTGCCGACGCCGGAGTATCTGCACGTACCGGTGGTCACGAACGATCAGGGCGAAAAGCTCAGCAAGCAAAACGGCGCAACCGCGTTGGACAATGACAAACCGCTTGAAGCGCTGAGCGCAGCCGCGCGTCATCTGGGTCTTGAGCTAGACGGGACTGTGCATACGACGCTAGAGGGCTTTTATGCTGCCGCGACGGCAGCATGGGCGAAGCGCACGGGCATGCGGATGTGATGGCGGCGGGCCGTTGCGGCCGCCCCGAACAGAGGCAGCGCCGGTGAACCGCTCAGAAGAGAAACGCTAAAAACAACAAACCCAAGCAAAGAGTCAGCAATCAGGTCGACGACGGCGACTTCCTCGGCATCCCAAACCCACCGAGCAACGCAGCCAACGGCTGCTTGGAAGTCGACTTCTGCGGAGCCGCAGCAGACGAGGCAGCCGCCTCCTCAACCTTCCTCACCGAAGCCGCCGAAGGCTCATAAGGCTTGAGGAAAAAATCATCCACAGGCTGCGCACGATGATGATGCGGCCGATCGAACGATCCCGAGGACGAAGCCCCCGAACGCCGGCGACCGCCCCGCTCGTCACGGCCCTCTGCACGGCCATCCACGCGCTCGCGCCGCGGCGGACGCTCTTCATGGTGGTGCCGCACCGGCGTATCGACAGTCAGGTGTTGCACTTCCAAAGGCCGCTTGATCAGCTTCTCGATATCGGCAAGCTGCTTGCGCTCATTCGGGCTGCACAGCGACAACGCATCGCCGGACGCCCCAGCACGCCCGGTACGGCCAATCCGGTGTACATAGTCTTCCGCATTGAACGGCAGATCGAAGTTGATCACAGCGGGCAGCTCGGCAATGTCCAAACCGCGCGCAGCGACGTCCGTCGCCACCAAGGCCTCGATCTCGCCACGCTTGAACGCATCCAGAGCCTGCATCCGCTCATTCTGCGTCCGGTCCCCGTGAATCGCCGTGGCGATCACACCGTCGCGCTCCAGGCTCCGCGCCAGCCGGCTCGCGCCGATCTTGCTGTTACAGAACACGATTACCTGCTTCAGGCCGCGGTCGCGAATCAGCTTAACGACGGCGCCCGTCTTGTCGCCCTCGGCCACTTCATAAACGATCTGCGTCACATTAGTCGCAGTCGAATTGCTGCGCGCGACTTCGATCGTCTGCGGGTCGCGCAGGTACGTGGCGGCCAGTTTCTTGATTTCGCCCGAGAACGTAGCCGAAAACAGCAGCGTCTGACGTTCCTTCGGCAGCAGGTTCAGGATGCGCTGCAAATCCGGCAGGAAGCCCATGTCGAGCATCCGGTCGGCTTCGTCGAGCACGAGGATCTGCACCTGGCCGAGATTGGCGGTTTTCTGTTGCACGTGATCGAGCAGACGACCTGGCGTTGCGATCAGAATCTCGACGCCGCGGCGCAGCTGCTCGGACTGCGGATTCATGTCGACACCGCCGAACACCACGGCGCTGCGCAGCGCCGTGTGCTTCGCGTACGACTGCACGTTCGCCGCCACCTGGTCGGCCAGTTCGCGGGTCGGCGTGAGGATCAGCGCGCGCACCGGATGGCGGGCGGGCGATGCACTCGTGCTGGCCTGCGGCAGCAAGCGCTGGATGATCGGCAGCGAGAAGCTCGCGGTCTTGCCGGTGCCGGTTTGCGCGGCGCCCATCATGTCCCGGCCGGCCAGCACGACGGGAATCGCCTGCTCCTGGATCGGCGTAGGGATGGTGTAGCCCGATTCTTTGACGGCTTTCAGGATGTCGGGCGCGAGACCGAATTGATCAAAAGTCGCAGTACTGGGCGTGACGGCTGTGTCGGACATGGTGGCTTTCGCTAAAAATGCGCTTGGCGCGGTGCGCGCGGCAGCGGTCGGAACCGCAGAGGGCATCAGGATGAAGGCGGAGCCACGGCGTTCCGCACGGGACCCGTCAGTATTACGGGAAAAATGCGGCCGGCTCCGGCCGGCGGAAACACCCGCCGGAAAGGCCGGTATTGTAGCACTTCAGCAAAAACACTCATGGCGCATCTGCCGGCTTTCTGCTTACGACGGCGAAAGCCGGGCGGCGAGCCGCTCGCCGGACCGCCCGTGCCGGCCCCGAAAGCGACCTGCGAGGGTCGGAACGCTTCGCAGGCAGCGTAGTGCGCGCATGCGACAGATGCATGACAGTCCGGCTAAACCCGATCCGCCGCACCGCCAGTCACCACGTCTCGCGCATCACCATCAGGCGCATCTCGGTCATATCCTCGATCGCGTAGCGCACGCCTTCGCGCCCGAGCCCTGAATCTTTCACGCCGCCATACGGCATGTTGTCGACCCGGAACGACGGCACGTCGTTGATCACCACGCCGCCCACGTCGAGCAGATCCCACGCGCGATGCGCATGGGCGAGCGAATCAGTGAACACGCCGGCTTGCAGGCCGAAGTCGCTGTCGTTGACAGTAGCGAGCGCCGCGTCGAAATCGTCGAAACGCTCCAGAATCGCCACCGGGCCGAAGGCTTCCTTGCGATAGAGGTCGGTGTCGCGCTTCACGCCTTCGAGCAGCGTGGCCTCGAACATCGCGCCATCCACCTTGCCGCCGGCGACGATTTTCGCGCCCGCCTGCACCGCGCTTTCCATCCAGCCGGCGAGACGGTTGGACTCCGATTCGGAGATCATCGGCCCGACAAAGGTCTTTTCGTCCTTCGGATCGCCCATGATCAGCGACTTCGTCTTCGCGATCAGCTTCTCGCGCAGGGCGTCGTAGATCTTCGCGTGCACCAGAATCCGCTGCACGCCGATGCAACTCTGCCCGGACTGATAGAACGCGCCGAACGCCAGCCGGTCGACCACGTAGTCGAGCTTGCCGCCCTGATCGCCGTCGACGATCGCCGCCGCGTTGCCGCCCAGCTCCAGAATCACCTTCTTCTTGCCGGCCTTTTTCTTCAGTTCCCAGCCCACCGCGGGCGAGCCGGTAAAGGAAAGCAGCTTGAAACGCTCATCGGTGGTGAACAGATCGGCGCCGTCGCGATGCGCGGGAAGAATCGAGAATGCGCCTTTCGGCAGGTCGGTTTCAGCCAGAATCTCGCCCATGATCAGCGCGCCGACCGGCGTGCGGCTCGCCGGTTTCAACACGAACGGCACGCCTGCGGCGATCGCCGGCGCGACCTTGTGCGCAGTCAGGTTCAGCGGAAAATTGAACGGCGAGATAAACGAGCACGGACCGATCGGCACACGCTTCACATAGCCGTGATAGCCCTTCGCCCGCGGCGAAATCTCCAGATTGATGATCTCGCCGTCGATGCGCACCGACTCTTCGGCCGCCACCTTGAACGTGTCGATCAGACGCGTGACCTCGCCTTTCGAGTCGTTGATCGGCTTGCCGGCTTCGATACACAGCGCAAGCGCCAATTCGTCGTAACGCTCGCGAAACCGGTTCACGCAATGTTCGAGCACGGCCTGGCGCTTGAATGGCGGGAACGCGCGCATTGCCGGCATCGCGTCGACGGCATAGCCGATCGCTTTGTCGATCGCCGCCGCGTCCGCCATCGCCACACGGGTCGCCACTTCGCCGCTGAATTTATCCGTGACTTCGAGGTCCGTGTTGGCGGCCACCGCAACGTTGGCGAGGTAGTACGGGTAAGTTTTGTTCAACATGACGCGTTCTCCTTGATCCAATGCCTGACATCAGCCATAGAGCCGGCCAAGGGCTAGGCCCCGTTGCCGAGCATGGCCGCACCATTCATAGTTGGGCGCTTAGCCGCTTGATCTCGCGATTCAGCACACGTTCGTTGTCCGAGTAGTCGATCGGCAGATCGATCACATGCACGCCCGGCGTCGTAAAACATTCGCGCAGCAGCGGCGCGAATTCCGCGGCCGATTCAATGCGATGCCCCTTCGCGCCGTAACTCTCTGCATACGCGACGAAATCTGGGTTGCGCAGCGTCATGCCGTAGTCCGGGAAGTTCATGTTTTCCTGCTTCCAGCGGATCATGCCGAACGCGTCGTCGCGCAAAATCAGGACCACCAGATCGAGCTTCAGACGCACCGCCGTTTCCAGTTCCTGCGAATTCATCATGAAGCCACCATCGCCGCACACCGCCATGACCTTGCGGTCCGGATGCACGATCTTGGTCGCGATCGCCGACGGCAGGCCGGCGCCCATCGACGCCAACGCGTTATCGAGCAGCAGCGAATTCGGTTCGTGTGCGCGGTAGTAGCGCGCGAACCAGATCTTGTACATGCCGTTGTCCAGACACACGATGCCGTCCACCGGCGTGGTCTCGTAGACGTCGTTGACGATCCGCACCGGGTACATCGGGAAACGGTCGTCGTGCTGGCCTTTGACCAGATGCTCCTCGAAGTGCTGCTTGATCTCCTTGAAACGCGTGAAATCCCAGTGTTCCTGACGCTCCTTGAGGCTTTCCTTGAGCTGCCACACCGCGTTGGCGATATCGCCGACCACCTCGATCTGCGGGAAATACACCGTGTCGACTTCCGCGCCGAGAAAATTGACGTGAATCACCGTCTTCTCGCCGGCGTCGCCGCTGCGCATGAAAAACGGCGGCTTCTCGATCACGTCGTGGCCGACATTGATGATGCAATCCGCGTGGTCGATCGCGCGGTGCACGAAGTCACCGTCGGACAAGGTGGCGTTGCCTAGCCACATCGGGTGCGATTCGTCGATTACACCCTTGCCCATCTGCGTCGTAAAGAACGGAATGCCGATCTGGTCGACGAATTCACGCAACATCTTGGTGGTGGTCTTGCGGTTGCCGCCCGCGCCGATCATCAGCAAGGGATGTTTCGCCTTCGTGATCGCTTCGACCGCGCGCGCCACGGCCTTTTCTTCGGCAACGGGGCGGCGGCTGAAGCTCTTCGGAATCGGATGGCCGTCGCCTTCTTCGTGCGCGACGTCTTCAGGCAATTCAAGGTGTGTGGCGCCCGGCCGCTCTTCTTCTGCCTGACGGACCGCTTCGCGCACCGCGGCCGGAATGTTGGCGATCGACACGATCTGCCGCGTGTACTTGGTGAGCGGCTCCATCATCCGCACCACGTCGACAATCTGAAAATGGCCCTGCTTGCTCGATTTGATCGGCTTTTGCCCCGTCACCATCAGCATCGGCATGCCGCCTAACTGCGCGTACGCGGCAGCGGTCACGAAGTTGGTCGCGCCCGGACCGAGGGTGGCCAGACACACACCGGTGCGTCCAGTGAGGCGTCCATATGTGGCGGCCATGAAACCGGCCGCCTGCTCGTGACGCGTGAGAATCAGACGAATTTTCGAGCGGCGCAGCGATTCGAGCAGATCGAGATTTTCTTCACCGGGGATGCCGAACACGTACTCGACACCTTCGGCTTCCAGCGATTTGACGAACAGGTCCGATGCTTTCATGGAGGGTCTCGCTTGATGAAACGGACGCGGGCCATGAGCCCGCCCGTTGAAGTCCAATATCGGACGATCGAAGACGACGACAGCCGCGCGAGCCAAGCGCAGCCTGACATAACGGCGATAGCGACGACACAGGCGACAGCAATGGCAGCGGGCACAGCGGATGCCATGCCGGACAGCTTACTACTCGAACGGAAAGGATGTGCGCAGGCGGGCAGCGCCGCAAGGCAGAGACAAACGTCAGGCGAGGCAGGCGGCGTGTCTGAAGAAAGACGCCGCATCATGCTCAGCGATTGATGGTGACGCAGTCGGACAGCATCGGCGGGGCGTTTTCGCCGTCCGTCGCGTCGTACAGGTCGGCGCGCGGGCCCTTGGTCCACCAGGTGTAGCTGCCGGCCTGATACTTCGCGCCGGAAGCCGAGATTGTGTTGACGAACAGCAGTTGCTGGCCCTTGACGGGCACGAGCGCGAAGCTCTGGCCGTTCGCCGTGTTCCAGTAGGTCACCTGCAGAATCTTGCCGGTCGCGCAGGTGTATTTGTGCGTCTGGCGATTCTTCGCCTGAATGTCGGCGAGGTTCAATGGCGCGGCCCATGCATTGCCGTACAGTGCCGCAAGACCCGCTGCCGCGGTGACTGCAACAAGCCATTTCTTCATTCGAAGCCTCGATTGTTGTTGCACATCAAGCATTGGCGGCACGCTTTGCGCTACGGCTGTGTTGCATGCCCGGAACGAACGCTCATGAGCCCATCGTGAACCGGTCGTGGATCGCTTATGGATCGATCACGTCGGCGCAAGCGTCGGTCGGCGCGGCGGCAACGTGCCCGACCAGCGGCACGATCTTCAGTCCCGCCGACGCCACCCGGCACGGCGCAGCGGCGAGGCCGCACCCTGTCATCCCTGCACACAGCGCGAGTATCACACCCAGTGCGCCGAGACGGCCGAACCTTCCAGACCGCACGTTCTTGCGGGTTTCCAGGGGCATACGTACCTCTACTTCAACGAACTTCAATGAGTCGGGTTTCGCGCGCGGCGGGTTTGCGCAGCGCGCGGGTACTCCACTTCACGTCACATCGACACGCTGCAGCGCCGCAAGGCAGCGCTTTAACGCGCCTTACTTCGTGGAAACCGGCCGCACCGCCGCCGCGGCCTGTTTCGCGCGCGAGCGTGCTTCGTCGGTCGTCTCGCCAGTGGCCAGCGCCACGCCCATACGGCGCTTGACGAAGCTCTCCGGCTTGCCGAAGAGCCGCAGATCCGCATTCGGCACGGCCAACGCCGCCGCGACACCTTCGAACGCGATCGCCGTTTCGTCCAGTCCGCCGTAAATCACCGCAGACGCGCCCGGCGCCCGCAGCGACGTATCCACCGGCAAACCGAGAATCGCGCGCGCGTGCAGTTCGAACTCCGAGAAGCGTTGCGAGCACAGCGTGACCAGACCGGTATCGTGTGGACGCGGACTCACTTCCGAGAACCATACGTCATCGCCACGCACGAAAAGTTCCACGCCGAACAGGCCTCTGCCGCCCAATGCCGCAGTGACTTTGTGCGCCACTTCGCGCGAACGTTCCAGCGCGAGCGGGCTCATCGGCTGCGGCTGCCACGATTCGACGTAGTCGCCCGCCACCTGCACGTGGCCGATCGGGTCGCAGAAATACGTGCTGACTTCGCCGCTCGCCGGATCGATCGCGCGCACGGTGAGTTGCGTGATTTCGTATTCGAAGTCGATAAAACCTTCGACGATCACCCGGCCGTGATTCACGCGGCCACCCGCCATCGCATATTGCCAGGCGGTTTCTACATCCGCGTCGCTCTTCAGCACCGACTGCCCCTTGCCCGACGACGACATCACCGGCTTCACGACGCACGGATAGCCGACTTTGGCGATGCCCGCGCGCAGTTCCTCAAGCGAATCGGCGAACGCGTACGGCGAGGTCGGCAGACCGAGCTCTTCAGCGGCCAGACGGCGGATGCCTTCGCGGTTCATCGTGAGCTGGGTGGCGCGCGCGGTCGGGATTACCTCGGCGAGGCCGTCGGTTTCGATGGCGGCGAGTGCGTCGGTCGCGATGGCTTCGATCTCGGGGACGATCAGGTGCGGACGCTCCTGTTCGACCAGCGCGCGCAAGGCGGCGCGGTCGGTCATGTCGATCACGTGCGAGCGATGCGCGACCTGATGACCCGGCGCATTCGGATAGCGGTCGACGGCGATCACTTCGACGCCCAGCCGTTGCAGCGCGATGATCACTTCCTTGCCGAGCTCGCCGGCGCCGAGCAGCATAACGCGCGTGGCGGATTCAGAAAGGGGCGTGCCGATCCGTTGGCCGATCTGCATGGGGTCTCCAGATAAAAGTCGGATGAGGGTGGGATTGAGTAGAACACGATGTTAACATGCGTCCCCCGATGCGCACCCCGCACCGCACCCGCTGCGTCGACGCAGCGCTCGCGTGCGGCGTGCCGAGTGCGTTACCCTTACGCCTTCGCCAGTTTGAAGAGGAACGACGTCATGCTCCAAAGCTCCTCCGCGCGAGGTGTTGCGCGCTTCATCCCTTTTGCGCGCACGGCCATCGCCGCGTTGAGCGTCGCCGCGCTATGCAGCGCGTGCGCCATGCCGAAGCATCCCGACTCGGAAGCGGCACCGCCCGATCCGTTCAACCCGGCCGCCACCCAGTTGCTCGACGACACCAGTTGGGTGCTCAGCGGCTGGAAACAGGCCGACGGCACGGCCCGCGCGATTCCGACCGCGGATCAGGGCGCGCCGATCACGCTCGTGCTCTCTACCGACAAAGGCCAGCGCCACGCCAGCGGCTTTTCCGGCTGCAATCGTTACATGGGCTCGTATGCGCTGAAAGACGGCAAGCTCAGCTTCGGCACCCTAGGCGGCACGCGCATGGCATGCGCGACGCCGGGCGGGCAGATCGAAGCTCCGTATCTCGACGCGCTGAACCACATCGACCGTACCGGCGTGCAGATGCGCGCGCCGCAGCAGATGCAACTGGTGCTCGATAACGGCGACACGCTCACGTTCGACCGCAGCGCCAAGTGATCGGTACGCTTACCATTGAGCGGTTCGGCCGGTGGACCGCCGGGCGGACCGGCAAGCGGATTTGCGCTTGCGGTCGACACGGTCCGCATGGCGCGCACACGTTGCCGTAGCAGCCGTTGTTTTTCACCGACGGCGGGCCGCACGCCGGCCTGCTTTCCCATTTGACGCAAGCATACTTGCGTCTGCCTTCGAAGCATCGGGCTTCGCCGGTTAAACTCGACGGATTGCGTTCTTGCGCGTCCGTCATTCGTTGATGTCTAGTATGCACACGGTAGTTTTCGGCTGGTTCGGCGGGTCGGCCGTCTGGTTCATTCCTCTTTTCTGGCGCCTCGTGAAGTCGGTGCTGCCGGGCGGCGCAGGCTTGCGCGGCCCCGGCACGATCCGCCTTTGGCTCGGCTTCGTCTGCGTCCTGGTGGCAAGCTGCACGCTGGAGGCGTCGCTGATCGGCGTGGCCGGCGCGAATGGCTTCGGCCACGCGCTGGCGGCGGGCTTCGGTCATCTGCTCGGCCATATCGGCACGCCGCTCGCGGCGCTTGCCCTGCTCCTGATCAGCCTGCCCTGGCTGATCGATTTCCGCTGGCGCGACGTCGCCGTATGGGCCGACGGTGCATTCGGCCTCGGCCTGTCACGCGGCCTCGCCAGGCGCGACGAGGAAGCGCGCCGCCATCGCAGCGTGGATGACGGTTTGCCGTCGCACATGTCGACGTCGACCAATACGATGGCGCCCAAAAGCAATGGACGTTATGCGCGCCCGACCGTCTGGCGGCCACCGGCGAACGGCCGCAGCGCGGCGACGGCTGCCGGTGCGGCTGGTGCAGCCGCGGCGAGGGACGCGGCGGCACGTGGCGCCGGGGCGAACTGGCGTGCCGGCGCAGTGAAGCCGCGTAGTCAGCCCACGCAGGCGGAGCCGGTGCTGCGCACGTCCGCCGCGACGCCACCGCGCCAGGCGCCACGGCAAGTGCCGATGCAGACGACGACGCCGACACCGACACCCTTGCAGAACGCGGACCGGAGCGCATGGATGCCGGCTGAACCGGTCGCGCCGGCCGGATGGTTGCGTGAATCGACAACGGCGCCGCGTGCGCCCGCATCTGCTGCTGGTTCGACAGCGGGATCAGGATCGGCGGCGACTCCGGCTCGTGATGGCGCATCGCAAGTTGGTCGGCGTTCTGCTGGAGAGCAACGTCCGGTGGGATCGTCGGGCGCCGGCTCGGGGGCGGCGGGGGCGGCCGGTTTCGCGGGAGCGGTCGCAGCGCAGGCCGCTGCAGCGCAAGCGGCACCCACCACGGCGGCAGCACGGATGGCGTCGGGTTCGGCAGCCGGTTCGGCGATGAACGCCTCGGCTGGCGAAGGCCGTCCGTCGACGATGCCGAGCTCAGCCGCCAATGCAGGATCCTCGGGAAGTCGCTCCACCACTGCCCAGCAGCGGTTCTCGCCTGCTCCGCGCGCAGACACCAACGCCGCGCCGGCGCAGGCAACGCGGAGTCCGGCTTCTTTCAGCACGCCGGCCCCGAGTTATACGCGGCCGATGGCGACCGCACAGAAGGTAGCGCCGCCCGCCAGCGTCCAGGAAACCCTTCGCAGCATCGCGGAAAACGCCGCGCGCTGGACCGACATCGCCGGCGTCAGCCTCGCTCGCAGCAGCAGCGCGGAAAATGCGCTCGTCACTACGACTCCGGACGCTCCGACGGGTGCCGAGCCGACAGTCGAGGCTGGGCAATCGGACGTAGCTTCGTCTTCACATGCGAACGATGATGTTGAAATTGCCGCGGTACCGGATGTAAGCGCGCCTTTGCAGGACGTAGTCGAGGCCGCGCCGGACCACCACACAGCGACGCAATCACCCGTCGAAACGCCGCGAATCGAAGCCGCTTCTGAAGCGCCGCTCGAGGAAGATACCGAGCCCGTCGTGCAATGGCCGATTGAACCGCCGGTTATCCAGGCGCCGTTGGTTGCGGCACACACACCAGCCACGCAGCATGAAACACCGGTGCCCACGCCCACGCCGTTTCAAATCTTCGCAGCCCAACTGGAAGCCAGCGACGCGCATACGGACGTGTCACCACTCGTCGAAGACGAACCGACGCAAGCGCACACTGCGACGCACGCGCCGATTGCCGAAGTCGTCATCGATAAACCGCTCGCGCCCTGGGAAACCCGAATCGATGCTGTCGCTCCAGTCGATGTGGAAAAGACGGACACCCCTGCCCTATCGGATGTATCGGACGCATTGGAAACAGTGGACGTAGCCGACGATTTGAACTCGTCAGCCGCTTCGGACGCTTCGGCCATCGTTGCGGCAGTAGAGCCGCAAAGCGCCGTATCGCACACGTCGAACGTGGTTCGTTTCCCTGGCTTCGCGGCTCAGGCAGCACCAGCGACCTCGGCCACCATCGTCGACGAATCCTCGACCGAGCGCACCGACCCTGCGGAATCCGCAGAGCTCGCAGAACCCACCGAACCCACAATCCAGCGCACACCGCTGCGCGGCCACACCCCCGCCAACGGTTTCGAATTCCACGCACCCGCAGCATCGATGGTCGAATTGCCGACACTCGATCTGCTCGCACGCGCCGACACTGACGTCGAACCCGTTTCGGAAGAAAAGCTCATCGAAACCGGCCTGCTGATCGAGCAACGTCTGCAGGAATTCAAGGTGCCGGTCACGGTGGTCGGCCATTCGGCTGGCCCGGTCATCACGCGCTTCGAAGTCGAGCCGGCGCTCGGCGTGCGCGGCAGTCAGATCGTCGGCCTGATGAAAGACTTGTCACGCGGCCTCGGCCTCACATCGATTCGCGTGGTCGAGACGATTCCCGGCAAGACCTGCATGGGCCTCGAGTTGCCGAACGCCAAGCGGCAGACGATCCGCCTGTCCGAAATCCTCGAAGCCAACGTCTACCAGAACTCGCATTCGCAATTGACGCTGGCGATGGGTAAGGACATCACCGGCCATCCGGTGGTCGCCGATCTGGCGAAAGCGCCGCACATGCTGGTTGCGGGCACAACGGGTTCGGGCAAATCGGTGGCGATCAACGCGATGATCTGCTCGCTGCTTTACAAGGCGACGCCCGAAGAAGTGCGGCTCATCATGATCGATCCGAAGATGCTGGAACTGTCGGTGTACGAAGGCATTCCGCATCTGCTCGCGCCGGTCGTCACGGATATGAAGCTGGCGGCCAACGCGCTGAACTGGTGTGTCGGCGAAATGGAAAAGCGCTACCGTTTGATGTCCGCGGTCGGCGTGCGCAACCTGGCCGGCTTCAATCAGAAGATCCGCGATACGGAAGCCAAGGGCAAGAAGCTCGGCAACCCGTTCTCGCTGACCCCGGACGCGCCCGAACCGCTCGCGCCGCTCCCGCTGATCGTCGTGGTGATCGACGAGTTGGCCGACCTGATGATGGTCGCCGGCAAGAAGATCGAAGAACTGATCGCACGCCTCGCGCAGAAGGCGCGCGCCGCCGGCATTCACCTGATTCTGGCGACGCAGCGTCCGTCGGTGGACGTGATCACCGGCCTCATCAAGGCGAACATTCCGACGCGCGTGGCGTTCCAGGTGTCGTCGAAGATCGACTCGCGCACGATTCTCGATCAGATGGGAGCCGAATCGCTGCTCGGCCAGGGCGACATGCTGTTCCTGCCGCCAGGCACGGGCTACCCGCAGCGCGTGCACGGCGCGTTCGTCGCCGACGAGGAAGTGCACCGGATCGTCGAGTATCTGAAGCAGTTCGGCGAACCGCAATATGAGGAAGGCATTCTCGACGGCCCGGCCACCGAAGGCGCGGCGCCCGATCTGTTCGGCGACACGCCGGATGCCGAAGCCGATCCGCTTTACGACGAAGCCGTTGCCTTCGTGGTGCGCACGCGGCGCGCGTCGATCTCGTCGGTGCAGCGGCAATTGCGCATCGGCTATAACCGCGCGGCGCGCCTCGTCGAGCAGATGGAGACGGCGGGCCTGGTGTCCGCGATGGGCATCAACGGCAGCCGTGAAGTGCTCGCGCCGGGACCTGCGGAATAAACGGCACGGGCTGGTAGCCGCCAACCAAAAGCCAACACAAGCCAGACAAAAAAACGGGTCGCTCGAAGCGACCCGTTTTCCATTCAACGCGCGATATTCAGATCACCAGCAACCCCACCTCACGACGGCGACACCAGCTTGAAGTCCACCGGCGAATCGATCTCGATACGTTTTGGATTCGCTTCGAGCAATCCACTCTGCTGATCGCGCTTAAACACGTACACCGTGCCGCTGTTCTGATTGCCGACGATCAACCAGTTGCCGGTCGGGTCGATCGCGAATTCGCGCGGCGACTTGCCGAGGCTCGACTGGTGTCCGATCTTCTTCAGATGACCGTTGGTCGGATCGACTGAGAAGATCACGATCTCGTTCGCATCGCCGCGATTGGTGGCGTACAGGAAGCGTCCGTCCGGCGACAGATGAATGGCCGCGGCGCCTACCGCGCCCTTGAAGCCGGGCTCGATCAGCGAACTCGTTTGCACCTGCGTGAGCTTGCCATCGGCATAGTTGAAGGTGCTGACCGTGGCGGCCAGTTCGCTCGTCAGATACGCATGCTTGCCGTCCGCGCCGAACACCAGGTGACGTGGGCCCGTGCCTGCTTTCTCCTGGGTGTAGCGCCAATCGGTCGGGCCGAACAGGCCGCGGCTACCGTCCGGCGTGTAGCGGTACGAGTACAGCTTGTCGGCGCCCAGGTCCTGAGCGAACAGATAGTGACCGTCCGGCGAAAACACGGTGGAGTGAACGTGCGAGTTGTCCTGACGTCCCTTCACCGGACCGCCGCCTTCATGATGCACCGTGAGCACCGACGCGCCCACCTGGCCGTCCGCCTGCAATGGGAACACCGCGAAGCTGCCGCCCGGATCGGCCGCCACAGAGTAGTTCGCGGTCAGCAGATATTTGCCGTCCGGCGACAGGCTCAGATAGCACGGGTCATTACCGTCGGCCGAGACCTTGTTGAGAAAGCTCAGCTGGCCGCTCGCGGCATCGAAGCGAAACGCGCTGATCCCGCCGCGTTGGGTGGCCGGGCCGTTGTCGCCGGGCAATTCGTTGACCGCATAGACGAAGCGCCGGTCACGGCTCACCACCAGATACGACGGATTGACCGTCTGCGCGACCGACACGCGGGTCGCTTCGCCCGTCTTCGTGTCGAAGCGATAGACGTATATCCCTTCGCTCTTGCCCCCCGTGTAAGTGCCGACCAGCATGTCATAGACGCCATCGGCGGGAGCCGGGCCGGAATCTTGCGCAAACGCATGCGAAGCAACAATCGAGACCATGAGCACGAAACCTTTTATTATCGAGCGGGCGGAGCTTAGAGGAACTAGCCGGCCGTCGCGCCATGAGGTGGATCGAGCAGCAGAAGGCAAAGGAGAGCTTGAGACGGCACGCACAACGGCACGGTGACTACGAAGCATATGACCTCCTGGACATCAGTTATTCGGTTATCCGGTTGTAATGGTGTCTCTGGTCTGCCGCGCCGTCGGTCGAATTGTTTTATCGAGGCAAGTATAAAAGCGTTGCGTCGGATCATGCAGCGAATCCGGCGGGCCACGTAGGCCAGGCCGCGTTCAGTTGACTGGCCTGCCGGCGCATGAGTAACAATTGTCCCGCCTGACGGGGCGTTTTTTCAACCGCGTCTCACCCATCCCACACTACGGAGTTTTCATGAACGTCACACTCAGCCTGGGCCCGCTGGTTTCGTTGATCGCCGGTATTCTGATTCTTGTCATGCCGCGCCTGTTGAACTACATCGTCGCGCTCTATCTGATCATCATCGGCATCATTGGGATCTTCGGCGTGGGGTCGTCGCACTTCTAGGCGGCAACAGTCAGCCACGGAAGCTGCAAGAAGGGACGCACGACCGGGCGCAGTGCCGGCCCGGCGATGTCTCGCACGAAAGGGGGACTGGTGCGGGATAGGGCACGCGTACTGATGGCGGCTACCGCAATGCAACACGTGGCACAGCGAAGCGGTACGTACGCGACAGATTCGCATCGGACGCCAGGCGCCAGATGCACGACAACAGCGGACAGCCCGCATGAAGCGAGCCCGCGCAACAGAGAAACGGAGAAACGATCAGCCGTTCGAAAGCTGATCCAGCCGCAAACGCCCCTGCAACGACAATCCGCCGACGGCATAATGGCCGTCACCTTCCTGATGACGGCGGAAGCAGGCCCGTTCGATCAGAAAGGCCGCCGCAGCCAGCATTCCGTTGCGGCTCAGGCCCAACTGGCCATGTTCGAGCGGCAACATCGAATCGTCAGCGAGTTCGCTGGCGGCGGAGAGAATTGTGATGCAATCGGATTTCGACGGGTTCAGCATTGCTTGGATCCTCGAAAACGGCGTCTGCATTCGCCAGGGCAAGGCCGCTGCATGATCCGGAGGGCTCCGGGCGTCGGCTTGAAATCTGATTGTAGGCAGTGATTTGACAATTACCAACTCGCGTTTTGCCGCATTGCGCGCTGAACCAAAACGCATCGCGCGAGTCCGGTAACACAGTGACCCCCAGCGAGGCGGCCTTCGCCTCGCCTAAAACAGACACCCTCCCCCATGCCCGCACTCATCGAAGACTATGCGCTTATCGGCGACGGCCACACGGCCGCGCTCGTCTCCCGCGAGGGTTCGGTCGACTGGCTCTGCTGGCCGCGCTTCGACTCCGGCGCGTGCTTCGCCGCCCTGCTCGGCACGCCCGACAACGGCCGCTGGCTGATTTCGCCAGTCTCCGATACGCCGCCCACGATCACGCGCCGGTATCGCGGCGAGACGCTGGTGTTGGAAACCGATTTCGAAACGCCCGAAGGCGCGGTCACGCTGATCGACTTCATGCCGCCGGGCAATGGCTGGTCGGAGATGGTGCGGATCGTCGTCGGCAAACGCGGCACGGTGCGCATGCAGATGGAACTGGTGCTGCGCTTCGACTATGGCTTTTCGATTCCGTGGGTGGATCGCCTGAAGCACGACAGCGGCATCAAGGCGATCGTCGGCCCGGACACCGCTGTGCTGCGCACGCCGGTCGAGTTGCGCGGCGAGAACATGAAGACAGTCGCGGAGTTCACCGTGAGCGAAGGCGAGCGCGTGCCGTTTTCACTGGCCTATGCGGCTTCGCACCTGCGCATTCCGCCCGGACGCGATCCGCACACGTCGCTCGCCCGCACCGAGAACCATTGGCTCGAATGGTCGTCGCGCAGCACCGTCGAAGGCAAATGGGCCGCGCAGATCCGCCGCTCGCTGATTACATTGAAGGCGCTGGCGTACGAGCCGACCGGCGGCATCGTCGCCGCGCCCACCACGTCGCTGCCGGAACAGTTGGGCGGCACGCGCAACTGGGACTACCGCTATTGCTGGCTGCGCGACGCCACCATTACGCTGCTCGCGATGATGCGCGGCGGCTATTACGACGAAGCGCGTGCCTGGCGCAGCTGGCTCGGCCGCGTGATGGCCGGCGCGCCGGATCAATTGCAGATCATGTACGGGATCGCCGGCGAACGGCGCCTGCCCGAATTCGAAATCGACTGGCTGCCGGGTTATCAGGACGCCAAACCGGTGCGGATCGGCAACAACGCGGTCGGGCAGCGCCAGCTCGACGTCTACGGCGAAGTGATGAACGCGCTGCATCTCGCGCGCGTCGGCGGCTTGCAGGCGGACGACACCGCCTGGAACGTGCAGCGCGCGTTGCTCAGCCATCTCGACACGATCTGGCAAGAGCCGGACGAAGGCATCTGGGAAACGCGCGGCGGCCGCCAGCACTTCACCTTCTCCAAGGTGATGGCGTGGGTCGCCTACGACCGCGCCATCCGCTCCGCCGAAATGTTCAAGCTGGAAGGCCCGCTCGATGAATGGCGCGCAACCCGGGCGACAATCCACGCGGAAGTCTGCGCGAAGGCGTGGAATCCGGCGCTCAACGCGTTCTCCCAATCGTATGGCAGCGATCAGCTCGATGCGAGCGTGCTACTGATGCCGCTGGTCGGCTTCCTCCCACCGACGGATCCGCGCGTCAAAGGCACTGTGTCCGCGATCGAAAAAGATCTGATGCACGACGGCTTCGTGATGCGCTACCGCACCACGGAATACGACGACGGTCTGCCGCCCGGCGAAGGCACCTTCCTCGCGTGCTCATTCTGGATGGTGGACAACCTGGCGCTGCAAGGCCGCATCGACGAAGCCGTCGCGATGTACGAACGGCTGCTCGGCCTCTGCAATGACGTCGGTTTGCTGGCGGAAGAGTACGATCCGGCAGCGAAACGCCTGGTCGGTAATTTTCCGCAAGCATTTTCCCATGTGGCGCTGGTGCACACCGGTTTGAACCTGATGAAGCACGAACAGGCCATGGCTCAGGCCACCGGGCAGCCGCCCCATATCGGCACGCTGGCTGAGGAACTTGAGGCTGCGGCAACCCCCGATAGCGGCGCGGCAGCATCGTCAGTACCATGATTTAATGACAGTTTGCGCGCAGCCCGCGCGCAAATTGCTGCATTGCACAAGTACGCTTTGTTCAGTATGATCCAGCAGACTGTTGGCCGAAAATCAATGCGCCTACAACCAATACGGCCTGCCGCAACGCCACACGCGTGTTTGCCAAGCCCCATGCGAACCGCTTAAACGGAGCACCCATGCTCTACCAATTGCACGAATTCCAGCGGGCGATGTTGAGCCCCCTCACCGCCTGGGCCCAGGCCGCGTCGAAATCGTTCGCGAATCCCGCCAGCCCGCTAGCCTATGTGCCCGGTGCCACACGCCTCTCGGCCGGTTACGAACTGCTCTACCGGCTTGGCAAAGATTACGAAAAGCCTGAGTTCAACCTTCATCAGATTGTCAAAGACGGTCATAACATTCCGATCATCGAACAAACGATCATCGAAAAACCGTTTTGCCGCCTGATGCGCTTCAAGCGTTTCGCGGACGACAGCGACGCTGTTACCCAATTGAAAGATGAGCCGGTCGTGCTGGTGTGCGCACCGTTGTCGGGCCACCACGCCACGCTGCTGCGCGATACCGTGCGCACGTTGTTGCAAGACCACAAGGTCTACCTGACCGACTGGATCGATGCACGCATGGTGCCGCTCGAAGAAGGCGAGTTTCATCTCGACGATTACATCGCCTACATCCAGGAATTCATCCGCCACATCGGCGCGAAGAATCTGCATGTGATCTCGGTCTGCCAGCCTACCGTTCCGGTGCTCGCCGCCATTTCGCTGATGGCGAGCCGCGGCGAAGACACGCCGCGCACCATGACCATGATGGGCGGCCCGATCGACGCGCGTAAGAGCCCGACCTCGGTCAACTCGCTCGCCACGCAGCACTCGTACGAATGGTTCGAAAACAACGTGATCTTCACGGTGCCGCCGAACTATCCGGGCGTGGGCCGCAAGGTTTACCCGGGCTTCCTGCAGCACACCGGCTTCGTGGCAATGAATCCTGAGCGCCATGCAGCCTCGCACTGGGACTTCTACCAGAGCCTGCTGCGCGGCGACGAAGACGACGCGGAAGCACATCGCCGCTTCTACGACGAGTACAACGCTGTGCTCGACATGGACGCGGACTATTACCTCGACACGATCCGCGTGGTGTTCCAGGAATTCAGTCTGGCCGAAGGTACGTGGGATGTCGCCGGCGAACGTGTACGCCCGCAGGACATCACGAAGACCGCGCTCTTCACGATCGAAGGCGAGCTGGACGATATCTCCGGCGACGGTCAGACGTTCGCCGCGCAAGGGTTGTGCAGCGGCATTCCGGAGAAGAACAAGCGCCACTTCACCGCGGAAAAATGCGGCCACTACGGCATTTTCTCGGGCCGCCGCTGGCGCACCATCATCTATCCGCAGTTGCGCGACTTCATCCTCGAGCACAACAAGGCGCCGAAGGTAGCGAAGGAAAAAGTCGAAGCCTGAGCACCCCGCACGCAGAGATAAGCAACGGCCTCTTCTTCAGAGGCCGTTGTCGTTTCTGGTGCTTCTTTTGCTGCTTTCTTGTCGCTTCTTATGCCGTCGATGCGCGGCCGCGTTGCGGCTTACTTCCGCAACAGATACGCCAGCAGCAACTCGGTGTTCATCTGGACGACTTCGCTGCGCTCACTCGCACTGCTGAAATCGCGACCGAGCGTTGCTTCAAGCGTGAAGCGGTTCGACACGATGTAGTAGCCCATGCCGGACAGCGTCACGTAAAAGCGCAATGGATCGACATTGGTGCGAAACAAGCCCGCGCGTTGACCCCGCTCCAGAATGCTGCCGAGCGTGGCGACGATCGGTGAGATCATTTCGCGGATGCGCGTCGACTTCTGCATGTAGCGTGCCTCATGCAGATTCTCGTTGTTGACGAGACGCAGCAACTCGGGATGATCGCGGTAGTAATCCCAAACAAAATGCGCGAGACGCGTAACAGCCTCGACGGGTGCGATACCGTTCAGTTCGAGCGTTCGCTCCGCTTCATTGAGCGCGCTAAATGCGTGCTCGAGTACAGCCGTGAAAAGCTGCTCCTTGCTACCGAAGTAGTAATAGAGCATGCGTTCATTAGTTTCCGCGCGGCGGGCGATCTGATCGACGCGTGCGCCGAACAACCCTCCATTTGCAAACTCTTCGGCCGCCGCAAGCAGAATGCGGCGCCGCGTGCCTTCAGGATCTCTTTTGATTTTCGGCTGATTCATGGTGGCATCGTCTTCGTGAGCCGCGTTATCCGGATCGCGCCGCCGGCCTCTCCTCGGGCCTTGCACCGACAGCACTGAACGGGCTGGTTGGGGGAACACCCTTCTGCGGTCTTTCGAAAAAGCGCTTCGATTATGGCACATGGATTGCGGATGGCAATTGGGGAAATCGGCGATAATGTGCTATTTAGTTCAAGCCCAGCGCTTGCGCTTAGTTGCAGCCTTAGTTGCACAAATTCGCGCCTCTATTCGTGTCTGTATTTGCCTATATTGGCGCGTGTTTGCCCGCTTTCGCAGCGCTTTTGTGTTGCCCCGGTCTGCCGCGTGTTTTCCCTAACCCGCGCTCGGCAAACTGTGCGGCCACGAGGCAAGCCCCAACGTCGTGACCGTGACCGATTCCAGAACACTCGCAGATCGCATCGAAGATCTGCTACCCCAAACGCAATGCACGAAGTGCGGTTATCCCGCATGCCGTCCGTATGCCGAAGCCGTCGCCCATGGCGAGGCTAACTACAATCAGTGCCCGCCGGGTGGCGCCGAAGGCATCGCGCGCCTCGCCGCACTGCTCGGCAAGCCGGTGATCCCGCTCAATTCCGCCAACGGCGTCGAACGGCCGCGCCCGTTGGCGGTTATCGACGAACAAGTTTGCATCGGCTGCACGCTGTGCATGCAGGCTTGTCCGGTCGATGCAATAGTTGGTGCACCGAAACAGATGCACACGGTGATCGCCGAGTTCTGTACCGGTTGTGACCTGTGCGTGCCGCCCTGCCCGGTCGACTGCATTGCGATGCCACCGGTCACCGGTGAAGCAACCGGCTGGGACGCATGGAGCCAGAGCCAGGCTGACGCCGCGCGCGAGCGTCACAACCGGCGTGAAGCCCGTCTCGCACGCGAACGCGAAGCGGCCGAGGCGCGTGCTGCAGCGCGGCGAGCGGTCAGCAGCGCGCCTGCTCAGGTGATGGAAACCGGTGCTGCGGCAACGCCCGCCGCACCCGCAGCGGACTCCGCCGAAGCGAGGAAACGCGCCATCATCCAGGCCGCGCTCGAGCGTGCACGCCAGAAGAAAGAAGAGTTGGCCGCCAAGGGCCAAGGTCCGCAGAACACCGAGCGCGTTAGCGCCGACGTGCAGGCGCAGATCGACGCCGCCGAAGCTCGCCGCCGCCGTCTCGGACTCGCTGCGGACAACACCGCGGGTAACTCCGGGGGTAACACCGCGGGTAACACTGAATTTCCGCCAACGAAGCGCTAACCTCTAACTCTACGCTGCGCATGAACGCGAACAAACGCCGCGCCATCTACGAGACGCTTCAGAGTCTCAATCCGCATCCCACGACCGAGCTCGAGTACACCACACCCTTCGAACTGCTGATTGCCGTGCTGCTGTCGGCGCAGGCTACCGACGTGTCGGTGAACAAGGCCATGCGCAAGATGTTCCCGGTCGCGAACACACCGCAGAAGGTCTTCGATCTCGGCGAAGAAGGGGTGACCGGCTACATCAAGACGATTGGCCTCTATCGGACCAAAGCGAAGAATGTGATCGCAACCTGCCGCATTCTGCTCGACCAGTACGGCGGCGAAGTACCGGAAGATCGTGAAGCGCTCGAGAGCTTGCCGGGGGTCGGCCGAAAAACGGCGAACGTGATCCTGAACACGGCGTTCGGTCATCCGACCATCGCTGTCGATACACATATCTTTCGGGTTGCGAATCGAACAGGCCTCGCACCTGGCAAAGACGTGCGCGCGGTTGAAGTGGCGCTGGAGAAATTCACGCCCGCCGAGTTCAAGCAGGACGCCCACCACTGGCTGATTCTGCATGGCCGCTATGTATGCAAAGCGCGCCGTCCGGAATGCTGGCACTGCGCGATCGAGCCACTCTGCGAATTCCGGCCCAAGACGCCGCCGCCGGATCTTTGAGCGCGGTGCCGCTCGGCGGCCGCCCGAACGGATGCCGTATCGCGTTAGCGCGTTTGTCCGGCGCCTACGCGGTGCGCACTCAGTGCGCCGGCGGCCGCCGCTTCACCTCGGTCCACTAACGCGCCGCCAGCAAGCCGCCCTGCCTCGGCGTAAAATCACCCCCTTCCAGGCCGCCTCACACTCAACACACCGCCCCCACGATGTTCAATCCCAGCCGCGACGAAGTCCGCCAATTTTTCACCGACACCTGGCGCAAGCAGCGTCAAGGCGAGATTCTGACGCCGCTCGAAGCGATCGCCGCCGACTGGATCGTCGAGCATCCGGAATATCACGCCGACCTCACCAGCACGGAAGCCGCCCAGGCTCAGGATTACTCGCCCGAACGCGGCCAGACCAACCCGTTCCTGCATCTGTCGATGCATCTGGCAATCACCGAACAGCTGTCGATCGACCAGCCGCCCGGCATCCGCGCGGCGCACGAGCGGCTTGCCGCCCGGCTCGGCTCGACCCACGAAGCGCAGCACGCGATCATGGATTGCCTCGGCGAAACCATCTGGGAAGCGCAACGCACCGGCACCCCGCCTGACACGGACGCGTATTTGCAGCGCATCGAACAGCGCGCTACACGAGACTGAGGCACGCGGGCAACCCAGCGCCCGTTAGCACGCCAGCCGAACCCGCCACCCCCGCACAAACCCTAGCCCCAAAGCACAACACCCCGCCGAAGCGGGGTGTTGTTCAATCTGGAAACCGTGCAAAAGCAGCGCTGCGCGCTTACTTCTTCTGCACCAGCGCGCCGTCCAGCGATTCGATGTAGGCCGCGATGTCTTTCATGTCGCTTGGCGAGAGGCTTTGCACCTGCGCCTGCATGATCGCGTTGTTGCGACCGAGGTGCGGATTGCCGTTGCCCATCTGGTACTGGCGCAGCGCCCAGTAGACGTAGTCGGAATGCTGACCTGCGAGCTTCGGATATTCCGGGCTCACCGGATTGTTCAGGTTGACGCCGTGGCAGGCCGCGCAGTTGTGGGTGTTAGCCAGCACCTTGCCGTTGCCGGCGTCAGCGGCGTGCGCGACGTTCGCAGCAAACAGACCGATAACTGCCGCCGACGCACATGCAGCCTTGAACACCGTGTGGAGTGCCTGTTGGGGCTTATTCATGAATTCTCCTATCCCGCGAATATAAATAGCCGAGTGACCGCCTGGATGACCGAAGCCGATCACTTGTCGGGATTGCTCTTCGAAGAGGAATTTTGCGCTGCGTAGTAGGCAGCGATGTCGGCGATGTCTTGATCAGACAGCGACGCGGTGATCGCGCGCATCGTTTCGAAATGGCGGTCGCCCTTCTTGTAGCCGTGCAGGGCATTCTCGAGGTACGCCTGATTCTGGCCGCCGAGCATGGGCACGCGGTAGACCTCAGGGTAAGCCGTGCGGTATTCAGGGATGCCGTGGCAGCCAATACACATCGCGACCTTGCCTTGGCCCGCCTTCGCGTTGCCGACGACATCCGCTGCCTGCGCACTGGCCGCATAGCCCGCGAGCACCGACAGCGCTGCGATCACGACGTGTTTGCCAACGAATTTATTCATAGCATGTAACCTGGCTTGAGGGGAAACGGGCGCCCGAAAAGGCAACGGCCCGCGCCGTTATTCTTATGGGTAGCCACGCAGGCCAAAAAAATCGGGCTAATTGTACCGCGACGCCGCGCCGAACGTCCACCGCGTGGGGCCAGAGGCCTATCCGGCCGCCGCAAAACCGCGGCTGGCGCCATTTTGCTCCGCCGCACCGGCTCCGCATGGCCTCGTGCTGCCCGCTGCGCCCACGACGCCCGGCGCGCCCGCCCACCGGGCACGCCGGGCGAATGGACTGCTCGCGAACGCCGCGTAAGCACTTGAACCAGCGTCCAGCACCGCGGGTGACACCATACGCCAGGCTGATTCAGCCCAACAGGCCTTCTGACTTATACTGGGTTTTTTCCCAGAAAAGAGCATCTCGCCATGCGTTTTGAAGGCTCATCGCAGTACGTCGCCACCGACGACCTCAAGCTCGCGGTCAACGCCGCGATGACGCTGAAGCGCCCGTTGCTGATCAAGGGCGAACCCGGCACCGGCAAAACCATGCTCGCGGAAGAGGTCGCCGCCGCGCTCGGCATGCCGCTGCTGCAATGGCATATCAAGTCCACTACCAAGGCTCAGCAAGGCCTGTACGAGTACGACGCGGTATCGCGCCTGCGCGATTCGCAACTCGGTGACGAGCGCGTCAAGGACATCCGCAACTACATCGTCAAGGGTGTGCTGTGGCAGGCGTTCGAGTCGGAAGAGCAAACGGTGCTGCTGATCGACGAGATCGACAAGGCCGACATCGAATTCCCGAACGACCTGCTGCGCGAACTCGACCGCATGGAGTTCTACGTGTACGAGACCCACGAGCTGATCCGCGCGAAACAGCGCCCGCTCGTGATCATCACGTCGAACAACGAGAAGGAGCTGCCCGACGCGTTCCTGCGCCGCTGCTTTTTCCATTACATCAAATTCCCCGACCCGGTGACGATGCAGCAGATCGTCGAGGTGCACTACCCCGGCATCAAGAAGGAACTGCTCGCCGCGGCGATGCAGAGCTTCTTCGAGTTGCGCAACGTCGCCGGTCTGAAGAAGAAACCGTCCACATCGGAACTGCTCGACTGGCTGAAGCTGCTGCTTGCCGAGGACATTCCGCCCGAAGCCCTGCGCTCGTCCGACCAGAAACAGATCATCCCGCCGCTGCACGGCGCGCTGCTGAAGAACGAGCAGGACGTGAGCCTGTTCGAGCGGCTGATCTTCATGAACCGCAACAACCGCTGATTAACCGTTGACGAACCGTTGACTAATCGCGAATACCCGTTGATGAGCGCGGCGCACCGCCCACTCGCCGCCGCCGAGGACACAGCATGCTGATCGACTTCTTCTACTCGCTGCGCGCCGCCAAACTGCCGGTGTCGGTGAAGGAATACCTGACGCTGCTCGAAGCGCTCAAAGCCAATGTGATCGCGCCGTCTCTCGACGAGTTCTACTATCTCGCACGCATCACGCTGGTCAAGGACGAGCAGTATTTCGACAAGTTCGACCAGGCGTTCGGCGCGTATTTCAACGGCGTCGCGCAAGCCTCGGAGCTCGCCTTCGACGTCCCGCTCGACTGGCTGAAGAAGAAGCTGCAACGCGATCTGTCGCCCGAAGAAAAAGCGCAGATCGAAGCGATGGGCGGCCTCGACAAGCTGATGGAGCGCCTGAAGGAACTGTTCGACGAACAGAAAGAGCGCCACGAAGGCGGCAACAAATGGATCGGCACGGGCGGCACCTCGCCGTTCGGCAACGGCGGCTACAACCCTGAGGGTGTGCGCATCGGCGGCGATGCGGCGGGTCAACGCACGGCGGTGAAGGTGTGGGAAGCGCGCGCCTATCGCGACTACGACGACCAGGTCGAAATCGGCACACGCAACATCAAGGTCGCGCTGCGCCGCCTGCGCCGTTTCGCCCGCGAAGGCGCGGCAGAAGAGCTCGATCTGCCCGACACGATCCGCAGCACCGCGGCGAACGCCGGCTGGCTCGACCTGAAGATGGTGCCGGAGCGGCACAACAAGGTCAAAGTGCTGATGCTGCTCGACGTGGGCGGCTCGATGGACGATCACATCAAGCGCACTGAAGAGCTCTTTTCCGCCGCCAAGGCCGAATTCAAGCATCTCGAGTTCTACTACTTCCACAACTGTGTGTACGACTTCCTGTGGAAGAACAATCGCCGTCGTCACGCCGAGCGCATGCCGACGTGGGACCTGCTGCACAAGTTTACGCCCGACTACAAGCTGATCTTTGTCGGCGACGCGACCATGAGCCCGTACGAAGTGCTGCAACCGGGCGGCTCGGTCGAGTACAACAATGCGGAAGCCGGCGCCGTGTGGCTGCGCCGCCTCGCCGATCATTTCCCGCATTACGCGTGGCTCAATCCTGAGCCGGAAGGTTTGTGGGCGTACCGGCAGTCGGTCAGCGCGATCCGGGAAGTGCTCGGCCACCGCATGTATCCGCTCACCCTCGCCGGACTCGAATCGGCGATGCGCATGTTGAGCAAGTAATCAGTAATCAGATCACGTTTTTCTCCAACTATAAGAAAGCTTCTGCATGAGTCCGTCTTCATCGCCCGATTTGTCCCCTGCCGACGTGCACCCCGGGCCGCTCAAACCGTTTGCCGATACGTCCCTGTCCACCCTCGTCGCCGGCTTCGTCGCGATGATGACGGGCTACACCAGTTCGCTCGTGCTGATGTTCCAGGCCGGCCAGGCCGCCCATCTCAGCGATGCGCAGATTTCGTCGTGGATCTGGGCGTTGTCGATCGGCATGGCCGTCTGCACGATCGGCCTTTCACTGCGCTTTCGCACCCCAATCGTGATTGCCTGGTCGACGCCCGGTGCGGCGTTGCTGGTGTCGTCGCTGCCGCATGTGACCTACCCTGAGGCGATCGGCGCGTTTATCGTCTGCGCGGCGTTGCTGACGGTGGTCGGCCTGACCGGCTGGTTCGACACGCTGATGAAGAAAATCCCGGCAGGCATCGCTTCCGCTTTGCTGGCGGGCATTCTGTTCGAGATCGGCATCGAGATTTTCCGCGCCGCACAGTTCCAGACCGCGCTCGTGCTGGCAATGTTCTTCACCTATCTGATCGTCAAACGCCTCGCGCCGCGCTACGCGATCGTGACGACGCTGATCGTCGGCACAATCGCCGCCGGTGCGCTCGGGCTGCTCGACTTCAGCCGCTTTCACGTCGCGCTCGCTCACCCGGTGTTCACGATGCCGGTGTTTTCGGTCGCGGCGGGCATCAGTATCGGCATTCCACTTTTCGTCGTCGCGATGGCCTCGCAGAACGTGCCGGGCATCGCCGTGCTGCGCGCGGACGGCTACACCACGCCCTCCGCGCCGCTGATTTCGACAACCGGCATCGCCTCGCTGCTGCTCGCGCCCTTCGGCTCGCACGGCATCAATCTTGCGGCGATCACGGCGGCGATCTGTACCGGCCCCGAAGCGCACGAAAATCGCGACAAACGCTACACCGCGGCAGTCTGGTGCGGTATTTTCTATCTGATTGCCGGTATTTTCGGCGCGACCATCGCCGCATTGTTCGCCGCCTTGCCGAAGGCGCTGGTGGTCTCCGTTGCGGCGCTGGCGCTGTTCGGCTCGATCATGAGCGGGCTCGCCAACGCCATGCAGGACCTGAAGCAACGCGAGGCGGCGCTGGTGACGTTTATGGTGACGGCTTCCGGCCTCACCTTGCTGTCGATCGGCTCGGCGTTCTGGGGGCTGGTGGCGGGCGTGCTGACGCAACTGGTGCTGAACGCCCGGCGCGCCTGAATCGTCGGCGGAAATCGGCAGCAAAAATCCCTGTGAACGGATCGCCGGCAGCAAGTGTCAATACTGCGTCAGACGATCCGCCATAGAATAGAAGCATCCGGCAGCGCTTTCCGTCAAAATTCCCCGGCAATATGACGGGCAGACGCTGCAGCGTGACCCGCGGCCGCCGGAACGGTTTGTCTTTTCCGTCCGGTGGCGATCTCATTTCTCCTGAACCACGGCGCACGCGCGCCATGAAGGCTCGAACATGACAACCGCACTCGACCAACTCAAGCAATACACCACCGTCGTGGCCGATACCGGCGACTTCCAGCAGCTTGCCCAGTACAAGCCACAGGACGCGACCACCAATCCCTCGCTGATTCTGAAAGCCGTCCAGAAAGACGACTACAAGCCGCTGCTCGAAAAGACCGTGAAGGCGCATGCGTCGAAGCCGGTCGGCGCCATCATCGACCAGTTGCTGATCGCCTTCGGCACCGAAATTCTCAAGATCATCCCGGGTCGCGTTTCGACCGAAGTGGATGCACGCCTGTCGTTCGACACCGAAGCGTCGATCGCCAAGGGCCGCGAACTGATCGCCCTGTACAAAGACCACGGCATCGGCCGCGAACGCGTGCTGATCAAGCTGGCCTCCACGTGGGAAGGCATCCGCGCCGCCGAAGTGCTGCAAAAGGAAGGCATCCACTGCAACATGACGCTCTTGTTTTCGCTCGCGCAGGCCGCTGCCTGTGCCGAAGCAGGCGCGCAACTGATCTCGCCGTTCGTCGGCCGCATCTACGACTGGTACAAGAAGAACGCCGGCAGCGCGTGGGACGAAGCGAAAGACGGCGGGGCCAACGATCCGGGCGTCAAATCGGTGCGCCGCATTTACGCGTACTACAAGAAGTTCGGCTACAAGACCGAGGTAATGGGCGCGAGCTTCCGCACCCCGGGCCAGATTCTGGAACTGGCTGGCTGCGATCTGCTGACCATCAGCCCGGATCTGCTGCAAAAGCTGCAGGAGAGCACCGAAACGGTCGAGCGCAAGCTGTCGCCTGAAATGGGCAAGGGAGTGGACATCGAACGCGTGCCGGTCGACGAATCGTCGTTCCGCTTCCTCGTCAACGACGAAGCAATGGCGACCGAAAAGCTCGCTGAAGGCATCCGCGCGTTCGCGGCAGACGCCGTCAAGCTGGAAAAGTTGATCGAAGCGCTGCGTTAAGCCGGGCCTTCGCGGCTTGAATGCGCGGCCGTGGTCGCGTATGCGGCCGCGCACATCGTCCCGCACAGTTAGTCCAAATACGCGGCCCTGAGCCTTCCGGTTCAGGGCCGCGTGCCGTTTACCGCCGGCTCACGTCCGACACCTGCCCACACCGCAACGCCTTACGAAATAACGTCACAATCGCTACTCCAACGGACGACTACAATCGTCTACACGCTGCACCCTCGCTGCCATATGCCGAAGGAACGTGGCGCCGCTGACCCATATCCCGGGAGACGATCATGTACGTTCAGCCTTACGTGTTTTTCAACGGCCGCTGTGAAGAAGCGCTCAAGTATTACTGCGAGAAGCTCGGCGCCGAAATCACCTTCCAGATGCGCTACAAGGACGCGCCGCCCGATGCGCAAGCGGGGATACGTCCCGGCATCGAGGACAAGATCATGCACGCGGCCATCAAGCTTGGCTCGACGATCTGGATGGCGTCCGACGGCCACTGCGACCCCGACGCAGGCTCGATGAACGGTTTCAGCCTGTCGCTCACGGCCGACGACGACGCCTCGGCGAAAAAATACTTCGATGCGCTCGCCGACGGCGGACAGGTCATGATGCCGTTTCAGCCCACCTTCTGGAGCAAAGGGTTCGGGATGCTGGTGGACCGCTTCGGTCTCGCCTGGATGGTGGGCGTGCCGGAAGAGCATGAATCGTGAGCGGCAGATCGGGAAGGGGCGCGCGGCCCTGAGCGTTGCGCCCTAAACCTTCAGCAAACTGCGCGAATGCCGTTCGATGTTCCAGTTCGGCTCAGTCTCCAACAGCAAAGCGCGCAGCCGGTCCACCTGTTCGGCAAGGCGCTGCCCGAGCCAATACGGCCCTTGCAAGTCGGGTGGCAAGTCAAGCGCCGCGCCACCGCACACCTCGGTGAGCGGCGTTGCAGCCGGAATGCCGAAGTGCGTCGCGCGGCCAAAACGCAGCCCGCGCGCGATCGCCAACAGCATGCCGCGCACGGCGTGCACCTCGACGCCGCACTCCCGCGCATACGCGGCGCGCGCTGCAGCGTCCGCGCGCATCAGCGGGCCGGTCGCCAGCAATTCCAGCGAACTGAGCACCGACCGATGCAAGCGCTGGATCTCTTCGAGCTTCGCCTGCGGCACGTCGATCTCCTTTGCCACCGAAGGCATCAGCGAGCGCAACTGCACCAGCCGCTTGTTGATCGCGAGGAAGCGTTTGACCTGTTCCTCTTCGCTGATCGTTTCGCCTTCCAGCAAACGGGTGTAGATCCGCGCACAGTCGCGCAGATTGTCGGCGATCCCATAACGCCATGAATAGGTCGCGTGCAACGGCAACGCGAACGAAAACGCCAGCGCGATCACAATGCCGATCAGCACGTTCAGCGTGCGCCATAGACCGACGTCGATCAGATTGTCGCCATGACCCGCGACAATGCACATCGTGATCGCCGTCAGCAGGCCGATATACCCCGACGATCCGATCGCGAACCACGCGCAGATCCCCGCGACGATCGACATCAGTACATAGGTGAGCGGCAGCGACCCGGTCAGGTTCTGCGTCAGGATGAGCAGAAGCCCGATCACCGCGCCGAGCAGCGTTCCCGCCGCCCGGTCGGCGGCCTTTTTGCGGATGTTGCCGTGATGCTGCAAGCCGCCGATCACGACCAGCAAGGTCACCGACGACCAGATGCCGTGGGGAATGTCGATCCCGGTGGTTGCGAGAATCGACACCAGCATCGCGACGCCGACCCGCAAGCTATGCAACACCTTTGCGTGGCGATAGCGGTAGTACGGCGACGTGATCGTGCGCACCATGCGGCTGATGGCCGAGCGGCGGACAAGGACGCGGGGAGAATCGGCAGAAGCCATGGCTCGCGCGACGGACGCTTTGAAGGACGGTTCCGCTATCCTGCCCTGGAGTGCCCTGGAAAGACAAACGCCCGCAAACTTTTGTCTGCGGGCGTTGCTTTTCCGGCGAGCTGGAACGGCTGGCTTAGCCTTCGACCACGTCCAGATAATCTTCCGGACGGGTACGGTCCTCGGCGCGCTGCATGCCGAACGCGCGCACCAGCAGGCTCACCACGACAGACACAATCAGGTTGACGATCAGCGACCACACCGCCGCGTAGCCCGGAATCGCCATGCCGAACAGGTGGATCGTGAAGATCGAGCCCGCCAGCTTCAGCGAGATCGCCATCCACGTGCCGGTTGCGATACCGACCGCCCAGCCGATCAGCAGGCCGCGGTAGTCAAGCACGCGCGTGTAGAGACCCAGCACGATTGCCGGCAGCGTCTGGATGATCCAGATACCGCCCAGCAGTTGCAGCTGGATCGCGTACGTGAGCGGCAATCCGAGAATGAACGCGACCGCGCCGACCTTGACGATCAGCGACACCAGCTTCGCGACGTTAGTCTCCTGCTCATGCGACATGTTGCGGTTCACGAACTCCTTGTGGATGTTGCGCGTGTACAGGTTCGCTGCCGCAATCGACATGATCGCCGCCGGCACCAGCGCGCCGATACCGATCGCCGCGAAGGCCACGCCGACGAACCACGACGGGAAGAAGTGCAGGAACAGCGCCGGCACCGCGAAGTTCGGGCCGAACGCCTTGAAGTACGGCGCGAATTCCGGCATGTCCTTCACACCCGAAGCCAGCGCCATGAAGCCCAGCAGCGCGAGCAGGCCGAGCACCAGCGAGTAGGCCGGCAGCATCGCCATGTTGCGGCGGATCGTGTTACCCGACTTCGACGACAGCACCGCGGTGATCGAGTGCGGATACAGGAACAGCGCAAGCGCTGAACCCACTGCAAGCGTCGCGTACGCGCTGTAGCCATTCAGGCTCGACACGTCCGGTGCCTTCAGCAGCAGCTTGGCAGGCGGCACCACGCTGAAGATATGGCCGAAGCCGCCCAATTGCGGCGGAATCACGATGATCGCTGCGAAGATCACGATATAGATCAGCACGTCCTTGACGACCGCGATCATGGCCGGCGCGCGCAGGCCCGACGTGTACGTGTAGGCCGCCAGAATCGCGAACGCGATGATCAGCGGCAGATCGCCGACGAAGCCCTTGGTGTCGAAACCCAGTGCGCCGATCACCACTTCGATACCGACCAGCTGCAGCGCGATGTACGGCATCGTCGCGACAATGCCGGTCACGGCGATCGCCAACGCCAGCATGCGGCTGCCATAGCGAGCCGAGACGAAGTCGGCCGATGTCACGTAACCCTGACGTTTGGCGATGCTCCACAGTTTCGGGAACACGACGAACGCGAATGGATAGATCAGGATCGTGTACGGCAGCGCGAAGAAACCCGTTGCGCCCGCACCGAACACCAGCGCCGGCACGGCGATGAAGGTGTAAGCGGTGTACAGGTCGCCGCCCAGCAGGAACCAGGTGACGATGGTGCCGAAGCGCCGGCCGCCGAGGCCCCACTCTTCCAGATGGGCGAGGTCGCCCTTGCGCCAGTGAGCCGCGACAAAGCCGAGAATGGTGACGCCGATAAAGAACAGGACGAAGACGAATGTTGCGGTGGCGTTCATTATCGTGCGCCCCCTTGCGAGCTGCCCGTCGAGCGGGTCTTGGTCTTGAAGTACACGAGCGCCGTGATGATCGCGCTGATCAACACCCACAGCAGCTGGTACCAGTAGAAGAACGGAAAATCGAACAGCTGCGGTTCGACCTTGTTATATGACGGCACCCAGATCATCGCGATCCAGGGCAACAGCAGCAACCAGAGCCAGTGCTTGCTGGCCTTGTTCGCGTCGGCGTCGTGAGCCATGACGTCTCCTCTTCCCTATTATTGAAATGTTGGCCCGTGTGTGGACGGGTGGTGGATGTCCCGTCGCAGGTAGGCCACGGGTACCCCGAAAGCTTCGAAAGAGTATAGGAGCCGAGAACGTCCGGTCAAGCAGGGACGACCCGAGGCGCAAATGTGCTGCTGGGGCGCGCGGGGCGGTGGTTTAGCGGAGATGAGGGGTGGCCGCGAGGGCGCCGGACGCGGGGGGCCGGGGCGCCGATGGGAGCGATGCGTCCTGGGTATCCGGGGATATCGAACCAGCCGGGCAATGCACGGGGGAAGCGGTTGGGAAACCGTCGCATGAGCGCAACGGGGACCTGGGTCGGACCAGCCTCAACCAGCCTTACGCGGCCTTAAGCGGCTTCAAGCGGCCCGACCCATTCTCACATCAGATCGAGAACGAGCTACCGTTCTGACCGGTCGATTCCTGCAAACCCTTGATCCACTTGCGCGCCGGCAAGCCGAGTTCCGCTTCGATCAGCTTCGCGCGCGCTTGCAGCGTCGTGAACGGCACGTCGAGTGCCGGGCCCGAGAACGCGATGGCGATGCGGTTGCCGTCATGCACTTCCGGCAGCGCGACCACACGGCCGTCGAAGGCTTCGTTCAGACGCTTCATGTTGCGCACGAAGCTCGGATGATCGCCGAACAGATTCACCGTCACCACGCCCGCCTCGGTCAGGCACGCGCGCACCGCGCGGTAGAAGCCGACGCTGTCGAGCACCGGGCCACGCGCGGTGGCATCGTAGACGTCGATCTGCAACGCGCCGATCGTGCCGTGGTTGGCGCGATCGTTGACGAAGTCCCATGCATCCATTTCGTGCACGGTCAGACGGGCGTCGTCGTGCGACAGTTCGAACATCGTGCGTGCGGCCACGACCACCGCCGGGTTCACTTCGACCGCTTCGACTTTGGCGCGCTTCAGGAAGCGGTGCGCAAACTTGGTCAGTGCGGCGGCGCCGAGACCGAGCTGGACGATCCGCTTGGGCGTTTCGATGAACAGCAACCAGGCCATCATCTGCTGCGCGTATTCGAGTTCGATGTGATCCGGCTTGCGCAGACGCATGGCGCCTTGCACCCATTCCGTGCCGAAGTGCAGGAAACGCACACCGCCCTCTTCCGAGAACGTAACCGGTGCGAAACGCGGCTTGCGCGGCGCTTCGATTTGCGGCGCGTCGTGCAGATCGTCGTCGTGCAGCGCGCGTTTTTTATTGCGCACTGCTTTCTGTTTGTTCAGCGTGTGGTCGCCGGCGTCAGCGTCTTTATTGCGGAAAGCACGGGCTTCAGCTGAGGCGCGCTTGATCAGTTTCGTCATGTAAGGATGTCGCGCCAGAGACGCAATTTTTGGTCGAACGAGAGCATAGCATTCGCCGGACTCGACGAAGGCAATACGAGGGTGACGTAGCCCGCTTCGCCGATCACCGGCGCAAAGCGGCCTGCCGTCTTGCCGTTGAAGCAGACTTTCTTCAACAGCGGCGCGTGGGCGCGCAGAGAAGCAAAATCGTTGGGGCTGGCATTGCGGATCGCGGCGTCGAGACTGCCTTCGCGTTCGCAGGCGGCGAGCACGTCCCACACGCCGATGCCGTGCGACAGCAAACGCCGTAGCCGCTCTTCATAGGCGAGCTCGGGAAGCGGTTCGTCGAGCACCGTGCCGAGCAAGCGCCAGAACTGGTTGCGCGGATGCGCGTAATACTGCGTCGCGGCCAGCGACGCCTCGCCGGGAAAGCTGCCGAGAATCAGCGTGTGCGTATCCGCCGCAACGACGGGTGGAAAGCCGCGCAGCATCAGCGCTTTTCCTTTCGGTCCGATGCCGGCGCGTGCCCGGATTCATGTGCGTCCCGTTCGGAAAGGTGTCCCGGTTCTGCGCGCTGTGCACCATGGGCGGCGCGCGATGCCGTGTGCTCAAGCGGCCGGCCGTGTTCCCGCACATGAGTGCGCGGCGGAGCATGGACGTGGCTGGACGCTGAATGCGCAGACGGTGTTTGGCAAGGAGACGCCAGATGCGCCCACAACGCCGGCAACATGCACTCGGTGACCATCAACGGCGCACCGTGCCGCTCGAACACCGAACGACGCGCGACTAGCGCATGCGGTTGCACGCCACCGATCTCAACCGCGGCCAACCGATACAACGGATGACGCGCCGTCAGCCTGCGACTTACCAGCGACGATCGCGCAACGCTGCTATCGCTGTACAGCAGCTCGGCGAGCGGCCGCGTGCGCAACCTTCGCGTGGCCTGCCATACGCCGACGCTCGCGGCCAGCGGCGCGACACTATGCGCCGCGACAAACGGCACGCCGTCAACCGACAACACTACCTCCCGAACCCACACCGGCGCACGCGGCGCAAGACCGAGCGCGGCGTATTCGTCGGCCCACGGCAGCGCGACGGCTTCGCGCGTCACGCGCACCGCAACCACGCCGAGCGTGCGCAGATGCGCGGTCAGCGATCCACCGCGGGTCAACCAGTCTTTCTGGGCGGCGCTAAAACCGGGTAAGGGCGCGACACGCCAGTGGGCGTCGGCGGCATCGAAACGGATAGGCATGGTGTCGGATTATAACGGCGCAGTTGTCAGAAGATCGTGAGTCCCTAACCTGTCGTCCCGTCGGGAATGTCCGTCGATCACCATGCCGGACGGAACCGCCTCAATCAGCGTATCGATTTCAGACAGTTCCGATTCTCCTCGTCCAGCGACGCGCGATACAACCTTCGTGCTTTAACAAGTCGACGGTCCGCCCGTGATTGAAGGGCGTGCCATGTGATCGGATATTGAAGGAGATAAAGAAACATGAAAACGTTCCTGGGCGCTTCTGCATGCGCAATGTCTGTCGTGCTGCTGGCGGGTTGCGCGGCACCGCTGAACCGCGACAAGGAAACATCGTTGAATAAGGCCGTCGGCATCGAGGTGACGTCGGTTGCCAACGGTGTCTCAGTCAAGCTCCCCGAAGCCGCGCTGTTCGAGTTCGGCAAATCCGAAGTGCGCGGCGATGCAGCGGCGGTCATCAATCGCTCAGCCGTTCTGCTCAAGCGCAGCAAGAAGCCGATACTGGTCGAGGGCTACACCGACAATGTCGGCACGCTCGACTACAACCAGCAGCTTTCCGAATCGCGCGCCACTGCGGTGGGTTATGCGCTCGTGGCGCGCGGCGTGGCGATGGACCGGATCAGGACGAAGGGCTACGCGTACAACAACCCCGTCGCCAGCAACGATACATCCGAAGGGCGCGCACTGAACCGACGCACCGAGATCGTGGTGCGCGGTGAAACGATGGATACGCTGATGGGGCAGAAGTAGGTGTTCGCCATCTGATGTGAGGATCGTAAAAACGCCCGCATGACGCGGGCGTTTTTACGTGTGCGGTCTTTTAGACGCGACTTTGCAGTTTCGGCGCGACTCTCGCAAACAACTATCGAGCGCTTACATCGCCTGCAGACGTGCCGCCACGCGCTCGACCACCGGCTCCCACGCGCCCGGCCGCGGTTGGCGAAACAGATCAACAGAGTCGTACCACGGTTGCGTCTCTTCATTGCCCCAACACCAGTGCGACACATGATCGAGCATCGCCAGCACCGGGCGCCCCAGCGCACCGCCCAGATGCAAAGGCGCACTGTCGATGGTAAGCACGGCATCGAGCGCGCTCACGTGCGCGGCCACGTCGTCGAAACCGGCCTGATAGTGCGCAGTCAGATCGCACACGCGATGCCCCGCTCCGCTCAGCGCTGCCACATCGGCGTCACGGCCCGGCGTCAGCGGATGGAACACGATATTGGGTAGCGCGAGCACGGGAGCCAGCGCCGCAAGCGGAATCGACCGCTTCGCGTCGCGGCGATGCGTCGGGCTGCCTGACCAGACGAGGCCGATATGCAATCGCGCCGCCTCCCCGCCCCATGCGCCGATCCGCTCGCGCCACGCCGCCACGCGGCTTGCATCGGCGGTTAGATAGGCACCGCCGCGCACCTGGTCAGGCCGCAACTCCAGCACCGACGGCACGCTCATGATCGGCAGCCCAAAGTGCGGCTTGCCGAGCGGTCCGTCCTCGATGGAGACGCAATCCCCGTAAAAGCGCGCGAACAGCGGCTGTAACGCCCGGCGCACTGCGAGTACCAGCCGACCGCCTTCGTCGCGTACGCGCGCCGCCAGCTCGTGCACGAATCGCACCATCTGAATATCGTCGCCGTTGCCCTGTTCGCTGTGCACGATCAAGGTCTTGCCGGCCAGCGATTGACCCTGCCAGCGCGGACACAGCCTTTCCATCACCGTCACAACGTTGTTGGGCTCGCGATCGTCGCGCGTCAGACGCGCCGCGAAGTGCGGCCATGCGCTCGACCAGTCGCCGCGCCGCAACTTCAGATCGGCCAGATCGACGGCCGCCTGCGATGCGGATGGGTCGAGCGTGAGCGCTGCATACAGTGCCGCTTCGCTTTCTGCAAAACGCGCCTGCTCGGCCAGATACATGCCGATCGCGCCCATCACTTGGGCATTGCCGGGCGCGGCGGCATCGACAGCGCGCATGGTTGCTTCGGCCGCGGCAGCGTCGTTGCACTGCCACTGCGCATGGCTCAGTTGCCAGGCAATTTCTGCATCGGCAGGATGGCGTGTCAGCACCTCACGACAAACGCGTTCGACGGTGGACCAATCGCGGATTTCTCGGAAAGCCAGCGCGAGCTGCAACGGCAATGCGGGGTGGATCACCGGATCGAGCGCATAGGCCCGCAACAGCGCCGCGCGACGCTCGGCTCGCGCGCTCGCATCCGGCGGCGCCGCAAGCGCAATCGCCAACCACCAGGGGGCGCGTGCATCCTGTGGCTCGTGTTGCTCGTACGCGCGCAACATGTGTACTGCCGCCGAATGCGCGCCGCAGCGATTGATCAACCAGACGATCCATTCGAGCGTCGCTGCCGACGGTTGGGTGGTTACCGCCAACTCGCTGTTGCGCTGCGCGGCGTCAGCACGGCCTAGTGCGTCAGCGAACAGGGCTAGCCGAGCGTAACGCGCGCCGTTTTCTGCCGCCTGCGTGTGTGCTTGCGACGCACTGTGATACGCAGCTTCGAAACGCCCCGCACCCGCGCACAGATCTGCATGCAATTGCGGCGTGACGCCCTCCGCGGTTAATTCAAGCGCCCGTCGCTCGGCAGCGTCGAAACCTTGCTCGCGCAAGATCGACCACAGGAGATGCACGGGATCGGTGGGGGTTGGCAGTGCGGAATCGGGCATGGAGATACAGAGAGTTAGCGCGGCGCGTCAATGCGCAATTGCAGAAAAGAGATCGGATGCGTGAGCGGCTGGCAGACCGCAGATAGTCCCTTAAGCATCCGAATTTCGATCGCGCAAGCATAAAACAGAGCCGCGTTTTCACATCTCACAAATCAATCTCGATTTAGCGCTTTGAATAGATCTGATCGGTTACAGGAGGGCAAAAAAAAATGCGCTGCCAAGGCAGCGCATTTTTCAATCACAAGCGTCGAACCGACGCCAGCTCGGGTTCAAATCAAACTCGAAAACTCAACTCGCACGCGCCAGCAACAACGCGTTGGTACGCTTCACAAAGCTAGCCGGATCTTCCAGCGCGCCGCCTTCAGCAAGCAAAGCCTGATCGAACAACAGATGACACCAGTCGTCGAAATTCGCGCTGTCCGCATGCAGGCCCTTCACCAGCGCATGCTCCGGATTCACTTCGAGAATCGGGTGGAACGACGGCGCTTCCTGACCCGCGGCCTTCAGCATACGTTGCAAATAGCCGCTCATTTCGCCATCGTCAGCTACGAGACAAGACGGCGAATCGGTCAGGCGGAACGTCAAACGCACGTCCTTGGCCTTGTCCTTCAGCGCTTCTTTCATCTTGTCGACAAGCGGCTTGAACTTTTCGCCGACCTTTTCCTGCGCCTGCTTTTCTTCGTCATTCAGCGCGCCCAGATCGAGATCGCCGCGCGCAACGCTTTGCAGCGGCTTGCCGTCGAATTCGTTCAGGAACGACAGCATCCATTCATCGACGCGATCGGTCAGCAGCAGCACTTCCACGCCCTTCTTGCGGAACACTTCGAGATGTGGGCTGTGGGTCGCGGCTTGCCAGGTGTCGGCGGTCACGTAGTAGATCTTCGTTTGCTCGGGCTTCATCCGCGCGACGTAATCGGCGAGCGAGACGTTTTGCTCCGGCGATTCCGTATGCGTCGACGCGAAACGCACCAGCTTCGCAATACGCTCGCGATTGGCGAAATCTTCGCCGATGCCTTCCTTCAGCACCTGGCCGAATTCCTTCCAGAAGCCGGCGTACTTTTCCTTATCGGCGTCGTTCTCCGAGTTGGCCAACTCTTCGAGCATCGACAGCGAACGCTTGGTCACGCCTTCGCGGATCGCCTTCACGTCGCGGCTTTCCTGCAGGATTTCGCGCGATACGTTCAACGGCAGATCAGCCGAATCGACCACGCCCTTCACGAAACGCAGATAGCCCGGCAGCAGTTGTTCGGCGTCGTCCATGATGAACACGCGCTTCACGTACAGCTTCAGGCCGGCGCGATGATCGCGGTTGAACATGTCGAACGGCGCATGCGTCGGCACGTACAGCAGTTGCGTGTACTCGCTGCGACCTTCAACGCGGTTATGCGTCCACGTCAGCGGGTCCTGATGATCGTGCGAGAGGTGCTGGTAGAACTGCTTGTACTGCTCTTCGGTGATGTCGTTCTTCGAACGAGTCCACAGCGCGCTCGCCTGGTTGACGGTCTCGTCTTCTTCCTTCGTGACCATCTCGCTCTTTTCAGCGTCCCACTCTTCCTTCGCCATCAGGATGGGCAGCGCGACGTGGTCCGAGTACTTCTGGATGATCGACTTCAGACGATGCGACGACAGCAGCTCGTCTTCATCGGCACGCAGATGCAGCGTGATGGTCGTGCCGCGCGCGGCGCGTTCGATCTGCTCAACTGCGAAATCGCCCTCGCCCGCGCTTTCCCAGCGCACGCCTTCCGAGGCCGGCAAACCGGCACGGCGCGTTTCGACCGTGATCTTGTCCGCGACGATGAAGCCTGAGTAGAAGCCCACGCCGAACTGGCCGATCAGCGCCGCATCTTTCTGCTGGTCGCCGGAGAGCTTGCCGAAGAATTCCTTGGTGCCCGAGCGCGCGATCGTGCCGAGGTTGGCGATCGCTTCGTCACGGCTCATGCCGATGCCGTTGTCGTCGAGCGTGATGGTGCGCGCGGCCTTGTCGTACGACACGCGAATCCGCAGATTTGGGTCGTTTTCGTACAGCGCGCTGTTTTCAATCGCTTCGAAGCGCAGCTTGTCGGCCGCGTCGGACGCGTTCGAAATCAGCTCGCGCAGAAAGATTTCCTTGTTGCTGTACAGCGAATGGATCATCAGGTGCAGAAGTTGTTTAACTTCTGCCTGAAAGCTCATGGTTTCTTGTGCCATGGTCGGACTTCCTCTCTGTTACGAATGGGGTTCTAGTCAGGCGTGGCGCACGGCCGCGAACCGCTTGGGCCCGCTTGGAGCCCTCTTTGGCCGCTGGGACCGTGCCGCCGGATGGCCGGATTGCCGTGTCGCCGCTAAGTTGGGGCAGCCCGGCGCGGTTTCAAGAGGCGCGCCGCGCGACGCTGTCGAGATAGCGGCAGAGGAACGTCGACAGCTCAGGATCGCCGCAGTTGGCGATGTTAAAGCGCATCCACGTGGTGGGCGATTGCTGCGGAGAAAACAGGCTACCCGGCGTCAGCAGAAAGCCTTCTTCGTGGCCGGCGGCCGCGAGCGCGCTCGCATCGACGCCCGTGTCGGCCCACAGGAACATGCCCGCCGCGGGCGTCAGAAACAGCTTCATGCCGGTCTTTTCGAGCATCCGCACCGATTTTTCGCGCACACCGTCGAGCCGCGCGCGCAGCCGCTCGACGTGCCGGCGGTAATGGCCCTCGGTGAGAATCTTGTAGAGCACGCGCTCGTTCAGTTCGGGGCTCGTCATGCCGACCAGCATTTTTTGATCGCTGACGGCCGTGGCCACTTCAGGCGCGGCGGCGATAAAACCCACGCGCAGATTGGGCGCGAGCGTCTTCGAAAAGCTGCTCAGGTAGATCACGCGCTTCAACTGGTCGAGGCTCGCGAGGCGCGTGCCCGGATAGCTCGGCGGGCACAGATCGCCGTAAATATCGTCTTCGACGACGATGAAATCGTAGGCCTCGGCGAGACGCAGAATGCGGAACGCCTGCGCGGCCGTGAGCGAGGTGCCGGTGGGATTCTGCAGCACCGAATTGATCACCAGCATTTTCGGCCGCCAGGTCTCGACCAGCGACTCGAGCGCGTCGAGGTCCGGCCCATCCGGGGTGTACGGCATGCCGACCAGCCGCGCGCCCTGCGACGCGAAGCGCCCGAACATCTGAAACCAGGCCGGATCGCCGACGATCACCGCATCGCCCGGCTTCACGTAAATCCGCGAAATCAGATCGATCGCCTGGGTGATGCCGGAGACCATCACAATCTGATCCGGCGAAGCGCCGATTTCCAGCTCCTCAAGCCGCGTCTGCAACTGCTGGCGCAGCGGCAAAAAGCCTTGCGGCGTGCCGATGCCGAGCATCTGCGCGCCGCTTTGCCGGCCGAGCGTGCGCAGCGCGTTGGTGATCAGATCGCCGTCGAGCCAGCGGCCCGGCAAGTAGCCGAGGCCAGGACTGCGCTCGGGGCGCGCGCCCGTATGCAACATATTGCGCAGCAGCCAGACGACATCGATCGTGGCCGGCGCGGGCGCCGCTGCGGCGATCGTGCGGATCTCGGCCGTCGGCGCAGCGCCCAAGCGTTCGCGCACATAGAAGCCGGAGCCGCGCCGCGACTCCAGGTAGCCCTGCGCCACCAGCCGCTCATACGCCTCGACCACGGTGAAGCGCGACACGCCTTTGTCCAGCGCCAGCTTGCGGATCGACGGCATGCGCATGCCGGGACGGAACACCCGCTCCTCGATGCGGCGGCGCGCCCACTGGACGAGCTGCTCGACCAGCGTCAGCGACGTCGTATCGTGAGGCGTGGGAATCTGGGTAAGCGGGACGGACATAACGGGCTCCAACTGTACCGAACGGTATCGAATCGATTGTACCGTTACTGTGCCGGTCGCCGCCGCTACATTTAAGGCTACATTTAAGATAAGCAACGGATGATAAAGCGGCCCGGGTTGCATCCCGCCGCTCACAAGCGAACTCGGGCAGGACCCGCCCAAACGCCATCCGCCTGGCCCGCCGACCTGGCAAACGGTTATGCTTACGACCCCGGCAACGCTGCTGCCGCACCCGGCGCGCGTTCCGGCTTACCGCAGAAACCGTTTTCCTGATCCGCCATGACTGCCCATTCGCTCCGTCTCGATCACCTCGTGATTTCCGCCCGTACCCTCGACGAGGGCACGCAGTACGTTGCCGACACGCTCGGCGTCGCACCGGCCGGCGGCGGCGCGCATCCGCTGATGCGCACGCACAATCGTCTGCTGAATCTGTGGGGCGGCGTGTATCTGGAAGTGATCGCGATCGACCCGCAGGCGGCAGAACCGGCGGATGGCGCGGCGCCTCGTGCCCGCCTGTTCGCCCTCGACGATCCGGCGACGCAAGCGCGGCTCAAAAAAGGCCCATACCTGTCGCACTGGGTTGCCCGAGTTGAACGGCCGAAGCAGCTCGGCGCATGGCAAACGCAGTATCCGCAGCGCATTGCACCGATCGTGCCGATGACGCGCGGCGATTTCACGTGGAGCCTGTCGGTGCCTGACGATGGCGCCTTCCCCGCGTGGCAAGGCGCCGGCGACGGCGTACTGCCGACGCTGATCCAGTGGGACACGCCGAAGCACCCGTCGGCGGTATTGGATGAAACGGGCATTGCACTGAAAGCTTTGAAAGCAGTCCATCCACAGGCCGACGTAATTGCCGCGCAATTGCACTGGCTGGGCGCGGCGCACCTGATCGCACTCGAGTCCACGGACGGCGCGGCGGCGCTCGTCGCCGAGTTTGAGACACCCGAGGGTCTACGGACCCTTAAATAAGCAGCGCGCGTGGGCCGTCGACTCGCGCGATAATTGAAGTTTTGACCAGTTCCAGACAAACCAGCAGAGGAGACCATGGACCAAAGCGACTTGAAAGCCCCCACGTGGCAACTGTCCGAACGCGCACGCAAGCTCACGAGCTCGGCGATTCGCGAGATCCTGAAAGTCACGGAACGGCCCGAAGTCATTTCGTTCGCGGGCGGCCTGCCCTCGCCGGCAACCTTCCCGGCCGAGCGCATGCGCGAAGCATCCGACCGCATTCTGCGCGACGCGCCCGCCGCGGCCTTGCAATACAGCGCGACCGAAGGCTATCTGCCGCTGCGTGAATGGATCGCGCAACGCTATTCGGTGAACGGCGCGCAGATTCGTCCTTCGCAGGTACTCATCACGACCGGCTCGCAGCAAGCGCTCGATCTGCTCGGCAAAGTGCTGGTATGCCCGAACAGCCCCGTGCTGGTCGAAACGCCGACCTACCTCGGCGCGCTGCAATCGTTCTCGATGTACGAACCGCGCTACGTGCAGGTGCCGACCGACGAGCAAGGCCTGATTCCCGAAGCGCTCACGCCCGAGCTGACAGCCGGCGCACGCCTCCTGTACGCACAACCGAATTTCCAGAATCCGACGGGCCGCCGCCTGCCGGTCGAACGCCGCCGCGCATTGGCCGCGTTTGCGAAGACCGCGCCGTTCCCGGTGATCGAAGACGATCCCTACGGCGCGCTCGACTACGCGGGCGAACCGCTGCCCACCATGCTGTCGATGGCGCCGGATCACATCGTCCATCTCGGCTCGTTCTCGAAGGTGCTGGCGCCGGGCCTGCGGGTCGGCTACATCATTGCGCCCGAAGAGTTGATCTTCAAGCTCGTGCAGGCCAAGCAAGCCACCGATCTGCACACGCCGAGCTTCACACAACGCATCGTGTACGAAGTGATCAAGGACGGCTTCCTCGACACGCACGTGCCGACCATTCGCGAGCTGTACCGCGATCAATGCGCGGCGATGCTGGCTGCTCTCGAACGCTACATGCCGGAAGGCGTAAGCTGGAACCGGCCGGAAGGCGGCATGTTCGTGTGGGTGAATCTGCCCGCGCAGATCGACAGCATGAAGCTGCTCGAAGAAGCCGTCGCGCAGAATGTGGCGTTCGTGCCGGGCGGTCCGTTCTTTGCGAGCGAAGCCCAGCACAACACGCTGCGCCTGTCGTTCGTCACGGTGCCGCCGGCCAAGATCGACGAAGGCGTGTCGCGTCTCGCGGCACTGATCCGCGCGAAGGTCTAAGCTGTCCCGACCAACTCGCGCCACCGAATTTCATTACTGTTCACTACCGACCAAGGACACACCATGGCTCAATCAAACGTGTACGACAAGCTTAAGGAACTGGGCATCGAACTGCCGAGCGCAGGCGCGCCGGCAGCCGCCTATGTGATGAGCGCGCAAAGCGGCAACACGGTATACCTGTCGGGCCACATCGCGAAGAAAGACGGCAAGGTATGGGCCGGCAAGCTCGGCGCCACCCTCACTACCGAAGAAGGCAAGGCCGCAGCGCGTTCCATCGCGATCGACCTGCTCGCCACGCTGCATGCGCATGTGGGCGACCTGAACCGCGTCACGCGCATCGTCAAGCTGATGAGCCTCGTCAACTCGACGCTTGAGTTCACCGAGCAGCATCTGGTGACCAACGGCGCCTCCGAACTGATCGCAGACGTGTTCGGCGAGCGCGGCAAGCATGCGCGCTCGGCGTTCGGCGTGGCGCAGATTCCGCTCGGCGCATGCGTCGAGATCGAGATGATCGCCGAAGTGGAATAACAACCGCCAACAGGTTCGGCCGCCGGTTCGCCCGGCCGGTCGTACCGAGCGTCCTGAACGCGTCGCGAGGTGTCTGTCACCTGCGGCGCGTTTTGCATTTGTGGCGAGGTAGATCGTTCCTTTGTCACCAGATAGAATCCGCCAACCCTATCAATCTGCCGGATTCGCCGGACTGCGCCTGATGACCGCTCACACCGTTCGTTTCAAACAAGTCGACGTGTTCACGTCGGTACCGTTCAAAGGCAATCCGCTTGCAGTCGTGTTCGATGCCGATGCACTCGATGCCGATCAGATGCAGGCCATCGCGCACTGGACCAATCTTTCCGAAACGACCTTCCTGCTGAAGCCGACCGACCCGGCTGCCGACTATCGCGTGCGTATCTTCACGACGCATGGCGAGTTGCCGTTCGCTGGTCATCCGACACTCGGCACCGCGCATGCGCTGCTCGAAAGCGGGTATCGGCCGAAACAGGCTGGCAAGCTGATCCAGCAATGCGGCGTGGGTCTCATCGAATTGAAGGCGCTGAAGGCGCCGGCTGAATCGACCGGTGAAGCACAGGAGACATGGGCATTCGCCGCCCCGCCTGCGCGCGTCACAGCGCTTCCCCAGGATCGGTACGCGGCGCTCACTATGGCTTTACGTAGCGATGCGATCGACTTCAGCGCGACGCCCTGCGCGGTCGACAATGGTGCGCCATGGCTCGTGGTACGCGTCAATTCAGCGCGCGATTGCCTCGCGCTCGAGCCCGATGCCGCCGCGCTCGCCGACCTCGTCCATGCGATGGACACCCACGGCCTTGCCGTCTATGGACCGCACGACGCTGACGGCCCGGCCACCTTCGAGGTACGGTGCCTGATGTCAGGCGGCCGCTTCGGTGTGGGTGAAGATCCGGTGACGGGCAGCGCGAATGCCGCACTCGCGGGCCTGCTGAGCGCCCAGCAATTGCGCCCCGGCGCACACTACACGGCCCGCCAAGGCACCGTGTTGGGCCGTGCCGGCAACGTTTCGGTGCACTACGACGACGACGCCGGCAAAACGTGGATCGGTGGGCCGTCAGTGACGATCGTCGACGGCACGTTCCGCTTGCCATGAACGGCGCAGCGCTCGATTGCGGGTTCGCGCGCGCCGGTCTGCTGCTGAGCGCTGGCCGTGTTTTGCCGCTTCAAGCCACGCTTAACAACAAAATGCCGCACCTTTTGCGCGATTAATGCGCCATGCATGACGAGAGGCCTGGCACACCTGAATTCCATATCCCGATGAAATATTCGAAAACAAGTGCCAGGCCGCAGCCCCATGGCTGGCTGCGCCGGCTGCGAATTCAGCCGGACGGCACGCCCTGTCGCGCCCGCGTATACCCGATGCGAGGACTCTTCCTTAATCCAGTGGCATTAAGTAATATCGAAACGTACCCGATGACCTGCGGATGGTCAGGCACGACGCCACGCTCCCTTCCCCTGCGCAGCAGTCCCGGCACCTTGGTCACCATGCAGCCACCCATGAAATTAGCGCAGTCAATGCTCGCGCAGTTGCAACTGGCCGGCACCAGGGAACGGGCCGCCCGATGAGCCAGTTCCGCTTCTCCGACCAGCGCGAAGCCAAACCCCGCCGCGACCCTGCTGTGTCGCGCCGTCGTGCCCTGCTCGCCATTCCGGCGCTCGGCGTGCTGGTGCTGATCCTGCTTTGGACTGTGATCTTCGCGCGCCTGTCGGTTGAAAAGGAAGCCACGAATCGCGAGGCGATGGCCTCTGCCGCGATTCTCTCCGCGGCGCTGGAGCAGCACACGGTCAAGGCAATTCACCAGGTCGACCAGATCACCCGCTTCGTCAAATACGAGTTCGAAAAAACGCCGAATCATTTCGATCTCTCCAGCACGGTGGAAAAAGGCGTGGTGCAAAGCGAGACGCTCGTGCAGGTGTCGCTGATCGACGAGCACGGCACGCTGATCGCCAACACGGCTGAACTCAATCCCAAACACATCGACCTGTCGGACCGCGAACACTTCAAGGTCCACGAACACGAAAACGATGACCAGTTGTATATCAGCAAGCCGGTACTCGGCCGCGTATCCGGCCATTGGACCTTGCAGATGACACGGCGTCTGAATCATCCCGACGGCTCGTTCGCGGGCGTCGTGGTGGTCTCCGAAGACCCGAGCTATTTCACCAGCGACTTCTACAACAACGCGGCCATCGGCCGTGAAGGCGTGATCGCGGTGATCTCGGACAACGGCACGGTGCTGGCGCGCCGCACGGGCAGCGTCGACACCGCCAACGGTTCGTTCTCGGCGAGCGGCTCGTATCCAACCTCAGAGCATGTGTCGGGCACCTACGTCGATTCGATCGACAACGTCACGCGTATCGTCTCCTACCGCCATATCGACGGCTATCCGCTCGGCGTGCTGGTCGGTCTGTCGCAAGCCGAAGAATTCGCCGACTACAACCACACGCGCAACGTCTACCTGCTGATGGCGGGCTTCATCTCGCTCGCCATGCTGAGCTTCTTCGCGGTGGCCACCGGCTTGATCGGCAAGCTGCTCGGACGCGAACGCGAGATGACGCATCTGGTCGAGTACGATCTGCTGACGGGTCTGCGCAATCGCTATGCGACGTTGCAAACACTGCGGCACGACGTGGCACAGCATTCCAATCTCGGGCGCCTCGCGATTCTTTTCATTGACCTGGACAACTTCAAGACAGTCAATGACACGCTAGGCCACAACGCCGGCGACATCGTGCTGCAAATGACGGCCTCGCGTCTCGCTACCGCAGTCGGCGACGGCGGCGCCTTGAGCCGCATCGGCGGTGACGAGTTCGTTGTGGTGATCAAGGGCGATGACGTCGAGAAGCGCGCCGTCACGCTCGCCGAAGCGGCCGCCGAAGCATTCTCCAAGCCTTTCGAAGTGCGCGGCAGCTCGTTCGTGTTGCACGCGAGCATCGGCATCGCGCTCTACTCGGTCGCCAACGAAAGCGAGATCGACCTGCTGAAAAAAGCCGACCTCGCGATGTACAGCGCGAAAGATGCGGGCAAGAACTGCTACCAGTTCTATTCGCCACAGTTGTCGCACCGCGCGGACCACTTGATGAAGTGGGAGCAGCAACTGCGCGTCGCGCTCGCTGAAGGCCAGTTGTTCCTCGCCTATCAGCCGAAGATCGATCTGACGCGCCGCTGCATCACCGGTTTCGAAGCGCTGGTGCGCTGGAACCATCCGCAACACGGTTTGATCCCGGCCAACGAATTCATTCCGGTCGCCGAATCGACCGGTTTGATCGTGCCCATCGGCGACTTCGTGATCGAGACCGCGTGCCGCCAACTGGCGTTGTGGCAGCAACAGGGCTACGACACGCTCTCGCTCGCGGTGAACATCTCCGCGGTGCAGTTCTGGCGCGGCGATCTGTACGAAACCATCTCACACGCGATCGAGGAAAGCGGCATCTCCGCGCGCCGCCTCGAACTCGAAATCACCGAGACGGCGATGATGGAATATCCCGAGCTCGTGTCGGAGAAAATCTTCGCGTTGAAGCGCCTCGGCGTGCGCATCGCGCTCGACGACTTCGGCACAGGCTATTCGTCGCTGTCCTACCTGAATCGCTTCTCGGTCGACACGCTGAAGGTGGACCGCTCGTTCGTCCAGGCGATTCCAGGCGACCGCAGTGTCTGCGTGATGGTCACCGCGATCGTCAACCTGGCGCGTTCGCTCGGACTCACGGTGGTGGTCGAAGGCACGGAGACCGAAGAGCAGATTGCGTGGCTCGCCGCGCTCGGCCATATCGAGGCGCAGGGCTTCCTGTTCTCGCGTCCGGTGCCGGTCGAAGCGATTCCGGCGCTGCTCGAACGCTTCGGCGTATGCGGTATGAAGGGTCATCGCCACGTGCACGATGTCGACAGTACCAGCAGCGTGTCCAGCACGAGCACCAATAGCTGAATGCGGCCCGGCGGTGGCGCGCCAGTCACACACAAGCGCGCCGCGTGCGGCCTGTAAGCGTATGTGCCGCGGCCCCACGCTTATCCAACCGCTGCTTCGCAAAACCGGCTACATTCACGCTGTAATGCATCACAGCGCGATGCCGTCTGCGAGCCGCGCCAATACACACACAACAATGATCTCAGAGGGCGGGCCGCCCGAATGCGGGGGCCCGCGTCGCCATGCAGTCGATCACGAGCCAGGATGCCGCTAGGCGAGGGAAACGGGAACCGCTATGGACGCTGTTCCGGGTCGTGTTCGGCCTGTCAGCGCTGTCGTGGGGCGGTCTCGCTCTGATGGCACAACTCGAAAACCACTACGTAGAACGCGAGGGGCGGCTCTCGCGCGTGGCGTTTTCCGATCTGATCGCGCTTGCCTGGATGGTGCCGGGACCGGTGGGCTGCAATGTCGCCGTGCAACTGGGACATGCGCTGCGTGGACGCACCGGCGCCTGGGTGGCGGGCGTCGCCAGCGTGCTGCCCTTTTTCATTCTGATGACGCTATTCGCGATCTTCTATCGCACGCCGCTCGTGCGCGCCGCTGCTTCCCAAACCCTGCTCAATCACTTCAGCGTGGTGCTGGCCACGCTGATCGCGATCACCTGGTACAAACAGACGCGCGCGCTGGTACGCGGCAAGCTCGAATGGATCGCGGCGGTGCTCGGTTGTGTGGCGCTTTTCTATGCACGCAGTCCAGCGGCCTATGTGTTGATGCTCGGCGCAGCCTTCGGCACCGGTTGGTTCGTCAGTCCGGTTCGCAATACTCGCATCGTGCTGTCGATCGGTCGCGGCGACTGGCAGATGCTGGCCGCATTGAGCGTGTTGCTGGTGTTGTTCGCCCTGCCGTTGCCGCATCGCTATGAACTGGCGCTGCTGTGGCCGCGGCTGGCCGGCGCCGGCATGACCTTGTTCGGTGGTGGCTTCTCGGCGTTGCCGGTACTTAAGACATTGTTCGTCACGCCGGCGATCGGCGTGTCGGATAACGACTTCACCTTGGCGTTTTCGCTCTCCCCGTTGTCGCCGGGACCGCTGCTGAATGTGGTGCCGTTCTTCGGCTATCTGGTGGATGGCTGGGTGGGCGCGCTGATTGCTACGCTCGCGCTCTTTGTGCCGTCGGGCTGCCTCGTCGTGCTGGCGCAGCGGCATCTGCATCAGTTGAAGGCCAATCCACGTTTCGAGCACGGCATGCGGATCTTGCGCGCGGTCACCACCGCGTTTCTGGCGGTGGCCGTGCTGCGCATCGCGGTGCATGTGCCGTTTAAACCTGTGTATCTGGTGACGGCGCTGTTCTCCGGCATGTGCTTCGCAAAGCTCAAGGTGCCGGTGTACGCGGTGTACGGAACCGTGGCGGCCGCATGTGGGTTGTGGCTTGCCTACGGCGCCATGCAATAGGCGGGCCGGGCGTCAGAACCCGCGTGACAACACCGCTACGCCGATCGTCACCACGCCCAGCACGATATTCACCAGCACCAGACGCCGAATCGTACCGACTGCCTGCGCGCCATCCGGCCACTTCTGCGCCTGCACCGCACGGCGAATGCGCGGAAACACGGCGAAACGAATGTGCCCGAAGATCAGCATCATCACGATGCCGAGGCCGGCCATGGCATGCAACGGCCACGTGGCGTGACCACCACCGAATTGCATCAGCAGAAAGCCGCCCGTGAGGAGAATCACCAGCACGGCTGCGGCGACCCAGTTGAAGAAGCGGCTGAACACCGATTCCCACAAAGGCAAGCGTAGTTGTGGCGAAAGATCGGCAATGGCCGGGCGCAGACAGAAATGCGCGAATACCATCCCACCCACCCACACGGCGACTGCGAGCAGATGCAAAAAGAGTGCGAGTTCGACAGCTTTGTTCATAATTGTTTTCCTCTCCCGATGACGCCACACCGCTTATGACGAATGATATTTGTAGCGGCTATTGAGCGCATTCGACCGCGCGCTATGCGCTCAGTTCCATGTACTGGCTGCGTCTTAACATTCTTTGTAGTTGTTATTGCAGCGCGCCCGATACCGCGACGGTGCTGCACCCCGGAATTTTGCTGCGTGCGGCGTGTGCTTCAAGGTGCGCGTTGTTGCTGTTTGCGCTTTAAAGCACACGCCGCGTTCATGCCTGGTTCTACCTACTTCTAGCTACTACCTGCTAGCTACGATTAAGCAGCGAGTACCGGACGCATACCGTCAAGCTTCATCTTGCTCTCAGGCGCACGCCCCTTGCGCGCCCGCTTGCCGATGTGCGGCGTGAGCGTGGCGCCGCTCAGCTTCTCTTCGTCGACACGGCCACCTCGACGCGTGCCGATCAACACCACGCCCGCCTTGTTGATGGACAGCGCCTGAACCAGCGTTTCCTTGTCGTCGAGCGCCATCAGCGTAACGCCGCGTCCGCCGCCCGAGAGCGTCTTCATTTCGTCGAGGCCGAACACCAGCAGGCGTCCACCTGAAGACAAACACGCGATATGCGTCGCATCCGGCAGCATCGGCATCGGCGCGAGCGGCGCAGCGCCAGCGTCGATCGTCATGAACGACTTGCCGGCCTTCACGCGGCTCACCATATCGCCGACCTTGGCGACAAAGCCGAAGCCGTTGCTCGACGCAAGCAGCAATGCCTGATCCGCGGACGCCGCGTAGTAATGCATCAGGTGGCTGCCCGACTCGAGTTCGATCAGTGACGTGACCGGCACGCCATCACCTCGACCGCCCGGCAGCATTGCCACCGCCACCGAATAGACACGGCCATTGCTGCCCCATGCGACCAGCGTGTCCGGCGTGCGGCACTGGAACGCCGCGTAGAGGCCGTCACCGGCCTTGAACGTGAAACCGGCCACATCCAGGCCGTGGCCCTTCAGCGCGCGGACCCAGCCCTTCTGCGACACCACCACCGTCACCGGCTCGTCGACTACTCGTGCTTCGAACGTAGCGCGCTTTTCCTGCTGGATCAGCGTGCGACGCTCGTCGCCGTATTGCTTCGCGTCGCCTTCGATTTCCTTGATGAGCAGACGCTTCATCGCGGTTTCGCTGCCGAGCAGTTCTTCGAGCTTGGCCTTCTCGTCGCGCAGTTCGGACAGTTCCTTCTCGATCTTGATCTTCTCGAGACGCGCCAACTGACGCAGGCGGATTTCGAGAATGTCTTCGGTCTGGCGGTCCGACAAGCCGAATGCGGCCATCAGTGCGACCTTCGGCTCATCCGATTCGCGGATGATGCGAATGACTTCGTCAATATTCAAGAAGACGATCATCCGGCCTTCGAGAATATGGATCCGGTCGTCGACCTTGCTCAAGCGATGACGAGTACGGCGCGTAACCGTCGCGAAGCGGAACGCGATCCACTCGTGGATGATCTCGCTCAAGCCCTTCTGACGCGGCCGGCCATCGCCGCCCACCATCACCATATTGAGCGATGCATTCGACTCGAGACTCGTATGGGCGAGCAACGTGTTGACGAAGTCGGTTTGATCGATGCGGCTCGACTTCGGCTCGAACACGAGACGCACCGGTGAGTCCCGGCCCGACTCGTCGCGCACGGCATCGAGCAGCGCGAGCATGGTCTGCTTGGTCTGCAACTGCTCGGGCGTAAGCGCCTTCTTGCCGAGCTTGATCTTCGGGTTGGTCTGCTCTTCGATTTCTTCGAGCACCTTCTGCGCGGCCGTGTTCGGCGGCAGTTCGGTAATCACGAGCTGCCACTGGCCGCGCGCGAGCTCTTCGATCTTCCAGCGGGCGCGCACCTTCAGGCTGCCGCGGCCGGTTTCGTAGGCCGCGGAAATCTCGGCGTCGCTCGAAATGATCTGGCCGCCGCCCGGGAAGTCCGGCCCGGCGATGTGTTGCATCAACTCGGCGTGCTCGATCTTCGGATTGCGGATCATCGCGACCGCAGCCGCTGCGACTTCACGCAGATTGTGCGACGGGATTTCCGTGGCGAGACCCACTGCAATGCCGGATGCGCCATTCAGCAGCACGAATGGCAAGCGCGCGGGCAACAGCCTCGGCTCTTCGAACTCGCCGTCGTAGTTCTTCATGAAGTCGACCGTGCCCTGGTCGATCTCGTCGAGCAGCAGCTTCGCGATCGGCGTCAGGCGCGCTTCGGTGTAGCGCATGGCCGCTGCGCCGTCGCCGTCGCGCGAGCCGAAGTTGCCCTGGCCGTCGATCAGCGGATAGCGCATCGAAAAGTCTTGCGCGAGACGCACCAGCGCGTCATACGCGGACTGGTCGCCGTGCGGGTGGTACTTACCCAGCACATCGCCGACCACGCGCGCCGACTTGACGGGCTTGGCGTTATCGCCAAGGCCCATGTCGTTCATGGCGAACAGGATGCGGCGCTGCACCGGCTTCTGGCCGTCGCATACGTCAGGCAGCGCGCGCCCCTTGACCACGCTCACCGCGTAGTCGAGGTACTGGCGTTCCGCGTAGTTGCCGAGCGTCAGGAAGTCGCCCTCCGGGGGCGGCGGCTCGGTGAAAAGGTCGAGAGTGTTATCGTCGTCCATCTAGATTCCGTATCCGTGTTTGGCGTGAAGTTTCGTGCGAAGGCAGAGCGTTGTTAAGAACGCCCGCTCAGATATCCGCTTCCACTTCGTTGCCCTTTTCTTCCAGCCAGCTGCGCCGCGACGCCGCTTCGCCCTTGCCCATCAGCATCGTCATACGCGCCACCGTGGCGTCATAGTCGAGTTCGCCGAGTGCCACCGGCGTCAGTCGCCGCGTGTCAGGGTTCATCGTGGTGTCCCACAACTGCTCCGCGCTCATTTCGCCCAGGCCTTTGAAGCGGCTGATGGACCATTGCGTGTCGCGTACGCCGTCTTTGCGCAGCTTGTCGAGGATCGCTTCGAGTTCGCCTTCGTCGAGCGCATAGAGCTTCTGCGCCGGCTTCTTGCCGCGCGCGGGCGCATCGACCCGGAACAGCGGCGGACGCGCCACGCACACATGCCCGCGTTCGATCAGTTGCGGGAAATGCTTGAAGAACAGCGTGAGCAGCAACACCTGGATGTGCGAACCGTCGACGTCAGCGTCCGACAAGATGCAGATCTTGCCGTAACGCAGATTCGACAGATCGACCTTGTCGTCCGGGCTATGCGGATCGACGCCGATCGCCACCGAAATGTCGTGCACTTCGTTGTTGGCGAACAGGCGGTCGCGCTCGGTTTCCCAGGTGTTCAGCACCTTGCCGCGCAGCGGCAGGATCGCCTGGTATTCCTTGTCGCGGCCCATTTTCGCCGAACCGCCCGCCGAGTCACCCTCGACGAGGAACAATTCGTTGCGGCCGATTTCCGTCGATTCGCAATCGGTCAGCTTGCCCGGCAGAACGGCCACGCCCGAGCTCTTGCGCTTCTCGACCTTCTGGCCGGCACGGGTGCGCGCCTGCGCCTGTTTGATGACGAGGTCAGCGAGTTTCTTGCCGTGCTCGACGTGCTGGTTCAGCCACAGCTCCAAAGCCGGCCGCGAAAACGACGACACCAGCTTGACCGCATCACGGCTATTCAGGCGCTCCTTGATCTGCCCTTGGAATTGCGGATCGAGCACCTTCGCCGACAGCACGAACGACACGCGCGCGAACACGTCTTCCGCCAGCAGCTTCACACCCTTCGGCTGCAGGTTATGCAGCTCGACAAAGCTCTTCACCGCCTGGAACAGACCGTCGCGCAAACCGGATTCGTGCGTGCCGCCCGCAGGCGTCGGAATCAGATTGACGTACGACTCGCGCATCAGCGTGCCTTCTTCGCTCCATGCGACGACCCACGAGGCGCCCTCGCCTTCGGCAAACGTCTCTTCACTGGCGCGCGAGTTTTCGACATAGCGCTCGCCTTCGAACAGCGGGATCAGCAGATCGCTGCCGTTCATGCCTTCGAGCAAATAGCCGCGCAGACCGTCTTCGTATTTCCAGGTTTGCGTTTCGCCGGTTTTCTCGTTGATCAGCGTGACTTCGACACCCGGCAGCAGCACCGCCTTCGAGCGCAGCAGACGCTGCAATTCGCCCAGCGGCAGGTTCGGTGAATCGAAGTACTTCGGATTGGCCCACGCGGTAACGCGCGTGCCCGACTTCTTGTCGCCTTTGGTCGCGGGGCGTACTTCAAGCTGCTTGGCGACGTCGCCGTTGGCAAAACTCAGCTCGGCGATTTTGCCGTCGCGCCATACGGTGACGTCGAGGCGGGTGGACAGCGCGTTGGTGACCGACACGCCGACGCCGTGCAGGCCGCCCGAGAACGTGTACGCGCCGCCGGCGGCTTTATCGAACTTGCCGCCAGCGTGCAGGCGCGTGAAAACGATTTCGACAACCGGCACGCCTTCTTCCGGATGCAGGCCGAACGGAATGCCGCGGCCGTCGTCTTCGACCGAGACCGAATGGTCCGTGTGCAGCGTGACCGTGATTTGCCGGCCGTGGCCGCCAAGGGCCTCGTCCGACGCGTTGTCGATAACTTCCTGAATGATGTGCAGCGGATTTTCGGTGCGGGTGTACATCCCGGGCCGTTGCTTGACCGGCTCCAGGCCCTTCAACACCTTGATCGACGCTTCGCTATACGCGGCGTTTGGCTTTTTCGTAGACATGGTTGACTCGGGTGCGTCGGTTCATCGTTGTCCACAGGTCCTGTAGGCAGGTCCGTGGACAATGCGTTGAGTTTTCAAAAAAAGCGAAACGAAACAACGGGGTTAGGTGGGGTGCCCGCAGTGCGGGCAACGTGTTTTATCGCCTGGCTTCCCATGGGCGCGCTCGACGGCGGCTCGATGCGGGCTTACTCAACAGCCCGGCAACGGCCAGCCGGTGCGAACGCCGGGGAAGCCTGTTCGCGGGGTATTTTACTGATTTCGATACGGGCGGCAATTCACGTGGTGCGGGATTGGCCGTTTGGATAAGGCGCGACGCACGACTTCGGCCAATTGTGCGACCGCGATGAAACCGCTACGGGACCGTAAAAAACTGCGACGGGCCCGCTGCGCAGCCGCGCCCCCCGTCCTCTGCATGAATTCGGCGCAACCTCGGATCACGCCGCCCCCCTGTATCACTTGCGCTTGTTTTCCAGCTCGTCCCAGCGTTCCAGCGCGATCAGCAGTTCCTCGTCGATCGCGGCGTAGCGCTCGGTCAGACGCGTACCTTCCTGAGCATCTTTCGCGAAGACCGAACCGTCTTCGAGTTGGGCGCCAATGGTTTTCTGCTCCGCTTCGAGCGCGGCAATTTTCGCCGGCAACGCCTCGAGCTCGCGCTGGTCCTTGAACGACAGCTTGGCCGCGCGCTGCGTATTACGGCCCGCGCTGGCTGCGCCGCTGTCTTTCGACGCCACTTCTTTAGCCGCGTCTTTCTGCGCGTCCTGCGCCATCTGTTGCGAACGGTCGCGCTGAATCTGCCAGTCCGTAAAGCCACCGACGTACTCGCGCCACTTGCCGCCGCCTTCCGACGCGATCACCGAGGTCGCGACGTTATCGAGGAACGCGCGATCGTGGCTGACCAGCAGCACGGTGCCGTCGTATTCGGTGAGCAATTCTTCGAGCAATTCGAGCGTCGGGATGTCGAGGTCGTTGGTCGGTTCGTCGAGCACCAGCACGTTGGCCGGCCGCGCGAACAGGCGCGCGAGCAGCAGGCGATTGCGCTCGCCGCCCGACAGCGACTTAACCGGCGACCGCGCGCGTTCCGGCGCGAACAGGAAGTCGCCGAGATAGCTCATCACGTGCTTCTTCTGGCCGTTGACTTCAACCCACTCGCTACCCGGGCTGATCGTATCGGCGAGGCTCTTGTCCAGATCGAGCTGCGCGCGCATCTGGTCAAAGTATGCAACCTGCAGATTGGTGCCGATTCGCACCGTGCCTTCGTCCGGCGGCAACTCGCCGAGGATCATCTTCAGCAAAGTGGTCTTGCCCGCACCGTTCGGACCGACAAAGCCGACCTTGTCGCCGCGCATCACCGTGGCCGTGAACGTATCGACCACCGTGCGCGAACCGTAGCGCTTGGTGACGTCGGTCAGCTCGGCGACGATCTTGCCGGACTTCTCACCCTGACCCACGTCGAGCTTGACGTTGCCCTGAACGTTGCGGCGTTCGGCGCGCTCGTTGCGCATCTGCACGAGCCGCGCGATCCGGCCGACGCTGCGCGTGCGGCGTGCTTCCACGCCCTTGCGAATCCACACTTCCTCTTGTGCGAGCAGCTTGTCGAACTTGGCCGCTTCCACTTGCTCGACTTCAAGCTGCTGCGCCTTCCTGGTCTGATACGCGCTGAAATTGCCCGGATACGACAGCAGACGCCCGCGATCCAGTTCGACGATGCACGTGGCCACACGGTCGAGAAACGCGCGATCGTGGGTAATAAAGAGCAGACCCGCGCGCAGCGAAACCAGCAGCTCCTCGAGCCAGCGGATGCCGTCGAAATCCAGGTGGTTGGTCGGCTCGTCGAGCAGCAGCACGTCCGGCTGCACGACCAGCGCACGCGCCAGCGCAACGCGCTTTTGCATCCCGCCCGACAGAGACCCGACTCGCGCCTCGCCATTCAGACCGATCTGCTGCAGCGTGGTGGCCACGCGCGTGCTCCAGTTCCAGGCGTCCGAATGGTCGAGCGCCGATTGCAGCGTGTTCATGCGCGACATCAGCGCGTCGTGCTCCGGGCCTTCCGGCTCGTCGGCAAGCTGATTGGCGACCGCGTCGTATTGATCCAGCAGATCGCGGGCGTGGGTTAGGCCGGCAGCGACCGCTTCGAACACCGTGTCGTCCGTATCGAACTCCGGCTCCTGCGGCACGTAGACCGACGTCAGGCCCTGTTGGCGCGTGACGAGGCCATCGTCCGGCTTGGTCAGATCGGCGACGATTTTCAGCAGCGACGACTTGCCCGCGCCGTTACGGCCGATCAGCCCAACGCGCTCGCCCGCTTCGAGAGAGAAATCCGCGTGATCGAGCAACGCGACGTGACCGAACGCCAGTTGGGCCCCGGTAATGGTGTAAAGCGACATGGAGAATTGGAGAAGACAGCGATGAGTCGGAACTGCTCATTGTACCGGGCGCGCGGGCGGGTGCCTGTCTGCCGGAAGAGATAGGCCGAATGACCGGCTTGCAAAATGGGGATGAACCGTACGCAAGCCCGATGCAGACCGGATCCGCCTGGGTTCAAGCGCTGCGCGAGCCAGGAGATAAAACAGAACAACGCGGCCGGACGGCGCTCGCGCTCGCCCAGCCGTCTCACCTGTCACGTTACTTCACGTGCACCGTGATGGTTTTGCTCATTTCGGGGCCATACGAACGATGCGCGCCGTCACCGAATTGCAGCGTCAGCGTGTGGTCGCCCGGCGGCAGCGTCAGATCGGTTTCGGTCTGGCCTTTGCCGAAGTGGAGCGATTTGTCGGTGGCGGGAATCACTTCGCCCTTGGGAAGCGGCTTGCCGTCGATCAACAGATGATGATGGCCCGTGCCTTCCGTCATCGTGCCGGCCGGCGCGATCTTCATGCCGTCGACGCCGAACACCACGTGCACCGGATTGGTGACGGTCGCGCCGTCCGCCGGCTGCACGAAAGACACGCCAGCGGCCTGCGCCGCGCCCGATACCGCGAGCAACCCGGCCAGTACAGTTCCGGCCAACCATTTGTTTTTGAACATCGTTTTTCTCCTTTTTGGGAAACAAGAGTCATGCGCGGGCCATGCGGGCGTCGATCGCGGTTCCAGTTACCTGAGGCCGATCGTCGCAATGCATGCCAGGCGCCCGGCGCGCCTGTCCAAACCACTAGCTGCGGATCAAAGCATACACGCTGTGTATGACGGGTCCGTCACGCGGGCCCGGACATGTCTCAGGCACTTTGCGGCGATGCCGCATGGGTAAATATCTGTCCAATTGACAAATTCCGGTAATATTGCGGATCGCCGCCATGCCCAAAAAAGGGGCAGATTTGGCGGATCAATGCACCGAACCAAAGAAGAGTACGTCGTGAGCGAAGTAATTGAACTGATTGAATATAAGAGCTGGGTCTGCCTGATTTGCGGCTGGATCTACAACGAAGAAGAAGGCCTTCCGGAAGAAGGTATCGCCCCGGGCACGCGCTTCGCCGCGATTCCGGACGACTGGCGCTGCCCGCTGTGCGATGTCAGCAAGGCGGAGTTTGCGGTGGTGGAATTCTGAGCGAGCTTGGTTGAGCCGGGGTGCGCTGCTTGATGTAGCGCGCCGGGCGGTTCGTGCGGCCCAGTGGGTGATGCCCGCTGGGCCGTTTGCTTTGTGGGACGGGGTTTGCGGCGCTCCTCGTGGATAGGCGTGTTTGATGCGCTCTGCGCTCGTTGGCGAATTTGGACTCGCCTGGTCCTTGCCGGGAGTTGGTTGTCGGCGGGATTGCAGCGGCTGTTTTGGTTTGGTCCTCGCCCCGTAGTTCAGGGGGTGGAATGACAGGCGCAAGGCCCGTCAGATATGGGCCGCCACCCTTGCTGTAGCAGATCTGTAGCACATGAAACTCCCCTCTTGGCTCATCGCACCGACCATTGCGGAGGTTCGGCCCGCTTGCGCTCATCGGACGAGAATCGGCGATCTACGTCCCATCCCAATGCCATAGACTGTTGGCTCTGCATCCATTCAATTCGACAAGAAACGAGAGATGAACGACTCGAGCAATCTTGACGACGAAGCCCGCGCCGAGCTGCTGTGCTATCTGGCCGTAGGGCAACTGGTTACGCGTGCTGGAACTGGCGGCTGGCTACGAACCGATCATGTCGTGGAGTTGCTGACCATCTGGCTCACAGGCAACGGAGCGAGAGCCAACTGGCTCGACCGTCTGTTGCTAGGAGCCCTGTCGGAAAAGGTAGCGATGGACTTTGCCGAGTTGCCGGGGTTCGCAAATTCGGAGTCACTCGCGCAACTGTTTACGGATGGCTGGCGTATGGACTATCGATCGCGGGTGGTTGGCCGGATTTATTCAGCTTGCAAAGACGAGTTGAAGCAGGGCTAAGCCCGAGTTTGACCCGCAGGGCTAGACGAACGGCAGGTTATTGCAGCTTTTTCGAGAGCTGCCTTTATTCAAATGCCAGATCCGATCGACCTTACTACTCGGCCGTAGGACAGCCCTTTAGGCAACCAGCAGCGCAACGAGACATGCAAGCGCCAAAGTCAGGCACAATCCGCCTGAGATCAAGTCGTATGGGTGAGCCATGGGATCCCCGATTCTTTATCCGTCAAGCATAAGACGATCAGGGGTGACGTAGTGTTAAGGATGGTCAGGCGGCGGATATGAATGGAAAAGCGCCGGGATGATCACCTGTGAAATCCAGCGCTGACTTTGGTCGCAAGTATTACAGATCGCCTCGTCTTTCGAGCTGCGCAGCAGGACTCAGACGAGGTTCCAGGGAGCAATATGAAGAACACCGTTGCCGCTGTCGCGGCACTCTTCGGCCTTTACACGCCGATCGCGCACGCCGAATATACCTGGCAGACTTGGAACGAGTACAGAGATCACTACACGTCGGGTGGCCCTAAAGTAAAAATGCAAGGAGATCTTTTGGATCTTTACATTGCCGGCATCGCGTCTTCGTTCAATAGTGCCAATGCTCTGCTCGAACTTCACCATGAAAAAAAGCTGTATTGCCTAAAGGAAAAGAACAAACAACTAGCGGGCTGGGAGCTTGAAGGGTTGCTCGACTATGCCCGAGCCGGTGCGGACTCGTTTCGACCCGACACACCGCTATCACTTGCCATTTTGCTCAAGGCTCAACAAATCTACCCATGCCCTTGACTTTGAAAAGACCCGCTAGTCCTTGCCATGGCCTTCACCGCGGTCAGACGACTTCTGCACGTCACGAAGACAACATGGTTGTACGCAGACACGGTCTGGTTGCACGCGGAAGCTTGATGGCGTAACTGGATAGCAAAGGGCGCTTCCACGCGGGAAATATATGTTCGCGATTGCACCGACAGATTTGGACTGGTTTGAGCGGCTTAGAGCTGCGCCGACGGGACGTTCCGTCAACTTCTGGACTCCGACACCATGGGGTGTGAAAGGCCTTGGCGCAGGAAATCGCCTGTACTTCATGTTAAAAGCGCCGGTGCGCAAGATTGGTGGCTACGGCATCTTTCGTCGCTATATTGACATGACGGCATCGGAGGCTTGGCGAACCTACGGACTTGGAAACGGTGTCGACAGCCAGACCGACCTGGTTTCAAAGGTTGAAGGGTTTGCCAGAAAACGGGCGGGCCGATATGTCAGCTCAGTCAACCCGGTCATCGGGTGCATTGAGTTGGAAGACATTGTCATGTTGGACGACGACCAGTTCATCAGTCCGGAGCCGTTTGGCCATTCCTTTCCACGGGAAGTCGTGAAGCTCAAATACTTTAGCGAACCTGATGGCCTTGCCAGTTACCTTGGAACGAGTCGGGTCAACAGACCGTTTGAGTTAGTGATCGGTTTCGTGAATCGCAAGCCGTCTCAACGCAAGGACAGAAAGAGGCAGCCTGTGTTTCGGCAGCAGGTGCTGCGCAACTATGGCTATCGCTGTTGCGTCTACGGCGAATCGGTAGTCGAGTTACTCGAAGCCGCTCATATCCAGCCTTACATCAACGAGCAAAGTAACCATCCGCAGAACGGGCTCTGTCTTCGGGTGGATCTACACCGACTGTTTGACGAGGGGTTGCTGGCCGTCACAGACGAGTTCACTCTGATGGTGAGCTCACAACTTGCAGACAGTTCGTATGCAGGATTGCAAGGGAAGAAACTGGCACTTCCGGAAAACACTTCCGCGCATCCATCCAGCGAAGCTCTGGCGCTTCATCGTGACAGCTTCCGATAAATTAAAGGTCGGAATATTTCGTGGCCGAGCCTCGCGCCTTATCAACTGGGTAACGTTCTGCGTTCAGCCTGAGCTTTTCTGCCGCCGCATCCACGAGATCAAACCCTGCGGTATGCGCGACCAGCATCAGATAGATAAATACGTCGGCGCACTCGTGCCTGAGGTTTCGGCTTTGTGTGAGGTCAAGAAGCAGCGATTCAATATCTGAATCGCTCTTCCACTGAATCGTCTCAAGTAGCTCGCCAGCCTCAATGCTCGTGGAGACAATCAGGTTGCGGAGGGTATGGAATTGCTGCCATTCGCGGGCGTCGCGGAAGTCCAGTATCTGCTTTAGTAGTTCGTCGATTGTCACGGTTATACCCCCAGTAGTTTAAAGGCTTAGGCGGCTGCGAACATAATAACGGCATAGCTGCCTTCCCGCGGCGGATATTCGGCGTAGTGAAGTAGCGGCACTACACCTCTTGAATTCTTCGTGTAAGGCTTATGCGTGCGACAGCACGGATGCTCAATGACGATGAATTACTGACCACTGAACGGAGCGGACGACGGATCCTTCACGTAAAGCAGCCGTTTAAGTACTGCTGCTCCGCAAGGCCCCGACGAGAGAAACTGCGTCCGGCAACATACGGTCGCATGGACCTATTTTTTCGACTTCGATATGAGTGAATTATGCTTCGCTCGTTCCGACGCCAGGAGAGGCCATATCGCAAATGCAGCCCCTTCTTCAAACGACTCCGTTTCATAGATCTGCCCCAAGAGCGCCATATATGGACGCCACAACCTCATCTGCGCCCCCACTACAAGCGCTCGATAATCAGCGGAATCAGCTCTTAGGCTACGCCATATGTGCCCGCTAAAATTCGATAGGATAAAGTCTATGGCCAAAATCCCATCCATGGGCGGATGTGGTAAACGCGGAGGCGCGAGCAATAGCAGGCGACCGATCTCATTCGCGATATTTGTGTTTATCTTGTGCCCACCATGTTGGAAATGATAAAGCGGATGAGCCTCCACATCTTTTGAAAGATCGTCAGCGATATGTCGATCAAAATGCCACGACACATAGCTGCTGCATGCGGGCGGGGGAGCGTCAAACACCTCAATGTTAAGCTCTAGTGATGAGAACGGATCATACGTTTCATTCACACATTGCCCGTGAAAGTTCACAGATACTCGTACGCTAAGTTGTTTGCCGATGTTTGACGGTTCGGTCTCGCGTGGAGTCGCGATTTCGAATTGCAGATCGGACATTTCATAGCCCCACTCATCGTCCCGTCGACGCAAATTTTGGGCACAATCGTTCGCAGCTTGTTTTAAGGGAGACACGTCGGCGCAGACCCGCTCGTTTTCAAGAACAGTTGCCAAACGTAACAATTCCGTTTTCCGATCCAACCTAAACTTAGCGGCCCATTCTTTATTTTTTTGATTTTTTCGCATCTTTAATTCGCTCTAGACGTGAAAGCTCCAATGATTCAATTACAAATTTCTTTTGTTTGTATTTTCGTTCCAAGGCAGCCTTCAGTGAAATATACTGAAAATCCTGAAAAGGATGCGATTGTCCCGACACGATGCGAATCCCATCGATGGGGTCAAGTGGTTTTTCAAACACCCGACAAACCGTCGAAAAACACGTGCTGTACCCTTCTTCAATCGGCTCACTGGCTCTCAGAAGGCGAAGCGAAAATTTCTTCTTCAGAAGACGCACTCGATCAGCCGCAGTAGTTCTTTGAAGCTTATCAGGCGAATTCAGTTCGCTATCCCACCATGTCGCCAACCGATGTGCCCACCATCGCGGCCAACCGCCGGCAAAAATGCCGGTGTACGCACATGGCTCACGAAGTCGCTCGAGCAACTTGCCCCAGTCGCCGCGTGACGCGTCCCTGTCCACACCTAGCTTCGCCGCTAGAAGCTGCTCATCGATTAATGGACCTCGGGGAACAACGAGCGTGGCGAGAATTCGCCGCGCAAGCTCATGGACTGCCAATCCATTTGGATCCGGGACGTAATCTATGTACCGCGGGTCAAGAAGATCCCTCTCGGCGACCGTAAGACCCAAGAGCTCATATATCGCGGGCCGAGAGGCCGTGGATAGCTTTGTGTATGCATCATGAAGAGAAACGAGTTCCCGAGCGACACGGCCCGGATCTTGCTGAACGTCCTCTTCCTTGTCGTACACCGCATCGAATAGATCATGACCTGTTAGGTCGCCTCTATAGGAGCGATTGAAATTCCTCAGAACTGACCATAACACGATTGGAGCGTTGTTCATTTTTCGTTCCGTCATTCGTGTACGCAATTCCTGTGCGACCGACAAACCTCGAAAATCGACCCGATGCCCTTCGGGGCCAACAAGCTCGTCAAGACGCAAGTCAAGGATGATCCCATCCGGACGCGCCTGCACCAACGCGCGCACAAGCTCACTGAACTCGTACGGCCCAACGCGTTCGATCGTTAGCTCTGGCACGCTCCGCGTGAGGGAATCAAGCAGCGGCCGGATCGTCTCGTTTTTCTCGTCATCCGTGCACGCGAACTTAAGCGTCTTCGTCTGCATTCTCAAACTCCTCCTCTGTCGCTTGACGAACCTCGATCCGAAAGCATGTTTGATATCCTTGAGGCGGCGCCACCAACGTAATACTGCCCTGATGACTCTGCACAATATCTCTAGTAATTTTTAAACCGAGCCCCGCCCCCAGCGCCTCTTCGTTTGCTCCGGCTAAAGCGGGCGGCGGCGAACTAGTGGTAAAGAAAGCATCAAAAATTCGCGATCGATTTTCAAGCGGAATTCCATCACCGTTATCTGAAAATTCCACGAAAATATTCCCATCCTGCGCCCCTGCTCTTATATCTATAATTCCGTCGGCGCTAGCACGCCTAATTGCCTTGATCGAATTTGAATACAAGTTCAGAAGAATTGATGCCCACTCGGAATGATGCATCGGCTTGGTAAATAGATCATATCCCTCGACAGATATCTGAAGCTTGATGCCAGCGCGCTCCGCAGTTGGCCCAACCTTCTCTTCGAAAGAGTTCAGAACATCTCGAATCTCGTGGATTGTCACATTTCGCTGCGCATTCTCAGCGATTGCCTCGTCAAAATATCGTGCATATCCTCTCAAGGTGGCAACGTTCTCAGTTAACCTCTTCATTACCACATGAGCAGATGAGTTGGCAGGAAGATCGGCGACAACAGAGGCAGCATCTGCCGACAAAGCAACAAGATTGTGTCGAATTTCATGAGTAAACTCGCCGATAGAAAGACCTAAGCTTGCCAGAACACGAAGCATCTCTACTTCACTGACCAATTCAGAACGCTCCGACACAAGCTCATTTATGCCCTGCTCGAGGTCATCGACTAACGGCGGCGGCAAGACGCTTGCCTCCGTACGCAAAGCACCCATCGCTCGCTGCACACGATCGGCAGGACTCTCGTCGGGTTCCCGAGGACGCACTGGACGCGGATCGCCGGCATAGATTTTTTTCCCCCGTTTCTCCGCTATCGCTTTCGCACAAGCCGTCAGGCTGACAAAAACAAAATCACGCAATTCCTTGTATGCATCATTTTCAACAAGACCTTCGCGACTGGCTGTTTCTTCAAATACCTTTCCATCTGCATCATCTATGCGAACATATCCTAGAAAGTTGTTATTCCTATGCGGAGGCAAGATCTCCCGTAGAGAAGAAGATCGCTCCAAACGAAGCCAATCATCGAAGGGCTCACCGTAAGGCAAAACACGAAAACCATTTCTATATACGCGAATACCACCCTGCTTATCCAACACCGACCTAATATTGCTGAACATGCCACGCGGCAAAAGTTCGGTTGCAAGGATGAAATACGCCGCAGAAAAAGAAATGCTCTTTAAATATTTATATGGTTGATTCCCATCTTCTCTATCTGGGCCGATTGGACGATCAACTATGTTGATATCGAAGCGACTGCATTTGATGCTATAAAAGGCATGTCCACTGTCATCCACCCTCCCTGTTACAGTCGCGAGCGCATGATCCAAAATATCTTTTTGGGCGTCAGCAGCAGTAACCAGATCCTCGCCGTCATCCCAAAAAAACCTTGCGTTGAACCCGGGATCCGCGTCGACATGAGTAACTACCGGAGCTATCGGAAACGGCGCCTGTAGCGTCGAGACGTAACGGAACGACGTCGTAACCTGATCTTCACCCCAAGAATCGCGGAGGTTTTCGATTATCAGAGTAGTTCCACTCGACGCCTTATTAATAACTTCAATTTTGTTTTCAATGAAGATGAGATCTGTGCCGGGTGCGAATACATCCCAATCTATCGTCACTTGCAGACCGGCCGAATCCCCATCCCTCCTCGTCTGAACCGTCAATTTCCGCCCCAATCGTTGAGCTGAAAATCGACCAATACCCTTTTTCCCCGCGCGTCGGCGGAAATATTTTTCCGAGGTTGGATTTACTCCTTTGTCATTTGTTGACAAACGCATAAAACCATTTATAAGCTGATCGCGTGTCATACCGAGACCGTTATCAATAATCTCCAAGGTACCGCCAACCTTCGCAGTGTTCTTAAAGACCAAGTCAACCGTAACGGCGTCTGCATCGTATGCATTTTTAATAAGTTCGGCCACCGCGGTTTCTTGTTTAGAAACGAGCTCAAGTCCTAAACGGTTTATTAAACCCGCATCGACGGAAAAGCGAACGCGATCACTTTCTGTAAGTGCTAGCCGCGAAGCAAGTTCAAAAATCGCGCCAGCATCTAACGTCTCCGCAGCCAGCGATCCTTTCAGGGCTGCAACAAGTTGGTCTGCATCATTTGACATCTCTTTTACCGCCCTATTTCGTCCACACGCGCGACTCCCCAGCGACGCGTATTACGCAGTCTTTCGAGTTCACCGCGAAGTATCTCGATTTCCGCAACGTCAAGGTTGACTCCATGCGGTCCTAAAATCAATGCGTCAGCTGCTTTTCTCGCGTTATCGTGCTCACCGGCACGCAATAGCAAGTCAATTCGTTTGAATGCTGCATCTAACCGCGCCACTGTGACTGGAGGCATCAAGATGCGCACTCTACCGAACTCACTGGGCTCTAGTTTAAGGACGCCAGATCCATAACTGCGCCCTTCAATTTCAGCGGACAACTGAGAAAACGTGCAGAGCAATGACACTGCCAGCAATTTTTTTCGGTGCTCGCTCATGTCAGCTTTAAAATAGCCTCGATGAATTGTGTTCGTACAGTTCGCTTGAGAACCATTCAAACTCATTCGCGGTCCGAGGTCATGCAAGTACGACAAGAATGCATCGGGACGTCGACCGTCATCGGCCTGATACCAATGGTCCCGCTTTCCGAATGTCCTATTAGTATCAATGTCCACTTGCGATAACGTCGCGATATATGCAAGCGTGGCCTGCGCCATCATTCTGTGCGGATTTGGGCTAAAAAGAAGACAGCGGGCGCCCGCCACAAGATTCTCGGCCTGATCATCGTCGTCAAACTTTAAGCCTTTGACCTGAGCAAATTTCGCCACAATCGGCTTCAAAGCGCTTTTTGGCAATTCAAGTTCTTTTGAACGACAACTGTTCATCACGAAGAATTCGTTCCGCCCTGTAACCGCCCCGATGCGGATCGTGCAATTGTCGCCAAATAGTTCACAGTGTGGCGAGACAAGCAGCCCGTCATACAGCGCGCGGCTCTTCGGAGGAAGCAACGCCAACATTGACCGGCCGGTAGCCGCTGTTCCATCCCAAGTGCGCGTCCGCCACTTTTCCAGCAAAAGCGCAAGCTCAACAACATTTGCGGCCTCCCCGATGACCATTGGAGAGGACTGGGCGGCACCACGGCCCTCGGCAAACAAACATAGCGTCCGCTCTTCCGTGCCCTCGCTCTTAAAAAGCTTCTGGTGCACTGCAACGACCGCGGTGCGCGCAAACTCGCGCCCGACAAGCTCGCGAAGGTCAGCCGCATATTCTGCGTCCAAAAAACTCTTTGGTAACACGAACGCCAGCCTTCCTCCTGCCCGCACAAAACTTATGCTGTGCAATAGAAAGTATGCCCAAAGACTAGCGTTCTTCTGCAACCGAATGGCAAGCGGCGAATTGTTTGCCGCTGCAATCGCGACCGCCCGTTGATCGTCGTTGAGGTTGTGATACCCAATGTAAGGGGGATTGCCGATAACGACGTCAAATGCAGGAGGCCAGGAGGGCGTCCGGAAAACAGACAGGAAATCTGCTAATACAAAATTTTCGGCAGCGACTTTGGGACCAAGTGTGGCTAGGCTGTCGAATGCCCCAACATCGATGTCGCAGCCAAAAAGCTGCGCGGCAGGATTCCGCGTCCCCATGACAGACAGTCTATCAACCGCGGCTGCCAAGAAGCCGCATCCTCCAAAGCTCGGCTCCAAGACTAGGTCGCCCGGTGAACGGATTGCCCATTCACTGATCACCTTCGTCAAGTCTGGAGGAGTAAAGAATGCTCCCAACTCCCGGCGCCTCCCTAACGGAGTTCTGATGTTTACCGACTTGCTATCGATCAAGGCAGCTTCGACCGTCTCAATCATAGGTTTTGTCTCGGTCGTCAAGGATCCGTTGTTATTAAACGTCATGTGGCTTCGCAATTAGGGGGCCATGAAGACATGGCACAGCAGCCGGGATTGTACCCTCACCGCAATAGCATATCCTCCGCCAAACAGATCCTTCGTCCGATAGCCTCTACCCGTGGCAGATGTGCTATGAGTTGAATTTGAACTCAAGCTGGCCGGACGCCGCTATACAAATATACTGTATAAAAACACAGTGCATTACAGAAGATTCATCCAGATAATCGTATGTTCCCAGCGCGTTGAGAAATGCCTCAGCTGCAGTTCTATTGCGGGCAAGTTGAGGAGGAGGAGGCAGAGACTGAGACGCCGGCAACGTAAATTCAATCAAAAGAGCCCGGTCGGCTCACTTGCCTCATTCCAGCTAAAAATAATCACCTCCTTCCGCGCGGCCTCCCGGCCACCACCGCCCACGGTGTACTTAATGTCCACCGTTTCCACGTGAAAACCTTCGAACGCCCGACGGATATCCGGATGGTCGTTGAGGCTTACGATCGCCCTGCCTCTCAGCGATCGCAGGCGACCTGCCATCTCGAGATACTCGGAATACGGAAACGGCACGCCGTAGCCCTCCGTTTCCCAATACGGTGGATCGAGATAGAACAGCGTGTGCGGTCGATCGTATTTGTCGATACACGTCTTCCAGTCAAGCCGCTCGACGAACGTGTTGGACAGACGCAGGTGAGCGGCCGATAGCGTTTCCTCAAGTCGCAGCAGGTTCAGTCCCGGCGGTGTGGTCGTCGCAGTGCCAAACGACTGCCCTTCGATCTTTCCACCGAAGCAGTTCTGCTGCAGGTAATAGAACCGTGCAGCGCGCTGGATATCGGTGAGGGTTTCCGGGATCGTGTCCTGCAACCACTTGAACACCTGCCGGCTCGACAATGCCCATTTGAACTGGCGCACGAACTCCTCGAGGTGGTGCTGCACGACGCGGTACAGGTTCACCAGCTCGCCGTTGATATCGTTAATGACCTCGACTTTTGCCGGCGGCCGCATGAAGTACAACGCGGCCCCACCCGCGAATACCTCGACGTAGCACTCATGCGCGGGAAAGCGCGGAATGATGTGATCTGCCAGACGACGCTTGCCGCCGATCCAGGGAATGATGGGTGTTGCCATATGTGGATTGCCTTGTTGGGAATTTGTTAGAATTCGCCCCGCCTACCGGTAGGTGTCAGGGCCTTGGCTAATTCACTGGCTATCTCAGTGGAAAGGCGGCCGGGGGAAATGCGCAAACATCATCCCGGTCGCCCTGTCTTCTCCCGCCCTACGAAGCACGGTCAAAGTAACTTTATGCTGCGTGCATCTGGTCGCTGATTGCCCGTGACACGCCCGTGTGGCATGCTGGACGCCGTTTCGTACGAGGAAAGGTTGGCCATGGCACAGCCATCTACGCACCATCACCCCGCGACGCGGCACAAGCCGAAGCCCCACGTGGCGCCGGCGTACGTGCAGCAATTCATAGATACCCATCTGGCCGCTGCGCAGGAGATCCAGCGCAAGTACCAGGTGCCGGCAGGCGTCGTCATTGCCCAGTCTGCACTTGAAAGCAACTGGGGAAGGTCCGTCGTCGGCAACGCCTATTTCGGCGTCAAAGGCCGCGCCCCGAGCGGCGACAGTACAACGTTCACGACGCACGAAGTGGTCAACGGCAAGGCCATCAAGATCGACGACGCGTTCCGCGCCTACGGCAGCTATGACGATGCCGCCGACGACTATGCGCAGATGCTTCGAAACAACCCGCGCTTCCGGTCGTCCTTTCTCTACACCCGCAGTTCACAGTTCGCCAACGCGCTCGCCAGCAACGGCTATGCGACGGATCCGGCTTACGCAGTCAAACTCAACGCAATCATCCGTGCGCACAAGCTCGATCAATATGACGCGCGCAGGGCCGAGCCATGATGCGGCGCGCGATCATCATTACAGCGCTGATCGCCTGCACGCAGGCGTGCGCCGCCCAGCAGCCGGTAACGAATGACGATATCGCAGCCACCCGTGCGGCCGACATCACGCGCACCTACGGTCTCTCGAAAGACAAGACGGAGTGCCTGCTCTTCGATACCGCCGACAAGGGCGAATACTTTCTGGTTCGGGTACGCGAAAACCACACGGAGGCGTGCGGCGGTGCCGCCGGTGTCTCGCCTACCCTGTTCTTTCTGAAGATCCGCAAACGCGACGGCTACACCGTCACCACCGCGTACGACAACGAGCAATACCTGCCGCTCAGAACGCCTGCAAAGAACTGAGTCGCAGGCCCACCGAAGCACGGTCAATAGCCCGGCGCGGACGGGCCCGACCTGCTCAATCCGCTTTAGTCTGGTACCGCGCGGACGTCTCATCGACCGCATCAGAGCGCGACACGACGGTGTCCGGCGACACCGCAAACTGCGTGATCGCTGCGGCCTGCCTGTCAGCACGCGAGGATGAGCCGAAGAAATACTCCTTCGAGCCGAGCACCATCGCGATCAGAATGCCGAACAGCGTATCGAGCGCGCGCATCACACTGTCGTCCACCCGGATCTGCTGCGCCGCAAGCAGAAACTCCAGCGCGATCACAGCAAACAGCGCCGTCGTATACATATACGCAAGATTGCGTGCCGTATGGTCGTGCTCGGCCGCCGCAAAGTTGCGTGCACTCGCCCGATCATCGGCCGCCACCCTGTCGGCCTGCACCTGAATGCCGGCCATATTCTCCGCATGCGTGAAACCCGCCTGCCGCATCTTCAGCGCGAAATCATCGTCAGCCTGCTTCAGTGCGAGCAGTTGCTCGGGCGTCATCTGCTGGCCGGTCAGTGCAGACCTGACTGCATCGACGGAACCATCGGACAGACCGAGCTTGCCGGCGATCGCCGAGGCGGCCATCGCGGCAATGCCAGGTACGCCGCCTGTCAGGGCCGTGACGAGCCACGGTGCTACGGTTTTCAGGAAATTCATCATGCGCTCACCCCAAATGCACGATTGAGCTGCCAGCCGTATTCGAACGTCTCGTTCTCCACGCGCTTTTCGGCACACTCGATGTAATAGACAGACTGCTGCGCGGTCACCATGCCTAGCAGCACCCGGTGGCCGTCCGCACCGCGCGCGGCGAGGAAAGCCTTCAGCGCCGCGATCGTCATGGCGCCAATGCCCCCGTCGACGGCGATATCTGCGAACGCGCGCTGGTTCTGGTTCAGCACATTAAGTGCACGTTGCATGAACCGCACGCCCGTCGCCTGCCCCGCGTTCACGCCGATGTCGAACAGTTTGTCCGCGAGCGCGGGTGAGACCAGATCGACCAGATCGAACTTCGGTTGCAACCAGTAGCGGCTGCGATAGATCTGCGCGGCAGTCGACCGCGGCATGTCGCGCATCGGGCCCGTATAGCCGAATGCACGTGCGACCGCGACCGTGATGCCCCACATCGTTTCGCCGCCCGCATCAAGCGCGTTATTCGAATACCGGCCCTCACGGCCGATCAGCGCATCGATTTTTTCGTCAAGTTTCATTGCTTCGTTCCTTATTTCGTTCCCCTCGTCACGGTCTGTTCCAGCACCTCGAGGCGCTGCTGCTGTAACCGGTTGAGGATGTCGCCTTCGTTGATATGGGTGAACACCCAGACGATTGAGCCCACCAGGAAGGTTTGAACGATGCCGAGCACAATCCCGAGCACCCACATCGCGCCCTTCGCCGTGTTCTTCATTGCCGCCACCCTGTCGTCGACGTCGCCGATCTGCTGCACCAGCGCGTCGCGGTCCTTCTTTCCCTCCGTCACACGCGCCCACAGCAGCTCAATATCCTTGCGTGCGTTCTGGTTGTGGATCGCCATCTCCGCAATTGCACGATCGAGCGCGGCGACCGGCTGCACCGATGTCTTGATGTCTTCAAGGCTTGCCGCAACGCTGCGCAGCTGCTCGCCGAAACGCGCGATCTGCACAGCCAGATCGTTGTTGTGCTGTTCACCCATCGGGCCGTCCGTTCAATAAAAAAACCGCCCCATGTGCCTTGTGCGAGCGCGGGCGGTTCGTTGTCGTCCTGTATCAACTGCGTCAGTGCGGCGGCGCCGGCACCACGAGGTTGATCTTCCTGCCCTTCTTTTTCTCGTGCCCGACCTTCGCCTTGCCCCTGTTACCGGCATTCAGCTCGACCTGTGTTTCCCAGCTACGGCCTGCGTAGGTGTTCGTCACCGACTCGATCAGGAAATCCCCGTCCGCCTCCTTCTTGAAGCCCTTCAGCGTGACTGTCTTCTCGGCCGCGAAATCGGCTCGGCCAGTCATCGTCATCGTGCTCTTCGCGGTGTGGTGATTGAGCTTCTGCAACCGCGCCTGCGCAGCCGCTTTCGCTGCCTCGGGGCTCGCGAACGCATGCCGCTCGGTGTGCACCGCGGATGCACCTGGCGGCGCATCAGGATTGGGGATCGTGAGATCGATCTTCTTACCGCTCTTCGCGTCATGCACCTTCGTGCGCACGGCGACGAAGCTCGCGCGATCGGGAAACGTGATCTCGTAATCGAGCAGCGTGTCAGGCGTCAGCGTGATCGTGGGCAGCGATTTCCCACTCGCGCTCCTGCCGGCGCCACGGCCCACCACAATCAGCTTGCCCGCCTTCACCGTCGCCGTTGCACCATGCTGCCGTGCGAGACGCGTAATGAAGTGAAGATCGCTCTCACCAAACTGATCGACACGCGGCACCTGTGCGTCGACACTGCATGCAGCCGTCCACCTGTTGCGCCGGGCAATGTCACCAACGACATCGGCGAGCTTCACGTTCTCCCAGCTACCGTACCGGTGCGTCTTCGCCGTGGCGCGCATGTTCGCTGGCTTGCCGCGGATCACAACGGATGCGGGCGGTCCCTTGAGCGAGATCTCGTCGACCGCGTACTCACCCAGAAACGACAGGCCCCTGCCGCTCCAGCCGAGCGAGATCTTCAGCGTGGCACCCTTCGGCGGAAACTGGATCCTGCCGTCTCGATCGTCGAGTTCGATCTCGCACTCGTCAGACTCAAGCCCCGGCTTGTCCACCGTCCGGATGCGCAGCACCCGATCCTGGATCACGCGCGTGATGTCGTCGCCGTTCGCGACGATCTGGAAAATTGCCTGCATTGCTCCCTCCTATGTCCAGAGCTGGACCGGCTCATCGCGCTGCACATCGAGATCGGGCAGCGCGATGATGATTCCTGCGGCAAACGGCTGCGTGCGTGCCGCCAGTCCAGGATTTGCCTCATATACCGCTTCGACAATGCCTGCGAGCGACCCATAAAACGCGTAACAGATCTCGTCGAGCACGTCACCATCAGAGGTTCTTATAGTCTTCGCCATAGCGGCCGAACTCCAGGCTGAAGGTCTGTTTGCGCGGGGCACCGTCCGACATCAGCGCCTCCTGCTCTTCGTCGACAACCTGCAGATACCAGCGACCGAGCACCTCGCCGTAACCGGTCGTGAGCTGCACGGGCACCATGCGCCCGCCAATCGCGCGCAGTGCATCGAGCTGCCGCATACCAGGATTAGCTGGATTGCCGGGACTGCTTCCTGCTCCGAACGCGGCGAACACAACGCCTGAGAGCGTGATGGTCTCGCCACCCTGACTAACCGCCTGCAGCGCCTCCTGCCGGTTCAGACGCTCCTGCGATGCGACCTTGTATTTCGTGGTGCGCCGCAGTTTGTCGAAGGCTGCAGTCGACAGGTTGAAGTGGAACGTGTCACCCGCGTCGGACGTGAGCGTCATGAGGTGAGGCGTGGCACCCGATGCACCGCCGAGCAGACCCGATAGCAGCGCCCCGGCGCCTGTCGAAGTTGCAAGCGATGCGGGCGACGGCGTCTCCTTGATACCCGCCCACGCGTTGAACTTCGTTCGGACGTCCTTCAGCGCCGTGTTCACCGAGTCGGCCGCCGACTTCACCAGTGGATGGCTCGACGCCGTCGAAATCCTCAGGACACTGTTGACCGACGACTGCACGGCGTTGAAGCTGCGCATCACCGTGCCGACCTTGGGATCCAGATCGCTCGCAACCGACAACGCACTGCCCGCTCCGGAGAGCAGTTCGGCAGCGTTCGTCAGATTGCCGGTTGCCAGCTTCTGCAGCACCGCAACCGTGTTCGCGCTCGCCGACCGGTTGCGTTCATAGACGCGGTTCATGTTGCGCACGCGTTCGGTCGCAATGCTCGCCTGCGTCGCGGCCTGCGTGATCTGTCTTGTGAAATCCACATTGCCTCCCAAAGTGGTGCGCTACAGGTGAGGGCTATCGAACATCGCCGAGCGGTTGTTCTTCGCCAGTTCGTCTTTCATCAGGCGCTGCAACTGCGGGGACACCTTCGCGAGGAAGCGGTCCGCCGCGTCGCTGCCCGGCTCGCCCTGGAACGTGACGTGAAAGACCGGCGCAAAGGTGTTCTGCTGGTCGATCTTCGCCACCGGTTTGTCGGAACCCGGCGCCCTTTCAAGTGCCTTCGCCTTCGCGAGCGCTTCGGCCACTGCAGGTTGCTGTGCGTCATTGCGCGAGAACACGAGCTTCGCGATCGACCCAAGCGCCTTCTCACCTGCGAACGTCCCCAACGCCCCACCAGCGAGACCGCCGACTGCAGCGCCGATAGGTCCGCCGAACGCACCGATCATGGCGCCGACCTTCGCACCCAGCATGCCGCCGGCAAGGCTGCCGGCGATCCCGGCAAATCCCTGCGCCTTCGCGGCGCGCGTATCGTCGCCAGTCGCCAGGGCATACGCATTGTTTGCCGCCAGCCCGAACTTCAGGACGGTGCCCGCAAGAGCCAGCTTGCCGGCGTAGGGCATCACGCGACCCAGTACACCGCGAGCCGCACCGAACACACGGGCAAAGCGGCCGCCCCGTGCTGCCGTCTTGCCGACCGATCCGCCTTTGCCAGTTGCCGCCAGCTCGTCGGCAACTGCACCGGCAGCGCCGCCGAGGCCACCACCTATGCCGCCGCCTGGCAGATTGACGACAAAGACGCGCTGCACGCCCGCCGACGCCGCGGCGCCACCGAGCGCCTCCATCGCGCGCCCCACGGGACCGACTGCGCCTCCACCCTTCACACCACGTGCGCCGCCGCGCGCGACCAGAATCGAACCGCGCGCAATGTCGAGCGCCCCGCGCCCGATCTGGAAAAGTGACTTTGCACCGCGATACGCGATCAGGCTGGCCGCAACGCCCGCAACCGCCATCGTCGCTTTCGGAGCGGCGTCCGTAATCTTCGCCAACCCCTGGCCCGCCGTCTTCGTCGCGCTCCCCACAGCGTCGGTCACCGGCCGCAACGCGTCGCCGATGCTGCGCATCGCATCGTTCCATTGCTGCCCGACTTCGCTCCAGATCTGCTTCGACGCATCGCGCCGGTCGGCCAGGTCTTTCGCGATCTCACCACTCGCCTGCGACGACTCCTTCTTCAGTTTCTGGTACAGATCCGCGTTCTGCAGGTACGCAGTGAGCGCAGCCTTCACCTGCATGTCGTTGAAGAGGTCCCCCGTCTTCATCGTGTCTTCGAAGGCGGCGATCTGCGCGCGGCGCTTATCCGGATCGGACTCGCCGTTTATGCCCTTCGCGGCATCGGCGAGCTGCTTTGCTTTGGCCGGGTCGGTACGCTCGATATACGCGCGCGCCAGAACGAAGGAAGCCTCGAGCGTCGACCAGCCCTTGCCGATCGCTTCACGCATTTTTGCTTCGTAGTCGACGCCGGCCTTTTTGTAGTTGCTCGCGGTTTCATTGGATCCGATTTTCGAAAACCAGTTTTTCAGGTTGTTGGCCGCTTCGTCTGCATTGCCGGCCGTCTTCATCTGCACCTGCAACATCGCGCCGAGCTGCGTGACCGAGTCCTGCCCGGTGATGCCGATCTTCTGCATTTCGGCGAGCAGCACCGGAAACCAGCGGGCCATGTCCGCCGACTCGAACGATCCTTCCTTGCCGAGAAACGCGATCGCCTCCAATGCTTTTTCCATCTGCTTCGGGTCTGTGATCTTCGCGTTCTGCTGCAGCGCCTGGATCATCCTCGCGGTCTCGACCGTCGTTGCCGCCTGGCCGATGGAGAACTTCGCGGCAAGCGGCGCGAAGTCGAGCGCGCGGCTGACATCCATGCCGCCCGCGACCATCTGGTTGACCGCGTCGGCGAGCTCGTTGCGGCCGATGCCGTTATCACGCGCGTCGCGGCGGATACGCTCGCCCATCGACGCTTCCTGCGCCGAGCGTGCAATACCTGCCTTGATCGCGATGTCGCGGATGATTGCCTGATAGTCAGCGGAGATCGTCGCTGGCACTGCGACCGCGGCAGAGAATTTCACGGCGTCGCCGATCGCGCCACGCGCGCCCTCCCTGCCGGCGGCGATACGCTCCTGTCCGGATGCCTTCAGCTCCAGACCGCGCACGGTGCGACCGAGACGCGTATACGCCCGGTCGAGCCGGTCAACCTCGATGCCGTTGTCGCGCAGCGTGCGCAGGTTCGATTCAATCTTGCGGCGAATGCCGTCCGCCGCACGGTCGCCAGCCGCGTGCAAGCGGCGAAACTCGTCCTGCAGCTTCACCGTCTCGCCGATCGTGCGCTGCCACAAGCGCGTCTCGTTCGCGGTCTTGCGCAGACCGACGATCCGCGAACTGGTCTTGGTGATCGCGCGCCCGAAGGTCGCCGACACGGCGCCGCCGATCACGATCCCAAGTGCAATGTCGCTTGCCATCAGATTCCCCTCTCATTTCCCCGCTAATCCGTCAGCCACCAGATCACCTCGTCGAGCGTCATCCCGTCGATCGAGGCTGGTTGCACGCCGTGCTCCTTAAGCAGCCGCTTTGCCAGCGCCTTGAGCGTTTTCTGGCTGATTCTTGCCAGCGGATGTGAGGCGAAAGTAGGCATCCTGGACGCGGTGATAATCACCGAGATCCATGCCCTCCAGGTCGTTCGGCGACACACCCGCGAGCGCCGCGAAAATCGCCAGTTCCTGCCCTTCCTCGTCACCCGGCGCGATCTTCTGCGCAGCGCGCATGTCGCGCACCTTGGGGCGCCGCAGCGTCAGGATGTCGCGCACCACGCCGTCGAATGACGTCGGATAATCCAGCCGGACCGTGATGCTGTCGACACGATCGCTCGCATTGCTAACCACGTTGCTATCCGTATTGCTGTCCATCTATCCCACCTCCAAATGGAAACGGCGAGCCGCGTGGCCCGCCGTTCATGTCAAAAAGTAACCTTGTTGCCCGACCTGCTGCTACATGCCGCTGTTACATACCAATGGCCTTGCGGATCTCGGCGAGCTGGTCGACGCCGTCGATAATGCGCACCATGCCGAGCACATCGATCTCGTGCACGACCGCGCCGTCGATCTCAAGCTTGTAATAGGTCAGCGATACAGTGAATTTGGCATCGACCTTCTCGCCCGGCTTCCAGTCGCCGCCGTCGACCTCGGAGAGCATCCCGCGAAACGTCGCCGCGACGGCCTTGGTCGCTCCCTTGATATCGCGGAATGCACCGCGAAACACGCCGTTGAATGCCGTCGCATCGGCGAGGCCGAAGAACTTCAGCACGTCGCGCTCCATCGTCGACATCTGGAACGCGGCCTCGAGCGCCTCCATGCCGAGATCGATCTTGACCGGCGCGTCCATCCCGCCGGCACGATGGTCGTCGGTCTTGATCTTCAGTTTTGGCAGCGTGCACTGCGTCGCGCGACCGGCGAATCCCTTGCCGTCGCTGTATACGTTGAAGTTATAAAGTGTTTCCGGAGTCACGCGTCACCTCTCGGTATGTGTATCAGGGGTTGGTATCGAGCACTTCGGTCAGCCACTGGTTGGTGACCTCGAAGCGGAAGTTGGGGTTTTCTGCCGGCGGGACGTCAGTGAAGCGGATGTTCCAGTACACCTTGCCGTCTTCGAGCTGCGTCGCCGTGTTGAGCTCCGGATCGGCGTACACCTCGAAGTTGATCAGGGCGCCCTTGTTTTTAAGATCGCGCATGAACGCCTGCAGCCCTTCGGTGACATCCGTCACATATGTGGCCGTGATGCCGCGGTCAACTGCCCATTTATGTCCAGCCAGCACCGCGTCCATCACGATGTCGAGCGTGCGCACGCGCGTGACAAACTTCCATTTCGAATCGCTCGACAGCGTGCGGTTACCCCAGAGGCGATACCCGCCGTCGCGAATGATCGTCGCGATGTTGGCGTTATTGAGCAGATTCGCGCGGCACGTCTCGTCGCCATCGAGAAACTCGATCGGCCGCTTTGTACCCGTGATGTCGGTGATTTCCTTGTTCGACGGCGACGCCCAGAAACCGATGTTCGCGTCGGTCTGACAGAACAGGCCTGCCGCGAACGACGAAGCCGGCGCGTCGACGTCGGCGTTAGCGGTCGTGTCCCAGAACGTCGCACCGGGATCGACCATATACAGCCGCTTGCTGCCGAAGTTCTGCGCGTAGGCGATGGCCGCCTCGTCATCGGTATTGGGTCCGTCGATAATGCCGATCGCGCGCAGCTTGCCGGCAAGCGAATCCATCGCCGTGGCGACCGCCTGCGTCGACGAGAAACCGGGCGCCAGCAGCAAACGCGGCTGCACGTTGTATTTCGACTTCGCGTCGAGCATCGTCTGCAGACCGGTACGTGCACCGCCGGCACTGACACCGCCGATGACCGCCGAGGTGAGAGCAGCAGCTTCGCCACCTGCCGCGATACCGGTCGCGACGATCACAGCCTTGCTCTGCGCATAGATCGCGCGTGCAGCCTTCGCGATCGCACTGGTTTCGCCAAACGCCGCGACAGCCTCGCGATAGCTCGTTAGCTGGACCGGCACATTCGGCGCGGCCCGATCTGCGCCCGGTGTGTAGGTATTGACCATGCCGATGATCGACGAGCTCGGCACAGCGATAGTGCGCGGCCCGGTGTCGACCAGCGACACAGTCACGCCGTGAAAAAACGATGTTGCACCCATGAAGGTCTCCAGGAAAACAACCAAAAAGTAAGAGCCAAAGAAAAAGCCGCCAGGGTCGGCGGCTTCGGGTGATGGAACGTCTGCGATGCAGCAGCACGCCGGAACCTGCCTACTACGTCAGGAAATCCGGCACCGCGGGCAGGTCGATGTTCGGCCAGCCGACGGCGCCGCTCAACTCACGCAGCGCCTGGCGGTATTTCAGGAGCACGGTGAACTGATCGGTGGTGAGCGTCGTGCCGTCGCCGATCAGCTTTTCATCCTGATGCCGCGCCACGAGCCAGTCAGTTGATGCCATGGCAACGTCACGAGCTGCACGCGCGGCCGCAGCCAGGTCCGCACGCGACGGCGGCAAAGGGTCGAGCAACACGGCCTCGCGCGACTCATTGACGGCGAGGCGCTTTCCGTCCTTTTGGCCGGCCAGCAACATGCGCCATTGCTCATCGGTGATTCTGGTAACTGCGACGCCTTCTGGGGCAGGGCTATCAATTGAATCGTAGAAGGCGATAATCGCGCCTTGCGTGTCGTACGCAGCAAGTTTTTGACCCATACTTTCCTCAGAAACCGATTGCGATAAACCACACTTGACCGTTATTCACGGCCGCGCCGGTTGGGGTTGCGAACACGTTCCCGTACAAGACGCTCTTTGTCGAAAGGCTCGACATTTGCGCAGCAACACCGAGCGCATTGCCTGAAAGCAGGTAGTTGCAATTGGCCAAGATCAATGCATTCGGAAATGAAATCGGTAGAGTCAGTGCGGCAACGCCGGAAGCGTTGGAACCGGAACTACCCCACTGGAGAATCAACCCGCTAGGTAGCTTCTGGTAACCGGTGCCAGTCACCAACGCGCCGAACGAAGCAGCGGAGCCAAGTTGCGTCGATCCACCAACAGCAATCCAGTTCGAAACTCCGTCGCTCATCAATACCAGCGTGTCACCTGCGCCAATCGACACGTTCGGCGTAGACCCACCATTTCCAATCGCAATTACGTCCGTCCCTTTGCGTACTACCGATGCGCCTGACACGATCGACTGGAAATGCAGTAAGGCACCGACAGAAACGCTGCTGGCAGCGGGCAATGTCGCAACGACAGCCGCGGAGAACGTATGAAAGCGCCCTGCCGCCGCCGCAGTCAGAGCCGTGACGGCGTTAACAACGGTTTGCCCACCATATGCAGCGCCGCGACCATTGACCCATTCGGAAGTAGTCAACCTCGTGCTGTTGTCGAACTGCGCCGGTGTCGTCGATCTAGGTGTGCCGGAGAAAATCGGTGAGTCGAGCGCAGCCTTCAGAGCGAGCGCATTCGTCATCGTCGTCGCGAAATTCGGATCGTCGCCGAGTGCGGCCGCCAGTTCCTTCAGCGTGTCGAGCGCGCCGGGTGCGGCCGCGACCAGAGCGTTGATAGCGGCCTGCATGGCTGTGAGTGTCGCGTACTGCGGGTGCGGATCCACGGCCGCCACATGCGCTTCCTGTTGCGCTTTCAGATAGCCGGTACGGTTCGCAAGTTGCTTTGCCTGCCGGTTATCGATCCCGTCCGGACCACCCACGACGGGGTCCGACGTTTCCAGTTGATAAACGCCCTTTTCCCACTGGGCGAGTTCCACAAGGTCAGCCATCAGGCCACACTCCCTCTGTTGTATTGTCCATTGCGAATGGCCACACCGTTGTGGCGGATCGGCACAGCTGAGTAGTCGAGCGACGCCAACTGGCTACGGGCCGGTGCGTAGCGCTCGAGCATCGCCTTCAGTTTGTCCGCCTGGTCACGCGTGACCGGCTGCCGAAGCTTGACGATGTATTCCGCCCACGCATTGCTGCGTCCGTGCACATAGTCACCATTGCGGGTAATAGATCCGTCGCGGCGTCTTGCGAGCCGTCCCTCGACAATTTCCACCTCGCCGAAGCCGAGCCTGCGGATAACTTCGCGCACCGCCCACGGTGTGCCTTTCTTACGGTGCAGCGCGAGCGAGCCCTTGATCAGCGCGCGCTTTGCATCTTCAGATTCGGCGAGCTCCCATCCATCGACGGCAAGCGCCCACGCAAGCCACGGTAACCATGCGAGCGGGCATCGGTCCGCACTCCACAGCGTGCGCAGGACTTCGGAATCGACTTGCGGCGCCATGACAGTCGCCAGCGCCGTTTCAAGCGGCGTCTGGTTGGCCGGTAAAAGTGCATCACGCATCGTCCACCTTCATGTTCAGCACGATCGACGTGCAATTGGCGAACTGCCGCGGCGTGCATACGACGTGCGCAGGCGGTGATCGCAGATCGACATCGATCACGCCGGAATCAGGCGGATGCAGCGCACCGTAGATTGCGGACAGTGACATACCGGCACCCAGCTTGCGGGCATTGGTAATTGCCTTGTCGAGTGCCGCGCGACGCGCCTCGAAAACAGCTTCTCCACCGGGGCCACTACCGACATACACGTCTGCCTCGACGGCAAAATCGATCCGCTCGCCGGCGGTCACCAGCACTTCGTCGTTAAGTGGTCGAACGTCTTCCGGTGTCAGTGCTGCTTTCACCATGTCGATCAGCTGCTTCACCGGCACGCCATCGCCAACCGCCGACAGCAGTGTCACGCGAACAATCCCCGCCTCCGGACGATCCACCTTGACGTCCAGCACGTCCGCCGACGCGTTCATTGCAAGTGCGATGTAGCTGCCGAAAGGACCGGCAACAGTCGAGCGCTCGATCGACATCTGCGTGCGCAATTTCAACCGGTCGTCGCCTTCGAGCGTCGGATCGACAGGCGGGTTGGCGTCTGCGTCGCCCAGATCGATGGTCGCCCGTCCGATGTCGAGCAGTGCCGCCAGGTGTTCGAGGTCGGCACCGGTCGAGAAAGCAAGCATGACGGCCCGTGCGGCATCGTTGACACGCGCGCGGAATCTCACCTCGCGGTAGGCCGCAAGCTCGATGAGCTTCACCACGGGATCGGATTCCAGCGCCGCACTCCAGTCGGCGTAAATACTTTTGAAGTGCTCTAGCTTCTCCTGATAGATATCCTCGAAGTCGAGCGTTTCGACCAGATCCGGTGGATCGATCGCAGTCAGATCAATGGTTGTCACGTCGTCACCTCGAAAACCACGTCGTCCCCTTCGTAGACACCCTGAATGAGGAATGTCACCTTGCCGTCAACGATCGATGCGACCGCGACACGAGACACCTTGATGCGAGGCTCCCAGCGCCCGACCGCACGGGCAGCCTCGGCCTGCGCTGACGAAATCCAGCCGCGGGATATCGGCAGATCGACCATCCGGGGAATATCCGAACCGTATTCAGGGCGCTCGCGCCGCGTACCCTTGCGCGTCGATAGGATGTCGCCGATGCTCTGCTTCAGATGCGCGAGACCGGTAATCGGCTTACCCGTCTGCCGGTCCATACCAACCAGCGCCGTGCTCGCACCCATCGTCAGGATCCGTCCGAGGCGCGCTCGAATTCGGGATGGCGCTCGAGTGCGGCCACGTGTTCCGGCGTACTAGCCATTACCAGGCTCTTTTCAACGGCGAGCGTGCTGCCGTCGGCAAACACCAGTGTGCGCATCCTGAATGCCATGTCGCGAAAGGTGACCGGCACAAGGCACGACGCACGCAACGGTTTGGAAACCTCTGTCAGCGCCAGGATTTCGTTCTCTTTCGGCATACCCAACTCCAATAAAAAAGGCCTCGCGCAAAGAGGCGAGGCCTGAGTGACCACACGAAGTCGGAAACTGTTTTACGGTGCCGCTACGTCGGAAGCATCGACATGGTCAGCCACCATAGCTAACACCGCGTTACCCGAATCAGATGTTGTCGAAATCCTGCGGTAGCGCTACCAAATTGCGCACGCCACGCTGGGTGGCAACGTCAGCATGTGCCGCGGCATTGACGACTGCGTCCTCAAGGGTCCATACCTGATTGCGGTAGTAATAGCTTGAGGATGCAGTCCAATGATCAATACCGGACTTGACACCCGGCAGTAGCGTCTTCTTCCCGTCGGTAGCGCTGAACACCGGAAACCAGCGACTCAGCGTGCTGCCGCTACGTCCAAGACACACAAAGTAGTGCCCACCCTGAACTGGCACAGCACCATGTGAAACCTCGCTGTTACCGAATTCTGCAGGGTCGAGAAAAAGCACCAAACCTTTCGCGATCTCGCCGTGATAGTCGTGAGGGGTATTCAGATCGGACATGACTTCACTCCAGGAATTGAGAGGGATACGTAATGACCCAGCCGACGCGTCAGTGCGGGATCTCTACGCCCATTGCACAATGCAAAAGAGTCGGCGGGTGAAACGACAATAGCCCGGCCGCACAGCTAGAAAAATGATGCATTCGTCCTATCAGGAGTCATGTAACGTTCCGCACTGCCTGACCATGCATCCGGCACCTGTCTTCCGGGCCTGGCGATTACAGCGGGGGACTGACCGGGACTCCATCGCCCTTGTCCATATGCGTATGGTCCGGCAACGACTTTCCTCGCGACGTAACGGTGCCGGAAAAGTCCGCATCCCCATCGATCTGCGAGGCGGGACCGCCTGCCGCGTTGCTGCCCGTCATGCCTCCCTGGAACGTGAGTCGCTTCTGCGTCGTGCTATTACCGGTGAAGGTGGAATCAGGCGCATCGACAATCAGCTTCGGTGCGGTCTGCGTGATGCCAGCCGCCGTCAGTTCCATCTGCGTTTCGCCAATGCGGAAAACGATCCGGCCGCCGGATGGAACCGACATGACGTATTCGTGCGCTTCGTGGTCATAGTGCTCGTGCCCGCCGTCCGGATAGTCCGTCGCTGTCAGGTTCGCGACATTACCGTTCGCACCGCCGTGCGTGTCGCTGTAGAAACCGGCCAGCACGAACGCGCCGGCAAGCGTGCCGGATGGCGCCAGCACGACAGCCTGCTCGCCGACAGATGGCGGACACCAGGTGCGGACCCGGCCGGCCGCCAACGTCTTCCACGGCAACAATGCACTGACCCACTCGCCGTTACGGACCCGGCAGCGCGGCGGATCGTACTGAACGCTGTCGATGAAACCCGCCTGCACAATGCTCGCGATCAGGCGATCGATCTCGCCAATCTCGTAGTCGCTCACGGCCCCGCTCCTTCAGACAGATCCCGCGCCGGGTCCCAGTAGCGTCCATCCGTACCGCCCGTGTCCGGATCGACGCCCCACAGCACCACCGGCGCGTCGGCCGGAAACGGAGACATCACGTCGCCGAGATCAAACTCGTGCGTCCACTCGACGAGCCAGACCAGATACGCGTCGAGCTCCGGCTTGAACGGATCGTCACCGATCTGCACCAGCTTTGCCGGTGTCACCGGCACGTCCCACGTCTGCGCATGCACGGCACAGGCAATTCGCGCGGCCAGCTGGCGCACCGCGAGATCCGCGTGTGGTGTGAGCGGATCGAAGATTGCACGCGCCTGAAAGCGTCCGATCAGCGACGTCTGACCGGTACCGGGATCGTGTCCCGGTTCCATTTCCGACAGCTCGACCGCAATGCTCGGCGTTGGAATCTTTCTGCCGATGCGCGGATAGGCATCGACGTGCGAGATATCGGGCAGTCTTGCACGCAGACCGGCGATCATCGCGTCATGCAGCGTTTTCAGGTTATCGAGCACGCCGGATACCTCCTGCTCTTCCTATTGCCTTCTGGATTTCGTAGTTCACTTCCTGCCGCAGGATGATCATCAATCGCGCCTCGCACATCTGGGCCGCCCTGCGAAACGCCGGATCACCGGTCTTCGACCAGTTCACCGTCACGACCTCGAACGGCGTGCGAGCCTTGCCGATTCGCTGGTAGATCGGGCCATCGGGTTTCGCCTTCGTCTGCCGCCACGCGCCATCGAAGCTGAATCGTCCAGCGCGCATGCCCTTGTTCGTCTCACGCACCGAGCCAAGCCGGTGTGCTTCGACAGGATTCAATCCGAGCCAGACCTTGCCTGTATCGGCCGAACGCATGAAGAAGTACAGCCGGCTACGGATTACCTTCTGCGGGATCTGTGTGCCTCGAGACACCTCCTTGCCTGTCTGACTCCTGATCCATGCTGCGGTCTTGCGCAGCGTGCGGCGCCACGCAGCCTGCATCGCAGACGGTGACAACCCCCGTAGCGCAGCTGTCACCTCCCCGATGTCAATCTCGACTTTCAGTGCGTCCATCAGCGCCGCCTCATCAACCAGGTCTTAACAGCAGGACCGTCCAGCCCGTGCCGTCAGGTTGCAGTTCGAACACGACGTATTCATCGACGCCGACCGTCGCGATACTGCCCTCGCGAATCGCAACGGCGTCGGCATCACGCACGCTCACCTGTGGATGCTCGAGCTGTGTGCGCTGCCGTCCGAGATCAGGTCCGAGCCAGGGCGCGGCGAACATTCCTCGCACCGGTTCGCCATCGACCGTAATGTCGTCGTCGGCCAGATCGCGGATCACAGCGTCGTCGAGATCCGCGACCAGATCACGGAACGCCACGTCAGACCGTCAGCTTGATGACGGCCTTCGGACGCGTGCACAAGTGGATCGGATTGGACTGCGCCTCGAGCTCAACGCCCTTGCCGAAATCCATCAGCTCCTGTTTCGCGTAATACGGCAGGCCGTTCGTGTTGACCGTTTCCATATAGTCCGCCGGGGCGAAGCGCGTGATGAAGAGATCCGGTACGCCTTCCGGCACCGCCCACGCTTCGTCGTCAGCCACATAGCCGATGTCGCCGACACGGCCCCGATAGCGCTCGAAGGTGCAGCCACCAAATTCGAACGTGTCGCGCGCATCGCCACGCAGCGCCGACGCCATCGCGGTATTGAGATAGGTTTCCTTGATCGCCTTCATCACAATGAGACGGTTCCAGAAGTTGCGACCGCACAGCACGCGCACGCCGCTGAACGGTGTATTGCCGAGCGCGTCCTCGATCGTGTCGAGCAGATCTGCACACTTGATGCGGATCTCGGTGTCGGCCTTGCCCAGCTCGAAACTGATCACCGTCTGTTTGATGCCAAAACGATCGAGCAGGTCCGCAACAACCGATTTTCCATCGGCATCGAGGATCAATCCCTTGACCGCGCCGATGCGGTGGAACTCGTGCGTTGCGTCGAGCTGGCGGCGCATCTTGGCAAGACGCTTGTTGATCACGGTCTGGATCGCTTCGAGCTCGGTCTCGGAACCGAATGCACGCAGGTTCTGGATTTCGTCGGCGCCGATCGCCGCACGCTGCGGCAAATGCACGGTGTTAAATGGGATCATGTTTCGCTTGCTGCCAACGACGATGGCGCCGGAGGCACCACGCTGCCCGGTCGGGACGAGTGCCAGCGTGTCGCCGTCGCGCTCGATCTGCACCACGGTGGTCGTGATGCCCTCTTCCTCGAAAAGGCCGAGCGTGGCAAGCCGGCTAGGGACCTGCGGCTGCTCGTTGATCGCGGCGCTAAGCGACGACAGCGAGAACGCGTCGTCGTTGAGAAGGGCGATATCCGCCATAAGGATTCTCCTGAAGTGTGTATGTGATGCAACTGTCGAAGTTGAGCGACGGCCGCATGGTCAGAACGATGGCGCGCTCTAGCGCACGATCACGTAGTGGGCAGCGAGATCGCTGCGCGCGGCTGCATCGAGCCCCGTCAGACGAGCCTCAGCGACCTCCGCGAGCCGCACAATGCCGACGGCCGGACGTGGGTCTGTCGACGCCGCAAGTGGCGCGTACAGGATCGCAGTCGCGATTTCGGAACCGTCTGCTGCGGCGTTGTTATAAGGCGCGTATTCGCCGGTGCCGGTCGTGCCGAGCAGTTGCCCGGCCGGCAGCGCGTCGCCCTTCGCAACGATGATCTGTTCACGTGAAATGCGACCCTCGCCTTCCGACAGAAGGAACTCGCCGGTGGATGTGCCTTGGGTTTTGATGGTGGTCATACAGCAGCTCCTTGTCTGCGCCCCAATGGGCCGTTATCAAAGTGATTTCGAATTGCCCTTACGAGCGGCATAGATGGACGACGCCTTTGGCCCTGGCATCACACCGTGCATGGATCGGCCGGCATCATCGGACACCGGCTGCTGCCGGTTATTCACACGCGGTTGCGCCTGCGTGACGCGATCAAACAGTCGCGCGCGCACCTGATCGGGATCAAGCCCGTCGCCCACAAACTGGGCGGTCAGCTCAGGAAGCTTTGCAGCCAGGCACAGCCCAGCAATGTCTGTCGCATTCCGGATCGCCGCGTCGATCGTTGGGCGGTCCTTCAACGCGGTGAGCGTCACGATATTTTCCGCACACATGGACAGGTTTGCTGCACGGCAAGCGTTGAACACATGGGCCGCCAGCACCCCCGGCTCTTCCCGCACGACAACCGGCTCCGGATCCTGTGGCGCGAGCGCAGGCGGGTTTTCTACCGGCGGATCATTGACCGGAGGGTCATCGCCCGCCGGGGCTGTGGGCGACGACGCATCGCTGCCTGCCTCGACGAGCGCCTGCACGGGCTCGGGCGAATTCCTGAAGCGGGCGAGCAGGCCCGCCGCATTCGTCGACGCAGCGAGTCTCACGGGCTCTTCGATCACGTCGCAAAAGCCAAGCGACTGCGCCTCCAGCGCCGTGAGCCACGTCTCCGCATCCATCATCGCGGTCAGCTCTTCGTCCGTCTGACCACTCTTGCGCCGGTACGCGGCGAGGATCCCATCGCGCGCCTTGTCCATCATGTCGGCCGTGCTGCGAAGATCCGCCGCCGTGCCAAGCGCGATCGTCCACGGGTTGTGGATCATCAGCATCGCGTTTTCAGGCATCACGACCTGATCGCCTGCCATCACCACCAGCCCGGCAGCGGATGCGGCCACACCGTCGACGCGCGCCCTGACCTTGCCGGCATATCGACGCAGCGCGTTATAGATCGCGAATGCGTCGAAGACGTCACCACCCGGTGAATTCACAGCGACAATCAATTCAGTCGCGCTGGCCGCCGCGGTATCGAGCTGGGCGATGAATGCCTTTGCATCGGTGCCCCAGAATCCGATCTCGTCATAGATCTGGATCTCGGCGACGGCCGCGCCCTGCGCGTTCGTCATCGCCTTGATGTCCCACCACTTACGGTTTTTCATCTACGGTTCCTGCCTTTGAATGTGCGTATTGGCCACCCCGTCACCCGCGATGTCGCGCGAGCGGGGATCGGTGTCGTAACGCAGGCCAAGTGCATCGGCTCGTGCGTTATCAGCGGCGTTTTCTCCGTCGACCTGTTCCGGGTCTTCACCCTGCTTCAGGATCGACGCCGAGCGACTCGTCAGCCCCGAGCGGATCGCCAGCTTCTGCGCGTTCACATCCTGCACCGGGTGGATATACGGCCAGCCCTGCGGCACCCAGCGCACGCGCAGGTATTCGCGGCGCGTACGATGAAAGTCCGGCATCGGCATGGCGCCTGACAGCGCGCACGCGTCTACCCACCACGCCCAGGCACGACGGCAATACTGGTGAATGAAGATGTTCCACTGCAGCTGCTCGATCGCGCGTCGAAACTCGTTCAGCAGCACCCGCAGCACGCGGTCTCCAACCTCGCGCAGATCGCCCGTGAGAATCTCGTACGGCATGCCGACTGATGCGGCTGCGGCCATGAGCTGCTGCCGCATGAACGGACCGTAATCAGCTCCCGCTCCGGGCGGCGTCGCGAACCGCATGTCTTCGCCTGGCGCCAGCTCCTGCACGGTCCCTGGTTCAAGGGACACGACCGGCGAGAAGCCGTCCGAATCGAAAACCAACCCCTCACCTGTGACCGGATCGCCGCCCAGACCAGGCTCCGCGTTCGGCTTGACGAGGAAGCCCGCGAACAGGTTGCTGATCTCCTGCCGGAACAGCACGGCATCGTCGAAGTTGTCGAGCGAGTGCAAACGCAGCAGCACTGTCGACAATTCCGGGACACCGCGTACCTGCCCCGCTCGCAACGGCTGGAAAACATGCGCAACGTCGTCAGCCGGCACACGCACGGTCACCAGCCCGGCGATCTTCATCCGGTTGTATTCGCCCGGATGACGACGCAACAGGTGATAGGCAACCCGGCGGTCATCTGCGTCGTACTCGACACCGTTGATGACTTCCCCACCGTTCGGTCGCAGTTCGTTTTTTTCGACCGGCAGCAGATCGCCCTCCAGCACCTGAAGTTGCAGCGGCACCGAAAGCCCGTCGTCGGGATGACGCATGCGTCGCCGCACCAGCACCTCGCCGTCGCCAAAGAACGCACGTGCCGCGAGCGTCTGCTGACCGTAAAAGTCAAGCAGACCATCTGCGTCGGACTCGCCGACCCAGTCGTCCCAAAGTTGCTTTTGGTGTCGTCGGATTGCCGGGTCCGGATGTTGCGGATGCGGCTGGATGCCGGTGCCGATCGTGTTCGATACCAGCCGCGCGATCGCCGTCTTCGCCCACGGGTCGTTGCGAATCGCATCGCGCGCCCGGCTGCGAATCAGTGGCAGGTTCTGCACCGCTGCAGCGTTCGGCCCGGCACTCGATGTCTGCCACGATCGCCCGCGCGCGCCTGCCGAGCTTGCGGCTTCGTACGCCGCGGCTTTCAGGCGTGTCGGCATGACGAACCCGCGCTGCGCGAGTGACGGATAGGAGCCCTTCATCGCACCCCCTTGCCGCCATGACGCAGGCGAAACACACGCGATCGGGGAGTCGCACGATCGAGTCCGCGCACAATCTCGGTCTGAGCCTCGCGCAACTCTGCAATCGAGCGATAGCGGACCTTGCGGTCGGCGTACTGAACCTCGAGTTCGCCCTTGGCAATTGCGGACTGGATGCGGGCGAGATCCGCCGCTGTATAAGCCATAACGTGCTCCTGTCAGATGCTTCTATCGGCGCTTCAGATACGTTGACCGTGCCGTTCGACGGCCCTGAATGCGCGAAACCCCGCTCGGGGGCGGGGTTTCGTGTGTGTTGCCGGGCACGGCAGTCGCCGTGGGAGGATCCGTTGGCGACTCGATGTCCGCCACCTGCGGCAAGCCGGTGGCAACGGGCACCGCGTCGAAGAGCGAGACCTGTGACAGGCGATGCTGCTCGAGCATCCAGTGCGCCTCCGTCATGAGGTGCGTCTTGGCGCTGCGCGCCGCGTGCAACGCGTACACCTCGCAATCAAGGGCTTCGTTACGCGCGCCGGCCTTCTTCTGCCAGACGCGCTTGCTGCCGATGCGCCCCGGTACCTTTACTTCGGCGGTGACCTGCTGCAGATAGTCCGCGCGTACGCCCTTGTACCAGTGCAGGCGGCCGGGGCCGTCCCCTTCGAGTTTCAGCCGGTTGTCGAGGATCAGATCCTTGGCCTTGCTCACGCCCACCATAAACGGGCGCAGACCGTACTTCGCGGCTTTGCTGTTGTTGCGTACGGAGTCGACCGATGCCTTCGGCACACTGAATATTTCCGCACCAACATCCTTCGCGCCCTTGATCGCCACGATGTTGATGCCGCGCTTCTGCGCGACGCGCACATAGCGATAGACCGCATCTGACGTCGAGCCGTCCGACGAATCGATTGACGCCGCCCTTACGCGCAACACCCAGCCATTCGCATGACGATAGCCCTGCGTCAACATGTCCGTCAGCGCGCCCCACACGCCACCCACCATCGGATCCGTGCCCTGCTCCAGGACGTTGCCGTACAGTTCGTCCCACAGCACAAGCCAGCTTTCCTCTCCTCTCCCCCACGCGCGCAGCACGATCGCAATCCGGTCATGCTGCACGTCGATACCGGCGGTGAGCACCAGCGCGCCGACCGGCACCGTGAAGACGCCATAGTCGAGCGCACGCTCGGCGAGCAGATCGATTTCAGGGATGTCGCTCTCGTACTTGTACGGTCGTCCCTCGGTGTTGTTGACGAACGATCGCATCTTCGTATCGTCGCCCGCGCGCAGCGCTTTCTCCGCGACGAGCCGCTTCTTCACTAGCTCCGCGAGTCGCGAGCCAGGAAACGGCGACACGAGCTCGTTCAGACGAAAGCCAGCGACGCCATGAAACGCTGCGGTTGCGACCCATCGGCCTCGGCGCACCGCGCGAAACCGGGCCGTGTCGTCCCACAAACTGCCGCAGAACGGGCACGCGTAGCGCGCCGACGCTGGCGTTGCCAGCCCAAACACCTCATGCGGTATTGCAGCGTTCTCGGACCACGTGACGTTGTCCCAGGCCAGTTCGTGCTCTTCGCCGCAATCGGGACACGGCACCAGATATCGACGCTGGTCCGACAATTCATAGGCCTGCGCGATGCGTGAGAAACCATCGATCGTCGGCGTGCCACCGAAGATCACCTTGCGACGGCTGTCGGAATAGCTCTTGTTGCGCTCCTCAAGCAGCGTGATCGAGTCGCCCTGCTCGCGAACGTTCTGATTCGCATCGTCCGGCTCCTCCACTGCAACCACAGGAGCCGGCGTCGACTTCACGTCGTCCGGTGCATTGGACGTAATGAACTTGAGAAAGCCACGAGCGAACGTCTTGTGGTCCCAGAGATTGTTCTTGTCGCGGCCAGCATGCACAGGCAGTTTCGCCGACAGACGCGGCGTGACCTCGACCATTGGTTCAAACTTCTCGAGGTTGAATTTCTTGGCCGACTTCTCCTTCGCGAACATGATGATCATCGGGCACGGATCGATATCGATTCGCCGCCCGACGTAGTTCAACAGAACACCGTCGGTCCACGCCACCTGCGCCGACTTCATGCACACAACCTTCTGCACGCGCGGATCGTCGAGCGCTGCGTGCATGCCGTGCACCCAAGGCGTGATGTCCGGGTTGTATTTACCTGGGCTCGCCGCCGCCTTGGCACTCAACCGGCGATAGCGCCTCGCCCAGTCCGTCGTCCCGATCTTCTCGGCCGGCGTCAGCAGTTTCGCCAGGCGCCGGATCACTGTGCGGACTGTCTGGGTCGTATCGAGCCAACTGCTCGAGACATCCATTAACGTGTTCATTCAACAGTTCGACATCAACGTCGACCCCATAGAGCGTGCGCAGCTCTTGCGCGATCTTGTCCGGCAGCGACAGCAGGTCCGACTGGAAGGCGCCGACCATCTGCCCATAAGCGCGCTCCAGCTGTTCCGCATTGACGAGCTGCCCCTTCTTCTCCGCGAGCGTGAGAATCTTGATCTCGCGTTCCACACGCTCGGTCATCGCGCGCTCAGTGGCGAGGTCGTAACCGCCATCGCCTACACGACCGGACGCGATCCCGCGAAGGTGCCGGATGTACTCGATCCGGATGTCGTCGATCGATGCCTGCCGGTAGTCGATGCCGAGCTTGTCGACAAGGCGCGAAACGGCCGACTGATCGAGGTCGAGATGGTCGGCGATCTGCTGTTGGGTTGGCATGAATATGACCCCCCTTGGAGAATCACCAGTAGAGAAAAAACGCGGGTGTGAGCCCCCGTGTCCAGAAAGCCTATAGGGTCCCCGGCCGCCTCGCGATCCTGTCGCATGCGGCCCAATACCATGCACGGCGGTCTATTCAGACTGACGACCGCGAATTTCGATTGCCCAATGCAAAAAGCCCCGACGCGTGAGCGGCGAGGCCTTGAATTCCTTCAGGCGAACGCATGCCCGGAAAAGGCCGCGTCACTCGGTAGGAACCGGAATCAAATTGTGGATCGAAGTGTAGTAGAGCTACTTTGTTTCCGCAAGCGGTTTCTCTTTCATTCGATCAATGATGGCCTGCATCGACACATACTGCGGCTTCACGTCAGCGAGCTTCTCTTCGATGGCCCGCTTCGCATGAGCAAGCGCGAGATCGAAGATCGACGTCGGCCGAACCTTCAGGCCGAGCCGGCGGCAGATGACTGCAGGGTGCGCGCGCCAGACGAAATGCATCTGCAACACCTTGCGATCGAGGAGCATCAACCGGCGACACGCCAGCTCGACCTTCTGCGCATCTTCGCTATCGAGCGTTGCGTCGACCGAGGCGCCCGGGACTGTGGGGAAGTAAATCGTCGCGATCATCGAATCGCCACGGCCGCTACCACCACGCTGTGCGCGGGCCCAGTTGTTCAAACGCTCATCGAGTGTCATAAGGTTCCCCGGTTCAATCTTCGTAATGGCCGATGTGCTGTCGGCAATAGCCGCGCCGCGCTGAGCCGGCGCCAATAATCGTGCTTGCGGCATGCGTGCAACGACATCCGTTTTCTACGTGAGCGCAGACCCGGTCGTCCGGGGCACTCGCTGTCGGTTGAGTCGACGCTTTCCCATGCTTCGCCGCGATCGAACCGTTTCGCCGAACACGGAGCTCATCCCAGTTTTTTCGCAGACGGGCCGGCGACGTGATGACCTTCGCCCAAAACCTGTCGCGACGTGCGTAGCCAAACAGCTTTCCCATTGCATCGGTCGCGCGGCCATCGAGCACGATCATCGCGTCCACCTCGCGCGCCCACGCCTCCATGTCCGGCTTTGCAATTCCTGGATCATCGGCCTGCAGTCGTTCGAACATCCACCGCGCAATTGACAAACTCGATTCATCGTGGTCTTCTCTCTGAACGCCTGTGGCTTCGTTTACCACTGTGGGTTGAGAGAGAGAGGGTTTTATACAATCTCCGTTTACTGGGTACTTAGTAGGAACGTGGTGCAGGTAACTTTCGGAATTCGGTGCGTGCGAGACTGTGCCAACCAAGTCACCTGCACCTCGTTCGGTCGATGTGCCCGAGTTACCTGCACATGGTTCATTCAATTCGCCGCAGTTACCTGCACGTGGTTCCGAACCGCCCACTTCTTGAGCACGAGTGGAACGACGTTCATCCTTGTTCAAAATTTCATCAGCGTTTGACGCAGCCGCGAGATCCAAATTGATCGCGTCGCGCTGCTGCTTTGCGACTGCTTCGGGAATCGAGAATCGGTAATGCGAGTGCGCCCACTTGCGGTTTGGCCGGCGCGATTTCCAGCGCGCCAGCCAGCCGTCACGCTCGGCTATCGCAAGGTGCTTTGCAACGGCCCGCTCGGATAACGATGCTCTTTCTGCGAGAGATTCGATAGACGGCCAGACAATGTCATCGACTGCATTTGCGTATTCCGCGACGACGAACAGGACCAGCTTCGTAGTCGACGGCAGATCGCTGCAAGTCATGGCGCGACGCCAGGTAAAAAATGGTGTTACGGTTGCCATAGATCAATGCTCACTTCACGGCGAGGCGAAATTCTCGAACCGGGTTAATGCGTTCTGGAAGGTAAGGCGCACCGTGCCGATCGGCCCGTTGCGCTGCTTTGCGCAGATGATTTCCGCTGTCCCGCGATCAGCGCTATCGGGGTTATAGACTTCGTCGCGATAGATAAAGAGAATCACGTCGGCGTCCTGCTCGATCGCGCCGGACTCCCGCAGATCGGACATCACCGGACGTTTGTTCGGCCGCTGCTCGAGACCTCGATTTAGCTGTGAAAGCGCGATCACAGGTACTTTCAGTTCTTTCGCAATCAGCTTCAGCGAGCGCGAGATTTCGCTCAGTTCCGCGGCGCGCATGTCGTTGTGCGAGCCGTCGCCGTTCATGAGCTGCAGGTAATCGATCACAACTACGCCGAGTTGACCAACCTCGCGTTTCAGCCGGCGCAACTTGCCCTTGAGGCTGGTCGGCGTGAGGCCGGCACCCTCGAACACATGGATTGGCGCATCGGCCATCAACTGCACGCCGTGCGTCAGGCGAGGCCAGTCATCCTGCTCGAGCTTGCCGGTACGCAAACGATGCTGGTTGATGCGTGCCTGCGAAGCGAGCATGCGCTGCGTCAACTGCTCAGTTGGCATTTCAAGCGACGCAACGGCAGCAGGCAGACCCAGGCGAATCGCCACGTGCTCCGCGATGTTCATCGCGAATGAGGTTTTGCCCATTGATGGTCGTCCACCAACGATGATCAACTCGCCACCGTGCATTCCGTCGAGCATGCGGTCCAGATCATCGAAACCTGTCGCTGTCCCGGTTATGCCGGCAGCCGGCCCTTTGTGATAAAGCTCATCTACCCGCTCAACCACACGCGTGAGCGAGGGCACGATTGCGGTGAAACCATCAGCACGTTGATCGACGTCAGACAGCCGCATAAAAGACGCCTGCGCCTGGTCGATGATGTCGAGCACTTCGCGCCCGGCCGTGTTGTGACAAAGGTCGATTACCTGTCGCGCCGCGGCCATCGTCGCGCGCAACAGCGAGCGAGCACGCACGATCTCCGCATAGCGAACTACGTTCGCGGCACTCGGCGTCGACTGAACGATCTCGTTGAGGTATTGGAGCGGCTGTCGGATCTTCGATCCATGGGCCGACAGAAATTCGTATATGGTGATCGCATCGGCCTGGCGCTGTGTGGCCAGCATCCGCGAGATCGCACGAAAGATAGAGCGATGCTCGGGTAGCGTGAAGTCCTTTTCGCCGACGAGGTGCACAATCCGATCAAACGCTTCGTTATCAAGCATGATCGCGCCGAGCACGGCCTGCTCTGACTCTATCGACGCAATAGGGTCGCGCGCTTCCAATGGGTCATTTTCACCCATGTAGTCCCCCGGTATGCGAAGTGCGAGTTAAACTCGATTCAGCGCTGCTGCTGCGCGCGCGATCGTGATCGTCTGTTCGATCTGGCGCTGACCATCGCGCCCGATTCTTTCGATTGCCTCGACTTCGCGCGGCTCGATCACACCGTCTTCTGCCGAACGGCGCACCTCCTCAGCAAGCTTGCCGGTCTTGTCGCTGACGCCAAGTGCGGCCGTTACGAGCGCGGTTATGCCGTTGCGGGCATCTGGGCGCGGGGCCAATGAGGCAACCAATCCGAAACGCGCGTTGAACGCATGCACCGCGTCGAGCGCATGCGGCTGGTTCTTTTCGAGCATCCATTCGACGATCAGCTCGAACATTTCGCCCGAGATCCGGGCGCCCTCGACTTCGCGCAGCTTCAGACGAAGCGATTCGCCGGTAAGGCGGATCCCACGCCGCTCAGTCAAAAAGCGCGCAGCGTCCTCTACCTTTCCTGGCGTCTTGAGTACCGACGTATAAAGGACATCGATCCATGTTGTGTCGCTGTATCGGCAGGTCACACTAACCCCTTGTGGATAACTATTTTTCATGCTGTTTACGCACGCTTCGATTTCATACGATTCATCCATCAACAGCACATCGGTGAAACAAATGAACAAAAGAGAGAGCACTCACGAGCGTGAGAAAAAGGCGGGCTTCCACGCCGTGCCTAAAACATCAAGAGATCGAGAGATGCGCCACCACTCGTTCCGGCGCAGAGCAAAGGAAGCGATCAACAAAGAGATGCGCCAACGTTTCGCGGAACGTGCGTTCAGACAATTCATGGCCGCCGTGCTGGATCCGGGACCACTTCAGCATTTCGGACGGCGTCCGGATTGAGCGCGCGAAACGCGACCATCCATGATTCTGGAATGTGGTTGCTGCTCACCCACTGCGAAATGCGGCCTTTACTTAGCCCGGTTATGTCCATCACCCGGCGCCGGCCGCCCATCGCTTCGATAATGTTGGTCGCGTTCATAAGCGCCAGTATAGAACGCTAAACTAAACCATGACAAGCTTTCTAAACCGAAATTGGTTTAGATTCTTAAACTATGACGCTCAGCGAACGTATCCAAACCATCCTTGACGAGACCGGCGTAGACAGCGTCACACTCGGCCGCCACGCAGGTGTCTCTAAGGGCACGGTGAGCCAGTGGCTATCTGGTCAGATCAAGTCCATCAAGCTCGAGTACGCCGTCGGCATTCAGAATGCGCTCGGCTACAACCCGGTATGGATCGTCATGGGCAAAGGAAACAAGAAAACTCCGGGGGTTGAGCACAATGAAATCGAATGGAATCCTTTGCCGGTTGCCCCTAGTCGCGCCATACCGGTTTTAGGCATGGCGCAGCTGGGAGACAACGGATACTGGGCCGACATCGAATACCCAGTCGGACAAGGCGAAGGCTTTGTCGATTTCCCGACGTCGGACCCTGATGCGTACGCGCTGAAGTGCGCCGGTGACTCGATGCGTCCGCGAATTAAGGACGGTGAGTACGTGATCATCGAGCCGAATCGGGTTGTCGAACCTGGCGACGAGGTTCTGGTCAAGGCGACGGATGGTCGGGTGATGATCAAGGAATTGGCTTACTCACGGGCAGGCCGCATACACCTGCTCTCAACAAACGAAGCCCACGCAACCATCGCCATCCCGAAAGAGAACATCAGCAAGATGCATTACGTTGGCGCTATCGTGAAAAAGTCGTCTTGGCGACCAGTCTAAATCGCCACAACAAATATCCAGAACCCGCATCCCGCGGGTTTTTTTTCGTCAAGCGTCCTGAACCGTTTAGTTTTATTGACCGACAGAGGTTTAGTGTTCTAGACTTCATCACGTTTTCCAAACAGAGATCCGTGATGAAAAGCTACCGCTGCTACTACCTCATGAAGGGCCAGGAGCCAAGCCCGCTCTCGCAGTTCATCGTGATACAGGCCGCTGACGCAGTGAGCGCCGCTCAACAGGCCATGAATGTCACCGGCTGCGTCGGCGTGACCGAAGTCATTCGCGTGCAGGGCTGAAGTATGAGCCGCGCGAAAAATCCCATGCCCTTGTGGCTGATCTGCCTAATCAGCGCCGCCGTGTGCGTCGCTATCTCAGCAGTCAATCCGGACGACGACCCGCAGACGACAGCACCCGTATCGGCTCAGCGTATCTAAGGTACGCCATGGAAAGGAGCCCGCTTCCATCCCACCTGCTGCGCGTTGAATGGCAATTGCTTCACAAGTCCGGGAGTTTCGAAGAGGCAATCGCCAGCGCCGAAGTGCGCCGCACGCTTGAGGCGTCGGCGCGCGCACGCGAAGCGCGCGAGTTGCGTCGGCAGCAACAGCGAGGCGATGTGAAGCGGCGCGCGAGCGGCGACTACGACGACTGACCATGACGCGATACCACTTCCGCTGCCACTGCTGGGCCACTCGCGGTTGCCTGCGCAAACATCCGGATCATTTCGACCGCTTGCCGCGCCGCATCACGTGCGGCAAGCGCACATTCCGCGATGACGACTTCGCCGATCGCAACTACGATGGCCTCGCGGCCTGAAAAATCAACATGCCAAACATTGCCCAGCTCGCCGGCATACTGCCGCGCGATCCCAAGTTTCGCGAGTGGCTTTCGTCAGAGACGCAAGTTGAGCAATTGACTGCCGACGAAGCCGCGGAAATCATCCGCACGGTCTGCAAGATCGACAGCCGCCGCGTGCTCGCAACCGACGAGGTCGCCGCCACGCGCTTCCATAACCTGGTGCGTCGCCCGTTCATCAAGTGGCGCTCAAAACAGCACTAACCTTAGCTTCCACGGAGAAAACGCAAATGTCCCTGATTGGTCCCGGAGCCGGCATGAACGAACTTGACATCATTCACTACGCGGCGCGCGCAGCGAATCTTGAGACGCGCCGATATCACGAGGCGGTTCACGTACGGCCGCGTCACGACGCTACCGCACCATGGCGTCCCTTCAATCCGTTGAAGCGCGACTCCGACTCGCAGAAACTGGCAGTCGCCGCCCGCGTCGACGTCAGTCATCACGACGCGTATGTCGCCGCGATGGCCGGCGTTGGTGCGATGCGAATCTTCACGCACGAAGATATCAACGTCGATAGGCTGCCCGACCTGGATTGCGCTGAACGGCGTCGCGCGATGCGCCGCGCTGTCACTGAATGCGCTGCATTAATCGGCCGCGATTTCGGCCCGCTTTGGTGGAAGAACGCGCCTCTCTTGCGGAGGGATGCATGACACACATTGCACCCGCGCATTTTCTCGAGAAAAGCGTGAACATGGCACTGGTCGGCTGCGGCGCATTCGTCAATCTGAAAACCGGCCAGTTGCGACCGCTGCCGGTCGCCAACGGGAGCGAATGAGATGGGACTATTGACTCGCGCGTATATCCTTGAAAAATTCGGCGTGCGCCTGACGATGGGGCAGCTAGCAAACCTGCTCGCGATGTCCGAAGGCACCATCCGCAATCAGGTCAGCGCAGAAACGTTTCCGATTGCAACTTATAAGGAAGGCGCTGCTCGTTACGCCCCTTACGATGCAGTGGCGGAATACTTGGACGAGATGTCAAAAAAGGCAAGAGAGCGGGCAGAAACCTAGAGGACTGCTAAGGTGAAAGCGGCGGCAGAACAGACCGTCGCTCGATCTCGACTTGTCAGCTATGCCGATCTCCGGCGCATGTAATGCGTGCATTCGCCATAAACTTCACCGGACACGTCCAGGTCCGCGCCGTGCCGCACGTCGAATGCCTTTCCTAGTTTGCTGGTCCATGCGCCGTCAGGCAGTTGCCTCGCCATATGTTTCGCCATCCCTGAAACAGAATAGATGACGACCTTTTCGTAACCCTCTTCCAGCGAGCCGTCGTCACAGGGCAAATATCCGATCGTCTCGAAAGCCGCCGTGAAATTTTGCACCGACTCGTCCCGCAGCGGGAGACCATCGGGCCAATAGGCGTCGGGACTTGGCCACCACCATACGTCGTTCTCATCCGCTGCCCACGCTATGCAGTTATAGTGCGGATCTTGTGGACTGGTAACCGCGAACGTATCCCGGTTTATTGCTGGAAATGCTGCACAGATCTGATCTAATTGCTCCCCGGTATGGTACATATTATTCGATGCCGTTTTCTCCAGCCCAATTCAACCACGCGTCGACCATTCTCCGGACGCGGCCTCTATCTCTTTGAGGAACAGGATCGTTCCGAGTAATGACGCGAAGGGCCCAAAACCACTGAGCGGAAGTCTCTCGCAGGTCATCGATTATCCACGGCACCGCTTGCGGACCTAATCCAATTATCTTTTGATAATTTTCATTCAAAACTAAATCGCTATTCGAGGAGACATACTGAGTCTCCCGCTTCCATAGATCTCGCAACTGCTCAAATACAACTTTCACCTGCTCATCCCGAGCAAACCGATGCTTTCCAATTTCGCCCTCGGCAGAAATTCTTTTCGCACGAATTGAAAACTCAGCGGACGAACGCTTGAACTCGACAACAAGCGCCTTCTCAGCTGCGTGCCCGACGCGAAAATGCGACGTGAAAATCTCCTGCGTTGGCTCAGGCCGACGCCTCACCTTAATCCAGTTCTCGCCTTTCGTCTCGCCAAGAGCTTGGCTCGCCCGACGCGCCGATTCAAAATCTCTGTATGCGTGAGCCGTCATTCGTCTCTCCTAGCTTCGCTAATCGGAATGAGTGGCGTATCCAACTGGCGTATCACTGACTTAATTGATGCGAATCTAGACTTTATATTCTCCAGTTCTACGATCAGTGTATCGACGTCGATCTCATCCAACGAGATCGTTTTGTCGATGTACTCCGTACCATCGAATGATGTTAGCTTAAGCGAAGAAAAAACCACAAAACCTTTTACTTCGTCAGACTCTGGAAAGAATACCGGCCGAAGGTCCACAAAGCTATCTACTTGCGAAAATGAATTCGGCAGATCAGACATAGTCGAGGCCGAAACGACACTCAAGGCCAAACCTTCATGTTCGATGAGTGCGGGCAGACGTCCCTGAAGCCTTTCCGAATCTTCGTCATCAAGTCCGTGTTGCTTGCCTGTAAGCGCTATCTCCTCAAAGAAAACATCCCAAAAATCATCAACTTTAGGGGAAATCTTCCAGTAGACGAGGGCCAAACCACCAATGGTCTCGCGAATTTCCTTCGCTTGGTTGAACTCTATCTGTGCGGAATCAGAAATCAAGTTCGCCAAAGCAAGCGAGTGAAAAACACTCGGCTGATATCCTTTTAACGCTTCCGCAAGTGCCTGGTATCTTTCATCGGACAACGCGCTAATCAGCTTTAGTCCAACATACCCTTGCTCCGGAATCGAAAATAGATCAGACATTACGCACCTTGGTTATAGTTAATACGCTCGCGCGCTGTGCAGAGCACGCTATGGGTTCGATACTAACACCTGCAGCTGGACATGCTGTTGCCGTCGCTGCGCGGCAGCAACAGCACGTCCTGAAGGCAGTCACGCTGCCCGCACAACCCCCAGTCGCCCCTTCCTCGCAACTGTTGCAGGGTCGAGGTTCGTATAGCGCTTAAGATTGCGCCAGTCCTTATGGCCGGTAACCGCAGCAACCTCCGGAATCTGCCAACCCGCCTCGAAGAGCGCGCTAGTTGCCTCATGCCGCAAATCATGAAAATGCAGATCGACGATGCCCTTAGCATCGCAGGCCTGCTTGAAGTACTTGCTCGCAGTGCCCTTGTCGAACCGGAAAATGTACTCATTCTTGTGCGGCGGCGTCTTCGGATCGACCTTGCACTTCTCAGCGTATTCCGGCGGCACCGGGTAACGCGGTTGCCGCATGATGACTTCGAACGCGTCGCCAATCAGTGGGATCCACTCATTGTTGCCGACCTTCTGCCGGGGATGCTTGCGATCGCGCACCAGCGCGAGGTGATTCTCGGCGTCGATATCATCCCAGCGCAGGTTGAACAGCTCGCCACGGCGGAACGCACACTGCATGGCGACGCGTAACAGATCCGGCATCGCCTGTTGACGCTCCGGATGCTCGGCGAACCACGCAAAGATTTTCTCGATTTCTTCCGGTGTTGGTCGGCGCTCACGCTTGCCGCCGGCTTCGATCAGGCGCAGATGGTGGAGCGTGGGGCGAGCCGTACCGATCGCATCGGGCAGCGTCAACTCGAGCAATGACCCCATGTGGCGCAGGACAGTGCCGAGCTTCGAGATATCCATGTCGACGGTATAGCCACCGGCGCCGGCTTTCCTACGATCCTGCGCAAACTTGACGATACGTTGTGTCGTGAGTTTCGCTGCAAAGTCACTTTCGAACGCATCTTCCAGTCGCTTCAGGATGTAGTCCTCGTTTGACTTTTCCTTGACCGGCCGCCCTGATTCGGCGCGCGCTTCGCGGTATTTCCTCGCGAGCTCGCCGACCTTGACGGTGGCCGAGTCGACGGCATTCTGGCCGTTGTCGATCTCGACTTCCTTGGCCCGTGCCCAAGCCTCGGCAGCACCTTTCGTTTTGAACGTTTTTGCTATACTCTGCCCTCGCTTGCGCACCTGGGCGCGCCAGCGACTGCCGACTGGCAGGATTGAAGCCATGTTTTACCCCGTTCGAAAACTGTAGCAGTGCCAGATCACTTTTCGGTGCTACAAGGTCAGTTTGTAGCAAAAGTGTAGCAGAGGCTGCTATAAACTGGGGTTCACGGGCTGTCACGGCGCTTCATTTAGGAAGAAGCAGAAAGGCCGGAAACGCCCACGGGACAAGGCTGAAGCCAACAGTAGCAAGGCCCCAGTCGTCCCATTGAAAACATCTATCTCCCCGTAGTTCAATGGATAGAACAAGTGCCTCCTAAGCGCTAGATACAGGTTCGATTCCTGTCGGGGGGACCAATCAGCAACATCCAGACACATCAAAAAGCCCCGCCCGGCATTGCCCGGCGGGGCTTTTTTGCCTCCGTCATTACCCACGCGTCTGCCGAATACGGAACGGTTGAAGCCCAATTCTCCTCTGCCCTGCGTGCCAACCGTACCCGCCTGACCACATCCGCGAAATCCACGCAGCCTATAAACCCACACCACCCACCAACACCTAAAGTATTCCCCGCGCCCGCCGAAAATCAGGCATGGAAAACGACGACCGCCTCCGCCCTGGCCATCCTCTATATGAAGAAGCGATGGCTCTCGAATTGACCGTGCGCACGCTGCGTCACGCACGGGGCAAGAAGAATCCAGAAGACGTCCTCTATGCCTCACCCGAGTGGAACGTCGTCAGCGAGGAGTTTGTGCGTGACCTTTACCGAGCAATGGGTGGCAACCCGGCCGAACTGCCCTGACCGCCGCAACGGGTCTCGCCACCACATCGCAGTCGCAGCACAAACCACCCTCACCCCATCACGCAGGCCGCTTCGGAATATCCAATCCCCTGGCCACCGCCGGACGCGCAACAAACGCCGCCAGCACTCGCTTCACATTCGAAAACTCATCAATCCCGACCAGATCCCCGGCTTCATAGAACCCGACCAGATTACGCACCCAAGGGAAAGTCGCGATATCAGCGATCGAATACTGATCACCCAAAATCCAGTCACGCCCTTCAAGCCGCTGATCCAGCACCGCCAGCAACCGCTTCGCCTCACCGATATAACGATCGCGCGGGCGTTTGTCTTCGTATTCCTTTCCAGCGAACTTGTGGAAGAAGCCCACCTGGCCAAACATCGGGCCGATGCCGCCCATCTGGAACATCACCCACTGGATCGCCTCATAACGGCCAGCAGCATCCTTCGGAATCAATTGACCGGCCTTGTCCGCCAGGTAAATCAGAATCGCGCCGGATTCGAACAGCGGCAGCGGCTTGCCGTCCGGACCGTTCGGATCGATGATCGCCGGAATCTTGTTGTTCGGATTCAGCGACAGAAACTCCGCCGACATCTGGTCGTTCGTATCGAAGCGCACGAGGTGCGGCTCATAGGGCAATCCGGTCTCTTCGAGCATGATCGAAACCTTCACGCCATTGGGCGTCGGCAGCGAATACAGCTGAATCCGGTCCGGATGCTCGGCAGGCCATTTCTTCGTGATCGGGAAGGCGGAGAGATCGGTCATGGATGGTGTAACCCTTATGCGAAAGCTGCGGCTAAAAATGGGAATCGGGAATCAGCGACCGGCCGAAAGACCGAGAACAGAGACCCGAACACGCGACCGCCAAATATAAACCGACTCGGCAGAACGCGTGCGTGAGCGCCGCAGTGCGGGTCGCCTCGAATCACACCAACGCGAACATTGCCACGCGACGCGTTTCCCCACCGCCTAACCGCACAAAGGCACTCAGGTTCACCACAAATCCTTGGTAGCCGTACCGGCGCGCAGGTTATACCCTTCGCGCCACAAAGCCGCGCCGATTGTCAGCAACAGCGTCTTCTGCTCGCCATCGTGTTGGTCCCACGTCGCCGCCAGCCACGTGGCGAAACTCGCACAGAGGGTTTCGAGGTCGACGGGCGTCTTGCCCTCGAGGTACTGCCGCTCGAACATCGAAAGCACTTTTTCGGGTGTCATAGGCGCCTCCTACGTGTTGGATGCGCCAAGTCTAAAGGCGGCGCACAGCGTGCGGAACGTCCACGGCGCCGAACCCGGGTTACTCCCAGGCCAAAACGGCGCCGTACCCCGCGTCTGACGGAAAAGCACTAACACCCAACAGCCAGAGCCCGGCACCCAAGCCCCGTAAAAACAGAAAAAGGCGCCGAAGCGCCTTTCCCCGTCAAACAACACCGCGAACCAAATTACGGCGCGTTGCGCTTTGCATTGTCCTTGGCGTCTTCCTTAGCGTCGCCATAGGCCTTCTGCACCTTGCCGGCGCCTTGTTGAAGGTCGCCCTTAAGTTCCTTACCGGGGTTGTTGGTGGCCTTGCCGACGGCTTCGTTGACCTTGCCCTTGATCTGCTCACCCACACCCTTTACCTGGTCCTTGTTCATGTTTGGCTCCGATATCTGGAATGCCGGCGCGTCATTACGCCAGTATCCCGATTCAGCAACGGGTGTGCCCACGCCGCCCGCCGGCCGTTTTGCCCAACGAACCGAACCGCGAAAAATATTTCAAAAAAGCCCTAAAGTCCCGCCCCGGCCTGCCGTAAAGGTGCCATGGAGGGGCTATGGAACGCACACTCATTATGCTGACGGGGTCATCCCAGGCGGCGCTAGTCGACCAGGATATCGCGCATATTGGGCGCGTGATGCGACCGTCTTTACAAGGCGATCTGGCTGGACCGATTCTGCCGGTTACCTACTGGCGCAAGCGCCTGTACCAATTGCTCGACACCGGCAATCTGTCCCACGCGCAACTGTGCGCGGTCGACAGCCTCCTGCTGCAGTTGGACCAGTTCGAAGCCGAACCCCCGCCAGTATGGACAGGACCGACCGCCGCCCCGTTCCAGCCGGTACACGTCGCCGCCAGCCGTCATCTCTGATCTGACGCGCCGCACGCTCGATAGCCGGTCTTCCGCGCCGCTCAGCCCTACTCTCCCCAGCTAAAACCCAGCTAAAAAAAGGCCGCGAACCCTGTCGCGGCCTGAACACGTCGCAACGCGGGGATTTCGCGTCACGCTGTAAGCCTACACGTCCAACTGTGACATTCGCATTTAGGCAAAACGGTCTTCGTGCGACCGGAAATTTTCTGCTCACACTCCGTGAAAATAGGAAAAAGGGACGACCTTAGGTCATAATGTCCGCAAAAATTCCCAGCAAGGACATCCGTGACCCTCGCCGCACCGCTCGACCTGCTCAAACAGGCGCGCGCCCGCTTCACTCAACGCGAAATCGCCGCGCACGTCGGTAAGGACATCAAGACGGTACGTCGCTGGGAAAAAGGCGAAACACCGTGTCCGTCGATGCTCGAACCGGCCTTGCGCGATCTGCTGCACAGCAGCGGCCGGACGAAGGCCGGCTCAGCCACCGGTGACGCCCAATTCCGCTTCATCGATCTGTTTGCGGGCATCGGCGGCATTCGGATGGGTTTCGAGGCGCACGGTGGCGACTGCGTCTTCACGAGCGAGTGGAACGATTTCTCCACCAAGACCTATCGCGAGAACTACCCTCCCGGCGGCGACCACGCGCTGATCGGCGACATCGTCTCCTTTCCCGCCGAAGAAGTGCCGAGCCACGACGTGCTGCTCGGCGGCTTTCCGTGCCAGCCGTTCTCGATTGCCGGCGTCAGCAAGAAAAACGCGCTGGGTCGCCCGCACGGCTTCGAATGCACGACGCAGGGCACGCTGTTTTTCGACGTCGCGCGAATCATCGCGGCAAAGCGCCCCGCCGCATTCCTGCTGGAGAACGTGAAGAATCTGCTCTCGCACGACAAAGGCCGCACCTTCGACGTGATCCTGCAGACGCTGCGCGACGAGCTCGGCTACGAAGTGCACTACCGCGTGGTCGACGGCCAGCATTTCACGCCGCAGCACCGGGAGCGCATCATCATCGTCGGCTTTCGCGGCAAGACGTCGTTTTCCTGGGACGATCTGCATCTACCGGAAAGCGGCCCGCGCCTTGGTTCGATCCTGCATCGCACGGACGGCAGCGAACCTGTGCTGCCGTGGGACCACGATCGCTTCTTCGACCACGCGAGCAAACGCGTGCAGCCGAAGTACACGCTCACCCCGAATCTCTGGACCTATCTGCAAAACTACGCGGCGAAGCATCGCGCGGCGGGCAATGGCTTCGGTTTCGGCATGGCTTATCCCGAGAGCGTCACACGCACACTTTCCGCGCGCTATCACAAGGATGGGTCGGAGATTCTGGTCTATCAAGGCGAGCAATTGCGGCCGCGGCGCCTCACGCCGCGTGAATGTGCACGGCTGATGGGCTTTCCCGACACCTTCAGGATTCCGGTCAGCGACACGCAGGCTTACCGGCAATTCGGCAACAGTGTCGTTATGCCAGTGATGCGAGAAGTGGCGCGCATCATGCTGCCGCATGTGCAAACCCTGCTCGCCGTGGAGACGCACAATGGTTCGAAGCAAGCCCTTTCGCTCTATTCCTGAGCGGCCCGATCCGCTACCCAGACGCTAACGATGGTCGATATCGTCGACAGCGCAACGCGTAGCCGGATGATGTCCGGCATTCGCGGCCGCAATACGAAGCCGGAAATCCTGATCCGCAGCCTGCTGCATGGCCGGGGCTTTCGCTTCCGTTTAGACGCGCGCGATCTGCCGGGCCGGCCGGATATCGTGCTGCCGCGCTATCGCGCCGTCGTGCTGGTGCACGGCTGTTTCTGGCATGGTCACGACTGCCATCTGTTCAAATGGCCGCAAACCCGGCCCGAGTTCTGGCGCGACAAGATCGGCCGCAATCGCAGCAATGACGAGAAGGTTCGTGCGGCGCTGCTCGCCAGCGGCTGGCGCGTCGGGGTGGTATGGGAATGCGCTTTGCGTGGCGCAAATCGCGATATCGAGGGCGTGTTGCAGCGGCTCGTCGACTGGTTGAAGAGCGACGCACCGAGCTTCGAGGAACGCAGCTGAAAGCTGCTTGTAGCCTGCCCGGCTGGAGGGAACTCCAGAGCCGCTGGTGATACACTCGATTGGCTAGCTCGGAGCATTTTTTGCGTGCCGACGCTGCAGAAATCAGGCAGCAACTGGCCGGCAGTTCAATGGCAAACCGGTAGCAAAAACAGCACGCTCCGACCATCCCAGAACCACCAAGAAGGGAGGCACACGATGGCTGATTTCCGTCTCTGGTCCGACGATTTCCCCACCAACGGCTTTATGCCGAAAGCCCACGAATACCACGACAAGGCCTTCGGCGTAGACGGCGAAAACATTTCGCCCGCGTTGCAGTGGGATGCACCGCCGGCCGATACCCAAAGCTTCGCACTCACCGTTCACGATCCGGACGCGCCTACCGGCAGCGGCTTCTGGCACTGGGTCGTCGTCAACATTCCGGCTGATGCGCGATCGCTGCCGCGCAACGCGGGCAAAACCGATGGCTCGCTGCTGCCGCAAGGCGCGCTGCAATTGCGCAACGACTACGGCACGGTCGGCTTCGGTGGCGCCGCGCCGCCGCGCGGCGACAAAACGCATCGCTACATCTTCCGCCTGCATGCGCTGAAGGTGCCGCATCTGCCGATCAATGCAGAGACCACCAACGCAGTTGCACGCTTCATGACGCATCTGAACGAACTCGACTCGACCACCCACACCGGTTTGTACGAACTCAAATAACGCGTGAGACGCGATGCCGGTGCGCTGTCTCAGCGTCGGCATCGTCGCTGCGTGCCATCCTGCCTTTCCAGCGCGGCACGCAACGCGCGTGGCTCATCGTAGGATCGATGTGCCGCCCCCTTCCAAATCAAAAGAACGATGCAAGTACAACCATCGCGCAAGGACGGCTCGATGCCAGCCGATGCCGCCCCCGCCACTCCACTCGCCGCCGGCACACCGCTCGCGGACAACACCGAACAAGGCTTGCCGATTCCGCAACGCTATTGGGCGATGCTGGTTATCGCCCTCGCCCTCACCTTGGCCGTGCTCGACAGCGCGATCGCCAACGTGGCGCTGCCGACCATCGCGCGCAATCTGCATGCGAGCGCGGCCGGCTCGATCTGGGTCGTCAACGCTTATCAGCTTGCCATCACCATTTCACTGCTGCCGCTTGCGTCGCTCGGCGATCGCATCGGCTATCGGCGTATTTATCTGGCCGGGCTGATCCTGTTCACGGTGGCGTCGTTCGGTTGCGCGTTGTCCACGTCACTGCCGACGCTCGCACTCGCCCGCGTGGTCCAGGGCTTCGGCGCAGCGGGCGTCATGAGCGTGAACACCGCGCTCGTGCGCATGATCTATCCGCCCACGCAGCTTGGACGCGGCGTTGCGATCAACGCGATGGTCGTTGCGGTGTCGTCCGCGGTCGGGCCAACGGTCGCCTCCGGCGTGCTCGCCGTCGCCTCCTGGCCGTGGCTGTTCGCGATCAATGTGCCGATTGGGATCGCGGCGATTGTCGGCGGCTTCAAGGCGCTGCCGATGAATCCCGGCCACGAGTCTCCGTACGACTATCTGAGCGCGGTGATGAACGCGTTCGTGTTCGGTCTGCTGATCTTCGCAATCGACGGTCTCGGTCACGGCGAGCACATCCGCTGGGTCGTTATTGAGGCGCTCGTTGCGGTTGTGATCGGCTACTTCTTCGTGCGCCGTCAGTTGACTCAACCAGCGCCTCTGTTGCCGATCGATTTGCTGAGGATTCCGGTGTTCGCCCTGTCGATCGGCACCTCGGTGTGTTCGTTCTGCGCGCAAATGCTGGCCTTCGTGTCGCTGCCGTTTTTGTTGCAGGACACGCTGGGTTTGTCGCAAGTCGAAACCGGTTTGCTGATGACGCCGTGGCCGGCGGTCATCATCATCGCCGCGCCGATTGCGGGTGTGCTGTCGGACAAGATATCGTCCGGCTGGCTCGGCGGCGTCGGACTCGTGACGATGACGGCGGGCCTGCTGTTGCTCGCCACCCTCGGCGCGCATCCCGAGCCCATGCAGATCGCGTGGCGCATGGCGCTGTGCGGGGCGGGCTTCGGGATCTTCCAGTCGCCGAACAATCGGACCATGTTGTCCGCCGCGCCGCGTGAGCGCAGCGGCGGCGCAAGTGGGATGCTCGGTACTGCGCGCCTGACTGGGCAGACGCTCGGCGCGGCACTGGTCGCGTTGATCTTCGGCATCGCACCGCAGAATGGCCCGACCATCACGCTGTATGTGGCAGCCTGCTTTTCAGCGGTCGCCGCCGTGGTCAGCATGATGCGCGTGAGGCAGCGCGTGAACGTGCAAACGGCGTGACGACGTAGCAGACCGAAGCGCATGATGCGCATGCTCGAGTTGTTCGCCTGACCCGGATATAAAAAGGGCGCGAATCGCATATTGCGGTCCGCGCCCTTTTTCAATGCTTCGGCTTTATCCAAACAAACAGTTCGACGTGACCAGCGCGCGCGGCTCCTGAAGACCCCCGCGCCGCCGTTGATAACAACTACGACGACGATGCCGTCACGTCAGCGAGCTTTACCGCTTTGGCCGTCACCGAAGAGGCAGTCGCAACGTTGCGCAGATCGCCGAGGAACGTATCGCGCCAGACCGACAGATTGTTCTCGCGCATCGGCGCCATCATGTCCGCGTGACGCGCCTGACGCTCGGCGAGCGGCATCGACAGTGCACGCTCCAGCGCCTCGGCCATCTGCGACAGATCGAACGGGTTGACGACCAGCGCCCCCGGCAGCTGCTCAGCCGCGCCGGCGAATTGCGACAACACGAGTACGCCCGGATCGGCCGGATCCTGAGATGCGACGTATTCCTTCGCGACCAGGTTCATCCCGTCGCGCAGCGGCGTCACATAGCCGACCTGCGATTGACGGAACAGCGCCATCAGCAGATTGCGCTCGTACTTGCGGTTCAGGTATTGGATCGGCGTCCAGTCGAGCTGCGCGAAACGGCCATTGATGCGACCGGCTTCGCCCTCCAGCGTCTGACGAATGCGCTGATATGTCTGCACATCCGCGCGTGTCGGCGGCGCGATCTGTACCAGCGATACCCGTCCGTGCCAACCCGGCGCATTCAGCAGCAGCCGTTCGAACGCCTGAAAGCGCTCCACTAGACCCTTCGAATAATCGAGCCGGTCGACGCTCATAATCAGCTTGCGTCCACGCATGCCGTCACGCAGGCTGCGCACCGGCTTACGGTCAGTGAACTGCTCGGCGGCCTTGGCGATCGCGTCCGGATAGATGCCGATCGGGTACGCGGCCACTTTCAGGAAGCGATTGTAGGCGTGCACCATGCCGTCTTCGCTCGAGGTGCCGTGCTGACCGCGCTCGATAAAGTCGACGAACGACTGGCGGTCTGCTTCGGTCTGGAAACCGACCACGTCGTAGCTGCACATCGCCTTGACCAATTCCTCGTGCGGCGGAATGGTACGGAGTACTTCCGGCACCGGAAACGGAATATGCAGGAAGAAGCCGATGGGATTCTTCACGCCAAGCTCGCGCAGGCAGCGCGCGAACGGCAGCAGGTGATAGTCGTGCACCCAGATGATGTCATCGGGTTTGAGCAACTCCTTGAGCTGCTTCGCGAGCGTCGCGTTGACGCGCTGATAGCCCGCGTATTCCTGCCGGTCATAGCGCGACAGGTCGTTGCGATAGTGGAACGTCGGCCACAGTGTCGCGTTGGAAAAGCCGCGATAGTACTGGTCATAGTCGCGCTTGGTGAGGCCCACCGTCGCGTACGTCACATTGCCCTGCTTTTCGATCACTGGCGCGGACGGCTCGCTTACCGTTTCACCGCTCCAGCCGAACCAGACTCCGCCGGTTTCCTTCAACGCGTCCAGCACGCCGATCGCGAGGCCACCTGCCGCGGGTCGGCCTTCCTGGGTCGGCGCCACACGATTCGATACCACGATCAGTCTGCTCATTGGTGCTCCACCTAGTCAGTTGTTTCGTTGCATACGGATATGTGCCAAAGAGGTGCACGCAAGTCGCGTGCCGTTTTATGAGATGCTGAAAATAAAAATGTATGTAAATGTGACAAGCGAGCAGAAACGCGCAGCATCAGAACGCCGCGAGGAATTTTTTTCTGCTTTGCGTGACGAAACCGGAACCCTTCTTACCGGCCGTCGGACGGACTCAGGCGTCCTGCTCCGAACCGAGATCGCGCTGGTACTCCAACCCTTCCTGACGCACGCCGCCCTGGTTGTGCTCGCCGTCTGGCGGCGCATTGGGCGCGACGCGGTTCTGCGCAGCCGGGTCCGGCGACTCCTCTGGGGCGTTCTTGCTGCTTGGCCGGGAGTCGCGCTTCGAGTGGCGCGCGGAACGCCGCAGTGCTGGGTGTCTCATGATTGATGCCTCCGGGGAAGCCCGCCGCCATCGGGAGCGGCGTCAATTCAGTGTAGGGTTCACGACGGTAAATTGCCGGTAAAAGATGCGCCGGCTTTGTAACAAGTACATAAAATCAATGCGCTGGACTGCGGTCCAGCGCACAGAACACGTCAGAGTTGCATGCTGGAGGCTCGCAACGGCGGACACCGACTGGCTTGTGGCGTTTGCGTGGGCTGCGAAGGCGGATCGCCAATGGGCGGCGCAACCGGTTCGATAGGATCCGGAGTCGGACTCGGAACGGTGTCAGGCTCCGCAGGATTCGGCGGCTCGTTAGGCTCAGGACGATGAGCGTACTGCGGAAGGGGAAGTGAAGAAGCGGCGGCGTATTCCGGCATATCGGTTACCTCGTTTTGCGTTCAAGAGAACCGCAGCAAGGCCCGTGCCGAATAAAAGGAAGGAGAGAGAAACCAACAAATGGTTCGAAGACCTACGCTTCGGCGCGCGCAGCGCCGCCGGAAGAATGACACCCTTGTCACTGGCGCATGCAGCGGCACGAACCCAGATTCCAGATGCACCACTACCCTATGTAAACCACGGTGCCCACTTAGCAGGCGTGGTGTGAGCCGCTTTCTTTTGCCTACTTTTCTTTGCGGCGGCAAAGAAAAGTAGGTGCCGCCCCGCACAGGGGCAACGCTAATAGACCACTAACAAAACAAGGAAAGGCCAACACCTCAAGAACACTGACAAACCTTAAGCGCCAGCGCCCCCAACAACTCGAGACTCATCGGCAACATCCCCCTCATCCCGAGCATCATTCCCATACTCAACAAGCCGGTTATAAAGCGTCTTCAAACTAATCCCAAGAATCTCAGCGGCCCGCGTCTTAACACCACCACATTGCTCAAGCGTAGCCAGAATCAACTGCCGATCAGCCTCAGCAAGCGAGGTTCCAAAAGGAATCGTAATCGCCGTACCAGCCGCAGGCTTGGACAAAGTAATCTGCAACGGCACGGTAGCCGTACTATCCGAATCGGAACCAGACATAATGTGCGCCCGCTGCACATAGTTCTTCAACTCGCGCACATTGCCCGGCCACGGGTAAGACATCAACATATCCTTCACAGCAGCCGGAAAATGCTTCTTCGTGCTGTGCCGCTCATTGAGCTCATCGAGGAATGCCTGCGCAAGCAAATCAACATCCTTACCGCGATCGCGCAGCGGCGGCAGACTGATCGGAAACACGTTCAGACGATGGTACAAATCGAGCCGCAACTTACCTTCCAGCACAGCCTGCTCAGGATCCCGATTAGTAGCCGCAATCAACCGCACATCCGTTTCGATTTCCTTAGTCGTCCCAACCCGCATGAACATGCCGGTTTCCAGCACGCGCAGCAACTTCACCTGCAACTCGATCGGCATTTCGGTGATTTCATCGAGGAACAGCGTGCCGCCGTTCGCACGTTCGAAATAGCCTTTGTGCTGACGGTCCGCACCGGTAAACGAGCCACGCTCGTGGCCGAACATTTCCGATTCGATCAGGTTCGGCGAGATCGCACCGCAGTTCACCGCGAGGAACGCATGCTTACGGCGCAAGCTGAGCTGGTGCAGCGTTTGAGCGGCAACTTCCTTGCCGGTGCCCGACTCGCCCACCAGCATGACCGAGGCCGCCGTCGGCGCAACCCGGCCGATCTGGTCGTAAACCTCCTGCATAGCCGGCGAATTGCCGAGCATCAAACCAAAGCGGCCCATGCGGCGCAACTCGCCGCGCAACGTGCCGATTTCCGCCTTCAGGTCGCCCGCGCGCGGCAAGCGCGACAGGATCGCCTTCACGCGCTGCATGTTGATCGGCTTCACCAGGTAGTCGGTGGCGCCCATCTTCAGCGCGTTGACCGCCGACTCCACCGTGGCGTGACCGGTAATCACGATCACCTCCACACCGGAGCGCGGATCGAGATCTTCAAACAGATCGACTCCGCTGCCGTCGGGCAGCTTCAGGTCGGTAAAGACGACGTCCGGCATCTGCCGGACCAGTTGAATGCGCGCTTCGCGCAAATCGCCCGCAGTGGCGGTAGTCAAACCGTCTTCCCCGATGATGGCGGAAAGCGCCTCGCGGGTACCGGCATCGTCATCGACAATCAGTACGTGTGGCATCGCGTCTCGAAAGCCCGAAAGCGTGAATGGGGGACATGCAAAACCGCATGATAGGAAGCCGGCCGGCAGCTTGCCGCCGCGCCGCGAGTGCGTCCGAATGTGAGCACACGCTAACGTTTCGCAGCAGCGCCGGACCTCTGACTTGACTCAATATCGCAACAATCAATAGGAAAAACACCTAGGAAAGTGCGGCATTGTTGTCTGTAAACCTATTATACGGCTTTATCGGGACAAGTTTGTAATGTACGCCGGGTGCCGCTTGCGGAAGCTGCACGCTGACGCGCCGCGTCCGCAAGGCCCTGTTTTTGCCCCTCAACTGCGCGGAAACGGCCATGCGCCGTCTTTGCCATTTGGATGCGCCGAGCCGTTTGCGCCATGCGCGGTATCTGGCGTGGACGGGCCGGCAATCGCCGCCGTCACGCTGCCGGACGGCGCAACCGAGGGCGTGGCGACTGTGCCGCCCTCGCCTTCCCAGCGGCTCAGTTCACGCGCCGCAGGAACCTGCGCGGCGCGGTTTCGCTGCACGTAGCGCACAGCCAGAAAACCGCCAAGGGCCATCAGCGCGCCGAAGATACCAATTTTGGGTCGTCCCATCGTGAACTCCTTGTTGTCGTCAAGCGGATCGGCGTCGGGCGCTCCGCGTTAGCGCGTGCTGAGGACGCCAAGCAGGAAGCCGGCGCCCGCGGCAATGCCGATCGAGCGCCACGGGTTGCGCCGCACGTAGCGCTCCGCATTGACGGTCGCGACCCGGTAGCGCCGTTGGGCGCTCTCCTGCGCATCGCCGAGCGCCGATTGCAGCGTTTCGACATGCGCGCCTAGCCGCTCGCGCAGCGCATCGACGCCTTCGCCCGGCACGGTGGCAGCGAGCCGCAGCATCTCTTCCGAGTCCGTCAGCAGCACTCTCAGATCATCGACAATCTTCTGCTTGCCGAGTGCAAGCTGTTGCGTGGTGTCAGTCATCATTCACTCCTATGTCTGAATTCGGCGTTTGCATCTTGTTTCCGGCACGTCGCGGACAATCGGAGAGCCGCATCCGCCGCCGGCGCGCGTCGAACAGAATCGCTCAAAAGCACACGCATATCGGATTCACGGCGCAAACGCCGTGCCCGGTAAATTTGCCGCTGTCATTCGGTACAGACCTGAGCTCAGGCACTTTCGACCGGGCCTGCGCCGGCCTATTTCGCCGACCGTCACATGGATTGCCGGAAGCGGCGTCAAAGTGGTTAAATCGAATTTCTGTGAGATAGTGGCCGCACGGGTCCGTCTTGCTACAAGGCCTGCGCGCCGCAACACCGAACCCCAATTTGCACAGGACTTTCCGTTTATGGCGTCAATCGAGCTGGACTCGCCCACCGTCTCCGCCGGCGGCAACGCTTCGGCCCAGGCGAAGCAGCGCGTCGCGGACGGCATCGCGGGACTGAAATCGTACGGGCTGCTATATGGCTCGTCGCCGGTGATGCTCGATCTGTACGAACAGATCGAACGCGTCGCCAGCACCGACGCGACCGCGCTGATCATCGGCGAATCCGGCACGGGCAAGGAACTGATCGCCCGCACGATTCACGATCAAAGCAGCCGCAAGGACGCACCGTTCGTCGCCGTGAACTGCGGCGCGATTCCGGACGAACTCATCGAAGCCGAATTGTTCGGCCACGAAAAAGGCAGCTTCACCGGCGCGGTCCAGGCCCGCGTCGGCTACTTCGAACATGCGAACGGCGGCACGCTGTTTCTCGACGAAATCACTGAAATGGCGCCGGTGCGCCAGGTCAAACTCCTGCGCGCGCTCGAGACCGGCACGTTTTTTCGGGTCGGTGGCAACGAACTGATTAGTGGCGACGTACGCGTGATTGCAGCGACGAATCGCGACCCCGCGGTAGCGGTGAAGGAAAACGGTCTGCGTGAAGACCTGATGTACCGGCTCGCGGTTTTCCCGTTGCGCGCGCCGCCCTTGCGCGAGCGTGAAAACGATCGCGAACTGCTCGCGCAACACTTCCTTGCCTTGCTCAATCAGCAGGAAAGCGCGAGCAAGAGCTTCAGCAAACGGTCGATCGAAACACTGCGAACCTGGTCGTGGCCGGGCAACGTGCGCGAGTTGAAGAACGCGGTGTATCGCGCGTTCATTCTCGCGGAGAAGACAGTCGAGCTGCCGCATCCGCATCTCGCCTCGCGCGTGAAAAAGCCCGTGACGCAGGGCGATGCGATGAGCGTGTGGATCGGCACGCCGCTCGCAGATGCGCAAAAGCAGATCATTCTCGGCACGCTCAAGTATTGCGGCGGCGACAAACGGCGCGCGGCCAAAGCGCTCGGCGTGAGTCTGAAAACGCTCTACAACCGCCTGAGCGCATACGGCGGTGAAGAAGGTTCGGACGAAGAAACCGAGCAATAAGCCGTGCTAGGCGCTCACGCGGTTCGTTCGCGTGAGCCGGTGTTTTCTGCGTGCTTGCTGTCTTCTTTTGCACGCTCCTTGTGTGCTTGCTTTGCATCCCCTCTCTACTGAAACGGTCCTTTTCGCAGGCCTTTCATCTCATAATTAATCCCTTCGCACCGCCAGGTAAATCGGCCTTTTCTCACCAGAAACCGATCGGACTCGCACCATCTTTTGCAATTGCTTGCACTTTCCCACTGCCAATTACAAATGGCATCCTGCAAAATGCGGCAGCGTACGGCGCAACGATAAGGAAGACGTGCCTTTCGCTCACACACCGTCGACACACGCGAAACACATGTGTGAACAGTGCTTGAGCGAAAGGCACTTGCAGGAGCAGAGACAGGGAAATGCAAAAAAGTATGGTGTGGGTCGAATGGGCGAAACGAACCGCCAACGCGTCCAACGCAGCTAAGCGCGGACGTCCGAATACAACGGCGCTCGTCGCACTAGCCGTGGCGATCACGTCGGCGTTGAGCGGCTGTAGTTCGGTCTACTCGGAAGGCGCCACCGCCGGCGCCGGTATCGCGGGCGCAGCGCTCGCGGCCAAGGTCACCAGCAATGCGGCAGTCGCCACCGGCATCGGTCTTGGCGCAGTGGCCGCGGCCCGAGCCGGCGTGCAGTACTCGGAACGCGTAGTCCACAAGAATACGCAGGACGGCATCGCCAAAATCGCCGGGCCGCTCGACGTCGGCGCAATCGCACCGTGGAGCGTGACCCACTCGGTGCCGATCGAAGACGACGAACACGGCCGTGTCACCGTCAGCCGCACGATCAGCGCCGGCGCGCTCGACTGCAAGGAAATCGTCTTCTCGGTCGATCAGACCGCCACCAAGAATGTGCCGGCGAGCAGCGCATTCTACGTCGCGTCGATCTGCCGCGACGGCGACAACTGGAAATGGGCGTCGGCCGAACCCGCTACTGAACGCTGGGGCGCGCTGCAATGAAGGCGCTGACGCTTCCACGTCCACGGAAAGAACACGCGCTGACTGAGCAGCGGCTCATCAACGGCACGAGTACTGCCTTGGTTCCAAGCACGCCTGCGGCGGCGCTCTCCGGCAACCGGCTGCGGCTCATGCTGGCTGGTGCGCTCTGCGTCGGCGCCAGCCTGCTGACAAGCGGCTGCTCGTCGGTCGGCGCGGCGAGCGGCGCCGCTGCCGGCGTCGCGTCAGGCCTCGTCACATCCAACCCGGCAATCGGTATCGGCGTCGGCATCGCCGTACAGGCCGCGACCGATGAAGCCGTCGGCCATTACATGCGCGTCATGCACACCGATCAGCAGAACTTGATCGCCGCGCTGGCGGGCGCCATGCCGGTCGGCGAGACGCGGCCCTGGGCGGTCAAACACACGCTGCCGATCGAGAACGGCCACGGCCAGGTGCGCGTGACCCGCGCGTTCAGCTCGGCGCTCGCGCTGTGCAAGGATTTCGTGTTCTCGGTTCAGGACGGCGACGGCCCGAACGCGCACGAAGACTGGTACACGGCGAGCGCATGCCGGCAGGACAAGGGCTGGAAGTGGGCGTCGGCGGAACCGGCAGTCGAGCGCTGGGGCGCTCTGCAATAAAAAAAGCGGCAGGGGCTCCCTGCCGCTTTTTGCCTGAAGCGTCTTAATCGACTCAACCGGGTTTATGACTCCACGTCTTCCAGACTGAAAATTTCCGTCTGGTCGTTGTACGAGAAGATCTCGCCATAACGGCCCCAGTTGATCACTGCGTCGAGCGTCTCTTCCGCGGCGCTGTCCGACAGAAAATCCTCCAGCTCCTGCTCGAAACGCACGCGCGGCGCACGATGCCCCGGCCGTTCGTTCAACACCTTCTTGATCCGCGCGGCGAGCGGCACGTGGCGCAGCAGATGTTCCGCGAACATCATCTTGCGCTCCTGGGTGCCGAATTCAGAGAACACGCGTGCCGGCGGCGTCAGGAAAATATCCCCTTCGCGGATGTCGGCAAAGCCCAGGTGCTGCAGCACTTCGGCGACCGGGAACAGATCGTCCACCTCCAGATGCAGCGAACGGGCGATTTCCGGCATGTCGGCACGGCCGTGATACGGCGCGGCGGCCAGCGTTTCGATCAGACCGGCCATCAGGTTGGTCGACACATGCGGCAGCCAGCTGTGCAACTCGAGGCCCTTCTTGGTCTTTTCATCCGTCTGGCGCGCGGTCATCTTCGCGTAAATGTCGTCGACCAACCGGCGGAATGCCGGGTCCAGACGGTTACGCGGATGCTTGAACGGTACCTTGATCTCAGCGATCACACGGCCCGGATTCGACGACAGCACCAGAATCCGGTCGCACATGAACACCGCTTCCTCGATGTTGTGCGTGACGATCAGCACGGCCTTGATCGGCATGCGGCCTTGCGTCCACAGGTCGAGCAGGTCGGTACGCAGCGTTTCGGCGGTCAGCACGTCGAGCGCGGAGAACGGCTCGTCCATCAGCAGCAACGTGGGGTCGACCACCAGCGCGCGCGCAAAGCCGACGCGCTGACGCATGCCGCCCGACAACTCGCGCGGATACGCGTTTTCAAAACCGTCGAGACCGATCAGGTCGATCGCCGCCAACGCGCGCGTACGGCGATCACTCGCGCCGACGCCTTGTGCTTCGAGTCCCGCTTCCACGTTTTGCAGCACGGTCAGCCACGGGAACAGCGCGAAGGTCTGGAATACCATCGCCACGCCCTTGGCCGGGCCGTCGAGCGGCTTGCCCATATATGTGACTTCGCCGTCGGTCGGCTCGATCAGACCGGCGATGATGCGCAACAGCGTCGATTTGCCCGAGCCCGAGCGGCCCAGCAACCCGACGATCTCCCCTTCGCGCAACGACAGATTCGCGTCGTCGAGGACGAGCAGCTCGCCCTGCGACTTGTTGAACCCGCGGCACACGTCCTTGACGCGCAAGATCTCCTCACCGAGGCGCGGCGGCATCGGCGGGGTCTGGATCGGCGCGGCAGTCATAGCAGCTTTAGGATTTTGCATCGCGTTTAGCCTTTAATTCTCAATCTAGCCGGAGCTTCGCTTCGGCGTAGGCGAACATCGGACGCCACAGCAGGCGGTTGAACAGGGTCACGAACAGGGACATCACGGCGATGCCCACAATGATCTTCGGATAGTCGCCTGCTGCGGTGGTCTGCGCGATGTACGCGCCCAAGCCATGCGCGGCAACCTTGGTGTCGCCCCACTGAACGAATTCCGCGACGATACTGGCGTTCCACGCACCGCCCGACGCGGTGATCGCGCCAGTCACGTAATAAGGGAAAATGCCCGGCAGCATCGCCTGACGCCACCATTGCCAGCCGCGAATATGGAAGTTCTTGGCCGCTTCCCGGTAGTCGTTCGGATACGAACTCGCACCGGCAATCACGTTGAACAGGATATACCACTGTGTGCCGAGCACGATCAGCGGCGACAGCCAGATGTCCGGGTTCAGATGAAAGCGCACGATGGCGATAACGAACACCGGGAACAGCAGATTCGCCGGGAACGCGGCGAGGAACTGCGCAATCGGCTGCACCTTCTCGGCCAGCGCCGGCCGCAGGCCGATCAGCACCCCGATCGGCACCCAGATCACCGAAGCAATCGCGATCAGCACCACCACCCGCAGCAACGTGATGAGCCCGAGTACGAGCACGTGCCAGACTTCGTCGAGCGACACGCCGGTCCGCACGTAGGCAACGACGCGGTACACGACATAGACCGTGGCAAGCAGCACCAGAGCTGCCCAGACAATGTCGCCGATGCGCGAAGTCTTCTCGCGCTGCGGAATATGGAAACGCGGGCCGCCAAACGCAGGCAACGTGAAGTTGACGCGCGCGGCCTTGGCGAACATCCAGCCGAGCGGCACCAGCAGACGGTGAATCAGATGGGTGCGGCGGATCAGGTCGAGCAGCCACGATTCCGGCGCATTGCCTGAGCTGGTGGTTTCCATGCGGAATTTATCGGCCCATGCGACGAGCGGGCGGAACATGAACTGGTCGTACGCAAGAATCACGACCGTCATGGCAAGAATCACCCAGCCGATAGCGTGCAGATTCTTGTCGGAAATCGCCTGCGCGAGATAAGCGCCGATCCCCGGCAACGTGATCGTGTTGTTGCCGACCGTGATGGCTTCGGAAGCGACCACGAAGAACCAGCCGCCCGACATCGACATCATCATGTTCCAGATGAGGCCCGGCATCGAGAACGGCACTTCCAGTTTCCAGAAGCGCTGCCATGAAGTCAGATGAAAGCCGCGCGACACCTCGTCCAGATCGCGCGGCACCGTGCGCAGCGACTGATAGAAGCTGAACGTCATGTTCCACGCCTGGCTCGTGAAGATCGCAAAGATCGCCGCCAGTTCAGCGCCGAGCACGCGGCCCGGGAACAGTGCGAGGAAGAACGTGACCGTAAACGAAATGTAGCCAAGCACCGGCACCGACTGCAGGATGTCGAGAATCGGCACCAGCACCATGCCGGCGCGGCGGCTCTTGGCAGCCAGCGTGCCATACACCAGCGTGAAGGTCAGCGAGGCGACCATTGCCGCCAGCATGCGCAGTGTGGTGCGCATGGCGTACTCGGGCAGATTCGTCGGGTCGAGCGAGATCGCCTGAGTCTTGAGCGTCGACATCGGCGCCAGGGTCTCGTGAAAGCCGATCGCCGCCATCGCAATGATGCAGATGATCAGCGGAAAGGCAACGAAGTCCCAACGGTTAGGCAACACCCGCCATGCAGACGCATTGGCAGTGCGCTTCAGATTGAAGCTGAAATCCATCAGACGCTCTCCCTATTCATACAGGTATTCAAACGCTCGCAGGGGGCCGCGGCTTCGGCGCGGCAGTCTGTAGATCGGTCCAGACAGAGGAAATCAGGCATGGCAAAACGCATGTGCGCGGTAAATCGTTAGCGTTGGAGACACGCGGGCCGGCCGCGGACGGGTCCGTGGGCACGCCGCCCGGGACCGCAACCGTCAAGCCAGGCCCCTGTCGCCGCAGGCGCCGCCCGAAGGCTGGCGGGCTTTCCTTGTTTTGGACGGCACGACACTACACCATCCTATGTTTCAGGCACAACCTTTCACGGCAAATAGCAATAAATAGAGTCGAACACCCCGGCAACCGCCTCCGGCCGGCGCCGCTAAAGCATGTAGAGCGAAGCATCTACTATCGGCCAACCACTTTCCCGGCAATCGCGATCACTGCGCGGATCGGGTTTCAAACACCTGTAAAACCCGTGCAGCCATTCAGAAAGCTGATGCGCTGCCGTTAAGAACCTGATGGGCAAAGCGGATGTACTTCGCATTCCCGCAATAAGGGTGGCGTCTGGCCCCATGACGGTTAAAATCAAGAGACGGCATGCCTTTTTGCGGTTTTGCCGTCCCACAACGCGGCCCACACCGAGGGCGTATCGCCAGCCGTTTCCACAGGGGCGGCACAGCGCCGGGGCGCTGCCACGAATGAGCTAGTTGCATGTCACAGCCAGACGAATCAGAGGGTCGATGAACAGGACAACCTTGCGCCAGGCAACCGGACCGATCAGCTTCGCGCTGATCGTGCTCGTTTGCTGGTTCGTGGCCGGCATGGTCGCGGACCGGATGGTACAGCAAGAGCTGGACGCGGCTTTGCGCACGCAACGCCAGATGTCCACGTCGATCGTCGATAACATGGCCGAGGTGATCGCCAGCGACCTCGCCATGTCTCGAGCCATCCCCGCAACCATGGCCGAAATGGACGTGGTCCAGCACGCGCTGGTGCAATCGCAGAATTATGCCGCGAACGGCGAAGCGGCGGAACCCGCCCTGCGCGACGCGTTGTTAAAAGACCCGCAAATGCGCACCGTGAGCAATTTCCTGCACGACGCGCAAGGCTTCTCCGGGCTCGACCAGGTCTGGCTCGTCAATGCCAACGGCATCTGCGTCGCTTCGAGCAACTCCGTCAATCGACCGCTTGCAGCGGAGCACACCTTCGTCGGCGCGGATATGCGCATGCGCGGCTACCTGACGAATGCCTTGCTCGGTGCATTTTCGGAAGCTTATGGCGTCGGCCGCCAGAGCGGCGAGCCGGGCATCTTCATCGCGGCGCCGGTGTACGCCGACGGTCTGCTGGTGGGGGTTGTCGTAGCCAAGGTGGGGATCGCGCGGCTACGCCACTGGGTCGCGCATGCCGGTACCTTTGTCGCCGATGAAAACGGCGTCATCATCATGGCGCACAACAGCGCACTCGAAGGCCACGCGCTGCCGAACTCGCACGTCACGAAGATGAGCGCCGCCGAGCGCCTGACCATCTATCGCCGCGAAATCCTCCCCGACATCCAGATTCAGGTCGACACGCGGGTGCGCGAACAGGCGCCCTGGGTGCCAGCCGGTGTCGCCGAACAGTTGTTCGGCATGAGCGAGCAGCCGGCGCCATCGCTGTACCAGGCACGCAACGGTCTCAACTCGGGGCTCTCGGCGCATCTGGTCGATCCGCTCGCGGCCTGGCCGGAACTGCTGCGCAATCACAAGCGAGATCATCTGCTGGTGTTTCTGACGCTGGCCGGCACCGTCGCGCTCGCATGGGTCATCACCGTGTCGTACGTGCGCGAGCGGCGCCACCATCGCGCCACGCGTGACCTTGCAGAACAGTTGCAATCGGCCAATACGCTGCTCTCGGCTGAGGCGCGCCACGATGCGCTGACCGGCGCGCTGTCGCGGCGCTACTTCCTCGACCTGCTGCGCCACGAGATCGAGCGCGCGCATGCGGGCAATGAGCCGCTGTGCATGGCGATCGCCGACCTCGACCACTTCAAGCAGATCAACGACCGCTTTGGCCACGCCGCCGGCGACCGCGCGCTCGAACATTTCGTCGACACTTGCCGGGCCGAGTTGCGCGGCACCGATGCGATCGGCAGGCTGGGTGGAGAAGAGTTCGGCCTGCTGCTGCCGGCCACGGATCTGGCGGGCGGCCGTGAAGTTGTCGAACGCTTGCGCCTGCGTCTGAAGGCAATTCCTTCGCCGAAGCTGCCGGCCTCGGTGGGCTTGAGCGTGAGCATCGGCATCACCGAACTCTCATCCGACGATCTGCCCGAGCGCATCATGAGCCGCGCCGACACCGCGCTTTATGCGGCAAAGACGGGCGGCCGCGACCGCACCGAAGCCCTTCCACCCGACGACACCGCGCCGCCCGCGCGGACGGTGGTCAACGCCTGGTGACGCCTGGTGACTGCACCCGACCATCCGTCCAATCCGATGCGCCGCGCGCACCCCAATGCGTGCGGCCGCTGATGCAAAGCAAGTCCCGGCCTCGGGCATCCCGCAACGAAGCAGGTATCATCAACCCTGACATTGAGGTTGCCGCTACCGCTCTAACGGGAGATTCGCATGAAGGGAAATTTGGTCATCGTCTGTCGCGATCAGGATGCTGACGCATTCGACCATCTGCTGGCCGAATATGGCGCGTTCCAGACGCGCTTGTCGTCGACCGCGTGGTATCTGAAGCTCGAGGTCGCACCGGAACTGATTCAGGAAGAGATACTCACGCGCCTCGGCAAATACACCACGCACTACATCTTCGAAGCCGAAACGGTCACGTGGAATACGGTGGATGGTGACGCGGCCAATGCGTTGAACACGCTGTTTTCAGACTAGCGCAAAGCTTGCCGGACGCTCATTCCGAACCTCGCGCTCGGACATCACGTTGCGGCATATATATAGCGGGGCAGGCGCTTGCCGCCCTTGCCCCGCTCACCCCCAGGCGTTTTCCGAGGCCACCGCGACACGCGGCACCACGTCGAACGGAAAGCTCATCAAGACCCGTAAGCCACGGCCGTCGTGGTTGCCGATCTCCCACTCCCCGCCTGCACGCCGCACCAGACGCTCGACGATCGCAAGCCCCAGCCCGCTATGACCATTGCCGCCACGCGCCGGGTCGAGCCGGACGAACGGCCGGCTGGCATTGATCAGGTCCTGCGCGGCGATACCGCTGCCGTTGTCGCTCACCGAAAGCGTGAAGCCTTGCGCCGTGCGCGCCGTAGCGACGACGATCGGCGGCGCGCCGTAGGCATGTGCGTTGTCCAACAGGTTCGACAGGATCCGGTCGAGCGTTGCCGCCGGCAGCAGAAAACCCGGGCCTGCGTTGAGTTCGGTTCGCACCGTGGGCCCGCCGGCCGCGACTGCACGATAACTACGGACCACGCGCTCGCACTGCCCGTCCACTTCGACCGCTTCGCTGCGATCGGCGCCGTCGTGTGCGAACACCAGAAACTGCTCGACGATATGCGTCATCGAATCGACGTCGCGCACGACGCCGTCACGCATCTTCACTTCTTCCATCATTTCGGCGCGCAGCCGCAAGCGAGCCAGCGGCGTTTTCAGATCGTGCGCGACGCCGGCCAGCATGACGGCCCGATCGTTTTCGGTGCGCGCCACTTCCTGAACCATCTGGTTGAAGCCGTGCGTCAGCTGCCGCAACTCACGCGGACCGCGTTCAGGCACCGGCGGCACCGGCAAGCCGCGGCCAAAGCGCGCCACCGCCTGGGCGAGCGAGCGCAACGGCTGTTGTAGCGCCCACGCGGCAAAGAGCGCTGCCATCACCGCGAACGAAAAGATAATCGCGAGCCATAGCACCGTGCGATCGAGGGAACGCGGCGTGCGCAGTGGCTGCACCGGCACGACGATCCAACTTCGGTCCGCGGTGCCGCGCACCCACAGCGTGGGCGGACGGCCAGGCTGGCCGATCCGCACCAGCGTACCGGTGGGCATGCGATCGCGCACGTCCTCGATGAAACGTTCGAGCGGCGGCGGCAGATCCGTGCTATCCGGCGGCACATCGGCGCTCGCCGGATCGACCAGCCTGACGCGTGACGGCAAGGGCTGGTCCGGCGTACGGGCGACGTGCTGGCGCACCGCGTCGACAAGGAAGGTGGCTTCCTCGACTGCATAGCGCGCTTGCAGCTGGCTGCGCTCGAGCCGCATAAGCGCGTACCACGCGAAATGCGACAGCAGCAGCACCGCAATCACTAGCAGCGCGAGGCGCCCGAACAGCGAATCAATGGGCCGGCGCATGCTGTTCGCCATCCGGCACGAACACGTAGCCGCGTCCGCGCACCGTTTGAATAAAGCGCGGCGTGGACGGGTCGGTTTCGAGAATGCGACGCAAACGCCAGACCTGTACGTCGATGCCGCGATCGGTGCCGTCGTATTCCGGGCCATGCAGCAGTTCGAGCAGACGCTCACGTGTGAGCGTGCGCATGGGGTGATTGACGAAAATCTTCAGCAGCGCGAATTCGCTGCCCGACAGCGTGAGCGGCTTGTCTTCGAGATGCAGCGTGCGCGACTGGAAATCCAGCGTGAAGCGGCCGAAGTTGAACGGCTCGCGCTGCTCCGGCGCTGCCGCCGACGGCAGCGTGCGGCGGCGCCGCAGCACCGCCTGCACGCGCGCCAACAGCTCGCGCGGGTTGAACGGCTTGCCGAGATAGTCGTCCGCGCCGAGTTCGAGCCCGACGATGCGGTCCACGTCGTCAGCACGTGCGGTCAGCATGATCACCGGGATGTCGTCGCCCGACGCGCGCAGCTTGCGCAGCGCGGTCAGCCCATCTACGCCCGGCATCATCAGATCGAGCACGATCAGATCCGGACGCTCGCGTTCGAGCCTGCGCTCGAGCGTGCCCGCGTCGTGCAGCACCGAAACTTCGATGCCCTGACGGGCCAGATAGTCGCGCAGCAGATCGCGCAATTCGACGTCGTCGTCGACAACCAGTATTTGAGTAGCCATGGGATGAAGTTTAACGCGCAGCAGGAAGGGTTTTCGATTTCAGACGGCCCGCAAGGGTTACCGGGTGTTACGGTGAAAGCCGTACGTAATGACCCGTAACAGCCGCATCAAGCCACGTAACACAGCGCTCGGCGCAGTTCTCTACGCTGTGACTTACCGAATGCAGGCCGTCCACATTATCGGTTGCATCGTCGGCTATTCCATTACAGGGAGTCTTACATGTCCACCAAAAAAATGTCGCGCGTTCTCGCCGTTGCCGCCACTGCCCTCGCCATCGGCGCGGGCGCTGCCTATGCCGCCCAACCCGCCGATCACGGCGGCCCCGGCGGCTGGCATGGCCACTTCATGAAAGAACTGACGCAACTGCACGACCAGTTGAAGCTGAACGCGGATCAGGAAAAGCAATGGCAGGCCGCGCTCGACACCATGAAACAGAACCATGAGGCCATGCGCGCCAACCATGAACAGATCAAGAACCAGATGAAGGCCGCGCAGCAACAGCCGATTCTGGATCTGAACGCCATGGCTGCCGCGCACCAGCAGGTCGAGCAGAAAGACGCGCAACTGCGTCAGCAAACCTCGGACGCGTGGCTCAAGTTCTATAACGGCTTGAACGACCAGCAGAAGACAACCGTCAGCACGGCGCTGAAGCAGCGTTTTGCGAAGATGGAAGCGCGTCACGAAAAGATGCGCGACCGCTGGGAACACCATAATAAGGGTGCAGCGTCGGCGCCGGCTGCGAATCAGTAAGCGGGTCGAAGCAGGTGGAAGACGGCTCGCGCGGCCGTCGTCCGAATGCAAAAACGCCACGGAAAAACTTCCGTGGCGTTTTTGTTTGTGTGCGGCGCACGCTTCAAGGGGCGGGACTCGTTGCGCTTGCAACCAGCCCCCTCAACCAGCAGTCATCAGGCGATGAGAACGTCCGGTGATCCGCACTTACCCGCGCACTTACCCGTTGAGCTGACCCAGATCGAACAGCAGCACTTCGGCGTTGTCGCCCTTTTCGAGCGTCACCGTATCGGTCTCGCTGAGCTTGGCGGCGTCGCCGGCCTGCAGCGCCTGGCCATTCACCGTCAGCGCGCCCCGCGCCACGTGCACATACGCCAGCCGGCCTTTCGGCAACGCAAACGTGGCCTGTTCCGCGCCATCGATCAACGCCGCGTAAATCGATGCATCCGCATGAATCGTCACTGAGCCGTCGCGGCCGTCGGGCGAGGCGACCACGCGCAGACGCCCGCGCTTGTCGGCGTCCTCGAAGCGCTTTTCCTCGTAGCCGGGCTGGTCACCCGCACGTTGCGGGATCACCCAGATCTGCAGGAGGTGCGCAGATTCGTCCTGCGATGCATTGAACTCGCTGTGCTGCACGCCCGTGCCGGCGCTCATGCGCTGCACGTCGCCGGGACGGATGGTCGAGCCGTTGCCCATGCTGTCGCGGTGCGCGAGCGCGCCTTCGAGCACATAGGTGACGATTTCCATATCCCGATGGCTGTGCGTGCCAAAGCCCTGGCCGCCGGCGATGCGGTCTTCGTTGATTACCCGCAACGGGCCGAAATGCACGTGTTGCGGGTCGCGGTAGTCGGCAAACGAGAAGCTGTGATACGAGTCGAGCCAGCCGTGATTGGCGTGGCCACGTTCGTCGGAACGGCGAATCTCGATCATGGGGGATCTCCCGGTGAGTAAATAGCGATGCCCAGAATGTATGGGCGCGAAGCGCACTAAACAATCGGCAACGATGCACTGGATCGTTCCATAAATCCGTGCAATCACGGCCCAGCACCGTCGCGCATGCACAACGCATGCCGCCGCCCACCGGCCGCCGGCGGCGTCCCGCACTGGCGCGCTGCCCCTGATCGGGTAAAATACCGCCCTTTTCAAGACGCGTGGGCGCCAAAGGCGCGCCGGGCGGGCCCGAAGCCACACTCGCACGCGGCGCGACAATTTTGACCGCCTAGAATAGCGACGGCCGGCCACGAGCCGGCGGTCGTCGAGATCGGCACACCACGACGATCAGTTTGATCCAGGAGAAACATGAAGAAGGCCGCACTGTGCGTGGCGCTTGCGGTCATGGCCACCGGCGCCATGGCGAAAGAGTGGAAAACCGTGCGCATCGGGGTGGACGCCAGCTACCCGCCGTTCGAATCGAAGGCGGCCAGCGGCCAGGTCGTCGGCTTCGACGTCGATTTGACGAAAGCGCTGTGCACAAGAATGAACGTCAAGTGCGTGTGGGTCGAGCAGGACCTGGATGGGATCATCCCCGCGTTGAAGGGCAAGAAGTTCGACGCGATCGTGTCGTCGCTGACCGTCACGGACCAGCGCCGCGCGCAGATCGATTTCTCCGACACGCTGTTCGACGCGCCGGCCCGCATGATCGCCAAAGCCGGCTCGCCGCTGCTGCCCACGGCCGAATCGCTGAAGGGCAAGCATGTCGGCGTCGAGCAGGGCTCGACTCAGGAAGCCTACGCCAAGGCCTACTGGGAGCCCAAAGGCGTGACCGTCGTGTCCTATCAGAATCAGGATCAGGTGTACGCCGACATCGCATCGGGGCGTCTTGACGCAGCGTTGCAGGATGAATTGCAAGCCGACGCCGGGTTCCTGAAGACGCCGCGCGGCAAAGGCTTCGCGTGGGCCGGCCCGGAAGTGAAAGACCCAAAGACGATCGGCGAAGGCACGGCCATCGGCATGCGCAAGGATGACGTCGCGCTGAAAGCGATGTTCGACCAGGCGTTGGCGCAAGTGCGCGAGGACGGTACGTTCAAAAAGCTGGAAAAGCAGTACTTCGACGTCGATATCTATCCAGGTCGTTGAGTGGAGCATGAACTCGGGGCTCGCCCGCATGGGCTTTCCCGAGGCTTCGTAATACAGTCGCTGATAGCCTCAAAAAGCAGTTTCAGAAGCAGCTTCAACCCCGATTCACAACAAGAATCGAAAAGCGCGCTGCAAGACCGGCAACGGCCATGCAGTCATGATTTGCACAGCGGTGCGCTGTGCGCCGCAGGAAACGGCGAGCTCAGGCTCGCGGCAAACGCGGTGCAGAGCTGGCCGCGTCTTTCGCGGTGCGCCACAAGCGCATCGTCAAGGACCCCATATGTTCCTTCAAGGCTACGGCCCGCTGCTTCTTAACGGCACCTGGCAAACCGTCAAACTGGCGGTGTTGTCGCTGGCGTTCGCTTTCGTGCTGGGCCTGCTCGGCGCGGCGGCGAAGCTGTCGAAAAACCGCTTCTCCTATGGCGCCGGCACCGTCTACACGACCCTCGTGCGGGGCGTGCCCGACCTGGTGCTGATGCTGCTGCTGTTCTACAGCATCCAGATCTGGCTGAATAACCTGACCGACCTGCTCGGCTGGGACCAGATCGACATCGACCCATTCGTGGCCGGCGTCGCGGTGCTGGGCTTCATCTACGGCGCGTACTTCACCGAGACCTTCCGCGGCGCGTTCCTCGCGGTGCCGCGCGGCCAGCTCGAAGCAGGCGCGGCCTACGGCATGACCGGCTGGCAGGTGTTCTCGCGGATCATGTTCCCGCAGATGATGCGCTTCGCGCTCCCTGGCATCGGCAACAACTGGCAGGTGATGGTGAAAGCCACGGCGCTGGTGTCGATCATCGGTCTCGCCGATGTCGTCAAGGCTTCGCAGGACGCGGGCAAAGGCACATTACGGTTCTTCTTCTTCACCCTGTTCGCAGGGGCGATCTATCTCGTCATCACCACAGTGTCCAACTTCGTGCTGATGTACCTCGAAAAGCGTTACTCGACCGGCGTGCGAAAGGCGGATCTATGATCGAGATCATTCAGGAATACTGGCGCAACTATCTGTATACCGACGGCTACCGCCTCACCGGTGTCGTGATCACGCTGTGGCTGCTGGTGGTATCGATCGGACTCGGTTTCTGCCTGTCGATTCCCCTCGCGGTCGCGCGCGTGTCGAAGAAGAAATGGCTCGCCGGCCTCGTCTGGCTGTATACGTATGTCTTCCGCGGCACGCCGCTCTACGTGCAGCTGCTGCTCTGCTACACCGGCCTGTACAGCCTCGAAATCATCCGCAACCACGAGCTGACCAACGCGTTCTTCCGCGACGGCATGCATTGCACGCTGCTCGCATTCACGCTGAACACCTGCGCGTACACCACCGAGATTTTTGCAGGCGCGATCAAGGCGACGCCGTATGGCGAGATCGAAGCGGCGCGTGCGTATGGCATGTCTTCGTTCACGCTGTACCGGCGAGTGATTCTGCCGTCGGCGCTGCGCCGCGCGTTGCCGTACTACAGCAATGAAGTGATCCTGATGCTGCACGCCACCACCGTCGCGTTCACCGCGACCGTGCCGGACATCCTCAAGATCGCCCGCGACGTGAACTCGGCCACGTATCAATCGTTCAACGCGTTCGGTATCGCCGCCCTGCTCTATCTGTTGATTTCTTTTGCGCTCGTGTGGCTGTTCCGCCGCGCCGAGCGCCGCTGGCTCGCTTACCTGCGGCCGCAAGGCAAGTAAACAAGATGGGCGCTACGCCCCCAAGCAAGTAAGCCCGCCAAGGATCCCGATGAACACCAAGAAGCAAAAGCTCTTCGTCGACGAGCTTCACAAACAGTACGGCGACAACGAAGTCCTCAAGGGCGTGTCGCTGAAGGCCAACGCCGGCGACGTGATCAGCGTGATCGGCTCATCCGGTTCGGGCAAGAGCACGATGCTCCGCTGCATCAACTTCCTCGAGCAGCCGAACTCCGGACGCATCTTCGTCGACGGCGAAGAAGTCCGCACGCAGATCGCGAAGAACGGCGCTTTGCGCGTATCCGATCCGAAGCAGTTGCAGCGCGTGCGCACCAGGCTGTCGATGGTGTTCCAGCACTTCAATCTGTGGGCGCATATGAACGTGCTCGAGAACATCATTGAGGCGCCGGTCAACGTGCTGGGCTTAAAGCGCAAAGAAGCCGAAGAGCGCGCGCGTGAATATCTCGAGAAAGTGGGCCTCGCACCTCGTCTCGAGAAACAGTACCCGTCGCATCTGTCGGGCGGTCAGCAGCAACGCGTCGCGATTGCGCGCGCGCTGGCCATGCACCCTGACGTCATGCTGTTCGACGAACCGACTTCGGCGCTCGATCCCGAGCTGGTCGGCGAAGTGCTCAAGGTCATGCAGACGCTCGCCGAAGAAGGCCGCACGATGATCGTCGTCACGCACGAAATGGCGTTCGCGCGCAACGTGTCGAATCACGTGATGTTCCTGCATCAAGGCCGGGTCGAAGAAGAAGGCCATCCGGACGAAGTCTTCAAGAACACGAAGAGCGAACGGCTCAAGCAGTTCCTCTCTGGCAGCCTCAAATAAGACTGCCGTAAAGCCTGGTATTTGGGCTGTAGTCAAAGTAGCATTACAAGGCGCTTACGAGCGCCTTTTTTACTTCGCTCACCTGTGCATTCTGGTCATTCTGGCCTCGAAACTGTGCACGAACCTGCCTCGAACCGCCCTCTTTCCGCCTTACTCTGCCGCATTTGAAGCGTCAATAGTGGCAATCCTTGACGTGGTCCGTCCCAATCCGTGATTCCCTTATGGCATAAGGGTTTCCCGCCTTTTGGGGGATATCGCAACGATTCCTTGCACACATTCGTATTGCAATTTGGAGACACCGGCCCAAGCCGGTACTAATTTCTTCTCCCACTCCAGGGTATTTTTGATAAATTAGTAACCAAAGTAGCAAAACAAAGTTCATTAAAAGTAGTTTCACTTCAAAGCAACAGAGGAGAACCGGTCGGCGAGGGATCGGCATGGCGCGAAGAATAGCCCGCTGAGGCTATCCGTCACGACAGGAGACCCAATCCACCCGCTAATCTCCCTGGTACCGATTTCTGTTCGGCGCGCTTGCGTCCGAACACCATTCGCAGTACTGGGTTTCACTTTTTGACAGGGTATGGAGGAGAAGATGAAGAAAGCTTTGCTCGCCGCTGCGTTGATGACAGCCGGTGTAGTTGCGCACGCCCAAAGCAGCGTAACGCTGTACGGCCGCCTTGACGCCGGCCTGGAATACATGACGGGTGTTCCGCAAGGCACGGGTGCAAACGGCCAGGCAACTGGCAGCACGAACCGTTGGCGCGCGGAAAGCGGCGACTGGGGTACGAGCCTGTGGGGTTTGAAGGGCGTTGAGGACATCGGTGGCGGCAACAAGGTCCTGTTCCAGTTGGAAGGCTCCTTCAACACCATGACGGGTGCAGGCCCTGGCGGCGGCGGTCTCTTCAATCGTTGGGCAACTGTCGGTTTGTCGAACGACCAGTACGGTACGTTCACGATGGGCCGCATGCTCTATATCTCGAACGGCGTGTGGGACTTTGACCCGTTCGGTCAATCGAACTGGTCGTCGGCATCGCTGGTGCGTGGCCGCAACTGGCCGCAATCGAGCAACAACTTCGCGTACCAGTCGCCGAAGATCGCAGGCTTTGACTTCTACGGTCAATACGCTCTGTCGAACGCAACGAGCTGGAACGGTAACGGCACGACGGCTCAAGGTCGCGAAGCAGGCGCACAGGTCACCTACACGAACTCGCTGTTCCAGGTTCGCGGCCTGTACGACGAAATCCGCAACCCGGCTAACGGCAGCCTGTACGGCCCGACCGCCACCGGCGTCAATACGGCCAACATCGGAACTGGCGTGTTCGCGGCATCGCGTGAATACTCGGCTCTCGTGAACGTGTTCCTCGGCCAGTTCAAGATTCAGGCCGCTTACCAGGCTATCCGTTCGGCGGGTGCGACGGGTGTTCTGCCGGGCACGCCGACCACGCTCGACCACGAATGGGGTGGTGTGACGTGGCAAGCAACGCCGGCTGCAGCACTGATCGCAGCGGTCTATCACGTGAACGGCAACAATGGCGCAGGCAATGCGACGATCTACACGATCGGCGGCTCGTACAACCTGTCCAAGCGCACGCTGCTGGATCTGCAGATCGCAACAACGCAAAACAGCAAGACGGCTAACTACGGCCTGAATGCGAATAACTCGGGCACGGCGACCTCAACGGACAACCCGCTGCCGGGTCATAGCCAAACTGGTGTGTACGCAGGTATTCAACACTCGTTCTAATCGAACAGTGTGCCCCGAGGGGATTTCCTTCGGGGTGTAGTCAGAAGTTCTTCAAGAGAATCTTTTTCACGCTGCTGCGAGAGGCGCGTATCGGTGCGATGTCCGAAAGGGTATCGCACCGTTTTTTATTTGCGCGCACGGTTTTGCCACTGCCCCGACGCACCTGATCGGTGCGTGCGTGCCACGGATGTCAATACCGGCGCTTTAACTCTGCGTTTCAACAGTACGAGTCGAACCGCTCAAACCGCCGCTTCGTTCTCCTCACCCGTGCGAATCCGGATCACCCGCTCCACGTCCGCGACGAAAATCTTGCCGTCGCCGATCTTGCCGGTGCGCGCCGCGCCGATGATCGCGTCGATCACCTGATCGCACTGGTTGTCCGCGACTACCACTTCGATCTTCACTTTCGGCAGAAAGTCGACCACGTACTCTGCACCACGATAGAGCTCGGTGTGGCCTTTTTGCCGACCGAAGCCTTTGACTTCCGTCACGGTCAACCCCGTGAGGCCGACTTCAGCAAGCGCCTCGCGCACTTCGTCGAGTTTGAACGGTTTGATGACTGCAGTGATGCGCTTCATGGCGGACCTCATCTCGTGATTGGAAGGTTGAAAGGGAAATGGATGATTTTTATTCTACGCCGCGCCGGATGCGTTGCGGCAATCCGGCGCGTGCTTCTGGTCTGCTATGGGGTAAGTCAGTAAGTCCGCAGTCTTTCGCCTGAGACTCACTCCACCGGCTCGGTGTAGCGCGACGTAATCGGATAACGCCAGTCGCGGCCGAACGCGCGATGCGTGACGCGAATGCCGATCGGCGCCTGACGGCGTTTGTATTCGTTGATCTTGATGAGGCGCGTGACGCGTTTCACGTCGTCGACCGCGTAACCCGCCGCGATGATTTCGGCGAGCGAGCGATCCTCTTCCATATACATGCGCATGATCGCGTCGAGCACTTCGTACGGCGGCAAGCTGTCCTGATCGGTCTGGTTGTCGCGCAGTTCGGCCGACGGCGCGCGCGTCAGAATCCGCTCGGGAATCACATCCTGCTTGCTGAACGTGGTGGCCTGATTGCGGTAGTGACACAGCTTGTAGACCAGCGTCTTGGCGATGTCCTTGATCACCGCAAAGCCGCCGGCCATGTCGCCGTACAACGTACAGTAGCCCACGGCCATCTCGCTCTTGTTGCCGGTGGTCAGCACGATCGAGCCGAACTTGTTCGACAGCGCCATCAGCAAGGTGCCGCGAATGCGCGCCTGAATGTTTTCTTCGGTGGCGTCTTCGGCGCGGCCGGCGAACTCCTCGGCGAGCGAGCCGCGGAACGCGTCGAACATCGGCGCGATCGCGATTTCGTCGTAGCGCACGCCGACGCGGCGCGCCATCTCGGCGGCGTCGGTGGTTGAAATGTCGGCGGTGTAGCGCGACGGCATCATCACCGCCCGCACACGGTCCGCGCCCAGCGCGTCGCACGCAACGGCCAGCACCAGCGCCGAATCCACGCCGCCCGACAGTCCGATCAGCGCGCCCGGAAAGCCGTTCTTGTTGATGTAGTCGCGCACGCCCATCACGAGCGCGGCATACACCTGCGCTTCGAGCGAGCGCTCCGGCGCGATCGCCGTGGGCACCGGCTTGCCGCCGTCGAATTCGACAATCGCGTTGCCTTCCTCGAATTGCGCCATCTTCGCGACCAGATCGCCCTTTTCATCGAGTACGAACGAGCCGCCGTCGAACACCAGTTCGTCCTGCGCGCCGACCATGTTCACGTAGACCATGGGCAAGCCGGTCTCGCGAATCCGCGCGCGCAGAATGTCGAAGCGCACCGCTTCCTTGTTCAGGTGATAGGGCGAGCCGTTCGGAATCAGCAGCACTTGTGCGCCCGCCGCTTTCGCCATTTGCGCAGCCGATGCATGCCACGCGTCCTCGCAAATCACCACGCCGTACTTCACGCCGTCCAGTTCGAACACGAACGGCTGCGGGTCGGACGCGAAGTAGCGCTTCTCGTCGAACACCTCGGTATTGGGCAAATCCTGCTTGCGATAGGTACCGACCACTTCCCCGTCGACGATCAGCGAGGCCGCGTTGAAGGTATCAACCGGCGGCACGCCGCGCTCGATCGGCGCGTTTGCATTACCATGGCCGTGCGCTACATCGCGCAGCGGATGGCCGACGATCACATGCAAGCCGGCGAAGGGCTTCAGTTGCGCGGCCAGATCGGCAAGCGCCGCCGCACTCGCGGTGTAGAACGCAGGACGCAGCAGCAGATCTTCGGGCGGATAGCCGGATAGCGCGAGTTCTGGCGCAATCAGCAGCTTCGCACCATCGTTGTGCGCGGCGCGCGCGGCAGCGACAATCTTCGCGAGGTTGCCAGCGAAGTCGCCGACGGTGACATTGATTTGAGCAAGAGCGATTCGGGTCTTCATGGCAGGATCGACAGGCAAGCCAGACGGCTTGCGAGTACCGCGGCTGGTTAGCTCGACGGCAACGGACAAATCGGATAAACGAACGACGCACCGCTACATGCTGCGCGTCGCTCATTGGGAACAGTCACACAGATTGAACCAGGAACGCTTTGATTATCGCACGGGCATTCTGGCGTCGCCCTCCGAGGTGGACGCCGCGGAATGGAATGCCCTCCTCGCCCAGCAAGCGCAGCCCACGCCGTTTCTGCGGCACGAGTTCTTGAGCGCACTGCACGCGACCCGTTGCGCGGTCGCCGATACTGGCTGGGCGCCGCAATTCGTCACGCTCACCGACCCGCGCACGGACAAGCTCGCGGCCGCGGCGCCCGTGTATCTGAAGGGGCACTCGTACGGCGAATATGTCTTCGATTGGGCATGGGCCGACGCGTACAAACGCAACGGTCTGCCGTATTACCCGAAGCTGCTGTGCGCCGTGCCGTTCACACCGGTGCAGGGCAACCGGCTGTTATCGGCGGATACGCATGCGCTCAGGCATCTGGCCGCGACGCTGATGGCGTTCGCCGAGCAGGCCGACGTGTCGTCGCTGCATGTGCTGTTTCCGACCGAAACAGAAGCAGGCGCGCTGACCGACATGGGCATGATGCAGCGCGAAGGCGTGCAGTTCCACTGGCTGAACGACGGCTATCGCGACTTCGACGATTTCCTCTCCACGCTCGAACAGAAGAAGCGCAAGAACATCCGCGCGGAGCGTCGCAAGGTTCAGGAGGCCGGCGTAACGATGCGCCGGATTCGCGGCGAAGATATCCAGGACGCCGATTGGCGATTCTTCAGCAAGTGTTATCGGCAAACCTACCGCGAGCACTTTTCGAGTCCGTATCTGAACCTCGATTTCTTCCGGATGATCGGCGCGTCGATGCCGGAAAATCTGCTGCTGGTAATCGCCGAATACGAAGGCAAGCCGATTGCCAGTTCGCTCGTGGTCTATCAGCGCGACGCGAAAACCGGCGGCACGCTTTATGGCCGTTACTGGGGCGCGTTGGAACACGTGCCCTGCCTGCACTTCGAAACCGCCTACTACCAGCCGCTCGAATTCTGCATCGAAGAAAAGCTCGGCGCGTTCGAAGGCGGCGCCCAGGGCGAGCATAAAATGGCGCGTGGTTTTTTGCCGACCGTGACGCGCTCGGCGCATTGGCTCGCGCATCCGGCCTTCGCCGATGCGGTCGGCCACTTCCTCGACAACGAAAAGAACAGCATCCACGCGTATGTGGACGAGCTGCGCGAACACAATCCGTTCAAAGGTTGAAGCGTACCCATGGCGTGGTTTCTGTATCTGCTCGAATGCTCGGACGGCAGCGTCTATACCGGCATTGCCACCGATGTGCAGGCGCGCTTCGACAAACATGTGAGCGGTGAAGGCGCGCGCTATACGCGTTCGCGCAAACCGGTGCAGGTGCTGGTGTCGTTTGAGTTGGCCGACCGGTCAAGCGCTTCGCGCGCCGAGTATTGGGTCAAGCGTTTGCCGCCGGCCGAAAAGCGTGCGCTAGGCGCGGGACTGCGTACGCTCGAATCGGTGTTGCCCGTGCCCGAACCAGAGCCAGAGCCAGAGCCGGTTGCCGCAGACGAGCCGCCCTCCACCTAACCCCTCGCTTCACGCATCCGCTCAGTCAGCAGCCGACGCATCAGCGCGATTTCACCCACGGCGTCCGCCTCCAGCGACGTCAACCGCTCCCGTGGAGGAAGGTCGTGCCGGATCGGCCGCAACGTCCGGTTCAAAGCCGCCTCGATGTCGGCACTCGTGGTGTCAATCCACGCGCCGAGTTCATCGTGCATGCTGCGCCGGTTCGTACTCAAGCGCAGTTGCGTCGCCGTTCCCGCCATCTTTCGCAACACGCTCAGCACCGTCAGCGTCACCGTGTCGACCATCGAGTCCTCGAGTTTTTCGAGGCGAATGCGGCCGATGGCCTCCTCGGCGTTATTGCTGCCCAAACCCGCGGCCCGGCGCAGGCGTTCCATGTCCTTCTCGCTTCGGTCCGGCGACTCCAATGCTGCCCTCAGATACGCAAGATTGGCCCGCACCGCGTCGCTCAGATAGGCACGATAGTCGACCTTTTCCCGCGTCGGCCACAGATAGAACGTCGCCAGCAGCGCCAATACACAACCGAGCACATTGTTGCCGAGCCGCGTCAACGCGAAGGCGAATTCGCTGGCGCCGGGCGTCGCGAAGTCGGCCACGAGCACGAAGGTCGGGGTCAGGAAAAGTACGAAGAGGCTGTAGCTGACGGGACGCAGCGCCATGGTGGCCACCACCAGCGGAAACACCGCCAGTGAAATGCCGAGAGGCGAATGAATCGCATAGCCGATCACGGCCGCCAGCAGGCCGCCGACGATGCTCCCGGCAGCGCGCTCGATACTCCGTGGCCAGGTCGCAGCAATAGACGGTTGCAGAATCAGCAGCGTCGCCATGGTTGCCCAATAGCCGAAGGGCAGCCCGAGCGCCCGGATGACCAGAAAGCCCGCCGTGGTCGTGACGCCGACGCGAGCGGCGTGACGCAAGCCAACCGACTGAACGGAAAAGTTTGCCTTGAGCGTCGACCACGTCCGCGTCAGCAGTCTGGCGGCACTGTCCTGCCACCCGAGCGGATGAGCAGCTGTCGGCGCGAAATCGACCAGTTCGAAATCGAACTTCAATGTCACAGGTTCCATCAGCGCGGATTCGAGTCGCCGCGCCAGGCGTCGCAAACGGAGTTGCAGGTCGGCGAGACGGTTCCATTGGGCTTCGTTGCTGGCCACGCCGATTCTTCGCAGAACCTCGCCCAGCCCGATCAGCAACCGCGCCGCGCGTCTGGTGCGACGTGCGTCTTGCGGGGTTTTTTCGCAGGCGCCGGTGACCGCAATCAGGTACGCAAAGAGCGCTTCACTCTCAGTCAGGAGCGCGAGCAGATTGTCGTAGTCTTCCCGGCCGGCCGTTCGTGAGCCAGGCACGTTCGCCAGCGCCTTGCGCGAGCGCTCCAGCGCAGCGCGTGCATCGGCGCGAAATTTCGCGGCATGCGTGGCCCACTCGCCAGGTGCTGCGCGCGCTTCGAGCAGGCGCGCGCTGTCCAAGGCGATATCAGCCAGACGCAGATACACCGCACGCAGCGAAGCGCGGCTTGTGCCGAACGGATGAATGCGCCAGACGGTCAAGCTCAGCACGACGGCGAACAGGCATCCGGCCAGATAGACGCCGAGAAAGGCCACACCTTCGCGAACGTTGTGCATCGGCCGGTCGACCATCACCACGCAGGCGGTCGCCGCTAGAATCGTCACCTGCGATGTCGCGGCGCCCCAGATCCTGCCGAACGCGCCGAGCGTCGTGAATATCAGAATGGCGAGCGCCGCGAACACCGTCCCCTCGCCTGACGCGAAGGCGGTCACGCCGCCGCACACGGTGGACAGCAGCGCGAAGCCCATCATCGAGGCGAAGCGCGCGCGATTCGAGCCGGCTGCATCCGCGAGACAGGTCCAGAAAGCGCCGATCGCAGCCCATGCAAATACCGGGTCGTGCAGCAGATTGCCGAGCACCAGCATGGCGGTGGATGCGCAAGCAGCTCTCAGCCCTTCCGACAGATTGGCCTCGCTCGTCGAAAACGACACCATCCATATCGGCCGTTTGCGGTAGATCGCGGTGACGAGCGCATACAGGCTCGCATACAGGCGGCTCGGCCAGCGCAACGACGAAGGGTTGGACTTGCGATTCAGCATCCGGACGGTGGGCTTCCAAAAAACGCACGTTGGCGCTACCTCAGCGCATTAATACGCCGACGGTGGAAAACCTGCCGCGGCCGCCGAATGATAAGGGTTAACACTCATATATAAAAATGCATTCGGTTCATTCATTCGATGCGTTGTGTCTATGCGCTGCAACGCCCGGCCAGACAGGCGCACTAACTGCAAGACCGGCTGCGCATGGCGCGGAATCCCTGAAAACGCCGCCCATGAAAAAACCGCGTGGCCCTTGCAGGCTCACGCGGTTTTTTCATCAAGCACCGATGTAACGCAGCTTACTTCTTGTAGTTCGCCACGCCTTCGGTGATTTCCTTGTGCGCGGCTTCGATGCCCGCCCAACCCTCGACCTTCACCCACTTGCCCTTTTCCAGCGCCTTGTATTGCTCGAAGAAGTGCTTGATCTGGTCTTTCAGGTACGCCGGAACGTCGTCGATCGACTTGAGATCAGCGGTCATCGGGCAGACCTTGTCGTGCGCGACGGCAACCAGCTTGGCGTCGACGCCCGATTCGTCAGTCATTTGCAGCATGCCGAGTGCGCGGGCGCGGACCACCGAGCCAGCCAGCAGCGGGAACGGCGTGATCACCAGCACGTCGACCGGATCGCCATCGCCCGACAGCGTTTGCGGAATGTAGCCGTAGTTCGCCGGATAGCGCATGCCCGTGCCGATGAAACGGTCGACGTGCAGCAGACCCGTTTCCTTGTCAGCTTCGTACTTCACCGGATCGCTTTGCGCCGGGATTTCGATGATGACGTTGAAATCTTGCGGAAGGTCTTTGCCTGCGGGGACGTTATTGAAGCTCATGAGCGCTCTCTGATCAGATGGAATTCGGAACACGGCGTGCGGCGCGTGATCTCGAGCGGCGCGAAACTCGCCAGCCCAAGGCGCTACGGCCGGACAGTACGGAATACGCCATTATAGCCAATCGGCCGATGGCACCTCTGGTTGGATCGGCGCGATAATCGTCTGGCGTCGCTCGATTGTGCCTCTCGTTTGTGAACACCGCGTATCTGACCTCGGCCTGAATCACGGCTTGAATCATGGCTGGGTGACACCTCAAGGAGCATGCATGGAAGAAGCCCTGCATTTCATCGGCGGCGAATGGTCCGCTGCATCAGGCGGCGAAACGATCGCCGTGCTCGATCCCTCGGACGGCCAGCCGTTCACCCGGCTGGCCCGCGGCACCGCGGCGGATATCGACGCCGCCGCCCATGCCGCCCGCCGCGCCTTCGAAGGCGCATGGGGCGCAGCGAGCGCCGCGGAACGCGGCCGCGTGCTGTACCGGCTGTCGATGCTGGTGGCCGTCCATCAGGAAGAACTCGCCCAACTCGAAGCCCGCGACACCGGCAAGCCGCTCAAACAGGCGCGCGCCGATTCCGCTGCGCTCACGCGCTATTTCGAGTTTTACGCCGGCGCGGCGGACAAGCTGCACGGCGAAACGCTGCCCTATCAGGCCGGCTACACGGTGCTGACGATCCGCGAGCCGCATGGCGTGACCGGCCACATCGTGCCTTGGAACTACCCGATGCAGATCTTCGGCCGCAGCGTCGGCGCGGCGCTCGCCACCGGCAATGCGTGCGTCGTCAAACCAGCGGAAGACGCGTGCCTCTCGGTCTTGCGCGTCGCCGAACTGGCGGCCGAGGCGGGTTTGCCCGCGGGCGCGCTGAATATCGTCACCGGTTACGGGCATGAAGCGGGCGCGGCGCTCGCGCGTCATCCCGGCATCGATCACATCTCATTCACCGGCTCGCCCGAAACTGGGAAGCTCGTCACGCAAATGGCCGCGGAGAACCACGTGCCGGTCACGCTGGAACTGGGCGGTAAATCGCCTCAAATCGTGTTCGCCGATGCGGATCTCGACGCGGCGCTGCCCGTGCTCGTATCGGCGATCGTGCAGAACGCCGGGCAAACCTGCTCGGCAGGCAGCCGCGTGCTGATCGACCGGGCGATTTACGAGCCCTTGCTCGACCGGCTGAGCAGCGCGTTCCATGCGCTGCGGGTCGGACCGTCGCACGCCGATCTCGATTGCGGTCCGCTGATCAATGCCAAGCAGCAACAGCGCGTGTGGGACTTCCTCTCCGACGCACAACACGACGGCATCCCGATGGCGGCGCACGGCGAGGTCATCCCCGAAGCGCCCGAAAGCGGCTTCTATCAGGCGCCCACCCTGCTGCGCGACGTGCCCGCAAGCCACCGTCTCGCGCGCGACGAAGTGTTTGGCCCGGTCCTCGCCGCGATGTCGTTCGCCGACGAAGACGAAGCGCTCTCGCTCGCCAATGGCACGCAGTACGGCCTGGTCGCAGGCATCTGGACGCGCGACGGCGCCCGGCAGATGCGCCTCGCGCGGCGTCTGCGCTCCGGCCAGGTGTTCATCAACAACTATGGCGCGGGCGGCGGCGTCGAATTGCCGTTCGGCGGCGTGAAGCATTCGGGCCATGGCCGTGAAAAGGGTTTCGAAGCGCTGTATGGCTTCACGGTGTTAAAAACCATCGCGATTCGTCACGGCTAGGCAGGTTGAGTGAATGCGGTTGAATTCGCAGCGAAGTTAGTCAAAGCAGCACCATCCACAACAAAACAACGGAGACATCATGCGGTTGACAGGTAAAACGGCCATCGTCACGGGTGGCGGCTCGGGTTTCGGCGAAGGCATCGCGAAGACCTACGCGCGCGAAGGCGCGAACGTGGTGGTCAACGATCTGAACGGCGCCGCGGCTGAACGTGTGGCGAGCGAAATCGCCATCGCCGGCGGCAAGGCGATCGCGGTGGCCGGCAACGTCACGCAACGGGAAGACTGGCAAAAACTGCGCGAGGCCGCGCTCGAAGACTTCGGCAGCGTGCAGATCGTCGTCAACAACGCCGGCACCACGCATCGCAACAAACCGGTGCTCGACGTGACGGAAGCCGAGTTCGACCGCGTCTATGCGGTGAACGTCAAAAGCATCTACTGGAGCGTGCAGGAATTCGTGCCGTATTTCCGCCAGCAAGGCGGAGGCGTTTTCATCAATATCGCATCGACGGCCGGTGTGCGGCCACGGCCGGGCCTCATCTGGTACAACGGCAGCAAGGGCGCGGTGATCATCGCCAGCAAGTCGCTCGCCGTCGAACTGGGCCCGGACCGCATTCGGGTGAACTGCGTGAATCCTGTGATGGGCGAGACAGCGCTGCTGACCGAATTCATGGGCGTCGAAGATACGCCGGAGAATCGCAAGCGCTTTCTCGCCGGCATTCCGCTCGGGCGTTTTTCGACGCCGCAGGATATCGCCAACGCGGCGCTCTATCTCGCTTCGGACGAGGCCGAGTTCATCACTGGTGTGTGCCTCGAAGTGGACGGCGGGCGCTGCGTGTAAACGCCATGTCAGGCAAACCGTCCAGCACGGCTAGAATCGCGATCGACGGCGGTACTTCATTTCCACAAGAAAAAAGGAGACACCATGGCTAGTCCTGCAAATCCGCTCCACCATCCCGGCGCGGGGGCGCCACCTTCCACGTTCGAGGAGGCGACCTACCGCAAGGTCAGCTGGCGGCTCGCGCCGCTCCTGATGCTCTGCTACGTGGTCGCGTATCTCGACCGCGTCAACGTCGGCTTCGCCAAGCTGCAGATGACTACCGACCTGGGCTTGAGCGACGCGGTCTATGGTTTCGGTGCGGGGATTTTCTTCGTCGGCTATTTCATCTTCGAAATTCCGAGCAACGTGATCCTGCACAAAGTGGGTGCGCGGGTGTGGATCGCGCGAATCATGGTGTCTTGGGGCGTGATCTCAATGCTGACCATGTTCGTCACCACGCCGGCCATGTTCTACGTGATGCGCTTCCTGCTCGGTCTCGCCGAAGCGGGTTTCTTCCCCGGCATCATCCTGTATCTCACGTACTGGTATCCGGCGCACCGCCGTGGCCGCATGACCACCTGGTTCATGACGGCAATCGCATTGTCCGGCGTGATCGGCGGCCCGGTGTCGGGCTATATCCTGAAGAGCTTCAACGGCATGAACGGCTGGCACGGCTGGCAGTGGCTGTTTCTGCTCGAAGGGATTCCGTCGGTGATCGTCGGAGTTCTGGTGTTCGTGATGCTCGACGACCGCGTTGCGAAGGCGAAGTGGCTCACGGCGGAAGAGAAGGAACTGCTCGAGCGCCAGGTGTCGGCTGAAGAAGCGACCAAACACGATATGCCGATACGCCAGGTGCTCTCGAGCGGCCGCGTGCTGATGCTGAGCCTCACGTACTTCTCGTTCGTGATGGGCCTCTATGGCGTGAGCTTCTGGCTGCCAACCATCATCAAGGCGACCGGCGTGACGGATGCGTTCATGATCGGCATCCTGTCGGCGATTCCGTTTGCCGCGGCGGTGGTCGCGATGGTATTTGTGTCGCGCAGCGCGGACCGCAAACGCGAGCGGCGCTGGCATATCGCCTTGCCGGCCTTCGCCGGGGCGATCGGCCTCGTGCTCTCCGTGGTGTGGGCGCACAACACGGTGCTGGCGATGGCCTCGCTCACGCTCGCAACCATGGGCATCCTCACCACGCTGCCGCTGTTCTGGAGTTTGCCGACGGCGATCCTCGCCGGCACCGGCGCGGCCGCCGGCATCGCGATGATCAATTCGATCGGCAATCTCGCAGGCTTTCTCAGCCCGTATGCGGTCGGCTGGCTGAAGCAGGCGACTGCCGCGAATGACTCCGGCATGTATATGCTGGCGGCGTTCATGATCCTCGGCGGTCTGCTGGCGATCAGTGTGCCGGCGAAGATGGTCAATAAGTAAGCGCGGCCGACCAGCGATCTCGCGGACGACGTAACGCAGCAACCGCCGCCAACAGTGTTGAGTTACGCGTAACGCGCCACGCTTCAAAGAAAAAGCCCCGGCATCTTCCAATGCCGGGGCTTTTTCATGTGCGTCTACTGCGGCGCGTCTCAACTGCTCGCTGCAGCGCTCAACGCATCAAACGATATTCATCGCCAGCGCACTCTCGCGATAATGCTCGCTCGCCTTGGCGGAATCGCCAATCTGTTCATGCAAACGCGCCAACGCGCGATGCGAACGAATTTTCAGCGTCTCGTTGTCGGCAAGTTTCAGCGCGCGCTCGAGGAACGATTGCGCCTTGCCCCACAACTGCTGATGCAGGCACAAACGGCCCAATGCGAACATCAAGTCCGCGTCTTCCGGGCGATCCTTCTGCCAGCCTTCGGCCTTCTGGATCAGCGGCAACGCGTCGCCGCCGGTCGTGTCCGGATAACGGCGCAGCAGACGCGCGTCCCAGTTCTGCGCCAGCGCTTCTTCCACGATCTTGCGGGCTTCCTGCGGACGATTCAGCGCTACCAGCAGTTCGGCGGCGAGATCGGCGAGACGCGGCGAATGACGTTCCGTAGCCGATAGCGAATTCCACAACTCCAGCAGCGCATCGGCGTTATGACGCCGGTCGCGCAGCAGGTTTTCCGCCGCGAGCTGGCGCAAACGCACCGCCACAGCTGGATGGATCGCCTCGCGTTTTTCCAGTGTCTTGACGAGCTTGAGCACTTCGCCCCAGTTCTTCAATTGCTGTTGCGCACGCAACGTGATCTGCTGCGCGTGGATCCGCCGTGCGCCCTGCGACTGCATTTCAGTCAGCGCGGCGAGTGCACCGTCCGCGTCGCGCCCGTCGGCACGCATGTCCGCGGTGGCCATCAGGCGAGCGTCCTGCCAGTCGGCTTCGTCGATCTGGGCGAGCCATTCGTCGCGCCGTGCATATTCATGCATGCGGTGCGCCGCGGTGGCCGCGATCAAACCGGCCGCGCCCTTGTTGTCGCCATTCGTGAGCGAATCTTTCGCGGCTTTTTCCGCGCGCGAGAAACGCCCGGCGTACAGATTGCCGATCGCGTCACGCAGGGCGGCGTGCGCCTTCGCGACACGCGAGCGCGCACGGTATGCCGCCACGCGCTGCGGCATACGCCAGATATTGCGCACGATGCGCAGCAGCGCATACATCAGGATGAACAGCACCACCAGCCCGACCACGAACAGATTCAGCGAGATGTCGACGCGGTACGGCGGATAGACCAGCAGCACCTGCCCCATGTCGAAGCGTCCAACCACCGCCAGCACTACCGCGATGGCGAACAGCAGCGCGAGCCATAGAAGTCCCCGGATTGCCATGATTAACCTCGGCTCCGGTATTGATTGACGGCCTGCAGACTGGTGTTCAAAGTCGGCAGTTCAACCGCGGCCGAACCCGCATCCACCTGCTTGACCAGATCGACCACGGTCTGCGTTTTCTTCGAGGTGTTGTCGAAGTAACGCGTGAGAGCAGCCTGCGCCGCCTGCAGGTCGGACTTCAGCGTGGTCTGGTTGCGCGAGAGCAGCGCGAGCCGCGCCGACAGCAAACGCAGCTTCAGATTCTCGCGCACGAAGTAGCCTTGATCGGGCGTGACGAGCATGGCGTCGGCGTTGTCGATGCGGCGCACCTGCACGAGGCTGGTGAGCTGCTGGCCGATGCCGGTCGTGACTTCACGCCACCACACTTTCCAGCGCGGCTCGCCGGTGGCCGCGGCCACCTTCGCCGTGTCGGCCCACGTGGCGGCCTTTGGCGTGGCGTGAGCAATCGGGGCTTCGCCGGAGAGCGGCAGGCTGTCGACCTGGTCGATCGCGTTGTCGAGCTTGATCGCCATACCGGTCAGATCCGTGGAGGGCGCGGCCTTGAGCTTGTCGATGTCTTGCGCGATTGCCTTGCGTACGGTCACGGCCTGCGGGCTATCCGACGCGGCGAGACGCGTGTCCGCGCTTTGCAGCGCGAACAGCGCGAGCTGCGTATTGCCGGTGAGCTGCAATTGCTGGCTCGCGGCCGACAGCATCTGGCCGACTTCAGCCATCGTCCAGTCGTCGCGATTGCGGGCGAGATCGGAGTATTGCTGTTGCAGCGCCTGCTGCGCGGTCTGCGCATCCGCAAGCTTGCCTTCGAGTTGCGCGACCTGCGAGTCGGACTGATGCACCGTGGCCAGCGCCTGATCGGTCTTGACGCGCAAGTCGTTGGTCTGCGCGTCGTTCGCCTGCTGGCGTTGCACGAGCTGCTGCTCGGTGCGCTCTACTTTACGATTGAGCGCGTAGCCGCCTACCCCCGCCGCACAAGCAATGATCACGACGACAAACCACAGCAGCGGTCCGCTCGCGCTGCGGCGCTTTTCCTGCGCTTCGTAGGGCGTGAAGGGTGGATTCGGCGGCAACGCAGTGGTTGCGGCCGGCTGGGGTGAAGCGTTCGTGGATGCGTTCGTTTCAGTCATGCGTGATTTAGCCGGTGAATGAGCCGGGTTGGACGGTACCGGTTGAACAACGGTCGGGACGGCGGCAAGCAAGGCGCGGGCAATACGCTCATCGCCCGCACCGGACACCGTAATGCTATCAAAACCCAATGCCCGCGCGGTCTGCGCGATACGGGGATGCGGCGCGACCAGATTGGCGTGCTTCAGTTGCGTGATTTCCTCGGCGGTCAGATGCTCCTGCGCGAGTTCATGCAGGTTGCGCACGCCCTCCGAGCTGGTGAGCAGCCAGGCGTGCGGCGCGCCGGCCAGCAGCGCGTGTACGCGCGCCCAGCCTCCGATCGACGGTTCCGGCACGAGACGGCGATAGGCCGCGACCGTTTCGACTTCGGCGCCCGCCTCTCGCAAGCGGTCAGCAAGCCATTCGCGGCCGCCGTCGCCACGCACGATCAGGACGCGCTTGCCTTCGAGGCTCGTCGCGCCGAGCGCGGTATCGATCGCCGCGAACAGGCCTTCGGAATCGAAGCGCGCCGTATCGTCTTCGGCTACGGACGGCGGGCTGATGATCGTGTAAGCCGGCGCCGCGACGCCGTGGCGCGCCAGCGCCTGCACGCTGCCTGGTCCGACTACGCCGATCGGCAGCGCGTGCGGCCAGATCGCATCGCTCCTGGCAAACGCGTGATCGACCGCGTTGGGCGAGACGAACACCACCAGTGCATAGCGTTCCAGAGAGGCCAGCGCTGCGCGCAACGGCGCTTCGTCAGTGACAGGCGCGATGTCGATCAGCGGAAAGTCGAGCACGGCAACGCCCGCTGCCGCGAGTTGCGCGATTAATTCGTTCGACTGACCGGCCGGTCGCGTAATCACGACCGTGAACGCCGCCTTGTCGACGGATGAGGATGCGTTGCCCGGGATATCGGCCGCCATCACTCGCCGGTCGCCGCGCTGTCCGCCGACCCGGCGGCGGGGCCGCTGGCCGTGCTCAACGCGCGGACGATTTCCATCGCACCTTGCTGCTCGAGCGCGTCCGCCACTTCCTTGCCGAGCGCCACAGCGCGTTCGACCGTGGGCGCCGGCGCCGATGCCTGCGCGCTCAACACACGCTGACCATCAGGCGTAGCGACGATGCCGCGCAGATGCAGCGCGCCGTCGTGCCAGTGTGCATAGGCCGCGAGCGGCACTTCGCAACTGCCGCCCAAGGCGCGCGAGACCATCCGCTCTGCTTCGACGGCCGCTGCCGTATGTTCGTGATGCAACGGTGCGAGCCATGCCGCGAGGTCCGCGCGATCGGCGCGAATCTCGATGCCGAGCGCGCCCTGACCGGCTGCGGGCAAGCTGTCTTCCGGATCCAGATTCGCGCGGATGCGCTCGCCCAGACCCAAACGCTTCAAACCGGCAGCCGCCAGAATGATCGCCGCATAGTCGCCGCGATCGAGTTTCGACAGACGGGTGTCCAGATTGCCGCGCAACGGCCGCACCACCAGGTGCGGATAACGCATGCGCAGCATCGCCTCGCGGCGCAGGCTGGAGGTGCCGACCACCGCACCGGCCGGCAGCGCGGCAAGCGAGTCGTACTCGTTCGACACCAGCGCGTCGCGCGGATCTTCGCGCTCCATGATGGTGGAGAGCGCAAAGCCCGCGGGCAGCTCCATGGGCACGTCTTTGAGCGAGTGCACGGCCAGATCGGCGCGGCCGTCGGCCAGCGCCGCTTCCAGTTCCTTGACGAAGAGGCCCTTACCACCAACCTTCGACAAAGTGCGATCGAGAATTTGATCCCCACGTGTCGTCATTCCGAGGATTTTTACGTCACAAGATGGATATAATTTGTGCAGCGCACATTGCACATGCTCCGCCTGCCACATGGCAAGGCGGCTTTCTCGCGACGCAATCACAAGCGTGTGGGGTGGCGTAGAAAACGTCTCGGTGTTCATTAGCTTGCTGATCGAATGACGGGATGTAATAACAATCAATGTTAGCACGCGCCCTTGTGTCTCAAGGCACAGCGGAGCGCCGCGCTAGCGCGGTATCGATGGAGGAGACGGGCCTCGTAGAGCGCACGCCTGCCTCATCCCAGCCTGTTCAAGCACGGTCGTTCGCGCACCGGGGCGCGGCATGCGGGATGATGCAATGCGGCGCAACGTGGCTGTCGTGCATGCAATGCACGTCACACACCTCGTGCGCTCCATGCAAATGGGCACGCGGCTCCCCTCTCCGGCGTATTGCCATCGCCGCATACCGGTTTGTCCAGGTTTCGCGCAGTTCCCGTTGCAACTCTTAGTGCAGTTCCGCAGTAGCAGTTCATCACTCAACAGACCCTGGCTTCCCTGAGGAAACCCATCGTGACGTCTTCCGGATCGGCGCGCCCTGCCCGCCGCAACACTGCATCGCCCAACGCTCAAGCGGCTGACGCCGCAACGGCTGCCCAGTCCACACCGGCCCAACGCGCCGGCAAATCTGCTAAGGCAAGCCAGGCCGCTAACGTCGCCAAAGCCTCCAAATCCGCCAAAGCCTCTACGCCCGCCAAGGCGGACAAGACGGTGAAGGCCGTCAGGGCAGGTAAGGCGACGCAAGCCGCGAACGCCGCCCAGACGCTGAAACCGGCCAAGGCGAAGTCCCCGAAGACCAAGGCCGTCGCGAGCGTTGCCGCGCCAGAAGCCACTCAGGCGCCCAAGCTGCAAGCCGTTTCGCCGGACACGGTTATGCCCGCCTCGAAAAGCAGCGGCCGCACGCGTGAGGACAAGGACCATCCGCTGTTCCAGGACATCCGCTATCTCGGGCGCCTTCTCGGCGACGTGCTGCGCGAACAGGAAGGCGACGAGGTGTTCGACGTCGTGGAGACGATCCGCCAGACCGCCGTGCGTTTTCGCCGCGAAGACGATAGTGCCGCCGCACAAACGCTCGATAAGAAACTCCGTTCGCTGAGCCCGGAGCAAACGGTCAGCGTGGTGCGCGCGTTCAGCTACTTTTCGCATCTTGCGAATATCGCGGAAGATCGCCACCGCAATCGCCGTCATCGGATTCACGCGCTGGCCGGCTCGACCTCGCAGCCGGGCACCATGGCGCACGCGCTCGAACGGCTCGTCGAGGCAGGCGCCGCCGCGACGCCGGTCCTGCAGCAGTTCTTCAATGATGCGTTGATCGTGCCGGTCCTGACCGCGCACCCTACCGAGGTGCAGCGCAAGAGCATTCTCGACGCGCAGCACGACGTCGCGCGTCTCCTCGCCGAACGCGATCAGCAGTTGACCAACCGCGAACGCGCGCACAACGAAGCGATGCTGCGTGCGAGCGTCACGTCGCTCTGGCAAACGCGGATGCTGCGCGATTCGCGCCTGACGGTCGCCGATGAAATCGAAAACGCGCTGTCGTACTACCGCGCGACCTTCCTCGAAGAAATTCCGGCGCTCTACGCCGACATCGAGGAAGCGCTCGCCGAGCACGGCCTCGAGGCGCGCCTGCCGCCGTTCTTCCAGATGGGTAGCTGGATCGGCGGCGATCGCGACGGCAATCCGAACGTCACGGCCGAAACGCTCGAGCACGCGATCACCCGCCAAGCGGCGGTGATCTTCGAACACTATATGGAACAGGTGCACAAGTTGGGCGCCGAGTTGTCGGTGTCGAACCTGCTGGCCGGTGCAAGCGACGCGTTGAAAGACCTCGCGGACATCTCGCCCGACCAGTCGCCGCACCGCACCGACGAACCGTATCGCCGTGCCTTGATCGGCATGTACACGCGACTCGCGGCGAGCGCGCGCGTGCGTCTCGGTGAAGGCAGCGTGCCGGTGCGCAGCGCGGGCCGCGGTGCGGCGCCGATCCGCGCCAAGCCGTACGACGACTCCGCCGAATTCGTGCGCGATCTGCACGTGCTGATCGATTCGCTCGCCGAGCATCATGGCGCGCCGCTCGCGGCACCCCGCCTGTCGCCGCTCGCGCGCGCCGCCGAAGTGTTCGGCTTCCATCTGGCGAGCATCGACTTGCGTCAAAGCTCCGACATCCATGAAGCGGTGATCGCCGAGTTGATGAAGCGTGCGGGCGTCGAGGACGACTACGCGTCGCTCTCCGAAGAAGACAAACTCAAGGTGCTGCTCGCCGAACTGTCGCAGCCGCGCCCGCTGCGCCTGCCCTTCGCCGAGTACTCCGATCTCGTGAAGAGCGAACTCGGTGTGCTCGAAGAAGCCCGCGTCACGCGCGAGAAGTTCGGTGCGCGCGCGGTGCGCAACTACATCATTTCGCACACGGAGACCGTCAGCGATCTGGTCGAAGTGATGTTGCTGCAGAAGGAAACCGGCCTGCTGCACGGCCGCCTCGGCGACGCGCACGATCCGGCGCGCGCGGGGCTGATGGTGATCCCGCTGTTCGAAACGATCCCCGACTTGCGCAACGCGCCGCACATCATGCGCGATCTGATCGCGCTGCCGGGCGTCGACGCACTGATCGAACATCAGGGCAACGAGCAGGAAGTGATGCTCGGCTATTCGGACAGCAACAAGGACGGCGGCTTCCTGACGTCGAACTGGGAGCTGTACCGCGCCGAACTGGCGCTCGTGTCGCTGTTCAATGAACGCGGCGTGACCCTGCGCCTGTTCCATGGACGCGGAGGCACGGTAGGCCGTGGCGGTGGTCCGACGTATCAGGCGATTCTGTCGCAGCCGCCGGGCACCGTCGACGGTCAGATCCGCTTGACCGAGCAAGGCGAAGTGATCGCCAGCAAGTTCGGCAATCCGGAAATCGGCCGACGCAATCTGGAGACGGTGGTGGCCGCAACGCTCGAAGCCTCGTTGTTGCCGCACGGCATTGCGCCCGCGCAATTGCCCGCCTTCGAAGAAACCATGCAGCAATTGTCCGACGCGGCGATGGCCTCGTATCGCGCGCTGGTCTACGAAACGCCGGGCTTCAAGGAGTATTTCTTCGAGTCGACGCCGATCTCCGAGATCGCCGAGTTGAACATCGGCAGCCGTCCGGCCTCGCGCAAATTGCAGGACCCGAAGCAACGGAAGATCGAAGACCTGCGCGCGATTCCGTGGGGCTTCTCATGGGGCCAATGCCGTTTGCTGCTGACCGGCTGGTACGGTTTCGGCAGCGCAGTGGCCGCGCATCTGGACAGCGCGCCGAGCGATGCCGAGCGCACCCGCCGTCTTGCGCTGCTCAAGAAAATGCACAAGACGTGGCCGTTCTTCGCGAACCTGCTCTCCAACATGGACATGGTGCTGGCGAAGACCGACCTCGCGGTGGCCTCGCGCTACGCACAGCTCGTGTCGGACAAGAAGCTGCGCAAGCATGTGTTCGAGCGGATCGTCGCGGAATGGGAGCGGACGTCGAAGGTGTTGTCGGAGATCACCGGCAAGAGCGAACGGCTTGCTGAGAATCCGCTGCTCGCGCGTTCGATCAAGAACCGCTTCCCGTATCTCGATCCGTTGAATCACTTGCAGGTCGAGTTGCTCAAGCGTCACCGCGCGGGCGATACCAACGCACGTGTGCGGCGCGGGATTCATTTGAGCATCAACGGGATTGCGGCGGGGCTGCGTAATACGGGCTGATCGAAGCCACATCAACCGGGTGGGTAGTACCACCCGGTTGATTCGACTTACCGCGTGGACCTACTGCGCCGCGATCATCAGCGCGTCGAGCTTGAACGAGCCGTCTTCCTGCACGTCGAAATACTGACGCACCTCATCGGGCGAGTTGCTCCACAGCGAGCGAATCGCCACCACGCGCGGCTCCGGCGTGCGCATGCGCGCCACCCACGAGCTGAACTCAATCTCAATGCGCCAGCGCTCGCGAATCGATGCCGTGAAACCGGCCGCTTCGAACAATGCAATCCATTCGTCGGCGCGGTAGTCGCGGATATGCGAGCCGTCTCGCAGCAATTCCACCGCCTGGATATGCGTGTCGAGCAGCGGATGATCGGCGCCGGCGATGTCGATGAACAGCACCTTGCCGCCCGGCTTCAACACGCGACGCACTTCGGCCAACGCAAGCGGCACGTCGTGCCAGTGATGCGCACTCATCCGGCTGATGATCCAGTCGAACGAATCGTCTTCAAACGGCAGCGTTTCAGCGGCGCCCTGTTGCGTGCGGATGTTGGTCAAGCCGCGATCTTTGGCTGCGCCGTCGACGGTCGCCAGCATCTGCGGCGCGATGTCGTACGCGACCACTTCTTTCGCATGCGGCGCGACCGCGAAACTCGCGTGACCTGCGCCGCAGCCCATATCGAGCACCTTCGCGTCCGGCGTCGCGGCGATCGATTCCGCCAGCGTCTGCAGATCGGCGCCGGTGGCATGCGTCTGACTCGTCAAATACGCGGCGGCGGTCGAGCCGAAGGCGTCGGCGACCTGATCGTGATGCTTCATGGGAGGCTCCGGTTATGTACGTGGGGTTGCGCCGGGCTTGAGCCCGGGTCTCTCTGGACGGCGCTGCGTCGTTCCAGTCGTTACAATAGAGCCCGCCGTGTACCAGTACAAGTTAAGCAATTATTCTGGTATCAATAACACCACCCCCGCCAAGCGCCGCCCGATCAGAATGACCACGCCGTCCTCCGCCGACAATCCGCCGCCGCTCGAAGCCACGCCCGCGCGTGCACTTGGCGACTTCATCCGTGCGCATCGCGAACGGCTCTCGCCGCAAGCGCTCGGTCTGCCGCCGGGCCCGCGCCGCCGCACACCCGGCTTGCGCCGCGAGGAAGTCGCACAGCTGTGCGGCGTCAGCCCGACCTGGTACACGTGGATCGAACAGGGCCGCCCCGTCTCCGCTTCCGCCGATGCGCTGGCGCGGATCGCCGTCGCGCTACAACTGTCGCGCGCCGAGCGGGCGTATCTGTTCGAACTGGCCGCGCAGCGCGACCCGGCCGAGCCTGATCCGGCCGCCGCCGACGCGCCCGCCACCCTGCTCGAAACCGTACAACTTGTGAACGCACCGGCGTACGTGCTCGACCGGCAGTGGAATGCGCTCGCCTGGAACGAACGCGCCGCCGACCTGTTCGTCGGCTGGCTGGACGGCACGCACGACCGCAATCTGCTGCGCTACACCTTCACCGAACCGGCCGCGCGCGAGTTGATCGTCGACTGGGAAACGCGCGCACGGCGCCTCGCCGCCGAATTCCGCGCCGACTCGATCCGCCATCTGAACGACGCCCCCACCCGCGGGCTGATCGACTCGCTCACCGCCGCCAGCGACGCGTTCGCCCGTTTCTGGGCGTCGCAGGACGTCGGCGGCCGCGAAGGCGGCAGGCGCGAATTTAACCATCCGCGCGACGGCCGCCTCGTCTACGACCAGATCACGTTCAAGCCCGCTCATCGCGAGGATCTGAAGCTGGTGGTGCTGGTGCGGGAATAGCCCAGTGTTAAAATCCCTGTCTTTCGCCCGTTTCGATGGCGCCTGCACCGTCCGCGAACGCCGTCAGCCTTCTTCACCGCTCGCTCAACTGCCGCTTAACTGCCCAACACCATGACGTCCCAACTGCACAAAAAAGGCGAAGCCTGGTCGGCTCGCTTCTCGGAGCCGATGTCGGAGCTCGTCAAACGCTACACGTCGTCGGTTTTCTTCGACAAGCGTCTGGCGCTCGTCGATATCGAAGGGTCGCTTGCGCACGCCTCGATGCTGGCCGCGCAGAAGATCATCGCCGCCGACGACCTCGCCGCGATCCAACGCGGCATGGCGCAGATCAAGGGCGAGATTGAGCGAGGCGAGTTCGAGTGGCAACTCGATCTGGAAGACGTCCACCTGAACATCGAAGCGCGCCTGACCGCGCTGATCGGCGACGCCGGCAAGCGCCTGCACACGGGCCGCTCGCGTAACGACCAGGTGGCGACGGATATCCGCCTGTGGCTGCGCGGCGAAATCGACCGCATCGGCGGCCTGCTGACGGAATTGCGCACGGCCCTGCTCGACATGGCGGAGAAGAACGCGTCGACCATCATGCCGGGCTTCACGCACCTGCAAGTCGCGCAGCCGGTCACGTTCGGCCATCACCTGCTCGCCTACGTCGAAATGTTTTCGCGCGACGCCGAACGCATGGTCGATTGCCGCAAGCGCGTGAATCGCCTGCCGCTCGGCGCAGCTGCTCTCGCCGGCACCAGCTATCCGATCGACCGTCATGCCGTGGCGAAAACGCTCGGCTTCGACGGCATCTGCGCGAACTCGCTGGACGCGGTGTCCGATCGTGACTTCGCGATCGAGTTCACGGCAGCGTCGGCATTGATCATGACGCACGTGTCGCGCTTCTCCGAAGAACTCGTGCTGTGGATGAGCCCGCGCGTCGGCTTCATCGATCTGGCCGACCGTTTCTGCACCGGTTCGTCGATCATGCCGCAGAAGAAGAACCCGGACGTGCCTGAACTCGCGCGCGGCAAGACGGGCCGCGTGAACGGCCATCTGATCGCGCTACTCACGTTGATGAAGGGCCAGCCGCTCGCGTACAACAAGGACAATCAGGAAGACAAGGAACCGCTGTTCGACACCGTTGATACGGTCGCGGACACGCTGCGCATCTTCGCAGAAATGGTCGCCGGCATCTCGGTGAAGCCGCAAGCCATGCGCGACGCCGCATTGCAAGGTTTCTCCACGGCAACCGATCTCGCCGACTACCTCGTCAAGCGCGGCCTGCCGTTCCGCGACGCGCACGAAGCGGTGGCGCTGGCAGTTCGCGTGTGTGCCGATCGCGGCTGCGATCTGGCCGACCTGACGCTGGAAGAAATGCGTAAGGAACTACCGAACGTCGCGCATCTGATCGGCGAAGACGTGTTCTCGTATCTGACGCTCGAAGGTTCGGTGGCGAGCCGCAACCATCCGGGCGGTACCGCGCCTGAGCAGGTGCTCGCGGCGGTCAAGGCTGCGCGGGAAGCGTTGAAGTAAGGTAAGGCCCGGCGCGCACGTGCGCGTCGAGCCAATGCGTGCATGACGGCTTGCATTGGCATCACCGCAAGCACGAAGCAGCATGAAAACAAAAGGCGAACTCACCAACGAGTTCGCCTTTTTATTTTCGCGGCTGGATTGATTGCGCGAAGCGGGCTAAATGAAAGACTTCCACCGATGCCTCTCGAAAGAGGCCATCGAAGTGTAGGCGTGTTTTGGCCGAAGAGAAATCCGGCCATATTTCAGCCTATTACAAGCGGTCGAATCGTAAAGGAGCGGGTCAACGACAATTGCATCCTGGCGTTTTTTGACTACCATCAAGTTAGATCCTGTCACAGTGCTTACCTCGACGATGTCCACCTGCACACGTCACCTTCCCCGCTTGACTGGACGCTTCGCTTCACGCGTGAGCGCATCCTTTTCGCCTGCGCATCGCGCGGCTTCCGCGTTGACAACGGCTTCGCTTTTGGCGCTCGCAGCACTCGCGGGCTGCACGTTCACGCCACCTGATCGCCCGCTTGTCATCACGCCGCCGGCGGCCGTCAACAGTGCGACGCTCGACCAGTACCGCAGCGCGGTCGCGCAACGCATCGTCGAACGCAGCCCTTCCTATGTGTTGCGCGGCACGCCGCAAGCGATGCTGCGCTCGCTGGTGGTGGTGTCGTTCACGGTGGATCGCGATGGCCGGGTGCTGCAGTCGTCGGTGTATCGCACCAATGGCGACGACGAAGCCGAAAGCACCGCGCTCGCCTCCTTGCGGCGCGCCTCGCCGCTGCCGCAACCGCCCGGTAAATTGCTCAACGGCCATGGCCAGCTCGAACTGTTCGAAGACTGGCTGTTCAACGACAACGGCAAATTCCAGCTGCGCGAATTCGCCTCGCCGCAAGCGCAGACCATCGACTGAACGCAACGCCTCCCCCCTCACCTGCCTGTTCCCCTGGCATGGCCGCTTTCGCGCGCGAGCGTTGACGGCTGACGGCTGGCGTCCGCCGTTGTAAGCTGTCGCTTCATCGTCCGTGCCGAAGAAGGCTTCAACCGCCAGCAAGACGCGCGATGCGCACGAACTTAAACAAAGATGCCGCCTGACCACGCGCCGCCCGCCCATCGAAGTACGGCGCCCGACGGCATCGCGACATAAGGAGACCCTGCATGTCCACTTCGCCGATTTCCGCGGCCCAGCCCAATGCGGCCGGGCAGACCAGCAGCGCGCGGATCATCTTCGCGAGCTTTATCGGCACCGCGATCGAGTTCTACGATTTCTATGTCTATGCGACCGCTGCGGCGCTCGTCATCGGACCGGTGTTTTTCCCGCATGGCTCGGCGACCGCCCAGGCTTTGTCGGCTTTCGTTACCTTCGGTATCGCCTTCGTCGCGCGGCCGATCGGCTCGTTCCTGTTCGGCCACTTCGGCGACCGGATCGGCCGTAAATCGACGCTGGTGGCTTCGCTGCTGGTGATGGGTGTGTCGACCACGCTGATCGGTTTCGTGCCCGGCTACGACTCGATCGGCAGCCTCGCGCCGATCCTGCTGTGCGTGCTGCGCTTCGGCCAGGGTATCGGCCTTGGCGGCGAATGGGGCGGCGCGGCGCTGCTCGCCACCGAGAACGCACCGGCCGGCAAACGCGGCTGGTTCGGGATGTTCCCGCAACTGGGGCCGTCGATCGGTTTTCTGGCATCCAACGGTCTGTTCTTCGCGTTGGCCTTGTCTTTGAGCGACGAGCAATTCCGCAGCTGGGGCTGGCGCGTGCCGTTCCTCGTCAGCGCGGTGCTGGTCGCGCTCGGCTTGTATGTGCGCTTGAAGATCGCCGAAACGCCGGCCTTCCAGGCGGCCATCGAACGCAAGGAACGCGTGAAGGTGCCAATCGCCACGCTGTTTTCGCAGCACGGGCTGCCGACCCTGCTCGGCGCGCTGGCAATGGTGGTCTGCTACACGCTGTTCTACAACGCCACGACGTTTTCGCTGTCGTACGGCGTGTCGGTCCTGCATATTCCGCGGCCGACGTTCCTCGGCATGCTGTGCATCGCGGTCGTGTTCATGGCGCTCGCCACACCGCTGTCGGCCTGGGCGAGCGATCGTTATGGCCGCAAGCCGGTGCTGATCGTCGGCATCATCGCTGCGATCCTCTCCGGCTTCACGATGGCGCCGTTGCTCGGCAGTGGTCAGACGCCGCTGGTGCTGCTGTTCCTCGTGATCGAACTGTTCCTGATGGGCGTGACCTTCGCACCGATGGGCGCGCTGCTGCCTGAGCTGTTTCCGACCAACGTGCGTTATACCGGCGCAGGCGTGTCGTATAACCTCGGCGGGATTCTCGGTGCGTCAGTCGCACCGTATATCGCGCAGGTGCTGGCCGCGCACGGCGGGCTGCCATGGGTAGGTGCTTACGTTTCGATTGCGGCGGCCGTCAGCATGATCGGTGTGCTGTGCATGCGCGAAACCCGCGATTCGCAGCTGATGTAATCAGGGTAAAGACGCGCTGGTAAATCCCCTGCCTTGCGCGTCTTTTTGACTTGCCTATACTCGATTCAAATAACCCTAAGGCAAGCAGGGAGGCTCTGATGAGTATTCATCTTCACAACGCGGACATCGTGATGATCATCGCGCTGGCATTGCTATGCTCGCTGCTGCTGGCTTTGCGCTTTCGTCCCGCGACGTGGAAAGGCATTGTCGTGGAAGCATTGGCCGCCAACGCGGCTGCCATCACTGCGGTGATTGCTTTCGAAATGCTGCTCGCCTGAGCGGGCGAGAGCCGCGATACCCGGCTGGGCGCGGCTGACGAAAGCGGTCTGACCTGATCCGAAGAAGCGGTTGAGCGGCTGCCCGTGCCTATGCAGGCAAGCGGCAGCCGTCAGCGCCTCGCGCTGCGTTCAAGCCGAACGCGCGCCGCTAGCCGTTACCGGTAGTAGTACCCGCCGTGATGGTAATAACCGCCGCCACCGTAGTAATAGCCAGGCGCCGGTGCAACGATGCAGCCGCCGAGCGCCGTTGCGAGTAGCGTGCCGGCGATCAGGGTCAGGATTAAGCGTTTCATATTGTTCTCCTTCGAGTCAGATTCATTCGAGCCGAAACCCCGAATGACTCGATTGAACACGACCCTGCCTCGCGCGAACGTTGCGATTTGTAAGGGAAAATCACTGAGGTGTTACACCTTCGGACCCCGAAACCCACGGCACCCGAAGCGCGACGACGACAGACACACATCAGACAAAAACACCGCCTATACTGCTTTGAACATGTACAAACCGCGCAAGTCCTGCCCGTGGCGGGTGCGCGAGTCGGGGCGCCGATTATAGGCATTGGGTACGCGTTTCCATGCGCCATGGCTGAGCCAATAGCCACGCAAAAGCGCGCACGTGTAGCCAATTAGGCACTCAACGAAAAGCGACAGATTTAACAGGTATGTAATGCGCGGCGCTTATTCAAACGCTGCGAGCGGCCGCGGGTAGCCGCCCGCGAGACGCCAATGAGCGGCGCACGAATCTGCCGACGCACGCACGGCATGTCTTGGTGAATGCGCCATTGAACTCGGCCGCCGGCCGGCGGTCTCTGTAGAACTGAGTCGGCTACTCGACGTCGCCACTCAGCGCTTGAGTCAGTTTGTTCATTGCAGTGATTCCTCTCCGCCCGTAGTTCCCCGACGCGGGCGTTTTTCGGAGGCGTTCCGTGGCAGCGCTCGTTTGATTGGGCGACTGCGCGTCGCGCCTCTTTTCTTTTAGCCAAACGATTGCGCGAAAGCGCTGCAAAGCTGCGCTCAGGCTGCGGCCGATCCGTGCTGCATGGCTGCGACGCGTGGCTCGCTGTGTACGTCGCCATGCACGTAATCGATCGCCTCCAGTGCCTCGGCGATCGACGGCACTGAGTGGCCGTCGCCGATCGAAATCGAGCGGAACGGCGCCTGGATGCCGAAATGCGATGGCGAAGTCGCCACAAAAATCATGACCGTGCGCTTCTGCAATCCATGCGCCACGTGAACGAAACCCGTATCGGTACCGACCACCAGCGCGCACGCGTCGATCATCTGCGCGATTTCGGTCACGTTCAGCTTCGGCAGGACGGTCGAGCCCGGCACCTGCGACGCAATCTGCTCCGCCTCCGTGCGCTCGCGTTCTGAGCCCCACGGCAGCACCACGTGAAAACCGCGCTGCGCCAACTCGCGACCGACTGCGACCCAATGGGGCACCGGCCACTTCTTGTCGTCTTTGGAGGTGGCGTGAAACAGCGCCGCGACCGGCCTGTTGTCAGCCGCGAACAGTGGGGTGGCCGGCTCGGGCAGACGCAGATTGTAGACAGGCGGGCCTTCGACCTCATAGCCCAGCGCCTCGCTCGCACTGATGCGCATGCCATGCCATGCATCGCACTGCGGACGCGGGCCGAAACGCCCCGTATAGGCAAATGCGGCGCCCCGTTCGCCCAGATCCTTGGACTGGTAGCCAATACGCTTCGACGAACGCGCCAGAAACGCGATGATCGCGCTCTTGTACACGCCGTGAATGTCGATGATGAAGTCGTAGCGGTAGGCGCGCAATTCGGCGATCGACGCCCAGATTGCCTTGAAATCGCCCCAGCTGCGCGCCTTCTTGAAGCGTCGCAGCGGTGCGCAAAGCACGCGGTCCACACTCTGGCTCCAATGCACCACTTCGGCGAATGCTTCGTCGGCCGCCCAGTCGACTTCTACGCCGGGATACGCGCGTTTGATATCGGCGACGACTGGCAACGCCTCCACAATATCGCCGAGCGAAGTGACCTTGACGATAAGGACTCGCTTCATTGAGGACCTGTTAATTGTTCGAACATCAAAACATTCTAGCCGACGATTGGATTAACCATCGCCGAACGCTCCAGTGCGCCGTCCCGGCATTAATACAGGGCGTTACATTGCGCGCCTTACGAACAGCCCTTTTACTACATTTCAAACAACTTTCATACGGTTGAAGCGATAGCGCGCGCTTTATAATTCACCCTTTGCGCCAGCACATCCTCATGTCCCGGGCATTTCCTCCCCTCTCTTCCGGCATCGTGCGTCGCGCGAGACGCCTGTGGCGTCAATACGGCATCTTCTGGCTCGGCGCGATCGCGGTCGGCCTCGTGGCGGTGCTGTACGCCAGGCTGATCGATTGGGGCTACGGCGAATTCCGCACCATGCAGCAGCACCACGTGTGGGCGCCGCTGATCGTCACGCCCGCGGTCGCGGCGCTCGCGGTCTGGCTCACGCGCAAGTTCTTCCGCGGCGCCGAAGGCAGCGGCATTCCACAAGTCATCGCCACCCTGCATGCCAAGCCCGGCGAATACGGCGCACGGCTGTTGTCGTGGCGGATCCTGGTCGGCAAGATCGCGGTGTCGTTTCTGGCGATTCTCGGCGGCTTTACGATCGGGCGCGAAGGGCCGACCGTGCAGGTCGGCGCGGCGCTGATGTTCAATCTGCGGCGTCTGTATCCACGCTCGAACGCGCAGATCGAACGGCAGCTGGTGCTGGCGGGCGCGGCAGCGGGTTTGTCCGCGGCGTTCAATACGCCGCTGGCGGGGATCGTGTTCGCGATCGAGGAACTCACGCGCAGCTTCGAGGCCCGCGCGAGCGGCGTGCTGATTACGGCGATCATCATCGCCGGGGTGATCGCGCTGGGGCTGAACGGCAACTACACCTATTTCGGCACCATCCAGATCGGCGCGCACTTCCCCGATCTGCTGGCGGTGGCCGTCGTGCTCACGGCAATCGTCACCGGTATTGCGGGCGGCGTGTTCGGCTGGCTGCTGCTGAACACGGCGCGCTGGATTCCGGCGCCGCTGCGTCAGTTGCACGGCGAGCGGCCGGTCGCGTTCGCCGCGTTGTGCGGTTTCGTGATCGCGGTCGTCGGCCTCATCTCCGGCGGCACGACCTTCGGCAGCGGCTATGCGGAAGCGCGTGGCCTACTCGACGGGCACGAGCACCTGTCCCTGTTCTATCCGTTTCTGAAGATGATCTCGATGGTCGGCTCGTACCTGCCGGGCATTCCGGGCGGCATCTTCGCACCGTCGCTATCGATCGGCGCGGGCTTCGGCAATCTGCTGCACATGGTGTTTGATTCGATGCAGTTGCCGATGCTGATCGCGCTCGCGATGGTGGGCTATCTGGCCGCCGTCACGCAATCACCGATTACGTCGTTCGTGATCGTGATGGAGATGATCGATGGTCATGCGCTGGTGATTTCGCTGATGGCCACCGCGTTGATCGCAAGCCGCGTGGCGCGTCTCTTCGCTCCACCGCTGTATGAATCGCTGGCCCAGCGCTATATGGCGCCGCTACCGCAGCCGGCACCCGCGCCGGTGCCGGAAGTCCCCGAAGTCGACGTGCCCGAACCAGCGGCCGTCGATGAGATCACGGGTGATGCGCCTGCTGAAGACGGCGCCCCGCGTCAGTAAACAACAACCGCCGGCGCGCGCATATAAACCGGCCGTGCCGGCACCACTACGCAACCGGCCAGCATGACCGCCAGAACGGCGATCAGAAACAGATTCTTTTTCATCACGTGTTCCTCAGAAACACAGGCGAGCGCTACACCGGACGCATGAGTGGCGCCTGTGTCGTCAAACTGGAGGGAGCGGCACGCACGATGTCGATTCCGCCGTGCCGCACGCGGTTGTTGCTGGTGGACTTACGCCCAGTGGCCTTGGACCCAGCGATAGTTCGGACCGTGTTCGACCCAATGACCCGGCACCCAGTGGTAACCGACGCGCTCGGCCTGCCAGTGGCCCGCGTCCCACACATAGCGGCCGTGATCCCAACGCCAGTGACCGTGATCCCACACATAGCCGACACGCGGAGCCGGCACGGCTTCGTAACGCACGGCCGGCGGTGCGGACGGCGCGATCACGACGACTTCCTCGGCCGAAGCGGAGGCCACAGCGGATGCACCAGCAGCGATCAGAACAGCGTTGGCGATCAGCAAGCGAAAGGTCTTGTTCATGTTTTCCCTCTTTGGATGGACACCGAATGCGGCGTTATCCGTTTAATGCGCTAGGGGACGAAAGCGCTGACTGTGGGCGTGTAACGGCACACCCCGAAGTGCAACGGATTATTTCGCCACGCAGAAAGCACGCGTGAGAAGGCCTGTGCGAGCGCACATGAACACAGAAGTAGCGGGGACGACAACGAGAAAAACAGCGGAGGGAAACGACGAGGGAACAAAACAACAAAAGCGCTTACGCGCCCCACCTCGTCACGTCACATCGACGGAACGAAACAGAGCGCGCAACACGTTACGCGGAACCCACCTGCGGTATTTCGATCTTGACCTCGAGCACTTCGAGATCGTCCTGACGTTCCAGGCTCACACGAATATCGTCATCGGAGATTTTCACGTACTTTGAAATCACGGCCACCAGTTCGCGTTGCAACGCAGGCAGATAATCGGCAGGCGCATGGCCGCCGGCGCGCTCATGCGCGATGATCAACTGCAGGCGTTCCTTCGCTACCGACGCGGATTTCTTCTTCTCGCCCAGCAAAAACGAAAGAATCGACATTACGTGCGCTCCCCTTACTTGGTGCCGAAGAGGCGCTGCAGCAGCCCTGGCTTCTGGTAATCGGTAAAGCGAAGCGATTTCTGCTCGCCGAGGAAACGCGACACGACATCTTTATAGGCTTCAGCAACGTCGGTACCGTCGAGGTGCACAGCCGGCAGCCCCTGGTTCGATGCATGCAGCACCGCTTCCGATTCCGGAATCACGCCGATCAGATCGATGCGCAGAATTTCCTGGATGTCGGTCAGCGACAGCATTTCGCCTTCGCTCACGCGCTTCGGGTTGTAGCGGGTGATCAGCAGGTGTTCCTTGATCGGCTCCTTGCTTTCGATTGCGCGCTTGGTCTTCGACGACAGAATGCCGAGGATACGGTCCGAGTCACGGACCGAGGAGACTTCGGGATTGGTCACGATCAGCGCTTCGTCGGCGAAGTGCATGGCGAGCAGCGCGCCCGATTCGATACCCGCCGGCGAATCGCAGACGATGTATTCGAAGTCCATCGCGATCAGGTCGTTGATGATCTTCTCGACGCCTTCCAGCGTCAGCGCGTCCTTGTCACGCGTCTGCGAGGCCGGCAGGATGAACAGGTTCTCGCACTTCTTGTCCTTGATCAGCGCCTGGTTCAGGTTGGCTTCGCCCTGGATCACGTTGATCAGGTCGTACACCACACGGCGCTCGCAGCCCATGATGAGGTCGAGGTTACGCAGGCCGACGTCGAAGTCGATCACGGCGGTTTTGCTGCCACGCAATGCGAGGGCCGATGCAAAACTCGCGCTCGTGGTCGTCTTGCCCACGCCACCCTTGCCCGAAGTCACCACAATGATTTTTGCCATTACCCTTACCTTGTGTTCGTCAAATTCGTCAATTATGTGCGGCCATATTTGCCGTGGAACGCTGCGTGCCGTGACCATTCAGGGCGGCACGCGCTTCACGCCGATCAAGTGAGCCGCAACGGTTCGATCATCAGTTTTTCTTCTTCGAGCCAGATCTGCACCGGCTTGCCGAGCACGTCGGCCGGCAGCGGGTTCTCGGTCGTACGATAGATGCCCGCGATCGAGATGAGTTCCGGCTCGAGACACGTGCAGAAAATGCGCGCGTCGTGATTGCCCTGCACGCCGGCCAACGCCCGGCCGCGCAGCGGCGCGTAAATATGGATGTTGCCTTCCGCGATCACTTCCGCGCCGTAGCTCACCAGACCGAGCACGACCAGATCGCCCTTTGCGTAGATGCGCTGGCCCGAGCGCAACGGCTTATCGACCACCATGGTTTGCGACGAGGTGGCGAGACGCACGGGTTCGGCAGCCGGCGCAGGGTCGACCGCGGCGGCCGTGGCCGGTGTGCCTTCTACTGCCGAAAACAGGTCGGCCGGCGGCGTGGCCGTCGCTGCGGTGGCAGCCGGTGCCGAAGCGGGTGCATTGGCGACTTCTTCGTCAGCGGATTTAGCGGATGCGCCGCGACGGTCGCGCGCTTCGAGCAAGGGCAGCGCGGATTCCGCCGCCCACGCCTGCTGCGCATTGGCCACCACGCCGACGGGGCGCATGCGCACGCTGTCGAGCAGTTGCGCGATGTCGGCGAGCGGCACGCGTTCGGTCTCGGCGAGCCGGCGCACGTCGATCGCGACGACGTCGTTAGCGAAAAATTCGGGGGTCGCCTCGAAGCGCCGGGTCAGTTCGGCACGCATCGCGTCGAGGTCGGTTGTCTTGACCACGAACAGGAGCGTGTCGACAGAGCCGCTGCGGAGTTCGAAAAAGGGCGATTTCTTGGGCGACATAGCGTTCGGCAAAAAATTTTGCGTATTTTACAGGCGTCCAGGCGGGGAGCGAGTTTTTTTGCCGACAGAACGCGGCACGGCGGCCTGAATACCCATGACGTAGCCACGTCTCGGCCATACAGGCCGCGTCCAGGCCGGTCATTTGGCCATGAACGCTGTAGCGACGCGGATGGGATGTGAGCGGCAGGCTGACGCGCCGCTCGCGAGATCACTGCTGAAATACCTGCGATGTGGTCGGCACGTGCCGCACCAGCAGGCTTTCTGCCTGCTCGGGCGCACGCGCGACGCGGCGATGCTCGCCGGTGGGACCGAAGCCGAGCGCCTCGTAAAAGCGCATCGCATTGCGGTTGGCGTCGGCGACCCACGCGTAGATTTCCATGGCGCCTTCGCCGGCGAGCCAGGCGCTGGCGGTGTCGACCAGCAACTCGCCGCCTCGCAGATGACGCACGGCCGGCGCCACCCACAACTCGCAGACGAACGCGCGGCGCGCCTCGGAGTCGTCGAAATAGGCTTCGACTAGTCCTGCCGGATGGCCCTCGGTATAGAGGATGAAACTGGTGAAGATAAACGAAACAGCGTGTTCAGCAGCGGTGGCGTCGAAGGTGGCGGCATCCGCCGACAACGCGTCCTCTAGCGTCTCGCCGAAGGCATAGGGTGCCTCCCGCAGCGACGCAGTACGGAGTTCGCGGAAAACAGCGCCCTGATCAGCGGCGATACGGCGAACGGTCAATGACGGACTCATGCAGACGAAAACCCCTTGAAACCCTAAGGCATAGCTTTAACCGAACCGGCGCGCGAGTCAAATCCTTATTTGCCGGATCGAACTTTAGCCGCGGTTCCTGGTGCAGGCGCCGCGCGCCCGCTGCGCAGCAATTCGCCCGCCCACCGTCCGGATAGCCGGTTCGTCAGGCGCGCTGGTCACTGCGTTCAAGGCGCTTCGTAATTGCCGGTGCCGTCCGGCCATGGCGTCAGCAGCTCGTAGCCCTCTTCGGTCACGGCGATCATGTGCTCCCATTGCGCCGACAGCGAACGGTCTTTGGTGACCACGGTCCAGCCGTCACGCTGCACCGCGGTGCTGGCGCGGCCCGCGTTGATCATCGGTTCGATCGTGAAGACCATGCCCGGCTTCAGACGCACGCCCTGCCCCGGCTGACCGTAGTGCAGCACTTGCGGGTCTTCGTGATAAACCTTGCCGATGCCATGCCCACAATAGTCGCGCACGATCGAGAAACCGTCGCGCTGCGCGATCTTCTGGATCGCGTAGCCGACGTCGCCGAGCGTGGCGCCTGGCTTGACCTCGCGAATGCCGGCCAGCATCGCTTCATAGGTCGTGTCGATCAGCTGGCGCGCCACCGTGCTCGGCTGGCCGACGCAATACATGCGGCTCGTGTCGCCGAAATAGCCGTCTTTGATAATCGCGACGTCGATATTAATGATGTCGCCGTCTTTCAGGATTTCGCTGCGGTTAGGAATGCCGTGGCACACCACCTGGTTGACGGACGTGCAAACCGTCTTCGGAAAACCCAAATAGCCAACATTTGCCGGAATCGACTTTTGTGTATTGACAATGTAGTCGTTGCACAGTGCGTCGAGCTCGTCGGTGGAGACACCGGCCTTGACGTGCTCGCCGATCATCGCCAGCACGTCGGCCGCGAGGCGGCCGGAAATGCGCAGCTTGGCGATGTCGTCAGGAGTCTTGTAGGTAATAGCCATGAATTCGGTGGGGCTGAAACGATGTTGACGATCGGCCAATTGTACAGAGGATCGCCGGAGGGCCTCCGCGAGCCGGACGGGACCTGCTAGCCGGGCGTTTTTTCCGCACGACGCCGATCGGCTTTCTGGAGTCGGAAAAACCGTGTCAGCCTGCCCCATGCTGCGAGCGCGCAGAGAAATCTTTTGTGAGGCTTGCATCTGGCCGCGCATTCGCGTCGTAAAGAAGTTGAGGACTCGATTTCTTCCCCACATCGTTTAGTTCTTCTCAGAAGAACGGGGCCTCTTTGCGTCCGCGATTTGCGTTTGAGCATCGCGTGGATAGCAGTTGTCCGCGCGTATGCGTCGCGAGTCCGCGGCATTGGCGTCGTACCATCGGAGGAGCATAGCCATGTCGGAATCCAGCAATAAATCAGCAGAGCTTATCGACGTATTCGACCGCCGGGTTGAACGGCGCCTGCAGCGCAGACAGTTTTTCCGCAACGCTGGCGGACTCGGCCTAGGTCTGGTCGGCGGCACGCTGATCAGTGCGTGCGGCGGTGGCTCCGGCTCGAGTGCCTCGGCCGCCAGCGCACCGACCGATCCGGAGATTCTCAACTTCGCGCTGAATCTGGAATACCTGGAGTCGCAGTTCTATACGTATGCGACAACAGGTGCGGGCCTCGCGGCCAGCATGACGTCCGGTCTGGGTACGCTGGGCACGGTAATTCCAGGGCAGCAGGTGCCGTTCCAGGATCCGGTCGTTCAGGCCTATGCGAACGAAATCGCCAACGACGAACGCGAGCACGTCACCTTCCTGCGCAGCGCGTTGGGCTCGGCGGCAGTCGCGATGCCCTCGATCGACATTGGCGGGACCAATCCGAACGGAGCGTTCTCGAACGCGGCGCGCGCTGCGGGTCTGGTCGGCGCAGGCGTCGCCTTCAATCCGTATGCGAACGACAACAACTTCCTGCTCGGTGCGTTCATCTTCGAAGACGTCGGCGTGACGGCCTACAAGGGCGCCTCTCCGCTCATCACCAACAAGACCTTCCTCGAAGCGGCTGCCGGCATTCTCGCGGCTGAGGCGTATCACGCCGGGCTCGTGCGTACAGTGCTGTTTGCAAAAGGCGTCGACACGGCGAGTATCTACACCGCCGCCAACGCCATCTCCGCCGCGCGCGCCAGCCTCGACCAGAACGGCCACGACGATCAGGGCATCACGGGCGCGACGTCTGGATCGTCGAACATCGTGCCGCTCGACAGCAACGGGCTCGCCTTCAGCCGCGGCTATGGCAACGTACTCAACATCGTCTACCTGACGAGTTCGATGGCGACCAAGGGTGGTTTCTTCCCGAACGGCGTGAATGGCACGCTCAACATGAGCGCCTGAAGCACGCAACGTACTGTGCCGGATGCACCGGCAACGGGTCGCCGCGATGACGATCGCGCTCACCCGTTGGCCGGCCTTCATCTGGATTGCCTTGAACGCTTGAAGACGGACAGGAGCAGTCATGAACAAAGCGATCAGCCAAGCCGCCGTGCCTCAAACCCTCACCGAGCAGACCTGTTTCGATATCCGCGAAACGCTGGCAGGACGGCGTCGCGGCTTGCGGACGATGCTGCCGTTCGTTGGACCGGCGGTCGTCGCTTCGATCGCGTATATGGACCCGGGCAACTTCGCCACCAATATTCAGGCGGGCGCCGGTTACGGCTACACCCTGCTCTGGGTGGTCGCGTTGGCGAACATCGTGGCGATGTTATTTCAGACGTTATCCGCCAAGCTCGGGATCGTGACCGGCAGCAATCTCGCCGAACTATGCCGCTCGGTCCTGCCGCGCCGTTGCGTGCTCGCGATGTGGGGCATCAGCGAAATCGCGGCGATGGCGACCGACCTGGCAGAATTCGTCGGCGGTGCGATTGGCGTTTCGTTGCTCACGCATCTACCGATGATGCCGAGCATGCTGATCACCGCCGCCGTCACCTACGGTTTGCTGCAGTTCGAGAAGCGCGGCTTCCGCCCGCTCGAACTGGCGATCGCGGCCCTCGTCGGTGTGATCGGGCTGTCGTATCTCGCCGAGTTGCTGATTGCGCCGGTGCATTGGTCATCGGTTGTCAAGCATACGTTCACGCCGGGCATTCCCGATAGCAACGCGCTGACGATTTCCGTCGGCATTATCGGCGCAACGGTCATGCCGCATGTGCTGTTCCTGCATTCGGGACTCACGCAGAATCGCGTCAAGCCGCGCAATGAAGGTGAGCGCGCCAAACTGCTGCGCTTTTCGAATATCGAGGTGGTGGTTGCGCTCGGCGTGGCCGGACTCATCAACATGGCGATGGTGATCATGGCGTCGAGCGCGTTTCATGCGGGGCATGCCGATATGGCCAGCATCGAAACAGCATGGCGCACGCTCACGCCGCTGCTTGGTGGCGCCGCGGCGGGTCTCTTTCTTGCGGCGCTGATTGCGTCCGGTGTGTCGAGTTCGGTCGTCGGCACGATGGCCGGGCAGATGATCATGCAGGGCTTTGTCGGCTTTCATATCCCCGTATGGGCGCGGCGGCTGATTACGATGGCGCCGGCGTTCGTGGTGGTTGCCTGCGGAGTGGACGCGACGCGCGCGCTGGTGCTGAGCCAGGTGGTATTAAGCATCGCACTACCGGTGCCGATGATCGCGCTGGTGTGGTTCACCTCGCGTGGCGACTTGATGGGCCGCTACCGGAATCGCCGCTCGACCACGATCGCCGCGGTGGCGGGCACATTCGCCGTGCTGGCGCTCAATCTCATTCTGTTGCTGCAAGTGGCCGGCATTTCTCCATGGCCGCCGTTCCACGCGGGATAAGGTGGCAAAGCAGCTTTCTGCATCCGGTTATCGGGTTGGCGCGTACATTGTTCGAACGCTTATTCACGAACGATTTTCGACGGACCCGACTTTCATGCCTCGACGCCTGCTTACCTTGACCGCCGCGCTGGCGCTCGCCGCTCTGGGCGGCTGTAGCGCCGCGGGCGTACTCAACGCCACCGTATCGCACAAGAACTTCCAGGTTGAGCACAGTCTCGCGTACGGCCGCTCGCCACTGCAGACGCTCGATGTCTACATGCCCGCCGCCAATTCACCGCAAAGCGGTTCGCACGGCCGTCCGATCGTCGTGTTCTTTTACGGCGGCAGCTGGCAGAGCGGTTCGCGCGACAGCTATCTGTTCGTCGGTGCGGCGCTGGCTTCGCGTGGCTTTGTGGCCGTGGTGCCCGACTATCGGACGTGGCCGGAAACCACCTTCCCTGGCTTTGTCGACGACGCGGCCGCAGCCGTGCGCTGGGCACGCGATCACGCGGCCGAGTTCGGCGGTGACCCGTCACGGATCTTTCTGATGGGTCATTCGGCCGGTGCGCATATCGTGATGCTGCAGGCCACCGACGGTCGCTATCTCGCAGCGCAACAGATGAGCAAGCGCGACTTGAGCGGCGTGATCGGCCTTGCCGGCCCGTATGATTTTCTGCCGCTGCACGACGCGACGCTTGAAGAAATTTTCCCGCCTGCATTGCGCGCGGCGAGCCAGCCGATCAACTTCGTCGAAGGCGACGAACCACCGGTGTTCCTCGCAGCGGGCGAGCGCGATACGACAGTCGATCCGGGCAACACCGACCGGTTCGCGGCCAGGCTGCGCGCCGCCGGCGACACGGTTGAAGTGAAACACTATCCGCGGATTGGGCACGCGCTGCTGGTCGGCGCCATCGCCGGGCCGTTGCGGGGCTTTGCGCCAGTCCTCGACGATACCAGCGCGTTTATCGACGCACAGACGAGCCGTGAGGTGCAGCGTGATGGTGATGCGCAATCATCGCCATGCGCATCATGCACGCTTCACTGCGCGGTACCGAGCAACTGTCTGCGCAAGGTCGGCGCGCGCGTCGACGGATCGAGCCAGATGCCGAAGAAGGCCCGTGCGAATGTAGGATCGTCGAACTCGCCGGTCATACGGTCACCCGCATAAAAACGCACGCCCTTGTCCGGCAGATAGACCGCGCTTAACTGGTCGCCGGGACCGACATCGACAAACGCCTGCATCATATCCGCACGCCAGCGCTCCAACGTATCGGCTGGAATCGGCGCGCTGGCAAGACGCTTGATCTCGCTGATACCCGCATCGACGAACCGCTCGCGCTTGATGCCGCGAGCGTAAATGATGTGCAGCGCGAAGCGTTCGTCATAGTCGATGGGTACGCGTTCGCTCCACATCTGCGCACGGTAGAGCTTGAAGCCGAACACGCTGAAATCGCCCTCGCCCACGAGTGTCGCGGACTGCATGTCGCCGCGCCAATCGGCGCAGGCGGCCGTCGCCCACAACACCAGCACGATCGCCGCGAGCACACGCATATCAGTCCGCCGAGGTGAGCAGGAACTGCATCACGTCCGTGCGTCCTTCGTCGAAGCCAGCTTCGCAGTACGCCAGATACAGCCGCCACGTCCGCACGAAAATCTCATCGAAGCCTTGCGTATGGATCGTATCGAGTTGTGCTTCGAACGCGCTGCGCCAGCGGCGCAGGGTCTCGGCATAGTCGTGTCCGAATGCCAACGACGTACGTGCCGTGAGCTTGCCACGCCGCGCCGCTTCGATGAAACGCTGCGGACTCGGCAACATGCCGCCCGGAAAAATGAATTCGCGGATGAAGTCACTGGTCGCGCGATAGGCGGTGAAGTGTGAATCGTCGATCGTGATGGTTTGCACGAGCGCGCGTGCACCAGGCAGGAGACGTTCGCGCAAGATGCGGAAATACGTCGGCCAGAATTTTTCGCCGACCGCTTCGAACATTTCGATCGATACGATGCTGTCGTACTGACCAGTCAGCGTGCGGTAGTCGCGTAGTTCAAGATGCACCCGATCACTCAGGCCTGCTTCGCTCACACGCTGCTGGGCGAATTCAAGCTGCGCCTGCGAGATCGTGATGCCGTGCACGTGGATCCCCTGGCGCGCCGCGTGCATCGCAAAACCGCCCCACCCGCAGCCTATTTCCAGAATGTGCATGCATTCGCGCAAACCGAGCGTATCGATGATGCGTTGATACTTCGCATGTTGTGCGGCTTCGAGCGGTTGGTAGAAATTGCCATCGAACATAGCGCTCGAATAGGTGAACGTCGGATCCAGCCACTGCGCGTAGAACGCATTGCCGATATCGTAGTGCGCATGAATATTGCGCTGACTGCCCGCACGCGTATTGGGCCTGAGCTTATGACGCAGCCCGTACCAGAGCTGCGCGAGCCAGCCGCCGTAGACCGTGCGTTGCAGCGCGCGCTCGTTGCGAATCGCGACGCGCAGCAAGGCGGCCAGATCAGGCGTGTCGACCCAGAACGCGCGCCATGCGTCGGCGAAACCGATATCGCCTTTGCGCAGAATCGCGCCGCACGCACGCCAGTCGCGCAGCTCCAGACGCGCGCCCGGTGCCGCGTGCGAATCGCCGAACACGCGCTGCTGACCGTCGGGCGTGATCAGCACCAGATGCCCAACCTGAATTCGTTCGAGCAGAGAGAGAAACAAACGGCCCGAAGCGGGGACGGTTCGGTGCTCGCTCAGGGTTCTTGAAAGCGCCATGGCTGAATCTCCTCAATCGGACGAAATGGGGCGCGCAGCGGCGGACGGTTGGCCGGCTGCGGCGTGGTCGGTGGGTGCGTCAGCGGTGCGGTTCGGCGCAGGATGTTTGCCGTAGAACGGCGCTTTCTTGATGACGAGGCGCAACGCCTGCCAATGAATTCGTACGACGACGCCGACGGTCAGCAATGGTTGACGGAGCAACGCGGCGAGCGCTGTCGAGCGCGTTAAGGGTTTCAATCGCCCACCCAGTGCCGTGCGGATCAGCAAACCGTCAACGTCGTGGTAGTCGATAGAGACCAACGCGCTGTTTGGCGCCTCCCTGACGCGAAATTCGTAGCTCCCCTCGACGCGGCAAAATGGCGACACGTGTAGCACTTTTCGGCATTTGAGTTGTGTTTCGGACGTGATCGGAGCGTTGCCCGCAGCGCTCAAGAGGTAGCTATGGCGATCGCCAAAAGTGTTGCGCACTTCGGCCAGCAACGCGCGCAGATGACTGTCTCGATCGTGGCAAAACCAGAAACTGACCGGATTAAATGCATAGCCGAACACACGCGGGAACGCTTGCAGCAAGATCTTGCCGTCCGCTGCTTCAATACCCGCCGCCGATAGTTGCGCGCGCATCCATGTGGCGAGATCGCTGCCGTCGCGTGGGCCGTGATCGCGTTGGTGCAAGCTGAGCGGCCGCCAGCGATCGACGCCAAACCATCCGCTATCGAGCAACGCAAGACGATCCAGATCGCAGCGCACGCAAAACACCGGATACGTGAAGCGATGATGCTTCGGCCGCAGACGCTCGTGCATCACCCGGCCCGTCAAAAGCCAGGCAGCCGGATCAACGTTGGCTTCGACATAAGCGGGATTCATAGTTTGGCCCACGCCGGCGACGCGTCGAAATCGACGGCCACGCGCAGTGCCGATTTCAGACCGTCCTCATGGAAACCGTAGCCAGTCCATGCGCCCGCGAACCAGGTACGGCGCTTGCCTTGCACCGACTGCAGACGGTGTTGCGCATCGATAGCGGCCAGATCGAACAACGGATGGTCGTAGACGAAGCGGCGCAACTCGGTGCCCGGCGCCGGCTGCGTAACCGGATTGAGCGTAACGACGAGCGGCGTTCTGAACGGCAGCGGCTGCAGTTGATTGACCAGATAGCTGACACACACCGGATGCGTGCCGTCGACCGCGCGGCTCCCCAGATAATTCCACGCCGACCACACACGCTGACGACGCGGCAGCAGATTCGTATCCGTATGCAGGACCGCAACGTTCGGTTGGTAGCGCACGGCGCCCAGTACGCTGCGCTCGTCCTGATCGGCGTCGTTGTCCAGCAGACGCAGCGAGGTCGGCGCGTGGGTGGCGAGCACCAGCGCGTCGAAGCGCTCCGTGCCCTTGTCCGTGAAGACATCGACGCCGTCAGCATCGCGTCGCACACCTTTGACTGCGGTACCGATGCGCACGTCGTCGAGCGTGTCGACGATACGCCGTACATATTCGCGCCCTCCTCCGACCACCGTTTTCCACTGCGGCCGGCGGTTCACCTGAAGCAACGCATGGTTCAGACAAAAGCGCAGGAACGTGGTGGCCGGGAACGCGAGAATGTCTGCAGTCGCGCTCGACCAGATCGCCGCAGCCATCGGCAGCAGGTAGTGACGCTGGAACGCGCCGCCATAGCCACCGGCCATCAACAGTTCGCCCATCGAGGCGCGCGTTTCTATCGCGAGATCGAGATTGCTCTGCGCACTGCTGTTGAAACGCATGATGTCGCGCAGCATGCCGATGAAGGTCGGCGAGAACAGGTTGCGACGTTGCGCGAACACGGTGTTCAGGCTGGTGCCGGCCCATTCAAGGCGGCCTTCGTCGAGCGAGACCGAGAAGGTCATTTCACTCGGGTGCGACTCGACGCCCAGTTCGGCGAACAGCGCGATCAGGTTCGGATAGGTGCGGTCGTTGAAAACCAGGAAGCCCGTGTCGACGGGATGTGTGTGGCCCTCGAGGGTGACGTCCACGGTGTTGGTGTGGCCGCCCACGTAGCCGGCCGATTCAAACAGCGTGACCTGATGGTTGCGCGCCAGCAGATAGGCGCTGGCCAAACCCGAGATACCGGCGCCGATAACCGCGACCCGCGAGCCGCGCGGTAGTGGTGAGGTCGGTGCGGAATGGGTCATGGGCGCGTCTCCTGGTTTCAGGGGCGCGCGGTCGGTTAGTTGGGTATGGCGGGGTGGCGCGTCCTTGAAGGGATTTACGCAGCGGGGGTTGAAACGGATGCAAATCTGGCGGATTTTGGACGGCAGACACGGGCACGCGACCCGGCGAGACAGGGCTAGCCGACGTGCGGCGTGCTCACATTGGCAATCGGGGAGAGTTGTTCATGCCGGGCCGCGAGGGCCCGGCAGAAAAATCTACCGCGTCAGCGCACCGGAATGATCAGGTGCTGACCGATAAGGATGAGGTTGGGGTTCGGCAGGTTATTGCGCTTCTGCACTTCAACAAATCGCGCACCGCTTCCCAACTGGCTCGCGGCAATGGCATTCAGCGTGTCGCCCGAGCGGACCACGTACGTCTTCTCGCCGCCGGTCGCAGCGGTGGTGAGCACCTGGTCGCTGATGAAGTATTTACGCAACAGGTCCAGATAGGCCGGCGACTGCTTGACCTTCGCGATCGCGGAGTTCAGGTAGATCAGGAGCGCGCTGTCTTCCTTGCGTACGCCGATTTTGTACGCGAGATTGGAGCCGTCCAGCTTCGTGACAGCGAAGGTCAGGTCAGTGCCCTTGATTTCCGATACGCCGAACGGATAGTCGTAGACGATGGCGTCGACCTGATGCTCGTCCAGGAAGTGCGACATCCACGACCGCTGACCTTCGATGCTCGCATCCGACAGTTCGACGATCTTGCTATTCGGGAACGCTTTCTGGACATACGCTTTCACGTCCGGATCACCCTGCAGCACACCGACCGTTTTGCCCGCCAGATCGGAGGCGGAGCGGACCGGCGAACCCTTGGCGACGATCAACGAATAGCCGAAGTCCTCGACGTAGGGAATCGAATAGACGACGCCGCTCGGGGTGTTGTCGGGGAACGTCAGGCCGTCCATGGCGACGTCGACGACCGCGTTGCCCTGCTTGTCGGTTTTCGTCAGCTGATCGGGGACTGCCGGATACGTGTCCACGCCGTGGTGCGTGTCGACGGCGATGGTCGGATGATCGCCCGAGGTGAACTCTTTCTGCGCGAACAACAGATTGGCGAAGTCGACGTTGAAGCCTTGCGGCTTGCCGTTGTCTTCCGAGTAAAACGGCCGCGATGGATTTTCGACGCTGACGCGCACGACACCGTTGCTCAGGATCGACTTCAGCGTGTCCTTGTTAGGCACGAAACCGTCCGGATTGCTCGGAGCTGGCGTTTTGACGTCGGCGCTGCTGGGGTTGCCGGTGTCTACGCCGTTCACCCCACCATTCACCGCGACGGTGTCCTTGTCGGCGCTCTGGCTGCTGTTAAGCGGATTTTTCAGGCCGCCTTCGTGGATATACCAACCGGCAGCGAGCAAGATCAGGAAAAGAACCGAACCCAGAATTTTCTTCATTATTTTTTGATCGAGTTGAGTAGTCGAGCGGTGCGCGCCAGATTATTTGGGCGCCGCGGGCGAGCCGAGTTGCTGGGCGGGCTGACTGATAGCGCCTATCTCGGTAGCGGCCTTGGCTTGCTGCACTTCCGCGCTTTCCATCAGCGACGTTTCCATTTCGGAAAATGCTTTGTTGACCGAGTTCATCACCGAATCGAGCGCGGCGTCGGTTTTGATTTGCGCGAACGTGTCGCTCGATTGCATGCCGGCGATCTTGTTCATGCGTTGCGCGGATTGCGACATATCCCACAGCGCTTTGGCCCGGTCGATCGCGTCGGAGAATCGCTTGAGTTCGTCCTGAACCTGCTTATAGCGCCCCTCGCGAAACGCGAGCAGTTTTCTCATCGTCGCGAGTTGGGTCTCGAAACGCGCCGCGTCTTCCGGATACTGCTTTTTAAACTGCGCGGTTTTATCTTCGAAGTTTTTCACTTCTGTGCGGAAATCCGTGATGCTCTTCTTGAACCGCTCGGCCCCTTCCTGCTTTTCGGCCAGTTCGTTGTAGAGCGTCTCGATCGGGTTCGACTTTGCTTCGTTCACGAACATCTTGACCTTCTGATTCGCGAACTTCATGGCGAGAACGGGACCGAAGTTGATCGCCGCAAGCCCGATCACCGCCGCGAGGATCAGGCCGACCAGGCCTTTGACCAGCAGGATGGCCAGCGGCGCGCCGATGGCGATGCACAGCCCGATAATCGACCACTTGATGACTTTGTATTTCGTGCTGCTTTTGGTCGTGTCAACGACCGAATTGCCGACTGACATGTGAATCCCCTTTTGAAGCCTGTTTTACAAAACTGGTCTTGCAAACTGTTCGGGACATCGTTGTGGCTATGTGTTTGGCGTCTGTGTTTTTGGACTCGACGCGAAAACGCTGTATGACTTTACAGGCACTCAGGCGACTCGGGAAGTGCCACTTCTTTTTCACCATAATTCGACGGGTCACGAAATCGATTTGGCCGAGTGGGCAATGGCTGCGCATGTCGAATTCAGGCGGAAATATTTACGACAAACAAGCATCGGATTATTTTCTAATTGCTTTCAATTCGCGCGTCCGCGGTAAGTGAATTTTTTCTTGCGACCTGAAAACGCACATGTCCATTATGTGAATCGCATAAATTCGGTGCTGTGCTCGCGTTTTTTGCATCGTTTTGGACGAAGCAAAGTTGGGTGGTGAAGAAGGCCTCGCAGCGCAATCAAACGGGCAATGCGGGGGGCGCAACGATCAAATGATCCCCTGGCCAGCGACAGCCGGGATAAAGAGAACGAATGACGATCGATTCAAATTAACGTTTCATATCCAAAGTGTTCAAGGTGCCGGCGTGGCTGGCTCGCGCGCCAGGCCGTACTGTGCCCCTCATCAATCTCCGGAGCACGGTGATGCTGCATACATTGCTAGCCAGACGCGAAGGGCTGACTACAATGTATTGATAAAAGCGAGATTGCAGGGGCGGTCGGCGGTCAATTCAGGCATAGCAGTCGGTAGCGTGACGTTTCAATTCCTTCATTGGAGGCACGGCCATGACCTGCCTGAACGAAAGGATTGTCGGCGCAATATTCCTTGTTCTGAACGGATATGCGTTCGCGGGTGGCCTTGCCACCGACCTGCCCGAAGCGATGACCGTTGCGAACATCGCGCCTCTGCCCGAGACGGTTGTTCCACCCATTCCGGAACCGCAGCGGTATTTGCATCGCTATGAAATGGAATATCAGTCGGACCAGGGAAAGCCGTTTTACGCGCAAGTCGATAATTTCTATAGTACGCAGGCGATCCGCGAATTCCGATTTGGCGCTGGGAGCGTCACGCCAACGCCTGAGGCGACACCGCAGCAGACGTCGAGTTATCTCAATCTGGGTCCGTCGATGGCGCCGCAACTCTCGATAGCCCAGTTGCCGAACACGACTTTAACGCTCGGTGCGCAACCGCAGCGAAGGCTGTCGTTGACCGTCAACGACTGGGTTTTTTCTGGAACTGCGCGTGTGGCAGTTTTCCATTCGCATGATACGGGTGCGACGCTTTCTGTTTGGCATGGCTTCTGATTCGGGCACGCGATTCGAACGACCCAAAAGCAAAACCCCCGCTGAACTTTCGTTCAGCGGGGGTTTTTAAATTTGGCGGAAAGGGTGAGATTCGAACTCACGGTACCCCTAAAGGTACACTGGATTTCGAGTCCAGCGCATTCGACCACTCTGCCACCTTTCCGGGTCTTCCAACTCACAGCAACAAGGCCATTTCGTCAGATCCAAGCGGGTCGTTGCTTGGGAGAGAAAGATTATAGAACAGCTGAAACCGATTTCCAAGCCCCTCGGCCAAAAAATTTCAAAGGGACTTGGCAATCGGCAGCGGCCTCAGCCCGGCGCCAATCAAGCCGCCGGCACTTCCAGCCGTTCCACCCCACCGAGGTAAGGACGCAGCGCCACCGGCACCGTCACCGAACCATCCGCGTTCTGGAAATTCTCCAGCACTGCCACGAGCGTGCGGCCAACCGCCAGACCCGAACCGTTCAGCGTATGCACCAGCTCCGGCTTGCCCTGCGCATTGCGGAAGCGCGCCTGCATCCGGCGAGCCTGGAACGACTCCGTGTTCGAGCAGCTCGAGATCTCGCGATACGTATTCTGCGCAGGCACCCACACCTCCAGGTCATACGTCTTGGCTGCCGAGAAGCCCATGTCGCCCGTGCACAGCGTAATCACGCGGTACGGCAGCTCAAGCTTCTGCAAAATCGCCTCAGCATGGCCGACCATCTGCTCCAGCGCGTCATACGACGTTTCCGGCGCGACGATCTGCACCATCTCGACCTTGTCGAACTGATGCTGGCGGATCAGCCCACGCGTGTCGCGGCCATACGAACCCGCTTCCGAGCGGAAGCACGGCGAATGCGCGGTCAGCTTGATCGGCAACGTGTCCGCCTCGACGATGCTGTCGCGCACCGTGTTCGTCAGCGAAATTTCCGAAGTCGAAATCAGATATTGCGTGACCGTGTTCTCGTCACCGCCCTTCTCGACGCGGAACATGTCGTCGGCGAATTTCGGCAGTTGGCCGGTGCCGTACAGAATCTCCGGATTCACGATATACGGCGTGTACACCTCGGTATAGCCGTGATGCAGCGTGTGCGTGTCGATCATGAACTGCGCCAGCGCGCGATGCAGCCGAGCAATCTGTCCACGCAGCAACGTGAAACGCGCGCCCGACAGTTTCGCGCCGGTCTCGAAATCGAGGCCTAGCGGCGTACCGACGTCGACGTGATCCTTCACCTCGAAATCGAACTGGCGCGGCGTGCCCCAGCGGCGCACTTCGACGTTCTCCGTTTCGTCCTTGCCTGCGGGCACGCTTTCGTGCGCCAGGTTCGGCACGCCGAGCAGCAGGTCGGACAAACGCTTCTGGATATCGTCGAGCTTGGCCGCCGACGCCTTCATCTCGTCGCCAATCCCGCCCACTTCGGCCATCAGCGCCGACGTATCCTCGCCCCGCCCTTTCATCCCGCCGATCTGCTTCGACAGGGTGTTGCGGCGCGCCTGCATCTCTTCGGTACGGGTCTGGGTGTCGCGGCGTTCCGCTTCGAGGGCGGCAAAGGCCGCCACGTCGAGGGTATAGCCGCGGTCGGCGAGGCGTTTGGCGACGCCGTCGAGGTCTTTGCGCAGCAGCTGGATGTCGAGCATGGGATGGGGCAGGTGTTCGTTGTATGAAGCAGCGATTTTAGCGCACCGGCGCGGGCGGCCGGTGCGTTAGATGGTCAAGGCGTGCGGAATGGCGACACGGCATCTGCAACGGCCGCAGAAGCCCAGGCGAAAAGGCTCAGCCCTTCTTCGGCTTGTTCTCGCTACGCCACTGCGCGTCGAGCTCGGCCAGACGCGCCATCTTGTCGCCGATCTTGCCTTCGAGACCGCGCGGCGTCGGCTCGTACCAATGCGGGTCGCGCATGTTGTCCGGCAGATAGGTCTCGCCGGCCGCGTAGGCATCGGGTTCGTCATGCGCGTAGCGGTATTCGTGACCGTAGCCGAGTTCCTTCATCAGCTTGGTCGGCGCGTTACGCAGATGCACCGGCACGCCGCGCGACTGGTCTTTGCTCACGAACCGCCGAGCCTCGTTGTACGCGTTGTAACCCGCGTTCGACTTCGGTGCGACCGCCAGATAGATGATCGCCTGCGCCAGCGCCAGTTCGCCTTCGGGCGTGCCGAGGCGCTCGTAGGTTTCGGAGGCGTCGAGCGCGATGCGGGCCGCACGCGGGTCGGCGAGGCCGATGTCTTCCCATGCCATCCGCACGATGCGTCGCGCGAGATAACGCGGGTCCGCGCCGCCGTCGAGCATGCGGCAGAACCAGTACAGCGCGCCGTCCGGGCTGCTGCCGCGCACCGATTTATGCAACGCGCTGATCTGGTCGTAAAATGCGTCGCCGCCTTTGTCGAAGCGGCGCAAATTCTCGGCGAGCGCGCTGCCGAGCAGAGCGCCGTCGATTTCGGTGCTCTTCTGCTGGGCCGCCGCGCGCGCGACGATTTCCAGGTTGTTCAGCAACTTGCGGCCGTCGCCATCGGCGGAACCGATCAGGGCGTCGCGGGCTTCGTCGGTGAACGTGAGGCCGCCGAGTTCTTTCTGCGCGCGGTCGAGCAGTTCGCGCTGTTCTTCGTCGGTCAGGCTTTTCAGCACGTAGACGGCGGCTCGCGAGAGCAACGCGCTATTCACCTCGAACGACGGATTCTCGGTCGTCGCGCCGACGAACACGAACAGCCCCGACTCGACGTGCGGCAAGAACGCGTCCTGCTGGCTCTTGTTGAAGCGATGCACTTCGTCGACGAACACGAGCGTCTGATGCCCGTTCGCGCGATGAATCTGTGCGGTCTCGACGGCTTCGCGGATATCCTTCACGCCCGAAAGCACCGCGGACAACGCGATGAACTCGGCATGAAACGCGTCGGCCATGAGCCGCGCGAGCGTGGTTTTGCCGACGCCGGGCGGGCCCCAGAGGATCATCGAATGGGCTTCACCGGATTCGAAAGCGACCCGCAACGGCTTGTTCGGGCCGAGCAGGTGCTTCTGGCCGATCACTTCGTCGATATTGCGGGGCCGCAGGCGTTCGGCGAGCGGAACATTGGCACGGGTTTCTTCAAACATGACGTTTTGGGGATAATCTCGGCTTTTCCGGACGCGGTCCGTGTGAAGGCGGCGTGCTGCCGGATGAACAAAGCCGGCACGCAAGAGTGCGGGCAACGTCCTGCATTATGACAGTGACGGCGCTCGGGCGATGACCACGCCGGTTAGCCAGTAATCTCGCCGACAGCCTGACAGGCTAACATCGCGCGCGGATTGGCCGGCAACACGGGCATCGCACGCGAACATACAAGCAGCACCGAACGCACAAGCAACACCAACAGGGACAAGATTAGATGGCACAAGATCCACTCGCCGGCGACGCCGGCTCCACCTACGCACCGCTCACGCCGGTGCCCGACGCGCGCCGCGCGTTCCGCACCGGCGACGCTTTCGCGCTCTGGTTCTCGCTCGGCATCGGCCTCCTGGTCGCGCAGGCGGGCGCACTGCTGGTGCCGGGGCTGTCGCTGCCGCATGCGTTGCTGGCGATCGTGATCGGCAGCGTGATCGGCGTCGTATTGCTGGCGCTGGCAGGCGTGATCGGCACGGATACGGGGCTCGCGGCGATGTCGTCGCTGCGGCCGACGCTTGGTGTGCGCGGCGCCTCGGTGCCTGCTGTGCTCAACGCGGTGCAACTGGTCGGCTGGGGCGCGTTCGAGGTGATCGTGATGCGCGATTCCGCCGATGCGCTCGCCAAGCAGGCCTTCGGTTTCTCGATGCCGCTGATCTGGACCGTGATCTTCGGTTTGCTCGCGACGCTGCTGGCCATCAGCGGCCCGTTGTCGTTCGTGCGCCGGTTTCTGCGCACGTGGGGCATCTGGCTGCTGCTGGCGGGCGCTGCGTGGCTCTCGTGGAATCTGCTCGCCAAGCACGATCTGGCCGAATTGATGCGCCGTCCGGGCACCGGCGAGATGTCGTTCGGTGGCGCAATCGATCTGGTGGTCGCGATGCCGCTCTCGTGGCTGCCGCTGATCGCCGACTACACGCGTTTCGGCCGACGCCCCGGCGAGACCTTCCGCGGCACGCTGCTCGGCTATGGCATCGCAAACATTTGGTTTTACGCGCTCGGCGCGATCTACGGTCTCGCGGCCGGCGGCGGCGATGCGCTGCTGACCGGCGCGCTGGCTCAAGCAGGCGGCGGCCTCGCCCTGCTGCTGATCCTGATCGACGAAGTGGACAACGCGTTCGCCGACATCCACTCGGCAGCGGTCTCGACCGGCACGTTCTGGACGCGCGGCAGCGTGCCGTTGTTGTCGGCGGCGTTCGGTGCGCTGTGCACAGCGATCGCCTTGCTCGTGCCGATGGCGAAGTATCAGAACTTCCTGCTGTTGATCGGCTCGGTGTTCGCGCCGCTGTTCGGCGTGGTGCTGGTGGATCACTTCATCGTGCGCAAGCGTCGCATTGAAGCCGCCGTGCTCGGCGATGTGCGTGGCCGTTACGGCTTCTCAGGCGGCTGGCATCTGAGCGCGTTTATCTCGTGGGCAATCGGGATCGTGGCGTATCAGGCGATCAATCAATGGCTGCCGAATCTGGGCGCTACGCTGCCCGCGTTGGTGATCGGCGCGGTGTGTTATCTGGCGCTGGTATCGACTCGGAAGACTGCCTACGCTTGAGTCGTTGAAGCATCACTGCAATGAAGAAAAGGCCTGCATTTGCAGGCCTTTTCTCTTCATACACCATCAATCGTGGTCAGCTCACCGCTTCGACGCCCGATACTCGACACCCGGCAGCACGCACAGCAATTCAAACGCGAGATTCGCACCAAGCAACGCGGTCGTCCCGAACGGATCGTACGGCGGCGCGACCTCAACCAGATCGCAGCCGACGATGTTCAGGCCATGCGAGCCACGAATGATTTCCAGCGCTTGCGGCACCGTCAAACCAGCGATTTCCGGCGTGCCCGTACCCGGCGCAAACGCCGGATCGATACCGTCGATATCGAACGTGATGTACACCGGACCGTCGCCCATGCGTTCCCGCACACGTGCCATCAGCGGCGCCAGCGACTGGTTCCAGCACGCCTCTGCCTGCACGACTTCGAAGCCCTGATCGCGGCACCAGTCGAAGTCTTCAGCCGCGTAACCCGTGCCACGCAGACCGATCTGCACGACGCGGTCGCAATCCAGCAAGCCCTCTTCCACCGCGCGGCGGAACGGCGTGCCGTGTGCGATCTTCTCGCCCATCATCGTGTCGTTGACGTCAGCATGCGCGTCCACGTGAATCAGACCAACCTTGCCGTGCTTGCGATGAATCGCGCGCAGGATCGGCAGCGCGATCGTGTGATCGCCGCCCAATGTGATCGGCTTGCAGTTGTGCTGGAGGATTTCGTCGTAGGCGGTTTCGATGCGTTTGATCGAATCGTGCAGGTTGTATGGATTGATCGCGACATCGCCGAGATCGGCCACGCGCAGCGAATCGAACGGCGCGGCGCGTGTCGCCATGTTGTACGGGCGCAGCAGCACCGATTCGCTGCGGATCTGGCGCGGCCCGAAACGCGCGCCGGTGCGGTTCGAGGTGCCGAGATCGAACGGCACGCCGACGAAGCAGGCGTCGAACCCTTCGGCCGAGCCGACGTTCGGCAGCCGCATCATCGTCGCAATGCCGCCGCAGCGGGGCATTGCGTTGCCGGACAGCGGCTGCGGCCGTTCACCGGCGTCGGGGGAAATGAAAGAGGAAGTATTCATCGTGTCTCGGCAATGAAAAGAGGGGCAGTAAGCAAATACGTGCAACCGGCCGAGGGATCAATAGAAAAAGCGCACCTTGCCGGGCGAATCTCGATTCTTGAGCAGTTTCCCGCAAGTTAAAATACGAACAGAATAAACTTCACATTGATTCGTAGCGATGTATCCTGCCGTATGTTCTCCCAACTCACCGATCTCGACCTGCGGCTGATCCGCGTCTTCCTCGCCATCGTCGACGCCGGCGGCGTCTCGCCGGCCCAGGCCACGCTGAACGTCGGCCAGTCGACCATCAGCACGCAACTCGCCACACTGGAAACGCGCCTCGGCTACCGGCTGTGCGAGCGCGGCCGCGGCGGCTTCAGCCTGACCGCGCGCGGCGAGCAATTTATCGACGCAGCCCGCGCCCTACTGTCCGCCGTCGATACTTTCGGCATGCAGGCGCGCAATGTCGGCCGCAAACTGGTCGGCACACTCGATATTGGCATGATCGGCCACACACCGGTATCGGCGAGCGCGCGCATCAGCGACGCAATCGGCCGGTTTCGTGCCCGCGATCAGTCAGTGCGGTTTTCTATTCTGGTGCGCTCGCCGGGCGAACTCGAAGAACTGCTGCTAAACGGCCGGATTCAGATCGGCATCGGCTATTTCTGGCATCGCGTGCCGTCGCTCGAGTACACCGAGGTGTTCGCCGAAGATCAGTTCGCGTATTGCGCAAAGGGGCATCCGCTGTTCGCTTCTGCCGGCGAAGTGCCGCCCGTCGAAGCCGCGGCGCACGAATGGGCGTGGCGCAGTTATCCGCTGCCCGAAGCCGAAAGTTCGACGACGCCGCAAAATGTCACCGCCCTCGCGGACAACATGGAAGCGGTCGCGATGCTGGTGTTGTCGGGGCATCATCTCGGCTATTTGCCGGGGCATTTCGCGGCGCCGTTCGTGAAGCAGGGCCTGTTGGCCGCGTTGAATCCCGCACAGATGAAGTACCGCGTGGCGTTCCATATGGTCACGCGGGCGCGGCAGCATCGAACGGATATCGTTGAAGCGTTTATCGACGATATGAAGGCCGCGCACCCGGTGCAGGTGCTGGAAGTGGATGAGTAGCGGTTCGGCGTTGCACGCGCCGCCAAGAAAAAAGCCGCGCAAACGATGCGCGGCTTTTTCTTTGCATAGGCAAACTGCGGCAGCTTAACCGTTGATCACATCCGCGCCCTTCGGCACCGTGAATTTGAACGCATCGGCCGGCAGCGGCGGGTTCTTCTGAATGTTCGAGAACGTCAGCAGTGTCACGTTGCCGAACACATCGTGCAGTTCCATCGCTTCAAGATTGCCGTCCTTGAAGCCGATGCCAACGCGCTGAAACTGTGTGTCTTTTGCCTTGGGCGTCAGTTCGAGCCAGTCGATGCCGGCCTTCACGCCTGCATCATGCAGCGTGAAGTTCTTGTCCAGATCGTTGCTGCCGAACAGGATCGCCGCCGGGCTCGCACCGAGTGCGCCGCCAAGACTGCGCACCGTCACCTGGTTCAGATCCTTGTCGTACACGTACAGCTTGTCGCCGTCGGCTTGCAGCAGTTGTGCGTAGGGCTTCTCGTATTGCCAGATGAACTTGCCGGGGCGCGCGAACGTGAACGTGCCGCTCGACGTGCCGGTCTTGCCAGTGGTGGACAGCACACCGCTCGCGCCGCTTGCACCCTGCGCCTTACTCGGCGCGCGCACTTCCTGCTGCACGAAGGTACCGCGCGCGGAATGCACTTGCGCGACGAAGGCCTTCAGTTGCTCGGTGCCGCTCGCGAATGCCTGCGACGCGACGAGCATCGACGCGCCAATTGCCACACTGCCGACGCCGCGTGCGATCTTGCGAGCGAGTTGGCCAACACGGTTGGGTTGAGCACTCTGTCGAGCGTGCTGCTGCGCGAATAGCTGCATGGTGTTTTCTCCCTTGATTGAATTTGTTGGGCGGTCACGCCGGCGGGTGTTGAGGACAGCGGCCGGGTGACCGTGGCGGCTAGCTTGAACCGCGCAGCCGGGGGACGAGCCCTCAGCCTTGGGTCACAGCTTAAGCAAGAAGCCTTAAGCGGGGCTTATACGGCATTTGTGCGCTGCGCTTTGCGGCTGGTTCGGTGGACCAGCCGCGTAGATCGCCTATTCCGCTTCCCGCGCCGGCGCAAGAATCTCTCGATTGCCGTTCGACGACATCGCCGACACCACGCCCGAGTTCTCCATCTGCTCGAGCAGGCGCGCCGCGCGGTTATAGCCGATGCGCAAATGCCGCTGCACCAGCGAGATCGACGCACGGCGGTTCTTCAGCACCACGTCGACCGCCTGGTCGTATAACGGGTCGGCCTCGCCGTCGCTCGAGCCCGATCCACCGGCGCCTGCGGAGCCTTCGTCGCCCTCGCCCGTCACGCCGCCTTCGAGAATGCCCTCGATATAGTTCGGCTCGCCCTGCTCCTTGAGCTTGTCGACGACGCGATGCACTTCTTCGTCCGACACGAACGCGCCGTGTACCCGCACCGGCAAACCGCTGCCCGGCGGCAGGTACAGCATGTCGCCCATACCGAGCAGCGATTCCGCGCCCTGCTGGTCGAGAATCGTGCGCGAGTCGATCTTCGACGACACCTGGAAGGCCATGCGTGTCGGCACGTTGGCCTTGATCAGGCCGGTAATCACGTCGACCGACGGACGCTGCGTGGCCAGAATCAGATGGATGCCGGCCGCGCGCGCCTTCTGCGCGATCCGCGCGATCAGCTCTTCGACCTTCTTGCCGACCACCATCATCAGGTCGGCCAGTTCGTCGATCACGACGACGATGTTCGGCAGGCGCGACAGCGGCTCCGGATCGTCCGGCGTCAGGCTGAACGGATTCGGCAGCTTCTCGTCGCGCTTGGCGGCTTCGTCGATCTTGTTGTTATAGCCGGCGAGGTTACGCACGCCGAGCTTGCTCATCAGCTTGTAGCGGCGCTCCATTTCGGCCACCGCCCAATTGAGCGCGTGACCCGCCTGGCGCATATCCGTGACCACCGGACACAGCAGATGCGGAATGCCTTCGTAGACGCTCATTTCGAGCATCTTCGGATCGATCAGGATCATACGGACCTGGTCGGCGCTCGCCTTGTAGAGCAGCGAGAGGATCATCGCGTTGATACCCACCGACTTGCCCGAGCCGGTCGTACCGGCCACCAGCAAGTGCGGCATTTTTGCGAGGTCGGCGCACACCGGCTTGCCGCCGATATCCTTGCCCAGACCCATGGTAAGCGGCGAAGCCGCATCCGCATAAACCGCCGAGCCGAGAATCTCCGAGAGACTCACGGTCTGACGGCGCTGATTCGGCAACTCCAGCGCCATGAAATTCTTGCCGGGAATCGTTTCGACCACGCGAATCGACACCAGCGACAGCGAACGCGCGAGATCTTTCGCCAGACCGACGATCTGGCTGCCCTTCACGCCAGTAGCCGGCTCGATTTCATAACGCGTGACAACGGGGCCCGGATAGGCGGCGACCACGCTTACTTCGACGCCGAAGTCCTTGAGCTTCTTCTCGATCAGGCGCGAGGTGAATTCGAGCGTGTCGGCGGAAATGGTTTCCTGCGCGGCCGGCGCTGCGTCGAGCAGCGAGATCGGCGGCAAGGTGGAGTCGCCCGGCAGGTCCGTGAACAGCGGCACTTGCCGTTCTTTCTCGACGCGCTCCGATTTGGCGGGCGTGACGATGGGCGGCACGATCATGACCGGCTCGTGTTCCTCGATCCGCACGCGGCCCTTTTCGACCTTGCCTTCACGCTTCACGGCGGCGGCTTCGCCCAATTTACGGTCGCGGCCCGCCTCGCGGCGCAGCTTGGCGAACGTGACCGCCGAAATGATCGACTCGCCGACCTTTTCCGACACCGACAGCCACGAAAAACGGAAATACAGCGACAACCCGATGCCAAGCACGATAAGTAGGGCCAGTGTGCCGCCGGTGAAGCCGAGCGCATGCGATATGCCGCGCGCGACCGCTTCGCCGATCACGCCGCCCGGCGCGCGCGGCAACTGCACTTTCAGCGACCACATGCGCAACGCTTCGATACCGTCGCAGGCAAGCAACACCAGCATGAACGCGAACGCGTCCGCGAGCCAGCCGGCATCGCGCGGCGCGTCTTCCTGCAGTTCCTCGTGACGGGTGATACGGCGGTAATTGGCGGAGATATGGCGGCCGAGCAGCACGATCCACCAGTAGGCGGACAGCCCGAAAAGCAGCAGCAGGATGTCGGACGTCCACGCACCGACGCGGCCCGCCCAGTTGGCGATATGGTCGACCTGCGCAGCGTGCGTCCAGCTCGGATCGTGCCGGCTGTAGCTGACGAGCGCCATGAGCAGGAACACGCCGAGCGCGACCTGCAAGATCCAGCGGATTTCGGTGAAAAGGCGCGACATGCGGTGCGGCAATGCCTGCGCGCTCGCGGAATAGGGAGCTTTTGCCATTGATCCTGTTGCTTGTGTGGCCGATTGCCGCTGGAGTCGCGGCCCGAAGCGGCGCTTAAGGCGGCTCCAGACCCGGTCCCGGCTGCCGGATCCATCGATGCGGCCTATTGTAAACGCAGTGCCTCACGCGAGGCTGTAAATGACGGTAACTTAGCCGATCGACCACACGAAAGGCCACCGAAGCCCGCGGCAACGCTATCGCCACGATCGGAAAGCTTCATGGAGCAGGCCGGCGTGCCGCCCTTTATAATGCCGCTCTGATACCCATCTATAGTTTCAGCTCAAGTCGCGCGGCCTCGCATGGGCGAGCCGGGCGCCGTAAAAGGATTTCGATCATGCCCGCTACTTCCACGAAACACGCCAAAGTTCTGATTCTCGGTTCCGGTCCCGCCGGCTACACGGCAGCGGTCTACGCGGCACGCGCCAACCTGTCGCCGGTGCTCGTCACGGGTCTCGCCCAAGGCGGCCAGCTGATGACCACGACCGACGTCGAAAACTGGCCGGCCGATGCGAACGGCGTGCAAGGCCCGGAACTGATGGGGCGCTTCCTGGAACACGCAGAGCGCTTCAACACCGAAATCATCTTCGACCACATCCATACGGCCAAGCTGGATGAGAAGCCGATCCGCCTGATCGGCGACTCGGGTGAGTACACCTGCGACTCGCTGATCATCTCGACCGGGGCATCGGCGCAGTACCTCGGCCTGCCGTCTGAAGAATTGTTCATGGGCAAGGGTGTGTCGGCTTGCGCCACCTGCGACGGTTTCTTCTACAAGCAACAACATGTGGCCGTGATCGGCGGCGGCAATACCGCAGTCGAGGAAGCCCTCTATCTTTCCGGCATCGCCAAGAAGGTGACGGTGATCCATCGCCGCGACAAGTTCCGCGCCGAACCGATCCTGATCGACCGCTTGCTGGCGAAGGAAAAGGAAGGCCTGGTCGAGATCAAGTGGAACAGCACGCTCGACGAAGTGACGGGCGACCAGTCCGGCGTGACCGGCCTGCGTATCAAGAACACGCAAACCGGCGACACCACGGATATCGCGCTGCAAGGCATCTTCGTCGCGATCGGCCACAAGCCGAACACGGACATTTTCGCCGGCCAAGTGGAGATGAAGAACGGCTACATCATCACCAAGGGCGGTCTGAACGGTTTCGCAACGGCGACCAGCGTGCCGGGCGTGTTCGCAGCAGGCGACGTGCAGGACCATGTCTATCGTCAGGCGATCACCAGCGCGGGCACGGGCTGTATGGCCGCGCTCGACGCGCAGCGTTATCTGGAAACGCTCGACGAGATCGGCGAGCACGTGATGAGCGCGGAAGCCGACCGCTGATCTGAGAAACACCAGGTGCAACGGTAAAATGGCGGCTGGGCGTGGCCCGGCCGCCTGCTTGATAGAAGGCCGCGGCTGAGAAGCCAGCGGCCTTTTTTGCGTCCTGTTCGCGTCGGATTCGCGCGATCGATCTACTTTTCTGTGTATTACCGATATGCCGAAGAATCAGCCCCACCCCAGCGAACCGAAGCGCGCCCGCGCTGTTGCCAAGCCCGCGCCGGAGGTATCCGCACCCGCAGTCACACCGAAGATTGAGCCGGCCGCGGGTCTGGCCGGCCTCGGCGCGTTGCGTGATGCGTTAAAGGGCGACACGCAACGGCGTGAACGCGAGCGTGCAGCCGCCGCAGCAGCGCAACGCGAAGCGTCGGCGGACGCCGATCTGTTCCGCCGCGAGATCGGCGCGGTTGCGCCGCTGGCGGTCCCGCCGCGCGCCAGCTTGCCGCGCAATCCGCCTCCGCCGCTGCCGGTGCAAACGAAACTCGACGAAGAAGCCGTGCTGCACGAAGCGATCTCCGACGAATTCGACCCCGAGGTTCTGCTCGAAACCGACGAAACGCTCTCCTATTGCCGTCCCGGTGTGAGTCAGGAAGTCGTCCGCAAACTGCGGCGCGGCGATTGGATCGTGCAGGCACAAATCGATCTGCACGGCATGCGTCGCGAGGAAGCGCGCGAGGCGCTGGCCGAATTCATTCGCGAGTCGGTAAAACGTGGCCTGCGGTGTTTGCGCGTGATTCACGGCAAGGGCCTCGGGTCGATTGGAAAAGAACCCGTACTGAAGGGCAAAGTGCGCGCGTGGCTCGTGCAGAAGTCCGAGGTGATCGCGTTCTGCCAGGCGCGTCCGCATGACGGCGGCGCGGGTGCCGTGGTTGTCCTATTGCAGCCGGGCGCATTGCCGGCTTCCCCCAAGTCCTGACGGAGTCCCGGTGATCCATCCGAGGCTGACGCTGGCGCTGACCATCATGGAAGCGCTGGCTATTTTCGCGTACGCGATTTCCGGTTTTATCGAAGCGAGGACCCGCCGGCTCGACGCCGTGGGCACCTTCCTCGTGGCCGTCGCGACGGCCTTCGGCGGCGGCACCTTGCGCGACGTGCTGCTGGAGCGGCGGCCCTTTTACTGGGTCGAGCATCAAGGCTATCTGATCGCGATCTTCGTGATGTCGTTGTTCGCGCCAACGCTCCTGAAGATGACGTCGCGGCTGCTTTCCGAGCGGGTTCTGCTGGTGGCCGATGCGATCGGGCTGGGCTTGTTCAGCATTTCAGGCACGTCGATCGCGCACGACGCGCAGATGCCGTGGTTCACGTCGGTGATGATGGGGGTGTTGGCCGGCGTATTCGGCGGTGTGATTCGCGACGTACTGTGCAACGAAGTGCCGCTGATTTTGCGTGATTCCCGGCCGTACGCGACATGCGCTTTTGTGGGGTGCTGGCTGTACGTGCTGCTGGACTATATGAACTTCGATACGGTTTATAGCGTGTTGATCGCCACCGCCTTCATCCTGCTCGCGAGGCTGGCGACGTTCAGGCTCAACGTCCGGCTACCTCACTAAGTTTGCTTCATCAAACTGCTCTGATAAAAAGCACGCCGCCCGGAATCAGGCGGCGCGCTCCAAAGCAGTCTTACTTGTTGGTCGCCAACGCCCCCGCACTCTTCGAGCCGCCAAACAGCGCCGTCAGGTACTGCGAGTTGTTGTTCATCGTCGCCATCAGCGTGTTGAGCGCGGTGAACTGACTCTGGTACTGCTTCGTCAACTGCGCGCTGTAATTGGCGAGCGTGGTCTGCTGCGTGGTGATGCTCTTCAGGTCGGCATTCAACGCCGTGCTGCGGGTGTCGATGATGCCGCCCGTCTTCACGAAGTCGGTAATGCTCTTGTTCAGCTTGGCGCCGATCCCGTTGGTCGGATTGAACAACGCGGCAACCTGCGCCGGGCTGCTGGTGAGCGACGTACTCAGCTTCTTGCTGTCGATGACCAGCGTGCCGTCCGCCGGATCGCCCTTCAGCGTAATGCCGATCGAAGCGAGCCCCACCGCTGACGACCCCGTGCCGACGCCCCCGCCGACGATCGACGCCAACGTATTCTTGATCGTCGTCAGCGTCGAATCGCCAAGCAACGCGCCGCCGGTTTTCGAGGACTTGTCAAACGAGGACAGCGAGTTGATGGTCGTGACGACGGTGTTGTAAAGATTGGCGAAGTTGGTGATGGCGGTGTTCTGCGCGGTGGTATCCGGTGCGATTGTCAGTGTCTGCGTGGTGCCGACGGCGGCGCTCGACAGATTCAGCGTGACGCCGGAAATCGCTGCCGTAACCGCGTTCGTGGAGCTGCTCGCCTCAATCCCGCCGATGGTGAACTTCGCGTCCTGAGCGGCCTCGCTTTGTTGCCAGGCCTTGCTGGTATCCGAGGACACGATCGTGGACGCCGCGCCGTTCGCACCCGGCGTGGAGGTTACGCCGAGGCTCGACAGGCCGGTGTCGTTCTGAACGTCGCTGGTGGACACGTTGATGGTGTTGGCCGCGCCGGTGGTGGTCGAGCGCAATACCAGGTGGGCACCACCCGTGCCGGTCACGATGGTGGCCGTGACACCCGGATTGTTGCCCGCCTTGTTGATCGCATTGGCGATACCGCTCAGCGTGTTGTTGGTGCCGTCGATCGTGACATCCATCGACTTGCCGCCGACCGCGATGGTCAACTTGCCGGTGCCCAATTTGGCGGTGGAATCGAACGCCGCCGACGAGAGACTTTGCGACGCAGCGATCTGCTTGACATCGATCGAGTAGCTGCCGGCGACCGCGCCGGGACCCGCCTTGGGGTCCATGCCTTTGCCGCTCGCGGTGGCACCGAAGGTCGACAGGGTGGTTCCGTCCGAGAGATTCTTGATCGCTGCCTGCAAGGCGTTCAACGCGGAACTCAGGGCGCCGTACGCGGATAAGGTCGTGGTATCGCTCGTCTGTTTGGCCTTCAGCGCCGCCGTCTGGCCGGCCGTCTTCGCATTCACGAGGGCCGAGACCAGAGTCGCCACGTCCATTGTCGAGTTGCCGGTGGAGCCGCTGATAATCGATTGCGCCGCTTGCTGCACCTGGTTCTGCGCGTTAGCAGTCGCGCTGTTCACAGACGTGGTGATCGTTGACATGCAGAGGCTCCGTGCGTCGAGTTATTCGTTATTTATTGCGCGACGCCCCGGTGGTCTTTCTGACTACGGCGGCAAACCGGCTACGTCGCGGTCACGTCGATTTCTTACAATTTTTTCAAATGTTACACGATCTTTCTTGAAAGTTTGTGACGTTTTGTCGTAACAAATCGCGGCGCATAAGCTTTTTCTAGCGTCCGGTCTTTGCCGGATGCGGATGGACATTCGGCTTCCGGCTAAAATTTTCTGGGTCGTCGTGAGGTTGTCTCGAGGTTGTCGATTCCCACCGCTCTCGTTCGTCGTCAGGTAAACGGCCCCTCCGGCCGTCATCGCGCCACAGCGCGCCTCGCAACCCGCAATAGGTGACCCCGATGACCCTGAAGCTCTATGCCCACCCCTTCTCCTCCTACTGCCAGAAGGTGCTGACCGCGCTTTACGAAAACGGCACGCCGTTCGAACTGCGCCTCCTCGCGTACGACGACCCGCAGGTCATGGCGGAGTTCGCCGCGCTGTGGCCGATCAAGCGCTTTCCCGTGCTGGTCGACGGCAGCCGGACCGTGATGGAGGCGAGCATCATCATCGAGTATCTCGGCCTGTATCACCCGGGGCCGGTGCCGCTTTTGCCGGCCGATGCCCGCGCCGCGCTGGAAGTGCGCAGCATGGATCGCTTCTTCGACAACTACATCTCCACGCCGCAACAAAAGATCGTCTACGACAGCATGCGCGCCGAGGGGGAGCATGACCCGCGCGCCGTGGCGGAGGCCCGCAGCATGCTGGACACGGCCTACGGCTGGCTCGACAAAGTGATGGCCGGGCGCGAATGGGCGGCCGGCGATACCTTCAGCCTCGCCGATTGCGGCGCCGCGCCGTTCCTGTTCTACGCCGACTGGACGCATCGCATCGGCCCGGCTTTTGAGCACGTGCTCGCCTACCGGAAGCGGCTGCTGGCCCGGCCATCGTTCGCTCGCGCGGTCGACGAAGCACGCCCGTATCGCCCGCTGTTCCCGCTTGGCGCGCCTGATCGGGATTGATCGTACGGACCCCGCACGGGCCAACTTAACCACGAGAGCGCGCCAACACTATTTCCAAGCGATACACTTCACTTCGAAACCCACTTCCGCCCATCACTCATAAGGCAAAACATGGACCGTTTCGAAGCGATGGAGATATTTACGCGTGTGGTCGAGGCGAACAGCTTCACCAAAGTATCCGAGTCGCTCGACCTGCCCCGCGCCAAAGTCAGCCGGACCATTCAGGCTCTGGAAGAACACGTCGGCGTGCGGCTTCTGAACCGTTCGACGCGGCAGGTCAGCGTCACCGAAGACGGCGCGCTGTTCTACGACCGGTGCGTGCGCATCCTCGCCGAAGTCGCCGATGCCGAATCGTCGCTGTCGAACAAGCGCGAACATCCGAGCGGCACGATTCGCGTCGATACGTCCGGCACGCTCGCCCGTGCGCTGCTGCTGCCCGCGCTCGACGACTTCTACCGGCAATACCCCGAGATCGACGTGCGGCTTGGGCTGGCGGATCGCAACATCGATCTGATTCAGGACGGGGTGGATTGCGTGATCCGCATGGGCACGCCGGAAGAGTCGAGTCTCGTCGCGCGGCGCATCGGCGAGGCGCGGATCGTGACCTGCGCGTCGCCCGCCTATCTGGAGCAATACGGCACGCCGACCACGCTCGAGGAGCTCAGCGAGCATCGCGCGGTCAACTACGTTTCCGCGCGCAGCGGCAAGACCTTTCCGTTCGAGTACGAGGTGGACGGCGAGATCGTCAAGGTCACGCTGAAAAGCGTGCTTGCGGTGAATGACGGCAGCGTCTACATCAGCGCGAGCGCCCTCGGCCACGGCATCATCCAGCCGTCGCGCTTCATGGTCGCGGATCTGATTGCGCAAGGCGCGCTCAAGGAAATTCTCACGAACTACACGAGCCCCAGCACGCCGCTTTCGATCCTGTACGCACATCGCCGCAATCTGAGTTCACGGCTGCGCGCCTTCACCGAGTGGGTCACCGAGCTCGCTCGGAACAATCCGGATTTGCGCATCAAGGACGCTTGACGTCGCGTCGCAGGGGCGACATGTTGCGGACCCGCTGCAAGCCGATGCAAACAGCACCCGGCACATGAAGAAAAGCCCCATGCGTCTTGCAACGCATGGGGCTTTTTTCAACTCGGATAGCTCAGCGAATAATTCGCCTCAGGCAATCCGCTCTTCATTAGTCGGATCGAACAACACCGCCTTCGACGCATCGAACAACAATGTCGTAGTCGACAAAGGCTGCGGATTCGAAGCCGGGTGCACGCGGCTCACAATGCGCTTGCCGTTCACCTGCGCAAACACCAGCGTATCCGGACCGGTCGGCTCGATCACATCGACCTTCACGTCGATCGCCTGCAGGTTCGCGTGGTCGCCATGCGCACCGCGTGCGTCGGTGATCCGCTCAGGGCGCAAGCCGAGAATCACTTCGCGCCCAACGTGCGACTTCACCTTCGCCGAATCGAACGGCAGATTCAACACATTGCGCGCCGTGCCCGTATCCAGTTCGATGCCCACGCCCGAACCCTGCTCCACCAGCTTGCCCTGGATGAAGTTCATCGGCGGCGCGCCGATAAAGCCGGCCACGAACAGATTCGCCGGCGAGTCGTAGATTTCCTGCGGTGCGCCGAACTGCTGGACGATGCCGTCTTTCATGACCGCGATGCGGTCGCCGAGCGTCATGGCTTCGATCTGATCGTGCGTCACGTAGACGATCGTCGTGCCGAGGCGCTGATGCAGCAGCTTGATTTCCGAGCGCATTTCAATGCGCAGCTTCGCGTCGAGGTTCGACAGCGGTTCGTCGAACAGGAACATCACCGGATCGCGCGCGAGCGCACGGCCCATGGCAACGCGCTGACGCTGGCCACCGGAGAGCTGACCCGGCTTGCGGTCCAGCAAGTGCGTGATCTGCAGCGTGTTCGACACGCGGTCGACGATCTGCGCCTGCTCCTGCTTCGGCACCTTGCGAATGCCCAGGCCGAACGAGATGTTCTCGCGCACCGTCATGGACGGATACAGCGCGTACGACTGGAACACCATCGCGATGTCGCGATCTTTCGGCGAGAGGTTGTTCACCGTCTTGCCGTCGATCTGGATCTCGCCCTTGGTCACGGTTTCGAGGCCGGCGATCATGTTGAGCAGCGTCGATTTCCCGCAGCCCGAGCCGCCAACGAGAATCAGGAACTGGCCGTCTTCGATGTCGATGTTGACACCCTTCAGAACCGGTACCCCGTTCGGGTAAGTCTTGTACACGTCACGGATGGAAAGGCTTGCCATGCTGTGAATCCTCTTGTCTCTGGTACTGCTTGAAAACTCTGGTCGGGTGACGGCGGCGCACTATCGAAGAAGCGCCGCCGCGATGCGTATGGTTAGCCCGGGCTTAACCCTTGACTGCGCCCGCCGTCAGACCGCGCACGAAATAGCGGCCGGCGACGATGTAGACGAGCAAGGTCGGCAATGCCGCGATGATCGCGCCGGCCATGTCCACGTTGTATTCCTTCACGCCGGTCGAGGTGTTCACGAGGTTGTTCAGCGCCACCGTGATCGGCATCGAATCGACACCGGAGAACACAATCCCGAACAGGAAGTCATTCCATATCTGCGTGAATTGCCAGATCAGGCACACCATGAAAATCGGCAGCGACACCGGCATCAGAATCTTCGTGAAGATCGTGAAGAAACCAGCGCCATCGATCCGCGCGGCCTTCACGAGTTCAGCCGGAATGCTCACGTAGAAGTTGCGGAAGAACATCGTGGTGAAGGCGATACCGTAGATCACGTGCACCACCACCAGACCGGTGATCGAATTCGACAGGCCGAGCAGGCCTTCGAAACGCGCCATCGGCAGCAGGATCGCCTGGAACGGAATGAAGCAGCCGACCAGGATCATCGTGAAGATCGGATCCGCGCCGCGGAAGCGCCAGTGCGTGAGCACATAACCGTTGAACGCGCCGATGATCGACGAGATCAGCACGGCCGGAATGACCATGCGCACGGAGTTCATGAAGAACGGCTGCATGCCGTCGCAGCGCACACCCGTACACGCACCGCTCCATGCCTTGATCCAGGGGTCGATGGTCCAGTGCGTCGGCGGCGTGAGCAGGTTGCCGGTGCGCAGCTGGTCGACATCCTTGAACGACGTGGACAGCATCACGTACAGCGGAAACAGGAAATACAGGGCGAACAGAATCAAGGCCGCATAAATGACGGCACGGCTGATCGTCATCTTAGGCTGCATTGCGGGTGCTCCTCGATTCCAGATACATCAGCGGCACGAGCACGGCCACAACGGTGGCGAGCATCATCATCGACGATGCCGCGCCGACGCCCAGCTGCCCGCGATTGAACGAAAACGTGTACATGAAAATAGCCGGCAACGATGAAGACGTACCCGGACCACCCGCGGTCAACGCGACAACCAGGTCGAAGGTCTTGATCGTGATGTGGCAGAGAATCAGCAGCACGGAGAAGAACACCGGGCGCATGCTCGGAATCACGATCTTGCGATAGATGGTGGGCAAGCCCGCGCCGTCCATTTGCGCAGCCTTGAAGATTTCACCGTCGACACCGCGCAGGCCCGCAAGGAACAGCGCCATCACGAAGCCGGTGGATTGCCACACGGCCGCGATCACGACGCAGAAAATCGCCTTATCAGGGTCGCCGAGCCAGCTAAACGAGAAGCTCGTCCAGCCCCAGTCGTGGAACACCTTTTCAAGGCCGACGCTCGGCGTCATGATCCATTGCCACGCCGTACCCGTCACGATGAACGAAAGCGCCATCGGGTACAGGAACACGGCGCGCAGCGCGCCTTCATTGCGGATCTGCTGATCGAGCAGGATCGCGAGGAACAGGCCGAGGCCGATACAGATACCGATAAACGGAATGCCGAACCAGCCGAGGTTGGCAGCCGACGTCCAGAACACATCGTTATCGAACAGTTCACGATAACGGTCGAGACCGACAAATTCATAACGAGGCATCAGCCGCGAATTCGACAGCGACAGATAGCCGGTAATAGCGATGAAACCATATACGAAGATCAGGCTGATCACGACGCTGGGTGCGAGCACCAGCTTCGGAATCCAGCGATCGGCAAGGGCCGCCATCGGCGACGTGCGGCGGGTCACGGTGGACGTTTTCCCGTTTCCGCTGATAGAAGCAGTCACTACTCGACTCCTGCTGAAACTGTACCGCCGGGGCGCTCGCTCACGAAAGACGCGAGACCGGAACGGCATAGGTGTGACTCGATGAAACCAGGGGTGAAGTGTCTCGCCCTAAGTAACGCAACGGCTGCAAGCATTCCGAAGAACGCGCCCAGCGCCCCCGAAGGGAACGACCAGGCGCACTACTTCGCTTGACGCTACTTACTTGGTCTTCGCAGCCTTCGCGAGCGCGGCAACCGCGGTCTTCGAATCCTGCTGCGAGTTCATGAACTTCGTGACCACGTCCGAGATCGCGCCGGCTGCTGCATCCGGTTGCGCCATGCCGTGTGCCAGCGAAGGCACATAGCCGCCCGACTTGATCGCCACTTGTTCATCCGCGTACGACTTCTTCGCGCAGTCGTCGAACTTGGCCATCGACACGCCCAGACGAACCGGGATCGAACCCTTGTTCAGGCTGAACTGTTCCTGGAATTCCGGCGACATGATCGTCTTGGCCAGCGCCAGTTGACCCGGCGTTGCAGTCTTCTCGCCCTTCTGCTGGAAGAACACGAACGAGTCGACGTTGAACGTGTACGACTTTTCCGTGCCCGGAACCGCAGCGCAGACGTAGTCCGAACCCGCCTTCTTGTTGGCGTTGGCGAACTCGCCCTTCGCCCAGTCGCCCATGAACTGCATGCCGGCCTTGCCGTTGATGACCATCGCCGTTGCCAGGTTCCAGTCACGGCCCGTGCGGCCCGCGTCGAAGTAACCCTGGATCTTGCGGACCGTGTCGAACACGCCGACCATCTGATCCGACGTCAGCGTCTTCTCGTCGAGATCAACCAGCGCCTTCTTGTAGAAGCCCGCGCCTTGCGACAGCACCACGTCTTCCCACAGCGTCAGGTCTTGCCACGGCTGACCGCCCATCGCGATCGGCTGGATGCCCGCGGCCTTCATCTTGTCGGCCACCGCGAAGAACTCAGGCCACGTGGTCGGCACCTTGCCGCCCGCCTTGTCCAGCGCTGCCTTGTTGATGTACAGCCAGTTCACACGGTGCACCGAGAACGGTGCTGCCACATAGTGACCGTCCGCGTGCATGATCTTGTCGATTTCCGGCGGCAGGTTCTTCTTCCAGTCGGCTGCGGCCGAGTCGATCGGCACCAGCACGCCTTGCGAAGCCCAGTCCTGGATCAGCGGACCCTTGATCTGCGCAGCGCTCGGCGCGTTGCCCGAGATCACCTGCGTCTTCAGTGCCGTCATGGCAGCCGCACCCGCGCCGCCAGCAACCGCGAAGTCCTTCCACGTGTAACCCTGTTTCGTCATGTCGTCCTTGAGGACGCCGACGGCTTTCGATTCGCCGCCCGAAGTCCACCAGTGCAACACTTCGATCGACTCGGCAGCTTGCACAGCCGAGACGCCACACATCAGACCTGCGGCGCACAAAGCGCCCATGATCGCGCGAAATTTCATTGCTTATCTCCTCCAGACACCTGAACAAAAAACAAATGGCCCCTGATGTCGCCAGGGTGCTGTGGTTGGTTCAAACAGGCAAAACACTGGGCGATCGAGCACGGTCGGGCGCATGCGTTAAGGCATGTGCCGGCGGACCGATATCCGGCCGCTGGAAGCTCAAGAGATGAGTGGTTCGGGATGCAACTGACTGTCTCCTCTTTTGATTTTTGCCTGCCCGCGTCGCGCGCGGCAGACTCGAGGTGCCTTGCACGTTAACCCTGACGCCAGATCAGCTTTCCGGCCTTCCGTAAGGGCCGCCGGGGGCATGCTGGCACGTGCTCGCACGCAATGTCCGTTAACATGCAGGGGACGCCTGCCGATTCGGGAAAACGCGCATCTAGCCTCACAGCGCACGCTTTTTTCATCGAATTAGCGCTACCTCTTGATTTGGATTGTAGTTAAACTACAATTCAGTGTCAAAAAATATTTTATCGGACTACGGTCGCCCTTTTTCGGTCCCCACGGCGGCCCCAGGATATCGACGGAGACACATGCAAACCGATTCAAGCTTCACCTTCGTTCTCTTCGGCGGAACCGGCGACCTGTCGATGCGCAAGATCCTGCCGGCACTGTATGAAGCGCACCGTGCAGGCGGCATGCTGGCCGACAGTGGCAAGATCGTCGCGGTGGCGCGGCATATAGCGGATCGTGCGGCCTACATTGACTGGGTCAATGAGCACGTCAAACCGCACGTGTCGAAGAACGGTGTGGATGAAACAGCATGGGCGAGCTTCCTCGACCGTATCGAGTTCGTGAAGATCGATCTCGGCAATCCTGAAGACTTCACGCTGCTGCGCGACGCCTTGAGCGGCCGGCCCGGCATTCGGGTGTTCTATCTGGCCACAGGCCCGTCGCTGTTCGTGCCGATCTGCCGCGCGCTGGCGTCGGTGGGGCTCAACGAAAATTCGCGCATCGTGCTGGAAAAGCCGCTCGGCTACGACCTCAAGTCGTCCAACGCAATTAATGATGCAGTCGGTGAAATCTTCGCTGAAGAACAGATCTACCGGATCGACCACTACCTCGGTAAGGAGCCGGTGCAGAACCTGCTCGCGCTGCGCTTCGGCAATGTGCTATTCGAACCGCTGTGGCGCCGCGAATGGGTGGAAAGCATTCAGATCACGATTGCGGAAGAACTCGGCGTGGAAGCGCGCGGCGACTTCTATGACAACACCGGCGCCTTGCGCGACATGGTGCAGAACCATTTGCTGCAACTGCTTTCCATCGTCGCGATGGAACCGCCGCATTCAATGGATTCCGACTCGGTCCGTGACGAAAAGCTGCGCGTGCTGCGCGCGTTGAAGCCGATCGATCCGCGTGATATCGGCAAGGTCGCCGTGCGCGGCCAGTATCATGCGGGCGTGATCCGCGGCAGCGCGGTGCCGGCGTATGCAACCGAGCCCGGCGTGAAGCAGGACAGCAACACCGAAACCTTCGTTGCGGTGAAGGTGGAAATCGAAAACTGGCGCTGGGCCGGTGTGCCGTTCTTCCTGCGCACGGGCAAGCGTCTCGCGGATCGCGTCGCTGAGATCGTGGTGAATTTTCGTGCGGTGCCGCACTCGGCACTGGGCGCGTCCGCGTTGCGCGGTGGTGCGAACCGTCTCGTGATCCGTTTGCAGCCAAACGAAACCATTCGCCTCTACTGTCTCGCGAAGCAGCCAGGCGAAGGCATGAACCTCGCCAGCGTCCACCTCGATCTCGCGTTCGACCGCTTCTTCCGCGAAGGGCAAATGGAGGCGTATCAACGTCTGCTGCTCGACGTCATCAACGGCCGCCTCGCGCTGTTTGTGCGGCGCGACGAGCAGGAAGCGGCATGGCGTTGGGTCGAACCGATCCTCAACGAATGGGCCACTGCCAACAAGCCGCCCAAGCCGTATGCAGCAGGTACGTGGGGGCCGGCAGCGGCGAGCGCGATGTTGGCGCAGCACGGCACCTGCTGGCTCGAAGAAGAGAATTGAATCAACTGAATTACGGCGTCGTACCATGCGCGATCCCGATCGAAGCACGGCACGGCGCCGGCGAGACCCACCGACGAACTGAACGGAATGGCGCCGGTATCACGAAGGCGCCTGCAAGTCATCCCACTTGCAGGCATCGCGTGAGAGCAGGACGGCACATTCCGCAGATCTAACAAGAAAGCAGCACGGAGGAGAAGTGATCGAGCTTCACGCTTTCGACGATCAACGCGCCCAATCCGACGCGTTGGCGAAGGCGGTTGGCGACGCGTTACATGCGTCGCTCGCCGCACAGACGGCTACGTCAACCAACAACGCACGCCCGGCCATGCTTGCAGTGTCCGGCGGCAGCAGCCCGCGTCCGTTCCTGCAGACGTTGTCCACGCAATCCTTCGACTGGGCGCGCATTGCCGTGACGCTGGTCGACGACCGCTGGGTGCCGGAAACGGACAGCGCGAGCAATTCGCAACTCGTGCACGACACGCTGTTGCAGAACGCCGCGAAAAATGCCGCTTTCTGGCCGCTGGTCGACGCCACGCAAGACCTGAACGCGCACGTTGCCGCGCTGAACGCCGACCCGCGCTTTAGCGCCGTGCCGGACGTCGCGATTCTCGGCATGGGCGAAGACGGCCACACCGCGTCGATTTTCGCGGATGCGCCCGAATGGGACTACGCGATCACCACTCCCGAGCGCTTCGTTGCCGTGCATCCCGGCAGCGCGCCGCATGCGCGTGTGAGCTGGTCGCTCTCCGCTCTGAAAGAAGTGAAGCATCTGTTCTTGCTGATCGCAGGACCGCGCAAGATGGACGTGCTGAATGCCGCCACCGCTGCGCTACAAAAAAATGCCATCTCGCAGTTGGCAAACGACAAGGGAGTGAGACTCGATGTCTACTGGTGTGCAAACTAAGGCTGTTCCGGGCGCGGGCCAGCACGCCGATGGACCGAGGCTGCTCGCCGACATCGGCGGCACCAATGCGCGTTTCGCGCTCGAATACAGCCCGGGCGAAATCGGCTCGGTGCAGGTCTATCCGTGCGCGGACTATCCGGGCGTTGCCGAAGTCATCAAGAAGTATCTGAAAGACACCAAGATCGGCCGTGTAAATCACGCGGCGATTGCGATTGCGAATCCGGTCGACGGCGATCAGGTCAGCATGACCAATCACGACTGGAGCTTTTCGATCGAAGCCACGCGCCGTGCGCTGGGCTTCGACACGTTGCTGGTGGTGAACGACTTTACCGCGCTGGCCATGGCGCTGCCGGGCCTGACCGACGCGCAGCGCGTACAGGTAGGCGGCGGCGCGCGCCGTCCGAACAGCGTGATCGGCCTGCTCGGCCCGGGCACCGGCATGGGCGTGTCCGGCCTGATTCCCGCCGACGACCGCTGGATCGCGCTCGGCAGCGAAGGCGGCCATGCGACCTTCGCGCCGGCCGACGAACGCGAAGACATCGTGCTGCAGTACGCACGCAAAAAGTGGTCGCACGTCTCGTTCGAACGTGTGGCGGCGGGTCCCGGCCTCGAAGTGATCTACCGCGCGCTCGCGGGTCGCGACAAGAAACGCGTGGCGGCGAACGTCGACACGATCGAGATCGTCAAGCGCGCGATGGAAGGCGAGCCGCTCGCGGCCGAATCCGTCGACGTGTTCTGCGGCATTCTTGGCACCTTCGCCGGCAATATCGCGGTGACGCTCGGCGCATTGGGCGGCATTTACATTGGCGGCGGCGTCGTGCCGAGGCTTGGCGAGTTCTTCGCGCGTTCGTCGTTTCGCAAACGGTTCGAGGCGAAGGGTCGCTTCGAGGCGTATTTGCAGAACGTGCCGACCTATGTGATTACCGCTGAATACCCGGCGTTTCTGGGTGTGTCGGCAATTCTCGCGGAGCAGTTGTCGAACCGCGCGGGCGGCAGTTCATCGGCCGTGTTCGAGCGGATTCGCCAGATGCGCGACGCGTTGACGCCGGCCGAGCGACGTGTGGCCGATCTCGCGTTGAATCATCCGCGTTCGATCATCAACGATCCGATCGTGGACATCGCACGCAAGGCCGACGTGAGCCAGCCGACGGTGATCCGCTTTTGCCGCTCGCTTGGCTGCCAGGGTTTGTCGGATTTCAAGCTGAAGCTGGCGACGGGTTTGACCGGCACGATTCCGGTGAGTCATAGCCAGGTGCATCTGGGCGATACCGCGACGGACTTTGGCGCGAAGGTGCTGGACAACACCGTGTCGGCGATTTTGCAGTTGCGCGAGCATTTGAATTTTGACCAGGTCGAGCGGGCAATCGATCTGTTGAACGGTGCGCGGCGGATTGAGTTTTATGGGCTCGGCAATTCGAACATCGTCGCGCAGGACGCGCATTACAAGTTCTTCCGGTTTGGCATTCCGACGATTGCCTACGGTGATCTGTATATGCAGGCGGCGTCTGCTGCGTTGCTGGGCAAGGGCGATGTGATTGTCGCCGTGTCCAAGTCGGGACGTGCGCCTGAGTTGCTGCGCGTGCTGGATGTCGCCATGCAGGCGGGGGCGAAGGTAATTGCCATTACGTCGAGCAATACGGCGCTGGCCAAGCGGGCTACTGTCGCTTTGGAGACCGATCACATTGAGATTCGCGAGTCGCAGTTGTCGATGATTTCGCGGATTCTGCATCTCGTCATGATTGATATTCTTGCCGTTGGGGTGGCGATTCGGCGCGCTGTGCCTAGCGCGGATGTGGCTGAGACGGTCGCTAAGGCGCGACAGGGGGCGGATGATGATGCTACTGCTGTGCTTGATTGGTTAAGTCATGGGGCGGCTTCTTCGCCGCGGGATTAGGGGTTGATTTGCGCCTTCGCTGCGGGGTTGTTTGCTTGCGGCGTTGGCGTTTAGTTTGGGTTTTTTGCCTGCGCGGCGCTTGTTGTCTGTGTTCTTAGGGCTTTGGCCTTTCCTTGTTTTGTTAGTGGTCTATTAGCGTTGCCCCTGTGCGG